>NZ_LZRW01000047.1:0-131575 GCF_001974945.1 Bacillus sp. I-2 | reverse complement strand
ATCAGGTTGATAGGTCTGAGGTGGAAGCGTGGTGACACGTGGAGCTGACAGATACTAATAGATCGAGGACTTAACCTATATTCTAATGTGAAGCATGAACATTGTTATCTAGTTTTGAGAGAACATTCTCTCCATCAGGTTTGGTGGCGATAGCGAAGAGGTCACACCCGTTCCCATACCGAACACGGAAGTTAAGCTCTTCAGCGCCGATGGTAGTTGGGGGTTTCCCCCTGTGAGAGTAGGACGCCGCCAAGCTTGTTATCTTTATATCATCGCGGGGTGGAGCAGTTCGGTAGCTCGTCGGGCTCATAACCCGAAGGTCGCAGGTTCAAATCCTGCCCCCGCAACCAAAATGGTCCGGTAGTTCAGTTGGTTAGAATGCCTGCCTGTCACGCAGGAGGTCGCGGGTTCGAGTCCCGTCCGGACCGCCATTTTTATGACTTGTAAACGAAAACGTATAGTTTCGTTTTTTTTTATGTCTTTTTCTTTCTACAAGTGCCCAAGTTGCAATGAAATGTTTTGTGTTTGGCTACACTATAAGAAAGAATAGATAGATTACTTCAACTCAGCCTGGTTTTTTCACACCAGGCTTTCTTTATATCATTTTTAGTTGGAACTGAGACTTATATTCGCTACACTAATACTAACTGTGTTTGACCTCATGTCTACTTAACCAATTGATTGCAAGAAGGGGCTGTCTTTTTATGGATGAATTTGATCTTATTCGCCGAATCACACCAAAAGATACATATCAGCGCTCTTTGATCATGGGCATCGGTGATGATGCAAGTGTTTATCAACCTCATTCACATTGTGAAGAGGTCGTTTGTGTTGATACAATGGTGGAGCATGTTCATTTTCGTTTTGACTTTTCCACACCTTTTGAAGTTGGCTTTAAAGCACTGGCAGTCAATGTTAGTGACATCGCTGCAATGGGAGGGACCCCAAAGTATTATCTTGTTTCAATTGCGATCCCGCCCCATGGTGATGAGACAATCGTCACGGAACTTTACGAGGGAATGAAAGCGTTGGCTGACTCCTATCATATGGATTTGATTGGTGGAGATACAGTGGCCACCCGCAGTGACTTTGTCATTACCGTGACGGTGATTGGTGAGGTTTCAAAGGGAAAAGCTTGTTATCGTCACAGTGCTCAGACTGGAGACGTTGTCTTTGTCACAGGTGAACTCGGTTCATCAGCTGCTGGGTTATCAATCTTAATGAACGAAGCAGCTCCAACTAAGAAGATCGATGCTGATTTTTTTCTTAAGCGTCATAAAATGCCTCTGCCTCATATTGCTGCTGGACACATTTGTTCAAGTTTCCAGCGGGTCACCTTGAATGATGTGAGTGATGGATTAGCGAGTGAGTTAAATGAAATAGCCGAAGCGAGCTGTGTGATGATCGAGATAGAAGCTGATAAGCTTCCAATTCATCCAGATTTACAGGTGCTGCGCAAAGACTGGCTTGAATGGGTGTTGTTTGGCGGAGAAGATTTTGTGTTAACTGGTACGATACCAGAATGTGATTGGGAAAGCTTTGAATCGCAATGTCAAAAAGAAGGCATTCAGATCACACGTATTGGACAAGTCAAAGATAATCAAGCAGCCAGTGTTATGTTAAAAAACAATGATCAACAAACAATGTTAATGAAAAAAGGATATAATCATTTTAAGAAATGAGGTGACATCAACGGTGAAATTAACATGGACGACAAAAGGTGCGGATGAGACGAAACGAATTGCCGCTGCATTGGCCAAACTTGTGATGCCAGGCGATGTATTGACATTAGAAGGAGATTTAGGTGCAGGTAAAACCACTTTTTCAAAAGGTTTTGCGGAAGGCTTAGGAATTACCCGTATCGTCAACAGCCCCACCTTTACAATTATTAAAGAATATACCGATGGCAGACTGCCACTATATCATATGGACGTGTACCGCATGGAAGATGCAGAAGAAGAGATCGGCCTCGAAGAATATTTTGAGGGTGAAGGTGTATGCTTGGTTGAATGGGCACATCTTATTGAGCCTCAATTGCCTTCTTCCTATTTAAAAATTGAAATGCTGAGAACAGAACGTGAAGAAGAACGGCATCTCACGTTTGATGCAAAAGGGGAGCGTTATGAGACCCTTTGTAAGGAGATGAAAAAATTTGACCATACTGGCCATTGATACATCAAACCATACACTAGGAATTGCTCTTGTAAGAGACTTCACTGTGATTGGCGAGAGCATTACGTATTTAAAAAAGAACCATTCCGTCCGAGCGATGCCTACTGTTGAAGCATTGATGAAAGAATGTGGTGTATCACCAAGCGAACTAAGTAAAATCGTTGTGGCAAAAGGACCTGGTTCTTACACTGGCGTCAGAATCGGTGTTACCATCGCAAAAACACTTGCGTGGACGCTGTCTATTCCGATATCGGCTGTTTCTAGTTTAGAAACACTTGCGGCAAATGGCCAATATTTTGATGGATATATCTCACCTCTATTTGATGCGAGAAGAGGACAAGTTTATACCGGACTCTATACGTTTGAAAAAGGTAAGATCAAAGAGGTCGAACCAGATCAAAATATCCTGCTCACGGATTGGCTTCATGAACTGAAGCAGACAGGAAAGCCTGTTCTATTTCTTGGACAAGATGTGCACCTTCATGAAGAGAGCATTCGCTCCATTTTAGGAGAAACGGCTGTACTGGCAGAGGGAACATTTCATAACCCAAGGCCTGCAGTGCTTGCATTTTTAGGCGCAGATCGTCCTGCTGAAGATGTCCATCAGCTTGTTCCTAACTATATTCGTTTGGCAGAAGCGGAAGTGAAATGGCTTGAAGGACAAAAATAATCTTCACATAGCAGAGATACGACAAATGACAGTAGCGGACATTCCAGAGGTGTATACGATTGAAGTGCATTCGTTTACAGCCCCTTGGAAAAAGGAATCGTTTGTGTATGAGATTCTTCATAACCAATACAGCCATTATTTCCTCATTGAAGAAGATAAGCAGCCTGTTGGGTATTGCGGGGTCTGGATTGTCATGGACGATGCACAAATTACGAACATTGCGATTCTCCCTGAGCATAGAGGAAAAGGCTACGGGGAAGCATTGCTTCGATATGTCATGGAATTTTGCAAAGAAAAAAAGACAGATCATCTTTCTTTAGAGGTGCGGGTTTCGAATACACCAGCACAATCCCTCTATGAAAAGCTCGGTTTCAGACCAGCTTCTATTCGAAAGAATTATTATACGGATAATGGAGAAGATGCATTAGTCATGTGGGTGAATATAAATGAGTGAACAAACAGATCGATTCATATTAGGTATAGAAACAAGCTGCGATGAAACAGCTGCGTCCATTGTCAAAAATGGAAAGGAAATCGTGGCGAATGTGGTGGCCTCGCAAATAGACAGTCATAAACGATTTGGCGGAGTTGTACCCGAAATTGCTTCAAGGCATCACGTGGAGCAAGTCACCATCGTATTAGAAGAAGTGATGGCACAGGCGGGTATGAGTTTTAAGGATTTAGATGCGATTGCTGTCACAGAAGGACCTGGCCTCGTGGGTGCCTTGTTGATTGGTGTCAATGCAGCAAAGGCACTGAGCTTTGCCCATCAAATTCCTCTTGTTGGTGTTCATCATATTGCAGGGCATATTTATGCAAACCAGCTTGTTGATGAATTGGAGTTCCCATGTTTAGCTCTTGTTGTCTCCGGCGGACATACTGAGGTTGTTTTAATGAAGGAGCACGGATCTTTTGAGGTCATCGGAGAAACTTTAGATGATGCAGCTGGAGAAGCGTACGATAAAGTGGCCCGGACGATGGGTCTACCGTACCCAGGCGGACCTCACATTGATCGGTTAGCGCATGAAGGGGAGCCGACAATTAAGC
Source organism: Bacillus sp. I-2 (assembly GCF_001974945.1). Lineage (NCBI taxonomy): Bacteria > Bacillati > Bacillota > Bacilli > Caryophanales > Bacillaceae > Bacillus > Bacillus sp. I-2. The sequence goes on along the minus strand of NZ_LZRW01000047.1, from coordinate 127,686 downwards.
TTCCCCGTGCATGGCTTGAAGAAGGGTCCTATCACTTTAGCTTCAGTGGTTTAAAATCAGCTGTGATCAACACCTTACACAATGCGTCACAAAAGGGTGAAACGATTGCCCCAGAGAATTTGGCCGCAAGTTTTCAAGCAAGCGTCATTGAAGTACTTGTTGGGAAAACATTGAAAGCAGCAGAAGCCTATGGTGTGAAGCAGGTTGTTCTAGCTGGAGGAGTCGCTGCCAATAAAGGACTAAGAGAAGCTTTAACCTCAGCATTTACGAAGCTGCCAGACGTGAAGGTCATTATTCCGCCATTATCTCTTTGCACAGACAATGCAGCCATGATTGCTGCCGCTGGAACCGTTGCATTTGAAAAAGGAATCAGAGGCGATATGGCGATGAATGGCCAGCCAGGGCTGCCGCTAGTCTCATATGAATGAAAACTCCTGTGGATTACAGGGGTTTTTATTTTTTATGAAAGCGATTTATTCACATGTAAACGTTATATATCCACAATTGTTAGAAAATTTTGTTTTAAAATGAAGAGGGTGTGTATAAATATGATCTTTTTTGTGGATATGTGATTAAAACTCTGTGGATAAAGTGGATAAGTCCAAAGTATTTAAGAATAATCAAGAAGTTATTGTGGGTATCGTTGTGGATAATAAATTTTCATTGAAAGAAAAAAGAGTACCCTTAGGGCACTCTTTAAGCTTCTGACAGCTCTTCCCACTCCGCAAAAAGTGATTCCAGCTCTTGATTGAGCGTATCATTTTCTGTTTGAATGTATTGGACCTTCTCGTGATCTTGAAAAATATCAGGATCACATAGCAGCTGTTCATTTTCACCGAGCTTGTCTTCGACGACAGCAATGCGTTCTTCAATTTCTTCGATTCTGCGCTGCTTTTGTCTTTCTTTCTTTTTCAGCTCTTTTTCTTCCGCATAAGAAAGCTTTGCCTTTTCTGCTGGCTGTGCAGCTTGTATTTTAAGCGGTTCATTTTCTTGAAGTGCCTCCAGCTCTAATTGTTCATTTTTCTTTTCAAGATAGTAGTCATAATCACCGAGATATTCTCTTGTTTCTGTAGGCGAAAGCTCAAATACTTTCGTGGCGAGACGATTGATAAAATAACGATCATGCGAGACAAATAAGATGGTTCCTGGATAGTCGATTAGTGCATTCTCTAAAATTTCCTTACTATCTAAGTCCAGATGGTTTGTAGGCTCATCGAGAATAAGGAAATTGGCTTTTTGGAGCATCAGCTTTGCCAGTGCAAGGCGTGCTTTTTCTCCGCCGCTTAATGCATGGACAGGCTTTAAAACGTCATCACCGGAAAAAAGGAAGTTTCCTAAACATGTCCGAATTTCTTTTTCATTCATATGAGGATAGTCATCCCAAAGCTCATTGAGCACTTTTTTCGAGGATGTCAGTTTGGCTTGCTCTTGGTCATAGTAGCCGATCGTGACATGAGATCCAAAAGTGATGTCGCCTTTTACTGGTGTTAATGTGTTTGTTAACGTTTTTAAAAGGGTTGATTTCCCGATCCCGTTAGGACCAATGAGTGCCACACTATCCTCGCGTTTAATCTGAAAAGAAAGAGAGGATAGGAGCGGTGTTTTTTCATCATAACGAATATCGAGATCATGCACCTTCAGCACATCATTGCCGCTTTGTCTCGTAATATCAAAATGAAAGTTTGCGGATTTTTCGTCACCTAAAGGCTTATCTAAACGATCCATTCGTTCGAGCTGCTTGCGCCTGCTTTGTGCGCGCTTTGTAGTTGAAGCTCTTGCCAGGTTGCGATCCACGAAATCCTGAAGCTTTGAGATCTCTTCTTGCTGCTTTTCGTATAGTTTCATATCCCGCTCGAGCTGCTCTGCTTTCAGCTCAAGATACTTACTATAGTTCCCTGCAAATTTTTTCATCGAAGTTCTTGAGACTTCATAGACATGGTTTACGACTTTGTCTAAGAAATAGCGGTCATGGGACACGATGAGAATGGCACCTGTATAATTTTGCAAATACTGCTCCAGCCATGATAAGGTATCAATATCTAAATGGTTGGTCGGCTCATCCAGAATTAAGAGTTCTGGTTTCATTAATAAGAGCTTTCCAAGCGCTAGACGGGTTTTCTGGCCGCCGCTTAAGGATTGGACGGTTGTCTCATCTTCGAAATGACTAAAGCCGAGTCCATGCAGAATGGAGCGGACATCTGCTTCATATTGATAGCCGCCTTGATCTTTAAATTCCTGCTGCAGCCTGTCATAGGTTTTCATCAGGGCATCCAGCTCAGAACCTGTGGAGGAAGCCATTTTCTCCTCAATGGTTCTCATCTCTTGTTCCATCTCTTTTAAATGATCAAAAACCGATAATAATTCGTCTTTTAACGTACGTGTAGACGTTACATCGGTATGCTGTGCTAAATAGCCGATCGATAGGTCTTTTGGTTTGATGATCTCACCTTGCTCGTAAGACATTTGACCGGCAATGATTTTCAAAAGCGTGGATTTGCCTGCGCCGTTACGACCTACAATGGCAATGCGATCCCTTGCTTTGACTTCCAATTTTATATTCGTTAAAACGGTATCAGCGCCAAACGATTTGGACAGCTGATTCACTTGTAGAATCATCATGTAACTTCACCTCTGCTATAATATGTTAAGTGTAGCTTATCAGCAGTAAACCGGCAAATGTTACATACAATCGCCATATTCAAATGAAAGACAGATAGGAAAAAATAGTGTATCATTTGAGTGAGGGAGCGTTGAAAGATGAGTCAATTTAGCCACTTTAACGAACAGGGAAGAGCAAAGATGGTCGACATTAGTGACAAATCGTCTACAGTGAGAACCGCCGTTGCTGTTTCAAGTGTTCGTATGATAAAAGAAGTGTTTCATAAAATAGAGCAGCGTGAAATTGGAAAAGGAGATGTGCTGTCTGTTGCACAGGTTGCTGGCATCATGGCAGCAAAGCAAACATCTACCATCATTCCAATGTGTCATCCGCTTGCACTAAAAGGCGTGGATATCTCCTTTAATTGGGAGGAAGACGGAAATGCGCACATCCTGAACATACAAGTACAGGTAAAAACAAAAGGAAGTACGGGTGTGGAGATGGAAGCGCTCACTTCTGCTTCAGTATGTGCACTGACCGTTTACGACATGTGCAAAGCGATTGATAAAGGCATGATCATCGGTCCTACCTATCTAATTGAAAAGACAGGCGGGAAAAACGGTGATTTTCACAGAGCATCTGATATTTAAGTTGGAGGACCTTATATGAATATAGATCAGTCAAAAATTCCACAAGCGACAGCCAAACGTTTGCCGCTATATTACCGTTTTTTAAAAAATCTGCATGCATCAGGAAAACAAAGGGTGTCATCAGCAGAGCTTAGTGATGCAGTCAAAGTGGATTCTGCTACCATTCGCCGAGATTTTTCGTACTTTGGTGCACTTGGGAAGAAAGGGTATGGCTATAATGTCGATTATCTCTTGACCTTCTTCAGAAAGACCCTTGACCAAGATGAAATGACCAATGTCATGCTCATCGGTGTCGGGAATTTAGGAACTGCCTTTTTACACTATAATTTCATAAAAAATAATAATACAAAAATTTCAATGGCTTTTGACGTCAATGAGAGTAAAATAGGAAGTGAGATAGGCGGCGTGCCTGTCTATGATTTGGATAAGCTTGAAGAGCATGTTCAAGAGGTAGGAGATATCCCTGTTGCGATTTTGACAGTACCTGCCGTAGCAGCTCAATCCATTACAGATCGTTTGATTGCCCTTGGCATCAAAGGAATCCTTAACTTTACGCCGGCTCGATTGAATGTGCCGGAACACATTCGAATTCATCATATAGATTTGGCGGTTGAACTTCAGTCTCTTGTGTATTTCTTAAAGCATTACTCTGTTACACAGGAGGACTGACGAAAAGGGGTAAAGGGGGTGGAGCAAATGGGTCCGATCGGTCCTGGGAGTTTGATTCTGATTGCGATTGTAGCGCTCATTATTTTTGGGCCGAAAAAGCTTCCTGAATTAGGAAGAGCAGCAGGAGATACATTACGTGAATTCAAAAATGCCACAAAAGGCTTAGCTGATGATCAGGAAGAAAAAAAGAAAAAAGAAGATCAGTAGAATAGGATGAGCTTCATGAATGTCAAAGATATGCCGCTTATGGAGCATATTGTGGAACTGCGAAAACGTTTAGTAACCATTGCGATGTTTTTTGTCGCCTTTATGGTGGCTGGTTTTTTTCTCGCTAAGCCGGTCATTGTGTATTTACAAAATACCGATGAAGCGGCAACACTCACGCTGAACGCATTTAAGCTTACAGATCCACTGTACGTGTTTATGCAGTTCGCATTTGTCATTGCTTTGGTTTTGACGTGTCCCGTTATTTTATATCAGCTGTGGGCGTTTGTGAGTCCTGGCCTATATGAAAAAGAAAGAAAGGTGACACTTGCTTACATTCCGATTGCACTGCTTTTATTTTTGAGCGGTGTGGCCTTCTCTTATTTTATTTTGTTTCCGTTTGTCGTCGACTTTATGACGCGAATGTCGAATGATTTAAATGTAGAGCAAGTCATTGGGATTCATGAGTATTTTACATTTCTGATGCAGTTAACACTTCCATTTGGCTTTTTGTTTCAGATGCCCGTCGTGTTGATGTTTCTTACAAGACTTGGCATCATCACACCGATGTTTTTATCAAAAATACGGAAGTATGCCTATTTTGTCCTCCTTGTCATTGCCGCACTCATTACACCGCCAGAGCTTGTTTCTCACCTCATGGTCACCTTGCCAATGCTCGTTTTATATGAAGTGAGCATTATCATTTCAAGAGTGACCTACCGCAAAATGCAGCAAACAGAGGAGAAAGAAAAACATTATGTTTCATAAAAAAGCATCATGATCCAATGAGGGATCACGATGCTTTTTCTATTGTGAAAGAAATTGATTGATCGCGTGAAAGAGGTGCTCATAATAGGCGGGCTCATGCGGGACAAAATCATGAACACCCACTTCGATGCTTTCCTCACGTCGTTCTTCGTTTGCATCAACTTTAAAGCCCTCGATTCGAATTCTTTTACATGTTCCAGTTAACAGCTGCTGTGCATCAAGCAGCTTGGCTCTGTACAGACCAGCGACTTCTTCTTTCTGTAGATGAACTTCCATGTGCTCTTCTTCATTCATATAAAGGTACACATGGCAGAACTCACGGTCAATGAACGAAGGCATATGGATTTCATCCTTTATGATACCTGCAAAGGTGAGGTCCTCAAAAGGGATGGAAAGACCAAGCTCTTCTTCTATCTCTCTTAAGCCATCAGAAGGCTGTTCATTTGCGAGAAGATGGCCCGCTGCGGTGATATCAAACAGAGAAGGAAAATCCTTTTTTGCGGGACTTCTAAGCTGAAAATAAAGATACACGGTGCTATGCTCTTTTTTAAGAAGCCAGAAATGAAATGTTTCATGCCAAAAACCTTGGGCGTGAACATCTGAACGAGCGGCAGTTCCAATCGTTTCATGTTGATCATTGAAGATGCGAAGTTTTTCATGTTCCATAAAGATACATCCTCCATAAAAAAACCATTTTCCAACCGCGGAAAATGGTTTTTGATTTATTTTTGCTGCTGTTTTTTGAGTTTGACAGAGAAGGCAAACATTTTAAGCGCGATATTGATATTATAGGCCGCAAACACCATCAGCAAAATGCTGTAAAATGACCACATGTCACCTGGGTTCTGAATGGCCATATAGGTGAAAGCGACACCTACGGCAAAATAAATGATGCCCCATACGACTGGGTTTCTCATGAGAAAAAGCCTCCAATAATCATTTGCATAGTTTGAGATTGTTCTTCAATCATTTTTCTTACTGGCTCAATCTGTACAAGAATGACGAGCGAGTTCATCAACATATGAGCGCCGATTGGAACAATGATTCGTTTTGTTTTGGCATATAAAAAGGCAAAGGTAAAGCCCATTGCGGTATAGAGAAAGAAGTGGGGAAAATCAGAGTGTGCAGCAGCGAAAAATACTGAACTCACAAGTGCTCCAATAAAAAAATTCGTTCTTTCATAAATCACACCAAAAATGATTTTTCGGAAAACGATTTCTTCAAGTATTGGTCCAATCAGTGAAATAATGATAACAAGAAAAGGAAAAGCATCCATAATAGATAAAATATTTTGCGTATTTTCTGATTCACGGCCAATGCCGAATGCATATTGTTCAATCACGCCTGCAATCGATTGTGCAAAGAGAGAAAGAAAGAAACCGCCAATGATCCATGCGATAGCAGAACCGATTGAAGCAGGCGCTTCATTTCGCAGTGAAGCTTTTGGGACGGTTCGAAGGATGAGCAGAATAATGATCAACCCGATACAGAAACTGATGATTGTCCACGTTCCTGATAATTTTGAAAGCTCTGTTTGAGTCATCGGTGTTTGAATGAATCCCAGCCATTTCATAATAAGAAAATAAGGAAACGCAGATACCTGTACCAATATATACGTTAAGATGATGTACCAATATTGTTTTTTCAAGTAACGAAAACCCCTTTACTAAAAGAACTAAATTTATTGTAACACAAGTCTTCTTTTTCGATAAAAAGGAAAGAATCTGAGATTGAAAAAGATCATGAAAGCGTAAAAATTTTTAAAGGTTTTTACTTGAAATTGCAGAAGACATTCTTTATTATAATAAATGTGTTAGCACTCACTGGTGATGAGTGCTAAAAAAGACTACATATAAAAATTGAGGAGGTTGTTTCTTATGTTAAAGCCATTAGGCGATCGCGTAATCATTGAACTCGTTGAATCTGAGGAAAAAACCGCTAGCGGTATTGTTTTACCGGATTCTGCAAAAGAAAAACCGCAAGAAGGTAAAATTGTTGCAGCAGGTTCAGGGCGTGTACTTGAAAGTGGTGAGCGCGTTGCGTTAGAAGTAAGCACAGGCGACCGCATTATCTTCTCAAAATATGCAGGCACTGAAGTGAAATATGAAGGAAAAGAATATTTAATCCTTCGTGAGAGCGACATTTTAGCTGTTATTGGTTAATCACATAAAAAACATTGAGATACATTTTTAAAAAGACTGAGGAGGTTTCGTTATTATGGCAAAAGATATTAAGTTCAGTGAAGAAGCACGTCGCGCAATGTTACGTGGTGTAGATGCACTTGCAGATGCTGTAAAAGTAACTTTAGGACCTAAAGGACGTAACGTGGTTCTTGAGAAAAAATTCGGTTCTCCACTTATCACAAATGATGGTGTAACGATTGCAAAAGAAATCGAATTAGAAGATGCATTTGAAAACATGGGTGCAAAACTTGTGGCTGAAGTTGCAAGCAAAACAAACGATGTTGCTGGTGACGGTACAACAACTGCAACAGTTCTAGCTCAAGCGATGATCCGTGAAGGTCTTAAAAACGTAACAGCTGGTGCAAACCCTGTTGGCGTTCGTAAAGGGATCGAAGAAGCAGTGAAAGTAGCACTTGAAGGCTTGCACGAGATTTCTAAACCAATCGAAGGCAAAGAATCAATTGCTCAAGTTGCGGCTATTTCTGCAGCAGATGAAGAAGTCGGCAGCCTAATCGCTGAAGCGATGGAACGCGTAGGTAACGATGGTGTCATCACAATTGAAGAATCTAAAGGATTCACAACTGAGCTTGAAGTGGTTGAAGGTATGCAATTTGACCGCGGATATGCTTCACCATACATGGTGACGGATTCTGATAAGATGGAAGCGGTTCTTGAAAATCCTTACATCTTAATTACTGATAAAAAAATTACAAACATTCAAGAAATCCTTCCTGTACTTGAGCAAGTTGTACAACAAGGCAAACCATTATTGCTCATTGCTGAAGATGTAGAAGGCGAAGCACTTGCAACTCTTGTTGTGAACAAACTTCGTGGTACATTCAACGCAGTAGCAGTAAAAGCACCTGGATTCGGTGATCGTCGTAAAGCAATGCTTGAAGACATCTCTGTTCTAACTGGCGGAGAATTAATCACAGAAGACCTAGGACTTGACCTGAAATCAACTGAAATCGGTCAGCTTGGCCGCGCTTCTAAAGTCGTTGTGACAAAAGAAAACACAACAATCGTAGAGGGCTCAGGAGATTCTGCTCAAATCTCAGCACGTGTGAACCAAATCCGTGCACAAGTAGAAGAAACAACTTCTGAATTCGATAAAGAAAAATTACAAGAACGTCTTGCAAAACTAGCTGGCGGCGTCGCTGTCATCAAAGTTGGTGCTGCAACTGAAACAGAACTAAAAGAGCGTAAACTACGCATCGAGGATGCACTGAACTCAACTCGCGCAGCAGTTGAAGAAGGTATCGTATCCGGTGGTGGTACAGCACTTGTGAATGTATACAACAAAGTCGCTTCAATCGAAGCTGATGGTGACGTTCAAACAGGTGTGAACATCGTTCTACGTTCTCTTGAAGAGCCAATTCGTCAAATCGCTCACAACGCAGGTCTTGAAGGATCCGTTATCGTTGAGCGCTTGAAAAACGAAGAAATTGGCGTAGGCTTCAACGCAGCAACAAACGAATGGGTAAACATGATCGAAAAAGGAATCGTTGACCCAACAAAAGTAACTCGCTCTGCACTTCAAAACGCAGCTTCTGTTGCAGCAATGCTTCTAACAACTGAAGCAGTCGTTGCTGACAAACCAGAAGAAGGCGGCTCAGGCGGCGGAATGCCAGATATGGGCGGCATGGGTGGTATGGGCGGAATGATGTAATCAGGGTTTCAAAACCTTGTTATATCAACGTCTGAAATTAACTATAGGAGAAGGCCTTTCATCAGTTTGCAAAACTGTTGGAAGGCCTTTTCTTCCATATTAACAGTCATATGAGCATAGATATTCCTCATAGTATGACTAACCTTGAGAAACTTTGAACGGGGAAAATCCGTCTTGATGCTGCATTTGCAAGGACTATAATAGAGAAAAAACACTGGTTATTTGCTATCAATGTTTACACAATCTATAGTAATAGGAGCTTTTAAATCTGAGGAAGATATTTTTAGGTATATTAAAGGAATTGATCTTCTATTGCTGATGATGTTGGCACAAAGGCAATCGATGGAAATGGCAAAAAATAGTGACTGTAGAGAGAGTGAAGGAGAGTCCAATTTGTAGAAAGTTTAAAGATTAGCAAGAAAAGAGTAAACCCTAAAGCGTCTACTCTTTCATGTTTAATCATCTTATGATTAACAATCTTCTGCTTTGCTATGATGAAGAGGTGGTGGAATTAACCATCCTTTTTCTTTGTTAAGTCTAAGGACTTTTGCTCCAAGTGCTGCCTTTTGAATATGAAACTGTCCAAACATCATAGCAATGTCTTCTCGAATTGATTGACCCATAATTGTGCTACACGATACTAATCCTGACGCAATGTTAGCCGAAAGACCAGCGGCTATTTCTGGATCTTGAAAACGTGCCCCTACTGGAATATCGTCTATACAAGCTTTAGGTCGTTCAGGAGGTGTTGGAGGTAAGCCAATTCCATTTTCTTTTAATAAAGTTTCAATTTCTTTGATTTCTTGTTGCCCACCCCGAATAGCTTCTTCAATTAATTTTTGTAAGTCTTCGTCACCTGCATGGTTTAAGTGGGTTTGATAACCAGCAATTAAACCTTTAGCTACCATCAAGTAAGACCATGTACCAAACACTTCACCATAGTGCATAGGTTCATCCGTTGGATTTCCACTTAAAATTCCCATTGTCATCCTCCCTAATTGTAAAATATTCATTAAGCGACCTCCCTTTCTTGACGATTGGTCACCTTTTTATAGTTCCTAAATTAAACCAATATATTCATCATTTTAATGATGGTTGTTAAAGGTAAAATTTTAATTTTAATCTATGTGGACTCTAACGAATAATGGCTAATAAAACTGGAGAGCTTATGTTATAAAAAGAGGCAGCTGCATAAAGGGAAATTATCTTCTAGCAACGAATATATCGTTATTTTTGTAACGATTACCACTATTATAGGAACGAGGGAAATAAAGAAAATGAAAAGAACACTTTCTAAATGAAGGTGTTTTTTATTGTGTTTACAACAAAAATAAAATATAATGTTGTTGTGTATTATGTTGTAAATGCAATAAAAGGAGTCATGATAAATGAGAGAGATTTTACGAGAGATTGGCGTCATCGCTCGGGCGCTTGATTCTATAAGTAATATTGAATTTAGAGAGTACGATTTAACGAAGGGGCAGTATTTGTATCTTGTGCGTATTTGTGAGGAGCCTGGTATCATTCAGGAAAAGCTGGCGGAAATGATTAAAGTGGATCGAACTACGGCGGCTCGGGCTATCAAAAAATTAGAACTGAATGGGTTTATTGAGAAGAAAGATGATCCTGTGAATAAAAAAATCAAAAAGCTGTTTCCCACTGATAAAGGGGAAGCGGTATATCCAATGATCAAACGAGAACATGATTATTCGAATCAAGTAGCGCTTGGTGGGTTTTCTGATGAGGAAGCAGAACAGATATGTGAGTATCTTCTAAGGGTGAGAAAAAATATCGAAAAAGATTGGGATTATGTGAAAAAAGGAAATAAGAGACGCTACTAAATGATAAGGAGTGATGACTTCAATGACGGTCACTTTTATTCCATGTAATGAACAGCATATAGAAGAGCTGCAAAAAGTCGGAATCGACACGTTTAAAGAGACCTTTCGGGATCAAAACAAAGCTGAACATATCGATGCTTACGTAAAGACAGCCTTTCATCCCAACCAGCTGTTAAAGGAATTACATCATCCATCTTCACAGTTCTATTTTGTTCAAGTGAATGGGGAAGTTGCTGGTTATTTGAAGGTCAATATGGATGATGCGCAGTCAGAAGAGATGGGAAGTGAAGCGTTAGAGGTTGAAAGAATTTATATTAAGCAGTCCTTTCAAAAACAAGGATTAGGCCGATATTTAATCAATCAAGCCTTTGAGATCGCGAAGAAATATCATAAACGTGATGTTTGGCTTGGGGTGTGGGAGCACAACAAAGCGGCCATCGCATTTTATCAAATGCTTGGGTTTGTTCAAACAGGGGTGCACGCCTTTCACATGGGGGACGAAGAGCAAATGGATTTCATTATGACCAAAACATTGAGTTGATCAAAAAGGGGGAAGGATACATGCATATCCCATCATTTTTTCGAGTGAAAGATATGGAGAAAATCAAATCATTTATTCAATCTCATTCATTTGCTACAGTTGTGACGACAATGAATAAAAAGCCCATTGCGACACATATTCCAGTGAGTTTTCATCAAGTTGGAGATTCGTATGTGATCTCGGGGCATATGGCGATTGGGAATCCTCAGTGGAAAACGTTTGAAAAGAGCGAGAAGACGCTCGTCATCTTTCAAGGACCGCATGCCTACATATCTTCTTCATGGTATGAAAAAGAAGCAGTACCAACATGGAATTATCAGGCTGTTCATGCTTATGGAAAGGCGGAACTGCTTGAAAAATCGGAACTGGTTAAGGAATTAACCACGATGCTGGAGACATACGAAAGTCACAGAGAACAGCCGGTGTTATGGGATACGTTGTCTGAGGAACTGTTAGAGAAGCAAATGAAAGGCATTGTAGGCTTTAAGATCATCATTGATGAAGTTCAGGCTGCTTTCAAATTAAGCCAAAATCGCCACGAAAGGGATTATATCCGCATCATTGAACAGCTGGAAGCAGAGGGTGAAGTGGAAATGGCTGAGGAGATGAAAAAGAGTTCCATTTAAGAGACTTCTCGAAAGATTAGTTATCCTTATGGAGTAATAAAAAGAATGAAACGTTACTTATAAACAAAAACACTTTCTTCTAGGAAAGTGTTTTTTAGTGGTGATAAAAAAAAGCCCTCATCATTCAAGGGCATTAGTGAAAGTTTATTTTACTTTAACTGTGAATGTCACGTCTTTACTATTCATGTAATCGTCAGTTGTGACATCTCCAAATTTCAGTTTTAATTCTTTGATGTTTTTAATGTTGATCTCTTTGCCTTCAGGAGCTAAGAATTGAATAACACCATCCTGTTTAACGCCACCTTCAACTTCGCCACCAATATCACCGTCAGTCATAAACATATTCGCATCTAATTGCATGCTTCCAGCTACAACTTTACCTTGATCTGGATAGAAATTTAGGACTTTATCTGTCGTATTTTCGATATTCATTCCAACATTGATTTTATCCTTCATAATTTTAATCTCGCCAAGGTTTACTTTCATTCCTTGAGCAGTTGTTTTGTGTTTGCTCGCATTTATTTTCTTTGAACCATCGTCTTTTTTGTTTTTTGATTGTGTTTTTGTGCTTGTAGACTCTTTTTCTTTAGATGCACCTGTAGACACATCTTCTGTTGAGCCGCAAGCAGCCAGTGTAAATGTTAGCCCTAAAGCTAAAAATAAAGCATAGAATTTCTTCAAAATGAAAATCCCCTTTTGTTTAATTTATATAAGCGTCTTGTGCTTATATATTGACCATGACTATTATAATAGGATAAAAGTACTTGTAAATCAACAAAAAATGATAAAAATAGAAAATAATTGTTTTGGAGTGTTTTTTATAAACCAGTTAGCTTAAAATTACATAAAATCCACTTCTTGTGACTTAAAACGAACTTGAATTTCCTTATAATAGAATTATTATAAGGGATTGGGAGTGATTGAGATGGAAGGTTCGTCAATCAAGACGGTTAATAGAGAGGATCAACATGAATTCTTGTTTCTGAATATATCTTCAAATACAGTTGGGGCTCTTTCAAAGGAATCTGCTGAGAGGATTCTAAGTGGGAGGGATACCGATGAAATACACCAATTGATGTATGTTCCTATTGAAAATCATGAAGACCTCAAATGGTTGATTCATTCTTTGCATAAAGCTATCATGGATGAAAAAGATGTACGTGTCGTTCTTGAATTGGCTGATCTACTCTATTTCTTTGTTGTCCCTGCTTACAAAGAAGAATTGATGAGCCAAGAAGATTTGTCACACATGGTGAATGATATATTATTTATGTTGGATCTTTGGACAGATGAAAACATAATAGAGTTAGTTGATGCCATTCAATATGAATTACAAAGAGTAGAGAGAAAAGGCTTGTAGAGCAATCTCTACAAGCTTTATTCTTTATTCTTATGCAGTTGTGTTATTAACGACAGGCTCTTTTCTAAACACGCCCATGCAGCCTGCAATGATGATTAATACAGCTGGAAGGATGAAGAACATAGAAATAGAAATAATGCCGCCTACAGCAGATACTAATAATAAAATTCCACCAAGCTTTGCTTTTTTCTTTACAATGACAGATGAGACAATGGCAAGAATAGAGAAAAGCATTGCTGCCCAGCCTAATCCTGTAATTTCACTCGTGCCAGAATCGCTAAATGCTGCATCGATTCCCCCGAAAGCAAGAGCGAACATTGCGCCGAAAAATCCAAAAATACCTCCAATTAAACCTAAAACAAATTCAGTTGTTCTTTTCATGATACTTTCCTCCGATATGTAAATAAGAATTATTGGTACTTAAGAACCAACACAATCTTACTAATCGGCATTCTTTTCATAATGTTAATAGTTTTGTTAAAAAAAAGAAGAAAATCCATAAAGGATTTTCTTGTCCAGTTATTGGGCTCTTTCCCAAGTGATTTTTGTTTCATTTGTTGTTTTCTTTCCTTTTGCGAGTACCTTGCCGTTTTCTTGTTTCACGGTGATGTTTAGGTCATAAAAGGAATAGAGGGCGCCGAGGCTGTCATTTTCCGGTTTATGAAGATTGTTTTCTTTTTCAGTTGATGCTCCAATGGCTAGCGTTTTTGCAAAGTTTAAACCGATGACTTCAGCGTAATCACTATTGGTATCAGAGGAAGCCGTTACGTTTAAAGAAATGCTTTTTTTCTTTTGATCAACGGTGATGTCAGTATCTTTGATGAGTTTAGACTGTTCCATCACTTCTTTTGTTTCCTTTTGAATGCGCTCATTAATCGTTGGAAGAGCTTTAGTTTCTGTTTTTTGTTCTTTTGTCGTATTCGAGCAAGCTGCTAGAATGTAGAGACTTGCAACTAGACTCATGAAAACAAGTAGACTTTTTTTCACGTTCGTTCTCCTTTTTTCGTCGAATGTTGTATGTTTATGTTACCACGAATCGTTGTTTTGATTAAAAGAGAAGTGTTGATAAGCTGTGAACAATAAAAAGCACCCAATGGAGGGTGCTTTTTTCTTATTGTGCTGAAAGGCTTGTACTTAATGGGATAGAAGAAATGACGGTGAATTTAGGAGCTGCGGCACCGGATTCTAAATTTTTACGTAAAAGTGACGATTTGATTGACCCGTCCCAATTTTTATAGACACTTCCTGATGTATTTGCACGAAGCTGTACATTCGAAAAGCTTGCTTGTGAATAGCTGTTTGTTCCATTATCCTGTACGCCATGTACCATTTTGACAACATCAAGGTTTTTCAGACGGCTAGGGTTGTAAACAGGCTGCTTATAGCGCAGTTTCCCGTTGACATATAGTGACACCGTGCCATCACCATTGTTGATGAGCTTTAAGTTGACACGTGCGCCATCTTTAATACTTGTATCGTATTCGCTGTTCCAGTATTTACTGCCGCCTTGTGAGCCGCTGCCCAGAAAAACTTTATAGCCAGAAGACGTTTTTGAAATACCGCTCTCTACAACAGCAGAGCCGAGACCGAGATACCAGTCGGCATAGCCATTTTTTATGGTGGCTGTTTTCGGCAGGACAATATCAGCAGAGATACCTGACCATTTGGCTTCATCTGTTTGCGTCACAATTGCGCCGTGACGAGGACTAGCCGCTGAGGCAGGAAGACTTGAAAACATCAAAACGAAGGCCAAACTTACAATCAAAACGGTGAAACACTTTTTCATGAAAATTCCCCCTTAAATTTGATTCACTTTTATTATATAAAATGAAAGAGGGGGGCTGCTTACAATGTTCTGACTGTTTATGGTAGTATTTATGAACTTTATCGGTCATAAAGTGGTCAACTTGTATTTGAATTGTAATGTGTCTGTAAAATAACTGGGTTCATCTTCATGTATAATGAGTGCAGAAACCAAAAACGGAGGATTTCTTAATGAATAAAAAGCTTATCACGACAATCGTAACAGTAGCTAGTTTATTTTTAGCATTCAGTTTCTCACATGGAGCAAGTGCAAAAAAAGTAAGCGGCAATATTACTTGGTATAATGGTGTCGGCAAAAAAGGCGCAGATGGAAAAAAACTCGGTCATTGGGATGCAGCAACTAAAATGGGCTTTGACGTACCGAAAAAAGGTACAAAACTAAGAGTGACAACAAAAGCGAAACCACATAAAGTGATTACAGTATATAAATATGATGTAGGCAGAATGCCAAATGCTGTATTAGACGTAAGTCCAAAAGCATTCAAAGCACTTGGGTATAAAACAAGTAAAGGTGTCGTAAAAGGGCATTACACTTATTAATACATAGGCATGCAAAGAAGCGGGAAAAGTTCATTTTCTGGCTTCTTTTCTTGTAGAGAGGGTCTGAAAGGCAATGAAAAAATCAACATGGTGGATCATCACAGTCATTGGCGTCGCAGTGATTGCGGCAGTTATTTTCTTCATGATGAAGCCTGGGCAAGAGGCGAAACATACAGGAAAAGTCAAAACAAATCAAGATGCAAAAGACGAATTGCTCGTTTCATTTACAGATCAAAAGTTAAACAATACTTATTACTTGCATGATCGGGCGCTTCATACGGAGAAACTGACAGCATATCCTTCGATTGCTTATGATTCTACGAAACAAGTTTTATATTACACGTATACGGATGAAGACACGCAAAAGGTGAGTATTCGGGAATTAAATGTGAAATCTGACGAAGAAAAAACACTGTTTACGAGTGATGATTCTATCGACAGTATGAGGCTGTCTGGTGACGGAAAGAAGTTATTTCTAAGGTATAACAAGGATTCTGGAGAGCAATTTTATGTCGCATCTTTTGATTTGAAAACACACAAAATGAAGGAGCTGTATCCGGAAAAAAGCAAGGATGATACAGTGAGTTCTTTTGCATATGATCCGACTTCAAATGATTTGGCGATCCAGCATTATTCTTTAAAAGAAGATTATCAAAAAACCGATGAAGCAAATGAAAAGGGCAGAGATCCTGAACCAACAACCATGAAGATCACCCTTCAAACAGGTGAGAAGGGGAAACGCATTGCACGCATCTCACAAACGATCAATGATATTTCATTTTCTCCAGATCATAAGAAATTGATTTATACAGAAGTAAAGGTTCGTAAAGAAAAAGAAATATCCTCGATTAAGATGCTTGATGTAGAAACAGGAAAAACGGCGACACTCGTTAAAAATAGCCAGGATGTTCATATTTTAAGTGCTGCACAGCCGCAATTTTCTACGGACGGGTCGTCTGTTTATTTCTTAGGTGTTGCAAAAAACGCAGAAGAATTAAAGGATGACACTGGACGAAAGGCGAAGGTAAGAACGATTTTTGAATACAATATGAAGAAGAAAACGGTGGAAGCCGCTTGGGAGAAGGATGGCGGAATCGTTAACAATTTCACTGTCAATCGATAAAGGAAACGTTCAGTTATTTATATAACTGGACGTTTTTTTATTTTGTCTCTTGAAATGCTGGAGAAATGGTGGGTCTATAGATGGAAAATCAATTTTTAAGCAGTGATACGAGGGCTATTTTCATATTTTGCTTATGTGACAGAGAAAAAGGAAAAGAGTAATATGAGTGAACATAAAAAAACGAGAGGATTGATGACATCTCGTTTTCTCTGTTTTATTTGTTTTCATCTAATAAGTTTTGAAAGATAAACAGGGCGTTAATGGAGTGAGGGAAGCCAGCAACCTTTGTACAGTGTTTAATAATCTCCATAATCTCTATGACAGAAAGTCCGATATGTAATGCTTGTTGAAAATGAGTCTTTAAGTCTTCATCACAATTGCCTTTTGTGATGAGGGAAGATAATGTGCTGATGGCCTTTTGTTTTTCATCTAATATGAAGTGATTGAATTCTTTTTGTTCACTGAGTTCAATGGTTAGTTGTTCAATGTTTGACCGAATGCTCTCGTTCTCATGAATTGAAAGCTTCTCTCTGTTACCTGCCGCTGTTTCTTGTTTGACCTGGCAAGTCTCTTTTTCTTCATTCAAATTGAACTCCTCCGTTTTTTATCGCAATTTTCCATTTGTTCGTTCATTATGGCTTATGTGCCTTTTGATAGATGTAATGGGTATATAGTAGTATTATCGGTTTGCTGCGTCAACTTTTTAAGTATGGAATGCTCTTCAAAGGAATGATTCATGCGATTTATTTTTCCATTTTGAAATGGATCATAAAAGGGCTAATGAATAGATGTCCGTTAGCCCTTTTGTAATCAGCAGTTTCATACAAGTTCTACGCTTTTAGCGGAAGAGTGGTTTCATTTTTACTGAATGATATCCATCGGCCTCATCATGTCATAATCTTCATGCTCTAAAATATGACAATGCCACACATATCGGCCGCTGTATGGAACAAATCGAGCAACGATCCGAATGACTTCACCTGCATGCGCCTGAATGGTGTCCTTGTAGCCTTGTTCATGTAAAGGAGGCGCTTCGTTTGGTCCTGTATACACAATTTCTCCTATCGATTGATAGACTTCTGTATCAAATGGCCTTCTGTCTAAAACCCTAAATTGAACAAGGTGCAAATGAATAGGGTGTGTCCCCCTGGTTGGATTGACGATAGACCAAATCTCTAGACTGCCAAGACGAGGATTTTCTGTGACAGGGTCATTCCAAAATTGGTTATCGAGCAATAGGATAGGGCGGCCATATTTATCCTGCGTGCCGGTAAGTGTGAGCGTACGCTCTCTATCAGCTCGACTTGGCCGAAGCGGTGGCAGGGGTTTGAAAATCGGACGTAATGTTTTAGGTACTCTCCCTTTTAGTGGACGTATGACCTTGAATTGCATAATGTTCGCATCTGTTTCAGGATTCACATCCTGTCCGCAGCCGGCTGTATTTTTGAGAGTGATCGTTTTGTTTTCATAAGCTGAAAAGTCGATGATGACATCGAAACGTTCAGCAGGTGCGATGCTAAAGGATTGATGGCGAACGGGTCTTGGCAAAAAGCCACCATCGGAACCAATTTGCAAAATTGTAGCGTCGTTATCTAGATGCAGCTCGTAAGTTCTAGTATTGGACGCATTTAAAATACGAAAACGGTATTTTCGCGGCTCTACTTCTAAATATGGCCATACTTTTCCATTGACTAAGATCGTTTCTCCACAAAAAAAGGGCACGATGGATGGGTCTGGTATGTCACTGTCCTCTGGCGTATCGTTTGGTCTGCTAGGATAAAACAGTGAGCCATCCTCCTGAAACGTCCGGTCCATAATCATTAAAGGAATGTCATAGTCATCTTTCGGCAGCTCTAAGGACTTTTCAAATGCATCTGAGATCAAATAAAACCCAGCTAAACCGGCGTACACATTTAGTCGTGTCAATGCCATCGCATGATCGTGATACCATAATGTGCAGGCTTGCTGATGATTTGGGTAGACGTAAGTCTCTCTTTCAAAAAAAGGGCCGGTTGTTTCAAAGTCCCGTGAAAACCAGGCCTCTGGGTAGCCGTCACTGCTTGCTGGTGTGACGCCGCCATGCAGATGAACGACTGTTTTGACCTCTGGTTCATCGTGATGACCGGAGTGGATGGAGTGATCGACAGGCAGAAAATGTTTCAATGGCAATTTGTTCATCCATTTCACTTTGACCTTTTCATTTCGATTGGCTTTAATGGTTGGACCAGGCAAGCTGCCATTATAGGTCCATAGCTTGGTTGGGGGCAGGTCTCTATGAACTTTTAAGAATACCTCCTCCATAGCAATCTCATAATACGTTTGTCTTGGGTTCTTTTTGACGGGCTCCGCGACTTCTGGAATTGGAAGCTCGTCAACAAATTTTTCTAGGTTCATGTTGACTAATCCTCACTTAAATTCAATTTGATACAGTATAAGTGCGGACATCCAAATAGGTGAATAAAATAAAAAAACCCGCTTTTCAGCGGGAGAATTACGGGTGTTTATTTTCAAGCGCCGCATTTGCAGGCACTTTTTTATTCGGTTTAAAGATAAAATAAGCAGCCAGTACGCCTAAGGTAATGATACTCGTCAAAATGAGCTGCGGCCGCATGGATTCGATAAACAGCATCGATGCCAAGATGGCGCAAATGACCAAAATGGTAAAGTACGTGAGGTATGGGAACAGCCACATTTTGATTTTGAGCTGTTCTGGATTTTCTTTTTCGATTTTGCGTCGCATTCTTAATTGTGAAACGGCAATGACCAAGTAGACAAGAAGAGCAATGGCGCCAGATGCATTGACTAAGAACAAAAAGATGGTTTCAGGATAAAAGTAGTTCATCATGACGGCAATGTAGGAAAAGAAGGTACCTGCGACTGTAGCCGCTACAGGAACACCACGTTTGCTGATTTTCATAAAACGTTTCGGTGCTTCGCCTCTTTCTGCTAATGAATAAAGCATTCTGGACGTTGTGTACAACCCGGAGTTTAAACAAGATAAAACAGCTGTTAAGACAATGACGTTCATGACTTGAGCGGCTGATGGAACACCAATGTATTCTAATACCGCAACGAACGGGCTTGTTAAAATACTTGCGGAATTCCAAGGAAGCAAGGTGACAACGACAGCAATTGATCCGACATAGAATACGATAATACGCCATACAACAGAGCGGGTGGCTGTCGTCACAGATTTGACTGGGTCTGCTGATTCACCGGCCGCTATGGCCACAATCTCCGTTCCCATGAAGGAAAAGATGACGACGACGATTCCGAGTAACACAGAGCTGAATCCATTTGGAAGAAAACCGCCGTTCCCTGTTAGATTGGCAAGACCTGAAGTATGATGACCGCCAAAACCAAAGATAAATGCAAAACCAATGAGTAGAAAGAGAATGATGCTGACGACTTTAATTAGTGAAAACCAATATTCAAATTCGCCAAAAGATTTAACAGAAAAGATATTTGTTAATGTTAAGAGGATTGTGAGGATAAGACTTGTGAGCCAAACAGGTGCATCTCCATACCAATATTGAATAATGGCAGCACCGGCAATGGCTTCGATGGCGATGACGATCACCCAGAAGAACCAGTAAAGCCAGCCGATTGTAAACCCGGCCCATGGACCGATGGCATCGCTCGCATATTGTGAGAAAGAACCGCTTGTCGGATAGGCACATGCCATTTCTCCAAGCATTCTCATAATAAAGATCACCAGAAGTCCGGCAAAAGAATAGGAAAGAATGGATCCAGGGCCTGCAGAATGAATGACAGCGCCGCTACCAACAAATAGCCCTGCCCCAATGACCCCAGCAATGGAGATCATCGAAATATGTCTTGTTTTAAGGTTTTTTTGAAGACCGTTTGTCATGTTGGACATTTCTTTACCTCCAAACATTTCTCATGAATAGAGAATTTGTTTTTAGAATATTTTAAATTTTATCATACTGAATTGTCATTCAGCATTGGACAGGTTATCAAACTGACATTTCAAACCTCTTAACATGGTGTTAAAAAGTAGAAAGGATTTGAGAGATTATGTTCCCTCTTTTCCCTCTGTTTATTTTTAAAATAGCATAAAAAAGGAAGGAGGGAAGTTGTGTCTCGAAATAAAATTATTCTGATAATTTACCAGAGAAGAGTGATTTGACGATATGTCCATTTCGAAGAGAAATGGAAAAAGGTTGATAGGAGTAGGTCTTGAGGTCATTTGACCTTATAAAAATAAGTTTACTTAGGTCAACACATTTCTATTTATCCTATTTTGCTGACATAAGCGAATCATGTTGCTGTAGACCCACACGGGCTTTGCTTTGTAAGATAAATAATAGAAAAGTGATGTGTGAGGAGGCGCGGTTCAACATGGAGCGCTATAACGAATTAAGACAAGGTGAAACAGGTGCTTGGGTCAGCATCATTGCCTATGTGATCTTATCTGCGGTCAAACTCATTATTGGGTACGTGTTTCATTCAGAGGCCCTTTCGGCAGATGGATTGAATAACACGACGGATATTATTGCATCCCTTGCTGTGTTGATTGGGCTGCGTATTTCTCAAAAGCCGCCTGATGAAGATCATCCGTATGGTCATTTTAGAGCGGAAAATATTGCGTCTCTTGTGGCTTCCTTTATCATGATGCTTGTTGGACTTCAAGTTTTGCTGAGTGCAGGCCAGTCGCTCTTCTCATCTGAGCATCAAACGCCGGATATGATCGCGGCTTGGACGGCAGCAGGAAGTGCTGTTGTGATGTACGGTGTGTATATTTATAACCGCAATCTGTCCAAACGAATTAATAGCCAGGCTCTCCATGCGGCAGCTGCTGATAATAAGTCAGATGCGTATGTGAGTATTGGCACATTTGTAGGAATCATGGCTTCTCAATTTCAGCTGGCATGGATTGATACGCTTGCAGCGTTTGTCATTGGCTTAATTATTTGTAAAACTGCGTGGGAGATTTTCAGAGATGCCTCTCATTCGTTAACAGACGGTTTTCATATCAAAGATATGTCTAAATATAAAGAAACCATTGAAGCAACACCAGGAGTAGGCGATTTAAAGGATATAAAAGCGCGTTATCTTGGAAGTACTGTTCATGTGGATGTAGTGGTTGAGGTCGAGCCTAACTTGAACATAGCAGAAAGCCATGATATTGCAGATGAAATTGAACGGAGAATGAAACAGGAGCATGATATTTTACACTCTCATGTTCATATGGAGCCATCAAGTAAGCCAAAAGAAGAGAAGAAGTCTTTCCCATCGTGAGAAGGCTTCTTTTTTATACGTGCTGATGTTATATGCAAATGCGCGTTGTATGGTAAAGTTAGACTATATGAAAATTGACAGAAACGTGATAGGAGGATCAGGATGGCATTTGATGAACCGATGCATTCAGATTTACAAAAAATCGTAGATAACATCAATAAAGTCATGGTTGGGAAAAAAGATATTGCGATATTAAGCCTTGTTGCGATTTTGGCGAAGGGGCATGTGCTGCTAGAGGATGTGCCTGGTGTAGGAAAGACGATGATGGTTCGTGCTTTGGCAAAATCCATTGGCTGTGAGTTTAAGAGAATCCAATTCACTCCTGACCTTTTGCCTTCAGATGTAACAGGCGTGTCGATTTACAATAAAAAGACGAATGAATTTGAATTTAGGCAAGGACCGATCATGGGGCAGATTATTTTGGCTGATGAGATCAACCGGACCTCTCCTAAAACACAATCAGCATTGCTTGAAGCGATGGAGGAAGGCAGTGTCACAGTGGACGGAGAAACGATGCCGCTTGCGGATCCTTTTTTCGTCATGGCGACGCAAAACCCAGTGGAATATGAAGGGACGTATCCGCTGCCAGAAGCGCAAATGGACCGGTTTTTATTCAAACTGCAGATGGGATATCCGACCATGCTCGAGGAGCTGGAGGTGCTCAACTTGCAGGAGAAGCAATCCCCGATTGATACGCTCCAAGCTGTCATGACAAAGGAACATATCCATGCGTTGCAGCAGGCTGTTCAGACTATTCATGTGGATGCATCCATTAAAGAATATATTGTTGAAATTGCTCAAGCGACGCGTAAACACCCATCTGTTTATCTAGGTGTGAGTCCAAGGGGATCGATCGCCCTG
Source organism: Bacillus sp. I-2 (assembly GCF_001974945.1). Classification (NCBI taxonomy): domain Bacteria; kingdom Bacillati; phylum Bacillota; class Bacilli; order Caryophanales; family Bacillaceae; genus Bacillus; species Bacillus sp. I-2. The sequence goes on along the minus strand of NZ_LZRW01000047.1, from coordinate 104,966 downwards.
ATGAAAGCGGCACAGGCGTATGCGCTTTTGAATCAGCGTGATTATGTGATTCCTGATGATGTACAGTATTTGGCGACTTATACATTACCGCATCGTATGATTTTGACATCAGAAGCGACATATGAAGGGAAGAAGGCGGAGACACTGCTGCGGCAAATGCTTGAGCAAATTGGCGTGCCAGTTCAAAAGTCGATGACTCAATGAAGTCACGTCATCGTGTAGCAATTTCATTATGGTTAAGGGTGATGATGCTCATCATTCTCACTGCGGCAGCCTTTTGTTATGCCATGTTTCAGGGAGGGTTTGTGAGTTGGTTCCTTTTTTATGCATTTTTACCATATGCTTTGTATGCATTGCTGTTTGCACTTGTTCCGCTTCGCGCGACAGCCAAGAGGACAATACAGCAAACACGCTTAAAGGCGGGGGATGTGCTGTCCGTTGACCTTGAAATCAAGCGGACACATCCATTTCCGTACGTTTACGTCATGATAGAGGATGCTCCGCCAGACACCTTTCACTTAAAGGAACAGATTGAAATGAAGCAAATGCTTTTTCCTTGGTTTCGGAAAACATGGCGATTTTCCTATCAATTGAATGATGTCATGCGGGGAGAGCATCATTTGACAGCCGTTAGAATCAAAACGGGGGATATGTTTGGTTTTGTTGAAAAGGAAATCATCATTCCGTTAGAGAAAAAGCTGCTTGTCTACCCAAAAGTGCTGGATATCCCTGTAGAGCCTGCTGAGTCAGTGAGTGAAAATGGTGGCAAAGCGGTTCACTCGTGGTTCAATGAACCGGCCCATGTGACAACAGGCGTACGGGAATACCAGCAAGGAGACCGGTTTGCTTGGGTGGACTGGAAGACGACGGCCAGAAGAGGCCAGCTGATGACGAAGGAATTTGAACAGAATCAAGCAAAGGACCTTGTCGTGTTTGCTGATTTTACTGATCAAACTGTTTTTGAAACAGTCGTCTCGATTGCGGCATCTGTTCTTCAAACGGCTGTGAAAAAAGGCGTGCCGTCAGGTCTTGTCCCTCTAGGAGATCAGCAAGCCTTTCGAGTCGATCAAGGGGAACTTCATTTACAGGACATACTTTATTATTTAACAAGGGTGCAGCATCAGTCTTCCCGGGCACTAGAATATAAATCGTTAGCAGCGAGTGAGTACCAGCATTCAGGAAAATATGTCGTCACGGGTCAGCTGCAGGAGGAGCTTGCGGCAGGTCTCTTTGGAAATCGAAACAGAAAGAACATCACCGTGCTTTTAGTGAAGAAAGCCGTTGACCATTTGACGACAAAAGAAAAACAGCTTGTAGACCGGCTCAAGGCTTCTGGAATACGCATCACCCTTTTATTTGAAGACCGGCTGCACGAAAGAACTGTGAGGTGACAAACATTTATGCTGCATACGCATCTGCGGCAAAGCCGTTTTGAATTGTTCATCTATTATGCTGTAGCTTTTCTGCTGCTATGGGAGTGGCTTCGTCCACTTCAAGATTTTACAGAGACGAGCCATACGTCTTATTTCATCATTTTTATCGGGCTTACGTGTTTGTTTACGTTCTTTCGTCTAAAGTGGTATGTGACGTTTCCTATTTGTGCTGGACTGATTTTGCTCGCCTTATATTTGATCTTTTATCAATCAGCGCCAGGCTATCCGGCTGCTTTGTTTGCTGATATCAAGGATAATATCACGTTAATGAGCATGGGCATGTGGAGTGACATGTATCCGTCTTTCCGCACATTGTTGTTTTATATTTTGCTGTGGCTGCTTGTCTACTTGCTTCATTATTGGGTGGTCTATCAGCAGCGTATCTTTTTCTTTTTACTGATGACGATTGTGTATGTCACGATTCTTGATACGTTTACGCCATATGATGCGACCTTTGCGATCATTCGTATTATGGTATTTGGCTTTTGTTTGCTTGGATTGCTGTATTTCGATCGACTGCGTTCAGCTGAGGGCGTTCGGGTGTCACAGAAAGCGCGTCTAAAGTGGTTTTTGCCCATGCTGGCGCTTGTCCTCCTATCAGCGACACTCGGCGCTTCTTTGCCGAAGTCAGATCCAAAATGGCCCGATCCTGTCCCGTTTTTTAAGGCGGTCACGAATCAAGATGGGGCAGCTGGGCAGAATAAAGTGGGATATAGTGCAGATGATTCGGCGCTTGGCGGACCGTTTAGTGAGGACCGCACACCTGTCTTTAAATGGAGCGGAAAGGAGCCGTCTTACTTTCGTGTAGAGACAAAAAGTATTTACACAGGAAAGGGCTGGGAGGATGCTTCAAATGATACGAAGCCTACTCGGCTAAAGGACGACACTGTGCCGAATCGGTGGTTTACTGAGCGAGTGAAAACAGAGGAGCATGAAACAAGAATTGATATAGAATCGGATTATCGATTTAATCATGCTGTGTATCCTATTGGAACGATCATGCTGACGCCAATGGAAAACATTCCGCTGCAAATCATGGGCAAAACGGAGAAAATTGTCCCGTCTATGCAAAACCCGCCTAAAAATTTAGGGAACTATCAAGTCAGCTTTTTATCTCCTACATTTATCCTGGAGGATTTGCAAAGGATTAAAGTACCGACAAAGAAGCAGGTGAATCAGCAGGTTGGCCGTGAATACTTGCAGCTTCCATCGTCACTTCCAGAGCGTGTGAAAACTTTGGCAAACAGCTTAACGGAAACGAAGGACAATATGTATGATAAAGCGAAAGCAATCGAAGATTATTTAGGATCTGCGAAGTTTTCATATGAAACGCAGAATGTCGCTGTGCCTGGTCGTAATGAAGATTATGTGGATCAATTTTTATTTGATACGATGATTGGCTACTGTGATAACTTTTCAACCTCTATGATTGTGATGCTTCGTTCGATCGGAATTCCGGCGAGATGGGTGAAAGGGTATACGTCTGGTCAGTTATATGAAACACAAATGGATGGAAACAATGTGTATGAAGTGACCAATAACAATGCGCATTCATGGGTAGAGGTTTATTTTCCAAACAGAGGCTGGGTCACCTTTGAACCGACAAAAGGATTTACAAACCCAGAGACATTTACGAATGAAGCTGTTTCAAGCGATCAAACGGATGATCAAAAGGAAGAAGAAGATCAGTCTAGTTCTGATGCAAGTGAAGAAAAGCAGCAAGACCAGCCGCAGCAGCAGGAGAGAGAGCAGCCGGCACAACCAAAGGAACAAACAGCGCAGGCAAAGCCAAATATGGTGCATGTTGGTTGGGTTATAGGTTATGCGGCAGGAGCTATTGTCCTGCTTGGATTCATCAGCTGGATGCTTTATCGATTCAGAACAAGATGGCTGCCATTCTTTATTGTAAAAAAGGTGAAACGTCTGCCAAAGGATGAAGCATTCTTCTATGCATATGCGGCTCTATTAAAGCAGCTAGGGCGCAGAGGAATCGAGAAAAAGCCAGGTAGGACGCTAAGAGAATTCGCTTCGCTGGTTGATGAGAAGGATGGAGATCATCATATGTCAGAGCTGACGCAGCTTTATGAACGTGCGCTCTACCGGCGAGAGGATGCCTCGGCGCTTTGGCAGCAATCGGCAAAGTTATGGGAAAATTTAATAAACAGGAGATAGTCTTGACCGCGTACCTTCCTGTTGTTAGAATAGGTGAATATTAAAACCTTCTAAAATACATGAAATTGAAGCGTTCGGATGTGAGTCTGGGCGCTTCAAAAGCGTGATTCACACTGAGAGCAGGTTTTCTCCTCTCATTTTTTCTGTGCGTTTATAAAAAACTATATTGGACATAGAGGTGACACCATGACAAATTTAGTAAATGAAATGATTTTGGTTCTCGATTTCGGCAGTCAGTACAATCAGCTGATCACACGCCGTATTCGTGAATTTGGTGTGTACAGTGAGCTTCATCCGCACACTTTAACTGCTGAAGAAATTAAAGAAATGGCACCTAAAGGAATCATCCTTTCTGGTGGACCAAACAGTGTTTATGATGAAGGATCTTTCCGCTGTGATGAAAAGATTTTTGATCTAGACATTCCGGTTCTAGGCATTTGCTACGGCATGCAGCTCATGACTCACTATTTAGGCGGGAAAGTAGAAGCGGCCAGCCAGCGTGAATATGGAAAAGCAGATATCCATATTAACGGAACACCTGCTTTATTCAAAGACCTTCCAACTGATCAAGTCGTTTGGATGAGCCATGGTGACCTCGTTGTGGAAGTACCAGAAGGCTTTACAGTCGATGCAACAAGTGCACATTGTCCAAACTCAGCCATGAGCTTAGCTGAGAAAAATTTCTATGGCGTTCAGTTCCACCCAGAGGTTCGTCACTCTGAGTACGGAAATGACCTATTGAAAAACTTTGTCTTCGGCGTGTGTGATTGTGATGGCAAATGGTCAATGGAGAACTTCATTGAAATCGAAATGCAGAAAATCCGTGAAACAGTAGGCGACAAGCAAGTATTGTGCGCATTAAGCGGCGGTGTGGATTCATCTGTTGTGGCGGTATTGATCCACAAAGCCATCGGCGATCAGCTGACATGTATTTTCGTTGACCATGGTCTTCTTCGCAAAGGCGAAGCAGAAGGGGTTATGAAAACATTTAGCGAAGGTTTCAACATGAACGTGATTAAAGTAGATGCGAAAGATCGTTTCTTAAACAAGCTAAAAGGTGTGTCTGATCCTGAGCAAAAACGTAAAATCATCGGTAACGAATTCATCTATGTATTCGATGACGAAGCGGACAAGCTAAAAGGAATCGACTACTTAGCACAAGGAACACTTTACACAGACATCATTGAGAGCGGAACAGCAACGGCACAAACAATCAAATCTCACCACAACGTAGGCGGTCTTCCAGAAGACATGCAGTTCGAATTGATTGAGCCACTCAATACGCTATTCAAGGATGAAGTCCGTGCCCTAGGTTCAGAGCTTGGCATTCCTGATGACATTGTCTGGAGACAGCCATTCCCAGGTCCAGGACTAGGTATCCGTGTACTAGGTGAAATTTCTGAAGAAAAACTAGAAATCGTCCGTGAATCGGATGCAATTCTACGCGAAGAAATTGCCAACTTCGGCCTTGAGCGCGACATCTGGCAATACTTCACGGTTCTCCCAGACATCCGCAGCGTAGGTGTTATGGGTGACGCAAGAACATACGACTACACAATCGGCATCCGTGCTGTTACATCTATTGATGGTATGACGAGTGACTGGGCAAGAATCCCTTGGGACGTGCTAGAAAAGATCTCAACTCGTATCGTCAATGAAGTGAAGCATATTAACCGCGTGGTGTATGATATTACGAGTAAGCCGCCTGCTACGATTGAGTGGGAATAATTGTAAAAGAGCTAAAAGCCTTTGTGTATCAAGGGTTTCTAGCTCTTTTTTATTTTTAACTGCACTTTTTCCTTCCGTCATCATGTGTTCATTCATCATTCCATCCCTTACACACATCAATCCATTGTGAATAACCGGAGTATTTTTCTAATTGTTTTATTGTGAGTTCAATAGCACTGTTACTGCTCCCGCAGGCTGGATAGACTGTCTCAAAACGTTTGAGTGAAATATCTAAATAAACAGAAACGCCATTCTTTATAGCAAAAGGACATACTCCGCCAATTTCATGACCGACCAAGTCAACAACCTCATGAGGAGAAAGCATTTTAGCTTTTGTTTTAAAATATTCCTTGAATTTTTTGTTATCAACTTTTGCATCGCCAGAGGTCACAACTAAAATAGCTTGTCCATTTACTAGAAAGGAGAGTGTTTTTGCGATTCTTTCAGGTTCGCAGCCCAATGCAGAAGCAGCCAAGTCTACGGTGGCACTAGATACTGAAAACTCTTGAATTCGAGTATGCATATCATATTGTTTAAAATAATCTTTTACTTGTTTGATGGACATTATCATTTCTCCTCTTTATTATCTATTTTTTAAACGATATTGATGTGGTGTTAGGTGATAATTTTTCTTAAATAAACGAATGAAATGCTCTACATTTTGATAACCAACGGCTGCCGCAATATGATCTACTTGTGAATTGCTGCCAGTGAGCATTTCGCAGGCTTTTTCCAATCTTATTTCTTGTCGAATCTCACTAAATGATTTGCCAAGCTTACGAGCTATATATTTTGACAGATAAGATTGTGAAAGGTTAAATTCCACTGCCATCTCCTGGATGGTGATATGCTCACAACATTGCTGAATATACTGGAGCATTTCAATAATACGTATATCACTATATTGTTTGACCTGATTTACGTTCATATGACTTGGTTTGAATCTTAATAAGAGACATAATAATATCTCAAACAAATTATTCATAATCAACTGGTAACTAGGGAACCGATTATAATTTTCTGTAAATAGTTGAAGAGAGCAGTCTAGCAAATGTTTATCCAAGTGACTATGGAAAATAAGAATATTTTTATTTTCTTTTATATACAATGCATTTAAAAAGAACTCTGAAATGACATTGTTGCCTTTTAACATTTTAAAAAACACTTTTTGAAAAGTACTTTTACGGATCATGATTTGCATGGCGATTGTATTCTCCATTACAATTGGCTTGTGTATGGTGTCAGGTGGAATAAAGGCAATATCTCCTGATTTTAAAGTCATTTTTTTGTCTTCCACTTCTAAACACATCTCATTTTCCAGAACATAGATCATCTCAAAGAAATCATGGATTGCCGGCAATTGAGGCATAAAACGGCTATACTTTCTCACTTCGATATCTTTCTCCTGACCTAACCACATGGTATCCTCTTTTTCAAATTCGTTCTGCCCTTTTTGCAAAAATTCTTCTATATATATTTGCTTATGCATTAAATTGTGTTTATCATAATCCTTCAAAAATAATTGCAATGATTGATTGTCATGCTTTTTCTGTTGGTATTGTTGATAAAAGATTTCTTGCTCGTTATATTCTCTTAAATATTGCATCACTTCATGTTTTTCAAGTTTATCTTTTTCCATCTACATCCAAACCTCTAGTTTATTTACTGCAACCACCAGGGCCTTCACTGTTGCTTCTATAATATCTTTATCAATTCCAGCACCCCAATGCATTTTTCCTTGATATGAAATGCCAATCTGTGCACAGGCTTGTGCTTGGGAATCTTTGCCCAAAGAATTCTGTTCATAGACTTCCAAAACATATTCGAGATGAAAATATGCTTTTAACGCATTACTGATTGCATCTAAACTTCCAGTGCCAGTTCCTTGTATTTCAATTTGTTGATCATCTCTCAGCAAAGTTAAGGTAACTTCCTGCTTTTCTCCTTTATGAAATTGATAATCAAGCAGCTGGAAATGAGGGTGATAATCAACATACTGTTCTTTAAAAACATGATATATTTCTTCGACACACAATTCCTTACTTGCCTGATCAGATACTTTCTTCGCTTCATATCCCATGGCTTCATTCATTTGATAAGGAAGTTGAATGCCATAATTTGTTTCGAGTATATAGCCTATGCCGCCTTTTCCAGACTGGCTATTGATTCGAATCACATCCGTTTGATAATTCCTCCCCAAGTCAACTGGATCTACTGGGATATACGGAACGTCCCATTTATCAACATGATTTTCCTTTCTATATTTCAAACCCTTAGATATCGCATCTTGATGTGAACCAGAGAATGCGGTGAAAACCATCTCCCCAGAATAGGGCTGCCTCTCGGGAACAGTGATTTTTGTTAGTTTTTCATATTTTTTACGAATCGCTTCTAGGTTATTGAAATTCAATTTTGGATCATAACCTTGTGAATACATATTCATCGCCAAGGTAATTAAGTCTACATTCCCTGTACGTTCACCGATACCAAATAATGTACCTTCGACTCTTTCTGCGCCAGCTAGAACACCAAATTCTGCATCACTCACCCCAGAACCTCGGTCATTATGAGGATGAATAGATAATGTCACACTGTCTCGGTAAGACAGATTTTTGTGAATATACTCAATCTGACTTGCAAAGATATGAGGCATTGAATATTCAACTGTTGTCGGAATATTGATGATTGCTTTATGAGTTGGTGTCGGTTTCCAAATATCTAAAACACTATTACAAATATCTAACGCATAATCAACTTCTGTTCCTGGAAAGCTTTCTGGACTATATTGAAAATAAATATCACTATTTGTTTTTTCGGCAAGTTCTTTTACTAAAATAGCTCCATCAATGGCAATTTGTTTAATTTCATCTTTTGTTTTCTTAAATACCTGTCTGCGCTGCGCTTCTGAAGTCGAATTATATAAATGAACAATCGCTTTCGGTACTCCCTTAATGGCTTCGAAGGTTCGGCGGATAATATGCTCTCTCGCTTGTGTGATCACCATAATCGTGACATCGTCTGGAATCATATGATGATCAATCAGTGTCCGTAATAGCCTAAACTCCGTATCAGAAGCAGCTGGAAATGCGATCTCAATTTCTTTAAAACCTATCTCTACTAGTAACTGAAACATTTCCAATTTTTCTTCTAAGTTCATAGGAATAGGTAATGCTTGATTACCATCCCGCAAGTCCACACTGCACCATATCGGAGCACTTTCTAATGTTTCTTTCTTCACCCAATCATACGTAAGGTTCGGTGGCAAAAAGTATTTCTTTTCGTATTTTTTGTGGTTAAACATCATCGATTCCTCCTAGAAAATAGAATATAAAAAAAGCCTTTCATCCCCAATATTTACTTTGGAGACGAAAGACTTCTTCTTACGCGGTACCACCCCTGTTTCATGATAAACAAACATTATCATGCCCTTATTCGGATACAGATTGTTTGATCTTATATCCTTCCCATATAACGGTGGGGTGCCGACCTTAACTACATCGATCCTTTTCATTTCACTAAGGCTACTCTAAGGTGAGTTCCGTGCTTTTTTGTTATTGCTTCTCATCAACCAGCAACTTTCTGAAAACATTTTGGCAAGTACTATTCCTTATCATCGCATTCTCATTTTTCTGATTTTTTCTATTATACCAAGTCTACAAAAAAGAGATAGTGATAGGGATATCTTTTTTAATTGATTTTTTTTGTTCTATGGGTACTTATCTTTAATCCTCGTCACCAAATAAAATTCCAAGGCCACAAATAAAGGTGAGTGAATTCATAGCGAACAATAAAATCGCACTAATTTTTTTCATGGCAATGAACCTCCTCTTAAATTGAGTCTGCTAGCCTTCAAAATTTAAATTCACTGGTTCATCCTCTAAATGATCCACGGTATTTTGTTCTGTCACTGGCACACTTTCATCTACAATTTTAAAACTAAGTTCGTCCATCCAAATGTGACCTTGACCATGTAGTAATATGCCAAACGCAATGACTTCACTTTTGACTGGAACATCCAATACTACACTAAAATGATTCCAGTCGTTTGTTCCTGTAATGGGGCGGTTCATCATGTTGTCAAACGCAAGAACTTCACCTGAAGAATGGTCAATTCTCATCCATAAACCCGCTGAACCTTTCACATCTTCGCTTTTGACAAAAGCAGAAAATTGAAGGCGTTCTCCACGGTAACGATCAGACTTAATTTGCTGCATTAAGGTCGCGAATCCTCGTGCTTTTTCATCCTTTGATTTCAGGTAAGCTGAGGTAGTACCACTGTGTACAATTCTGTCATCCAGACCTGTTTCATAATCAGATGGTGTTTCTCCCGTCATAATCCAGCCAGTAGGTGTGTTCTTATTTGCAGCCATATTCGTTTCCTCCTTATCAATGACATTCCTTAGTAATCTCCGATAACGTGCGGGTGACATGTCATATATCTTCTTAAAGGCTCTAGTGAAGGATTCCTGTGAACTAAAACGATACTGCAATGCGATATCAATCGCCCTCTGATCCGTATGAATTAAATCCTTCGCCGCTTGAGTCATTCGACGTTCCCGTATATAGTCAACAACTGACTTCTTAATCACTTTTTTGAACATACGGTGAAAGTGAAACCTAGAATAACCAGCGTGTTTCGCTAGAGTTTGAAGCGGTAAATCATCTTTCAGATGCTGTTCAATATAATTCAATGTTTCTTGAATCGTTTTCTCATGTTCTTGATAGGACAACCGAGCACCTCCTTGCCTTACGAGTTTAGTATAGCGGAAATGCTCTTTAGGAAACTTGACTTTTTGTGCTGTGTTGCAATTTTAGAATGGACCTTCTAGTCCTGGTTCAGGACTTGGTATCCGTGTACTGGGTGGAGTTTCTGAAGAAAATCTAGAAATCGTCCGAGAATAAGATTTAATTCTACTCGAAGAAATTACCACCTTGGGCTTTGAGTGAGACATCTGACAATATTTTAAGGTTCTCCCAGACATCCGCAACAAAGGTGCCATGGATGACGCCAGAATATACGACTAAACAATTGGTATCGGTGCTATCACTTTGATTAATGGCAAGAAAATAAAAGGGTACTCTAAAAAAACTGTTGAGCGCATTTTAAATACAGTTTGGGATATTTACCATGTAAGATTAATAGAACAATCTTTTTTTAAGATAATAGTAATAAGGAAGAGATATTTTTATCATATTTCAGTTCAAGAGATGATGCTTTTAATGAGTTATCTAAAATAAATCAAATAAAGATTTTTGTAATTAATGATGGAAGACCGCTTGCAATTCGAGATATAGGTATAAAAGATATTTGTAACGACGAATTTTACAATGAGCTTTCATTCTTCATTTTTATTGCTATTTTTGAGCATTCTTCTCTGTTTTGATTTATTAGCCATATCAATCCTACAAATATAGATTCAATACCTAGCATAATTGTGGCTATTATGATTCCTATAAAACCAGCTAAGAAATATAAAATCAAAAATACACCTCCTCTAAAAACATCCTACTAAAACATTGAAAAGAACCCCTAACCAGGAGTTCTTTTCTCTATTCAATATTTTCTTAATGGGATATTTCCAATAAAGTTTTTTAGTGAAATTTTATAATGTTGTTCAATGTCACGTCCAAGGCTTTCATGTAATACCTTCATTTGTTCAATTATATAATTAAGATCGAAGACATTATATAACTGTTGAGTTTCCCAAATAGTGGTGAGTCGAGCCTTATTATCAAATGGTATTACTGAAATAATGGGGTCGTCTTCCTCATACTCCATTGTGTAATATCTATACTCTGTAACTTTGTTTTTTTTCTTTATCTTTTTAATCCAGTCGTGCAAAGATGCATAAAATTCTAATAAGGCGATATTTTCTTCAAAATATACTTCGCCATTTATAACTATTTTAAACTCTCCCTCTACTCTTAGAGCTGTTGACGGATCTTTCTTCATGTTCTTTGGAATATCTTTCTCATCAGATGTGAACATATAATTAAATTCTACTTGATTGGATAAGCTGTCCATATTTTACCATCCCAACCTATAACTATTTTTATTTTTGTCTCACCTTTTGTTCCGATCTTCTTTTTCAGATTTGCAGTGATGACAAAGGATAGTTTTTTATTATTGTTTATAGTAAACGAAACATTTTTAGATTGTAAGGCTTCTTTTATCCATTTATTCACTGTGCTCTTGCTTTTGGTATCAAATTTTCTGTATCTACCTTTTGCATTACTAAGATGTTTGTTGCTAACAGAAAACTTAGAAACTTTTTTTATACCTTGTTTAATTACCTGTTTTTTAAAAGTTTTTATTATTAGCTTCTTTCCGTATTTTTTAATAGCATATTGAATACCAAACCTAGAAACAATTCCAACTATTATTGCTGGAACAATTGATGACTGAGCTTCTATGGTGCTAACTTTATACTCTTTTCCTGTTTCATCATCCACAAAGGTTGCTGTAAAATCATTTCCTTCAATCTCTTCAATTAACACGTTGAATTTGTTAGTTTCTTTTTCCCCATTTTCTAACTCTGTAATACCATCAACTGTGATTTCACCTGTCTCATGATTAATTTTCATGTCAGTTTGGACATTCATACTCTCAGCTTCAAGCTGAGTAGATACATTAACTTCATCTGGGCTTTCCTTAACTTCCATTAACATATCTTGTTCTAGCTCTATCCCCAATTCTTTTTCAACATTCACTTCATATTCTTTACTAGCATTCTCTTCTATTCTTAAAGCATCAGAATCAATTTCGCCTGATTTTGCACTTGCAAATTCAGGAACAACTCCACACAAAAACAATGTTAACACAAGAATTTTTATTAAAACCTTCTTCAATCTAATTCTCTCCCTTGTTACAAATAATCATCCCATTGCCATACTCTCTGTCATAACCTAGCTTTCCAAGATCAACTGTATTTTTCTTGAGTGTTTGATGAACATTCTCTTTAGATTTGTATTTTTTAGAATACAAACAGCCTATAGCACCTGTTGCAAACGCAGTTGCAAAGGATGTACCTTTAACTTTTGTATATCCTCCGTGTATATCAGTTGTTTTAATATTTACTCCAGGCGCAGAAAAGTCAATTTTTCCTTTTGCTGAAATTGGATCAATTTTTAGTTTTTCGTTAAGTGAGGATATCGATAAGACGCCATCATATTTCGCAGGGTATTCAACAGTTAGACCTAATGTATTTCCAGAAGCAGCTGTAATTGTTATATTGTTATCTAAAGCAATTTTTATAACATTTCGTAATTCATCGTAGTCTTTTCCAAATCCGAAACTTATATTAATTATGTCTACCTTTTGCTCAATACACCATTTAATCCCTTTGACAACATCTTCAACTTTTCCTTTGCCATTTTTATTTAGTACCTTGACATCATAAATAATGGGATTCTGTGAAATACCTTTTATTTCTTCACCAGTTGCAGCGATTATTCCGGCAATTGCTGTACCATGACCATAATCATCTTCGATAGATTTTTTTGGTTTAATAGCATTGTACTCATAAAAAGTTAAATCTTTAAACTCTTTATGCGACTTATTAATACCGCTATCAAGGATAGCAATTTTGACATAATTCTTATGATTATTAGGTTTTTCATGACCTATAACTTTATATCCCCATAGCAGGTCTTTTTCCTTCTCTGTCTTGTATGATTTACTATTATCCTCAGAAACATCGCCAGATAGTCCCCAACATAATACAATTGCAAGAATCACTAGGCACGAAACAAATAGTAATAAGGCTTTTGACTTTTTCATTCAAGCTTCCTTCTCACATGCAGTATTTAGAATTAATACAGAATATACCTCCCTTACCTTTTTTTGAAATACAAGAATATATTAACCTATATTTATTTTGATGTAAATGTTATTTAAGGGATTATATCCTTATATATTTAAAATTTACCATGCGTGTACTACTGTAATATGCCAGTTCTTCTTCTTGACTCGTTTACTTAATAATTATCTATGATTTTTTTGATTAAGAATGTTTTGCCACTGCCGCTATGACCTGATAACACAATAAGTTTATTCATTACTTGCTGTAACCTCACTCCAATTCCACATGTCCAACGTTCTCCAAAATTGAAAGCGAAACAAGTAAACATAAAAATAATGTCACAAAAATAGATTTTGAAAATGAAAAATCTAAATTAATCAGTGAAATTGAAAATGGACAAAAGTTCTTTTTTTGGAATATGAATTCTTCTAACTAAAACAGATTAAAGAATAGGCTATTTTTATTTGAATCTTGTACCTAGAAAAGAAAAGTAAGTGAAATAGTGTAATTACTTAAGTGTGGATCTGCATTTTGTTCAAAAATTTTTACTATTACTGATACAATAATTATAGAAAGGGTGTTGAATATTGCTGGAATTGTAAGTGAATTAGAAGGGTTACCATGCAAAGAAACCTCTAGTCATAAACTTGACTAGAGGTTTCTTACTGGGTAATTGTGCAATTTTAATTCATTCACTTTAACGCTTCTGTTTAAAAATCATTCAGTTTATTTGAAATCTCTCTTCAAAATCGAATACATAAACACATCATCAAACCCGTTCTGACCAAAATCATACTCCCTTAATAAACCCTCTCGAACAAAATCAACATTCTCCAATAATTGAATAGAGGACGTATTTGCTGGATCAATAATCGCTTCAATCCGATTCAGGTTCATTTCCTGAAACCCATATCGTAACACCGCAGCAATCGCCTCGCTCATAATGCCTTTTCTCCAATGATCGTGATGCAATTCATAGCCAATTTCCGTGCGGCAGTGCTGTTTTTCCAAATTAAGAAACCCACAGCTGCCGATGATCGCAGGATCATCTTTTAGAGAAATGCCCCAGCGGATGCCTGTTTGTTCTTTGAAGATGTCGTGATACCACTTGATTTCTTCTTTTGTGTCTTCAATCGTTTCATGAGCATCAATCCCCATGTAGCGGCACACGGTTTCATTGGATAAGTAGATGTGCATATCCTCAGCGTCTTCGATCGTTGCTTGTTTTAAGATTAGTCTTTCGGTATGTATTGTTGGAAATGTTTGTGGAGAGTTGATTTTGTTCATTTGGTTATCCTCCATGCGATGTCTTTTTTTCTGTACATGCCTTACAATAAAAAACCCCTTCATTCCTCAGCCAAGCCTTCACCTCTGTCATCCCTCGTCTCTTTGGGTAGGTCAGCTTGACGTACACTTCTTCGTTTCCTTCTATCTTTTTTTGACAGCTAGCACACGCGGGTTCTTCAAATAGAAACAATCGACTTACTCCTTTTTGTACATATTTCTTCCATTATATCAAATGTTCGACATGTTCTTTGCGGCCCGTTATTCACTTTTTCTATTTTTGTCCGACATATGCTAAGGAAAAGAAATTTCCATTTGTTGAAACCGTTTGAGAGAAAGCTTGCTCTAACAGGTGTAGGAGGTGTGAGTGAGATGAAGCAAGTGCGTCTAATTAAAAAAGCACAAAAAGGGAATGTCCCGGCATTTGAGAAATTAATGCTGATGAATCAGGAGCGTTTATATAAAACGGCTTTTCTCTACACAAGAAATAAAGAGGATTCGTTAGATGCTGTTCAAGAAACGGTCATTAAAGCGTTTAAGCATCTATCTGGATTAAAAGAACCGGCTTATTTTTCTAGCTGGCTGACGCGGATTTTAATTCATACGATTTTTGCGATGAAGAAAAAGCAGCAAGATGTTGTTCCGTTTGAACAGCAGCACGAAAGCGTTGAGCGACATGATTTTTTAGAAGACAAGCTCGATTTAAAAAATGCACTTGAAGTGTTAGATGAGCAATATCAGCTCGTGATTCAGCTATTTTATTTTCAAGATTATTCGATTTCGATGATTTCTGAGCAGATGGGTGTGCCTGAAGGAACGGTTAAAACTCATTTGTATCGTGCAAGAAAGCTATTAAAGCAAACATTGGAGAAGGAGGAGAGTGTCAATGGAAACAAAAGAAATGAAAAAGCTCTATGATGATATTGGTGTACCAACAGTTGAAGTGACCTCTGCCATTCGTCAAGCCATTGGTGATGTAAAAGCGGAACAGAAAAGACATTGGTTCAAATGGAACTGGAGAACGCCAATATACTCTGTCATTGTTCTCATCGTCCTTTATTTTTCATCAGGTTTCCTTTTTCCTTCTCTTAATACAGCGATGGCACGTGTACCGATTATTGGACAGTTTTATATGATGTTTCACGATAAAGTAGGAATGGCTCTTTTTCAGAGTGATTTGGTGAAGCATGTCAATGAAGGGGCTGAATCAAGAGGGGTGACTGTGAAAGTAAACAGCGTGTACTATGATGCCGGGCGGCTTGTTTATACGTTCACGGTGGAGAATCTCCATACAAAAGAAGATTCTGTTTCGTTCAGAGTGAATGCAGAAAAAATCGATGGAAACTTCCAACTTAATTATGATAAAACAGAGTTGAAAAAATTAAAAGATGGCCGCTATGTTGGGCAGACGGAAGTCTATACAAATGGACAAACGATCAAACAAGGTCAGCAAGTGCCACTTGTCATTTCGAAGATTGGGGATATTGCAGGGAATTGGCGTTTCAAGTTACCTGTGGTCAAGCAAAAAACCACCTTACTAGCGGGACAAAAAGACGTGTCTATTTTAAATGGACGTTATCAAATAAGAAATGTAAAGGTAGAAAATGGAGTGAATGGCTCTGCTATTCAATATGCCATTGATTACAATGGTTTTGCCAAAGATGATAAAGTTAGTATACATGGGATGAAAGATAATTTAGGAAATGAGTATGAGCTTGAGATTGGAACTGTTTTAAGGAAAAAACACCTGACTTCTGATAAAAATAGAAAAGAACATTTGACGATTTTGAATCAGCCGATCAATCCAAAGGCGACCGAATTGACATTTGACACATCTGTGGATATCGAACGAGAATACAGCCACATCATTCCTCTCAAGACAAAGCTGCCTGTTCAGTTCAAAACAAAACACCATGGCATCGGAATCAAAATCAATAAGATAGAGCAAAAAGACCGTTCTGTGATTGTTGATTATCAATTTACTGGAGTAGATCAAAAAGAATTAGATCAGGATGTGATGGAGAATATAGGTGAATTCATTGGATTAGGCGATGTTGAAAAGATGAAATCATGGCCCGATCCACAAGCAGACTATGAAAGCGGATATTACTTGAAGGGGAACCATGCGAAGGTGACGAATTTAAAGACAGCTTCCATGCAATCCACCTTTGAATTTGATGATAAGAATTTAGAGACTTTATCATTAAACCATTTTTCTTTTAAAGAATATGGGCTTTATCTTGATTTGACTGAACTGAACATGTTGGCACCACAGAAAGCGATAAAGGTAACCATTCCAGTCAAAAAAGAAACTTCAAAAGCTAGTCGATAAATAAGAGAGCGAACATGATTATACATGTTCGCTTTTTGTCTGTTGTTCCGCCAGTCGATGACGGTTGAACGAATACCTGATCAACATCAACGCAGCAAAACTAGCTATCCCACCAATCCAACTTAAATTCGTTACATTTGTATACTGTATAATCACACCGCCCATAGACGATCCAAGCATCATGCCGATGTTCATAATCGCTGTATTAAAGCTCAGCACAGTTTCTGATGCTTGGGGTTTAAGGGAGATCAGATAAAATTGCTTCGCTGGTGTTGTTGTCCATGTAGCAATGCTCCATATGGCGAGTGTGATCAAGACGCTAATTGTAGAGAATTGCGTAAAGAATAAGGCAAAGAGAGCGAACATCTGGATCATGATGCTGATCGAGATGGTTCGGTTTGGTCCCCATTGATCGACGGCGAAGCCGCCAAAGCGTGAGCCAATAAAAGCAGAAATGCCTAAGACGAGCAAGGCAATGCTTGTCATTTCAAGTGAAAAGCCGGCGGTCTGTCGCAATAAAGGAGAGATATAAGCAAAGACCATCGTGTAGCCTAAGATCCAAAAGACGGTTGTGGCTAAGCCGCTGATCACCCTGCGGTCTTGAATAATGTGTAATTGCTGCTTTAATGGCAGATGTGAATGTCCCTCTATGCGTGGCAGCAATTGATAAAGAAGCAAGAAGAGACAAGCAGTACCTAGTGCAATGATGAGAAAAATATAGTGCCAATCCACGTGACCTGATAGAAATGTTCCAATAGGCACACCAAGTACGAGTGAAACGGTGAATCCAGTGATGACAGTCGCCATTGCACTTCCCTTTTTTTCTGGCGGGGCGATCTGCGCTGCATAATTCGTGGCGACGACAATATATAAACCGCCGCTCATGGCCATGATGACACGAGATAGCAGGAGCAGCACAAAATGATGGCTGAAAAAGGCGAGCATATTGCCTAAAATAAACACAAAAATAGCTGATAACAAAACCTTTTTTCGGTTCAGCTTCGACGTTGCCATGACTAAAAAGAGAGCGCCTACTGCATAAAAAAGAGAATAGACGGTGATGAGCTGTCCGGCAACAGGAATAGAGATGTGTAAATCGACAGCAATGATATCTAGAATGCCTGACACGACGAATTCTGACGTGCCTGTGACAAATGAACCGACAGCTAAAAGAATGATCAATAGCTGATGAGATGTATTTTTCATTTTTGAACCCTTCCTTCATGTTGATACGTTGTCTTTAGTTTAAATTCCGTGCTAACATAAGTAAAATTGATGTTTTTCATGAAGGAGATGAGTAAATACTCATGAGCTTTGTTCGCTTTGATATTATTGCAAAAGTTGTGGAGCTTGGCAGTTTTACAGCAGCAGCTGAAGCGTTAAATATGACACAGTCAGCTGTCAGTCATGCAGTAGCAAATTTAGAGTCAGAGTGGGGTGTGTCTTTATTCATTCGTGACCGAAAAAAGGGCATTATGCTGACGGACATTGGTCAAACGCTTCTCCCGCATATTAGAGAAGTATTAAATAGAGTGGAGAAAATCCAGCAAGAAATTGCGTTAACGAAAAATATTGAAACGGGCTTGATTCGTATCGGCACATTTGCCAGTGCCTCTGCTTGTTTATTGCCTAAACTGCTTGTGAGCTATCAGAAAAAACATCCAAAAATCGAATTTAAATTCTATGAGGGAACGTATGAAGAAATATTGGAGTGGCTGGATTCTGGCATCATTGATGTTGGATTTGTTGTGAAAGGTCATGCGGATGAAGCCTTTGATTTACTGCCGCTTATGAAAGATGAGATGGTGGTCGCCTATCACCCACTTCATCGATATGAGCAGCAGCCCATTGTAGATATCACAGATTTGGCGGGTGAACCATTTATTATGCCGACTGGCATGTATCAATCACATGTAGAGGATATTTTTTCGGAGGCTCAAATGAAGCCAGCTGTTTTATTTGAAGTACATGATTGTACGACCATTGCCCGTATGGTCGGGGAAGGACTTGGTGTCACAATAGGTCCGGAGTTATTTTTAAAAACGCAGCAGCTTGTGCATATTCGCCAGCTGAATGTCTCTCATCATCGTGAGGTTGCGCTCGCCTGTCCGTCGCTCTCTCAAGCTTCTCCGGCAGTGAAAGAGTTTTTCCATGTAGCCGAAGCGGTTTTTGCAAAAGAGAAGGATTTGGGGAAGGGTGTATAAAGAACTAGATGTGAATTTCCAAATTCGTGTAATAAGACGAATGAAGCGGACATTTCTTTGAAAAATGTTCGCTTTTCGTATTGTGTTTTAAAAATGAAGTTGGTACAATAGACACAGAAATCAAATAGATAGAAGTCGTATAATCGCGGGGATATGGCCCGCAAGTTTCTACCAAGCTACCGTAAATGGCTTGACTACGTCAATTCACACTCGTTTGATATAAATCATGCATTGTTCTTGTTTTATGTCACAGTCTGAATTCACATATGTAGTCAAGCGTCCCAAAACTGTTGGGGCGTTTTTTATTTGACTTGTGAATGGGACAGACTAAAGCAAAAGGACATGAAGGGAGTCAGTTGGCTTGAAACAGTTTTTTCAATTTGATGAATTAGGAACGAATTACCGCAGAGAAATCATCGGTGGTTTAACCACATTTTTGTCGATGGCTTACATTCTGTTTGTTAATCCGATCACACTTGCATTAGTGTCTGTGCCGGATTTTCCAGATAAATTACGAATTGATCAGGGGGCAGTCTTTACAGCAACTGCGTTAGCTTCTGCTGCAGGGTGTATTCTGATGGGTTTGATCGCCAGGTATCCGATTGCGATAGCACCCGGTATGGGTCTGAATGCGTTCTTCGCCTTTTCGGTTGTGCTTGGCATGGGCATCAAATGGGAAGCAGCACTTTCAGGTGTGTTTGTTTCAGGATTGATTTTCGTTGCTCTTTCTTTAACAGGTTTCCGTGAAAAAATCATCAATGCCATTCCAGCTGAGCTGAAGCTGGCAGTTGGTGCAGGTATTGGTTTGTTCATTACGTTTGTCGGTCTTCAAGGCTCTGGCATTATCGCCAATAATGATAATACACTCGTTTCGATTGGAAATATTCATAGTGGTCCGGTTCTGTTAACGGTGTTTGGTATCGTAGTGACTGTTATATTAATGGTTCTTCGTGTGAATTCAGGTGTCTTCATTGGGATGCTTGTGACTGCTATTGCCGGGATGATTTTTGGTCTTATACCAGTACCGTCTCAAATTGTGGGAAGTATTCCAAGCTTGTCTCCAACCTTTGGTCAAGCCTTGATTCACTTACCAGAAATATTCTCGATTCAAATGCTTATTGTGATTTTAACGTTCCTTTTCGTTGGATTCTTTGATACAGCTGGTACGCTTGTAGCTGTGGCAACACAGGCTGGTTTAATGAAAAATAATGAGCTGCCTCGTGCAGGAAGAGCGCTTCTGGCGGATTCTTCTTCTATTGTTGTAGGTTCTATTCTTGGTACATCTACAACGACATCTTATGTTGAATCTAGCTCAGGTGTTGCTGCTGGTGCGCGTTCTGGTTTTGCAGCTGTCGTCACAGGCATTTTCTTCTTGCTGGCGATGTTCTTCTCACCGCTTTTATCCATTGTTACACCTAATGTGACAGCACCTGCTTTGATTATTGTTGGTGCACTGATGGTCGCTCCGCTTGCAAAGATTGCATGGGATCGCTTTGAAATTGCGGTACCAGCGTTCTTAACGATGATTATGATGCCACTGACATACAGTATTGCAACAGGGATTGCGGTTGGCTTTATTTTCTACCCGATTACGATGATCTTTAAAGGGAAAGCGAAAGAAGTACATCCAATCATGTACGGATTGTTTGTCATCTTTATTCTATATTTCGCTTTCTTAAATCATTAATTGAACATCTGAAACAGCAGCTCATGGGGCTGCTGTTTTTTTGTTAAAAAATCAAAACATAGTTGACTTATAGGAATTATGTGTTTATGATAAAAAGACATAATTCGCTGATTGGATCACCAAAGGCGCTTTGATTTCCTTTTTTAATAGAAGGTTTCAGGGTGCCTTTTTTTCTTGCAGACATTCAAAAGGGGAGGAGATGTCTTTTGTCACGCTGGCTTCGACAGGTGATTGAACGAAAAAAGCAGGTGCTGATTCAAAAGCTCCTTTTATGGGGGCATGAAGAAAAACAGGAAGCGCTCATGCATTACACGATTCATGAGCTGGAAAATGAGGTTCTCTATTTAAAAGAGCGAAAACAAAAATAGGGGGATGAGCGATGGATGAACAAAAGCTGAATTATATTTTATCTGCCTTAAAAGGGATCGACTATGGATCAGTGGTCATCACCATTCATAATGGACATATTACACAGGTTGATACGACCAAAAAGACTCGGTTCCCCGCTCATCAGGAGAATCTCCGGGTCCAGCAAGGAAAGCGGAGTCAATATCGTTGACCATGAATTTCAACATTGATAAAAAGCTGATGGAGGCCGTCAGCTTTTTTGTTTTGTTTTATTTTCTCTCCATTTTAAAACCTCTGCTGCCTTTTATCCGTCTATTCGTATGAACGTCAAGGAATCTTGACTGAATAGAGAGACTCCGCTACTTTAAGAGGAGTCATCCGAACAGTTCATGCACTTTTAGCACTGTAAGGATTGGATAGGAGTTGATATGAGATGTTAGAGAAAGATCAAGATCAGGGGACATCTGAAAAGAAAAACGAAGAGTCATCAATAGATCAAGAAACAAGGCAATCCCGCCTCAGCCGCAGCGCTGCAAAACGAGGAAGAACCTCAAAATCAGCGGATGATGAGCGTTCAGCTATCCAGCGTATACTGCAAGGTGCAGGAGGCGCGTTTAAGCGTTATGGTTCATATGGACTGGCGATGTTAAAATCACCGAGCCGGGCCATTAATCATGCGGAAACATTGCGTATGAAGTACGCCTGGATCTCAATTGTGTTATTCAGCGTGTTTTTTGCTTTAGGCAACTATGTTCAATTAAAGGCGTCAAAGACCCGTTTATTAGGCTTTGGCATTCATTATTCTTTTGGCGACGCCTTTTTGAAGGTAGCGGTCTTTACACTCATTGTGTTGACATTGATGATGCTTACCGTCTGGCTGCTCGGAAAGTACATGCTAAAAGGCAACATATCACTGAAAGAAGTGATTATGAAGTTTGGTGCTGCGCTTGTGCCGGTGTTGGTTTTATCCATCCTTTGGCTTGTATTTGCCATGCTGAATATTCCATATGTGACCGTCATAATATCCGTGATGATGTTTGTCGGCCTCCAGTTGATTGCGGTCGTGCTCTTTCGCTCGATTCAATCGGAGCATGATGCCGTACGTGGAGATTTGATGTATGCTGGCTGGGTCTTTTTATTGGTTGAGCTTGTCATCATTGCGCTACTCTGGGGCATAGTCGGGGAGTATTTGATTCCATCACTTGTTCCTGTTCGATTTGGATAAAACACACTGAAAACCTCCTTTTTTGAAAAAGGGGGTTTTCATGTTGAGAAGAGAAAAAAACGGGTAAACTCTTGGTAACAAAGACCACCCTTGTTGTCGAAAGATATATGTGTTTTGATCGCGTAAATTTGATTGTATCAAGGTATGTTCTCTAGTAGAATATGGGGTGCTTTATTTGATTTTTTAGTGCAGGGGGTTCGAATCGTGCTTCAACAACTTTTATACAATGCGTTCACCATGGTTTTAATCATTTTAGTGATTAATATTGTTTATGTGTCTTTTTCCACCATGCGTTTAATATTAACAATGAAAGGCAGACGGTACGCAGCTGCTTTTGCGGGTACGATCGAAATGCTCATTTATGTCATTGGGTTAAGTATCGTTCTAGATAACTTAGATCAAATACAGAATGTCATTGCGTATGCGCTAGGTTATGGAATGGGGATCATTGTCGGGATGAAAATTGAAGAGAAGCTGGCACTTGGCTACACAACTGTTAACGTGATCACAAAAGAATTGGATGTCGATCTCCCAAGACAATTGAGAGAAAAAGGATATGGTGTCACCAGCTGGGTAGCAGGCGGTCTTGAAGGAGACCGGACAGCATTGCAAATTTTAACACCGAGAAAATATGAACTGCAATTATATGAAACGATTAAGACGCTGGATTCAAAGGCGTTTATCATTTCATATGAGCCCAAATCGATTCACGGCGGCTTCTGGGTGAAGGCTGTGAAGAAAAGGAGAATTAAAGAATGACCGCAAAACCAAAGAAGAAAAAATTCTATGTGGAAGACAACATGACGATTGATCAAGTGTTGTCCCAGATGGCAGCGGAAGGCTACTCGCCTGTCCGACGAATGGAGGAACCGATTTTTCAGGAAAAGAAGGAAAATGGGTCGATTCAGATCATTCCGATTGGGAAAAAAATCGTATTTGAAGGAAAAATAGTCTAAATCCGAACATTAAAACGACGACTTCATAGATTGTTCGATAAATCCGTTGACATCATGAACATCCGTTGTTAAGATAAACATGAAATCAAAACACGAGCCTCATATAATCTTGGGAATATGGCCCATAAGTTTCTACCCAGTTACCGTAAATGACTGGACTATGCAGGATAGTGAACAAAACTGACATGGCGTTTCAAAAGCGAACAGCGCTTACCATGGCCCGGTTTGTGTTGCTTCCTAACATTGCAATACAGACCGGGCCTTTTTGTTCGGCGTTTGACAAGCTGCTTAGGTTTGGGAAGCGTGTCAAACGATACAAAATCGAATAACAGCTTAAAGGTGGGGACAAAATGAAGCCGCTTGTAGGTGTCATCATGGGAAGTACATCTGATTGGGAAACAATGAAAAATGCGTGCGACATCTTAGAGGAATTAAACATTCCGTATGAAAAACAGGTAGTATCCGCACACCGGACACCTGACTTGATGTTTGAATATGCGACTGAAGCAAGAGGTAAAGGACTAAAGGTCATCATTGCCGGTGCTGGAGGCGCAGCACATTTACCGGGGATGGTCGCAGCAAAAACGACACTGCCGGTCATTGGTGTGCCTGTGCAATCAAAGGCACTAAACGGGCTGGATTCCTTATTATCCATCGTTCAAATGCCAGGCGGTGTACCAGTTGCTACAGTAGCCATTGGCAAAGCCGGTGCAACAAATGCAGGCCTTCTTGCCGCACAAATGATTTCAGCATTTGATGAAACAATCGCAGCTCGCCTTGAAGAAAGAAGAGAGCAGACAAAACAGACTGTACTAGAAAGCAGTGATCAGCTTGGCTAAGCAGACCATTTTTCCAAACGCAACCATCGGGATCATTGGCGGCGGACAGCTTGGCAGATACATGGCTGTCAGCGCAAAGCAAATGGGGTTCCGGGCAGCAGTTCTAGACCCAGTCGCACAATCTCCTTGCGGACAGGTTGCCGATAAAGAAATCACAGCCGCATATAGTGATCTTGAAGCGATTCGAAAGCTGGCAAAAATCAGCGATGTGGTGACTTATGAGTTTGAAAATATTGATTATGATGCACTGAATCAGCTGAAGGAAGAAGCCTATTTACCACAAGGAAGCGACCTTCTCCTTTTAACTCAAAATCGTGAGACCGAGAAAAAAGGAATTGTAGACGCAGGCTGTGAAGTAGCGCCTTACCGCATTATTCATGATGAAAAAGAGCTGGAAGACGCAGTGGACGTGCTCGGTTTGCCAGCCGTGCTGAAAACATGCAGAGGCGGCTACGACGGAAAAGGACAGTACGTCATGAAAGAAAAAGGACAGCTTCAGGAAGCAGCTGCACTGCTCACACATGGAACTTGTATTTTAGAAAGCTGGGTTCCATTCCAAATGGAGCTCTCGGTGATCGTCACACGTTCTGTTCATGGAGAGATTGCAGTATTCCCAGTCGCTGAGAACATTCATAAGCATAATATTTTGTTCCAAAGCATTGTGCCTGCAAGGGTAGAGAACCGCATTCAGGAGAAGGCGAAAGAACTGGCAACAACACTGGCTGAAAAGCTGGGGCTGGTTGGTACTCTTGCTGTAGAACTGTTCCTGACAAATGACGGAAAGCTGCTCGTCAATGAACTGGCACCGCGCCCGCATAATTCTGGTCATTATACACTGGATTTATGTGAGACAAGTCAGTTTGAACAGCACGTCCGCGCTATATGTGGTTTGCCGCTTGGCGGTACAGCCCTTTTATCAGAGGGAATGATGGTGAATTTATTAGGCGATGAAGTGGACATTCCAAAAGAGCATCCTGAGCTTCTCAAAGAAGCGAAGCTTTATCTGTATGGAAAGCATGAAGTGAAAGCAGGCCGCAAGATGGGGCATATGACGTTTATGAAACAGCTCGATGATGAGTGGATGACAAACATCACAAAGATATGGACTGAAAGAGATGGAGGAAACGGGAAATGATCGAACGTTACGCACGACCAGAAATGTCAGCAATCTGGACAGAGGAAAACAAATTTAATGCATGGCTTGAAGTAGAAATTCTCGCTTGTGAAGCTTGGGCAGAGCTTGGCGTCATTCCGAAAGAAGACGTTGTGACAATGCGTAAAAATGCAAGCTTTGATATTGGACGTATTTTAGAGATTGAACAAGACACGCGCCACGACGTGGTTGCCTTTACGCGTGCTGTCTCTGAATCTCTAGGAGAAGAAAGAAAGTGGGTTCATTACGGGTTAACATCGACAGACGTAGTGGATACGGCGCTTTCATATCTATTAAAACAGGCGAACGATATCCTGCTCAAGGACATTGAGAGATTTGTTGACATACTAAAAGAAAAAGCAAAAGAGCACAAATATACCGTCATGATGGGTCGTACACATGGTGTACACGCTGAACCGACAACATTTGGCCTGAAGCTTGCTCTTTGGTACGAAGAAATGAAGCGTAACCTAGAACGTTTTAAACAAGCAAAAGCTGGCATTGAATATGGCAAAATCTCTGGAGCTGTTGGCACATATGCGAACATCGACCCGTTTGTTGAGCAATATGTATGTGAGAAACTTGGCATCAAAGCTGCACCAATTTCAACCCAAACCTTGCAGCGTGACCGCCATGCAGATTACATGGCTACTCTAGCTTTAGTCGCAACGAGCATTGAGAAATTTGCTGTTGAAATTCGTGGTCTTCAAAAGAGTGAAACACGTGAAGTAGAAGAGTTCTTTGCCAAAGGACAAAAAGGATCATCAGCGATGCCGCATAAGCGTAACCCAATCGGTTCTGAGAATATGACGGGAATTGCCCGCGTGATCCGTGGATATATGCTGACAGCTTATGAAAATGTACCGCTTTGGCATGAACGTGATATTTCTCATTCATCTGCTGAGCGCATCATTTTACCAGATGCAACGATTGCACTGAACTATATGCTCAACCGTTTCTCAAACATCGTGAAAAACTTAACGGTTTTCCCTGAAAACATGAAACGCAACATGGACCGCACACTTGGCTTAATTTACTCACAGCGCGTTCTTCTTGCATTAATCGATACAGGCATGGCACGTGAAGAGGCATATGACACGGTTCAGCCAAAGGCAATGGAAGCGTGGGAGAAGCAAGTGCCGTTCCGTTCATTAGTAGAAGCAGAAGAAAAAATCACGTCACGTTTAACACCTGAACAAATCGCTGACTGCTTCGATTACAACTATCATTTGAAAAATGTCGATATGATTTTCGAACGTCTAGGTCTTGCGTAAGAAATGGGCCGCCTGCTTGCCAGGCGCCCAATCCTGAAAATTGCCAACATTCAAATTAGGAGGCCAACCTGAATGACTGTGAAACAAGAACTTCTCTACGAAGGCAAAGCGAAAAAAATCTATCAGACCGATGACGAGCATATTTTATATGTCGAATATAAAGACTCAGCTACAGCATTTAACGGCGAAAAGAAAGCTGAAATCGAAGGCAAAGGCAGACTGAACAACGAAATTTCGAGCTTAATCTTTCAAATGCTGCATGATAAGGGGATCAACAATCACTTTGTGAAACGTCTTTCTGAAACAGAGCAGCTCATTCAAAAGGTGCAGATTGTTCCGCTTGAAGTGGTTGTACGTAATGTGGTGGCAGGCAGTATGTCAAAACGCCTTGGCATTCCAGAGGGAACGAAACTGGACACACCTTTGATTGAGTTTTACTACAAAGATGATGCGCTCGGCGATCCGCTCATTACAGAAGATCATATTCGCATTTTACATGCTGCGACACCTGAGCAGGTAGAGGAAATGAAACAGATCACAAGACAAGTGAATGAAGAGTTAAAGCAAATCTTCTCAGACTGCCATGTGAATTTAATTGATTTCAAGCTTGAATTCGGAATAGATCACGAGAATCGTATTTTGCTAGCTGATGAGATTTCACCTGATACGTGCAGGCTTTGGGACAAAGATACAAACGAAAAGCTTGATAAAGACGTGTTCAGACGAAACCTGGGCGGCTTAACGAATGCATACGAAGAAATTTTCAAAAGACTTGGAGGCCATAAACATGTATAAAGTGAAAATTTTTGTCAGCTTAAAAGAGAGCGTTCTTGATCCACAAGGAAGTGCCGTGCAGCACGCTTTGCACAGCATGTCTTATCAGGAAGTAAAGGATGTCCGTATCGGGAAATACATGGAGCTTGTCATTGAAAAATCAGATCGTGATTTAGACACAGTCGTCAAAGAAATGTGCGAAAAATTACTTGCCAACACGGTGATTGAAGATTACCGCTATGAGGTGGAGGAGGTTGTCGCACAGTGAAGTTTGCAGTGATCGTCTTGCCTGGCTCTAACTGTGATATCGATATGTACCATGCGATTCAAGATGAGCTGGGTGAACAAGTTGAATATGTATGGCACGACGAAACGAGTCTTGACGGATTTGACGGTGTACTCGTACCAGGCGGTTTCTCTTATGGGGATTACTTAAGATGTGGTGCGATTGCCCGCTTCTCAAACATCATGCCGGCGGTGAAAAAAGCAGCTGAGGAAGGAAAACCTGTTCTTGGTGTTTGTAACGGGTTCCAAATTCTTCAGGAGCTTGGCATTCTTCCAGGTGCGATGAGACGAAATAAAGATTTGAAATTTATCTGTCGTCCAGTTGAACTCATTGTAGAAAACAACGAAACGCCATTTACAAGCGGTTATCAAAAAGGCGAATCCATTACGATTCCTGTAGCGCACGGTGAAGGCAACTTCTACTGTGATGAAGACACTTTAGCGAAGCTCATTGAACGCGGCCAAATCGCTTTCACTTATGGAGACGATATTAACGGCAGTGTGAATCGTATTGCAGGTGTAACGAATGAAGAGGGCAATGTACTCGGCATGATGCCGCACCCTGAGCGCGCGGTTGATTCATTACTAGGCAGCGCAGACGGACTTAAATTGTTTCAATCTATCGTGAAAAATTGGAGGGACACTCATGTCACTACTGCTTGAACCAAGTCACAAGCAAATTAAAGAAGAGAAATTGTATCAGCAAATGGGATTGAGTGATGAAGAATTCGCTTTAATCGAATCCATTATTGGCAGGCTGCCAAACTACACAGAAACGGGCATTTTTTCTGTCATGTGGTCAGAGCATTGCAGTTATAAAAACTCAAAGCCTGTTTTAAGCAAATTCCCGACAAAAGGAGAGCACGTCCTTCAAGGTCCTGGGGAAGGCGCTGGAATCGTTGATATTGGAGACAACCAAGCGGTTGTATTTAAAATCGAATCCCATAACCATCCATCTGCGATTGAACCGTATCAAGGAGCGGCGACAGGTGTCGGCGGAATTATCCGTGATGTATTCTCCATGGGTGCGCGTCCAATTGCTGTATTAAACTCTCTTCGTTTTGGTGAACTGACTTCACCGCGCGTGAAGTACTTGTTTGAAGAAGTAGTGGCAGGGATCGCAGGCTATGGAAACTGTATCGGAATTCCAACAGTCGGCGGAGAGGTCCATTTCGATCAAAGCTATGAAGGCAACCCGCTCGTAAATGCAATGTGTGTTGGATTAATCAACCATGAGGACATCAAAAAAGGGCAGGCCAAAGGTGTTGGCAACACGGTCATGTACGTTGGTGCTAAAACGGGACGTGACGGAATTCACGGTGCAACATTTGCATCTGAGGAATTTTCTGATGAATCAGAAGAAAAACGCTCAGCAGTTCAAGTCGGTGATCCGTTCATGGAAAAACTGCTGCTTGAAGCGTGCCTTGAAGTCATCAAAAACGATGCACTCGTTGGAATTCAGGATATGGGAGCGGCTGGCTTAACAAGCTCAAGTGCTGAAATGGCGAGTAAAGCAGGTTCTGGTATCGAGATGAATCTAGATCTCATACCGCAGCGTGAAACAGGCATGTCCGCATACGAAATGATGCTGTCTGAATCTCAAGAGAGAATGCTTTTGGTCATTGAAAAAGGCCGTGAACAAGAAATCATTGATATTTTTGAAAAATACGATCTTGAAGCGGTATCAGTCGGTCATGTGACAGACGATAAAATGCTTCGTTTACTTCATCAAGGTGAAGTGGTATGTGAGCTTCCTGTTGATGCACTTGCAGAAGAAGCGCCGGTTTATCACAAGCCGTCAAGTGAGCCTGCCTACTATCGTGAGTTTTTAGAAACAAAAGTTGAAGCACCTGCTATCGCAGATGCAGCCGACACGTTAAAGCAGCTTCTTCAGCAGCCAACAATTGCAAGTAAAGAATGGGTTTATGATCAATATGACTACATGGTTCGGACAAATACAGTCGTTGCACCAGGCTCTGATGCGGGTGTTTTAAGAATTCGCGGCACGAAAAAAGCCCTTGCGATGACAACCGATTGTAACGCACGTTATCTTTACCTTGATCCAGAAGTCGGCGGGAAAATCGCAGTCGCAGAAGCAGCGCGTAACATTGTGTGCTCAGGCGCTCGTCCGCTTGCAGTAACAGATAACCTGAACTTCGGTAACCCAGAAAAACCAGAAATTTTTTGGCAAATTGAAAAATCTGCTGACGGTATTAGCGAAGCATGCCGCAAGCTAAGCACACCAGTTATCGGTGGTAACGTCTCTTTATATAACGAATCAAATGGAACAGCTATTTACCCGACACCAGTCATTGGGATGGTTGGTTTGGTTGAAGATATAGCTCATATTACGACGCAATCGTTCCAGCAGGCTGGCGATGTGATTTTCGTCATTGGTGAGACGAAGGAAGAATTTGCAGGCAGTGAGCTTCAAAAGATGACAGAAGGCCGTATTTACGGAAAAGCACCGGAAATTGATTTGGATGTCGAGCTCACTCGTCAGGAAGCCCTTCTTGCTGCGATTCAAAACGGACTTGTTCAATCAGCTCACGATGTGTCTGAAGGCGGTCTTGGTGTCGCACTTGCTGAAAGTACATTTGGAACAGATGGTCTTGGCGCTCATATCCAAATTGATTTAAACAGCGAAGCTTCATTATTCAGTGAAACACAGTCACGTTTTGTCGTCACAGTGAAACCAGAGCACCGCGAAGCGTTTGCTGCGGCTGTCAAAGATGCGAAAGAAGTTGGAACGGTCACAAATGATGGTGTATTCACTGTCAAAAATCAAGAAGGACAACAATGGATTCATGCAGCGGTCAACGAGCTTGAACGTGCATGGAAAGGAGCGATCCCATGCTTGCTGAAATCAGAGGCTTAAACGAAGAGTGTGGCGTCTTTGGGGTTTGGGGACACGAAGAAGCCCCGCAAATCACATATTACGGATTGCATAGCCTTCAGCACCGAGGACAAGAGGGTGCGGGAATCATTGCAACAGATGGTGAAAACCTGACGGCACATAAAGGCCTTGGACTGATTACGGAAGTCTTTCAAAACGGTGAGCTAAAGGATCTGAAAGGCAAAGGAGCGATCGGACACGTTCGGTATGCGACAGCAGGCGGAGGCGGCTTTGAAAATGTGCAGCCCCTCTTCTTCCGCTCGCAAAACAACGGCAGTCTTGCCCTTGCTCATAATGGGAACTTAGTGAATGCAACGCAATTAAAGCAGCAGCTAGAGAACCAGGGGAGTATATTCCAGACATCTTCTGACACTGAAGTGCTCGCTCATTTAATTAAGCGCAGCGGCTATGTTGAATTGAAAGAGCAGATCAAAAATGCTCTGTCCATGCTTAAGGGCGCATATGCTTTCTTAATTATGACGGAAACAGAAATGATTGTGGCTCTTGATCCGAACGGCTTACGTCCGCTTTCACTTGGTATGCTTGGGGACGCGTATGTCGTTGCTTCTGAAACATGTGCATTTGATGTTGTCGGTGCCACGTATTTACGAGATGTGGAGCCTGGAGAAATGCTGATCATTAATGATGAAGGCCTGAAATCTGAACGCTTCTCCATGAACATTAACCGCAGCATGTGCAGCATGGAATATATTTATTTCTCAAGACCTGACAGCAACATCAATGGCATCAACGTGCATAGTGCGAGAAAGAATCTTGGCAAAAAGCTTGCCGAGGAAGCGCATGTCGAAGCAGATGTTGTGACAGGTGTACCAGATTCGAGTATTTCTGCAGCGATTGGATATGCCGAAGCAACAGGTATTCCATATGAGCTCGGTTTAATTAAAAACCGTTATGTCGGACGTACCTTTATCCAGCCGTCTCAAGCATTGCGTGAGCAGGGCGTGCGCATGAAGCTTTCTGCTGTGCGCGGGGTCGTCGAAGGAAAACGTGTCGTGATGGTGGATGATTCCATCGTACGCGGAACTACGAGCCGCCGCATTGTGACGATGCTAAGAGAAGCGGGTGCGACGGAAGTCCATGTGCGCATTAGTTCTCCGCCCATCGCACATCCATGTTTTTATGGAATTGATACGTCCACGCATGAAGAGCTGATTGCTTCTTCTCATTCAGTGGAAGAAATTAGACAGGAAATTGGTGCAGACTCCATTGCATTTTTATCTGTAGACGGTTTAATGGACGGGATTGGCAGGAAGTATGATGATCCGCAGCGCGGTCAATGTTTAGCATGCTTTACTGGGAAATACCCGACTGAAATTTATGAAGATACTGTTCTTCCGCATGTGAAGGAAACAGCACTGACGAAATAATCGAATAAAGGAGCAGCAGTCAAGATGATTTGATATGCTGCTCTTTCATTCTGCTGAAAATAAATGGAAGAGAAGCAGCTAAAAGGAGTGAATGGGATGTCAGAAGCATATAAAAACGCCGGTGTCGACATCGAAGCAGGATACGAAGCCGTCAAACGAATGAAAACACACGTAGAACGTACAAAAAGAGCAGGCGTCATGGGTGCTCTAGGCGGATTTGGCGGTATGTTTGATTTATCTGAGCTGCCATACAAAAAGCCCGTTCTTGTCTCAGGAACAGATGGTGTCGGAACAAAATTAAAGCTTGCCTTTTTAATGGATCAACACGATACGATCGGCGTAGATGCCGTGGCAATGTGTGTGAACGATGTGCTGGCACAAGGGGCAGAGCCGCTCTTTTTCTTAGATTACTTAGCAGTTGGTAAAGCAGATCCAATAAAAATTGAATCAATCGTCAAAGGTGTGGCTGACGGCTGTGAGCAGTCTGGTTCAGCGCTTGTCGGCGGAGAAACAGCAGAAATGCCAGGTCTTTACACAGAAGATGAATATGATATTGCTGGTTTTTCAGTAGGCGTTGTTGAAAAGGATGAAATCGTGACAGGAGAGAGCATCAAAGAGGGGCACTTGCTTATTGGACTCAGCTCAAGCGGAATTCATAGCAATGGGTACTCCCTCGTTCGTAAAGTATTGCTGGAAGACGCTGGTCTGGACCTGCATCAAACGTATGAACCTTTTACAAGACCGCTTGGAGAAGAACTGCTTGAACCGACCAAAATTTATGTGAAGCCTGTTCTCAAACAAGTGAAAGCCGGCAAGATTGACGGCATGGCACATGTGACAGGCGGCGGCTTTATTGAAAATTTACCACGTATGCTGCCTGAAGGGCTTGGTGTTGAGATTGATAACGGCTCATGGCCAGTACCGCCAATTTTCTCCTTTATTCAAGAAAAAGGACAGTTAAAGGCAGAAGAAATGTTCAACGTGTTTAATATGGGCATTGGCTTTGTCTTAGCGGTAAAAGAAGATGACCTTGTCGAAGTGATCAGAGGACTTGAAGAAGACGGAGAGAAAGCATTTCTCATCGGCCGTGTTCGAAAAGGAGAAGGTGTCACATTCGGCGGTGGAAGCCTCTCATGAAGAAGTTTGCGATCTTCGCCTCTGGAAGCGGGACGAATTTTCAAGCCATTATGGATACATTAAAAAAAGAACAGTGGCAGGCAGAGGCCGCCATTGTGATTTGCGATAAACCGGGTGCAAAGGTGCTGGAGCGTGCTGAGAAAGAGGGCATTCCCTCCTTTGCCTTTACCCCGAAGGCTTTTCCGAATAAAGCCGCTTTTGAACAAACGATCATTGAACAGCTTAGGCTGCATGAAGTGGAATGGATTTTCCTTGCTGGGTATATGAGACTGATTGGTCCGACATTACTTGAAGCATTCAGAGGGAAAATTGTCAATATCCACCCGTCCTTGCTGCCAGCCTTCCCAGGGCTGGATGCCATTGGACAAGCCTATCAAGCAGGCGTCAAAGTGGCAGGTATCACCGTCCATTTTGTCGACGAAGGTATGGATACAGGTCCGATCATTGACCAAGCGTCGATTTACATCGAACAAGGGGAAGAGCTTGAATCGATTGAAAAAAGAATGCATGAACTAGAACACACACTATATCCAAAAGTGATCAAATCACTTTTAGAATTATCTTAATGAGGTGACGAAGGCATGACGATCAAACGCGCATTAATCAGTGTTTCCGATAAAACGAATCTTGTACCTTTTGTGAAAGAATTAACAGAACTTGGCGTTGAAGTGATTTCAACTGGAGGTACACATAAGCTTCTTCAAGAGAACGGCATTGATGTCATTGGGATTTCAGAAGTCACTGGATTCCCTGAAATCATGGACGGACGACTCAAAACACTTCACCCGAATATTCATGGTGGACTTTTAGCAGTGAGAGAAAACGATGAGCATATGGCACAGATTGAAAAGCATGGCATTCAGCCGATTGATCTTGTTGTCGTGAACCTCTATCCATTCAAAGAGACGATCTCAAAAGACGATGTGACATATGAAGAAGCGATTGAAAACATTGATATTGGCGGACCGGGAATGCTTCGTGCAGCATCAAAAAACCACCAAGACGTCACAGTGATTGTCGATCCTCGTGACTATGATACAGTCATCCAGCAAATCAAAGAAGGCGGCGTGTCACTCGAGAAAAAACGTGAGCTCGCTGCAAAGGTATTCCGTCATACGGCTGCTTACGATGCTCTGATTGCGGATTACTTAACAAACTTTGTGGGCGAAACAGAGCCAGAGCAGTTCACTGTCACGTTTGAGAAAAAACAATCCCTTCGTTATGGAGAAAACCCGCACCAAGCGGCGACTTTCTATGAAAATGCTCTTCCAGCCAAAGGTTCTTTGGCTACTGCAAAGCAATTACATGGAAAAGAACTTTCCTATAACAATATTAAAGATGCAGATGCCGCTCTTCAAATTGTACGTGAATTCACGGAGCCAGCAGCTGTTGCTGTGAAGCATATGAACCCGTGCGGCGTTGGTACAGGAGAAACGATTGCAGAAGCATTTGACCGAGCGTTCAAGGCAGACGAAACGTCTATTTTTGGCGGCATTGTGGCACTTAACCGTGAAGTAGACAAACAAACAGCTGAGGTGCTGCATACGATTTTCTTAGAAATTGTCATCGCCCCATCGTTCAGCCAAGAAGCACTTGACGTGTTAACAGCGAAAAAGAACCTTCGACTATTAACATTAGATGTAGAAGCGGATCTCGGGAAAAAGGAAAAACAGCTGACAAGTGTCCATGGCGGACTGCTTGTTCAGGATATTGACACGTACGGCTTAGAGGAAGCAACGATCTCTATTCCAACGAAAAGAGAACCAACAGAAGACGAATGGAAAGACTTAAAGCTTGCTTGGAAAGTGGTCAAGCATGTGAAATCAAATGCTATTGTCCTTGCGAAAGATCAAATGACAGCAGGAATTGGTGCTGGTCAAATGAACCGCGTGGGCTCAGCGAACATTGCCATTGAGCAAGCTGGTGAAAAGGCAAAAGGAAGCGCACTAGGCTCTGATGCATTCTTCCCAATGGGCGATACAGTGGAAGCTGCTGCAAAGGCAGGCGTCACAGCGATCATTCAGCCAGGCGGATCTATTCGTGATGAAGAATCGATTCAAAAAGCAGATGAATACGGCATCGCCATGGTCTTCACTGGCGTTAGACATTTCAAACATTAAGGGGATGACAGTGTGAACGTATTAATTATCGGCAGAGGCGGAAGAGAGCATACCATCGCATGGAAAGTGAATCAAAGTGAACTTGTCAGCCAAGTATTTGTCGCACCCGGCAATGATGGAATGACAGATGCTGCGAAGCTTGTATCAATCGACGAGGGCGATCATGAGTCATTAATTCGTTTTGCAAAAGAAAACGAAATCGGCTTAACCATTGTCGGTCCAGAGGTTCCTTTAATCGCAGGTGTCGTTGATGCATTTGAAGAAGCAGGTCTAAAAGTATTTGGACCGAATGCAAAAGCTGCGGTCATTGAAGGCTCAAAGGAATTTGCAAAAGATTTAATGAAGAATTACGATATCCCAACAGCCGCTTACGCCGCCTTTACCTCGTTTGAAGAAGCAAAGGCATATGTGGAAGAAAAGGGTGCGCCGATAGTTATTAAAGCAGACGGGCTTGCCGCAGGAAAAGGCGTTACAGTGGCCATGACGCTTGAAGAGGCGGTCGATTGTCTGCATGATTTCTTAGAGGATGAAAAGTTTGGCGATGCAAGTGCATCTGTCGTCATCGAAGAATTTTTAACAGGCGAAGAATTTTCACTCATGGCCTTTGTCAACGGAGAAAAGGTGTACCCGATGGTGATTGCGCAGGATCACAAACGGGCCTTTGAAGATGACAAAGGGCCGAATACCGGCGGGATGGGCGCTTATTCACCAGTTCCGCAAATTTCAGATGAAGTCGTCCAAAAAGCGGTGGAAGATGTCGTCAAACCGGCAGCTCGCGCGATGGTGCAGGAAGGGCGTCCATTTACAGGCATTTTATATGCAGGTTTAATGCTGACACCAGAAGGCTCAAAGGTGATTGAATTCAATGCACGCTTTGGCGACCCTGAAACGCAGGTGGTTCTCCCTCGTCTTGAATCAGATCTAGTCCAAGTCTTCCTCGATATTCTTGATGGAAAAGATGTGGACTTACAGTGGAAAGACACTGCGGCTGTCAGTGTGGTTCTTGCATCAGAAGGATACCCAGAAGACTATGCAAAAGGGACTCCGATCGGTGCCTTGCAAACGACTGTGTCTGATGTTGTGACCTTCCACGCAGGAACAAAAAAAGAAAACGATCAATTCGTCACAAATGGCGGCCGTGTAGCGAATGTAACCGCATTTGACGACACATTTGAAGCGGCAAGATCAAGAGTGTATGAAGCGGTTGAAGAAATCATACAGCCAGGTCTATTTTATCGCCGTGACATTGGTGCCCGTGCACTGAAGGCTGCGGGGAAAAACGTTTAATCAAAACACCTTTCTATCTGACGAGATGGAAAGGTGTTTTTTGTTCATGAGAAGGGATGATGCTCGAATATGAAGAAGTAGTATGGGATGACGAGTTTATGAGGAGGGAGCATGGTCATTCAAGGAATCATTCTATTTGCAATCGTGTTACTTATTTTATTTGTACTGTTCTCAAATCTCATCATGTATGAAGCGAGAAAGCAAAACAAAGCCAAAAAAGGCTCAGCCTTTCGGTATATGATCATGTCGATTTTTTCTGGTATCGTCATTGTTTCATTTTCCATTTGGATTTTTTTATTAGCTGATTTATAAGAGAGGATGAGTATATGGTGCAATTGAAGGAACTTGCGAACGAGCGTTTTTCTGCCTCGATCTGTATTGATTCATTTAATGAGCGCATCCGTTTGGATGACTATAGCGGCAGGGTGCGGGATGTGATTCAGTCGGTTCTAAAGGAAGCGGCGGACTGCAAGGCTTCTAAGGTCATTGTGAAAGTCAGGCGTGAGCATATGCCTCTTTTTTTAGAAAAAGGCTTTCGGCTTGAAGGCGTGTTTTCTCATTATTTTCTTGGAAGTGATGCGTACGGCATGTCGCTCTTTCTGACGGAGGATCGAATGAACAGCCCGTATTGGCTGAAGGAAGATGAAATTGTTGCGTCTATTCAGGAAAAGCCTCTCAAAAAAGACCAAGGCACGTGGCAGGATGAGTATGTGATGAGGAAAGCGGATACGCAGGATATTCACAAGCTGGCAAAGCTCTATGATACCGTTTTTGAAACGTATCCTACGCCAATGAATGAGCCAGATTACATCCAAAAGGTGATGGAGGAAGGGACCATCTTTTATGCCGTTGAACATGACGGTCACATTGTGAGTGCAGCATCCGCTGAAATCAATGCGCCGTATGGTCATGCGGAATTAACAGATTGTGCGACCCTCCCATCATACAGAAAACTAGGATTCATGCATCATTTGATTCTAGCACTCGAAAAAGAACTTCAATTCATGCACATCTATGTCTTTTATTCTCTCGCACGTGCACTGTCCTATGGAATGAACCAAGTGTTTTATCAGCTCGGCTATACGTATACCGGGCGTTTCCAAAACAACTGCTATATTTTTGACAAAATTGAAGATATGAATCTATGGGTGAAAACGCCGAATGAATCATGAAATGGTTCTCATCTGATCAAGCAGACCAGATAGGCGGTACGCCATGATACTGAGCTGCAGCTTCATCCGATCATCTGTTGATTTGAGGCTGCAGCCTGTTCTCGTTTCAATTTGTTTCAGCCGGTAGCTTAATGTATGCCTGTGAATAAACAATTCTCCCGCAGATTTTTGAATATTTTCATTGTGTGCCAAATACACTTCGAGTGTATGGATCAGGTCAGCCCCCTGTTTTTTCGTATAAAGCAAGGGACTTAACAGCTCCACGTAAAAGTCATGCAAATTCATACCCGCTTCATTCATTTCAAGCAGCATCCCGTATAAGCCGAGCTTTTGATAATGAATGATGCATTCGTCTGTCTTTAAAAGCGGAAGAAGCCTTGCTGCATACTGCGCTTCCTTCGCGCTTTTTGAAAAGAGACCGATTTGCTCATAGGCTCTCCCAATGCCAATCACAATCGGATGGACGGGAAAAAAATAAGACCAAGTGCTCCGGCACTCTTCTGCTGCACGATACCACTCCGCTTCTTGAAACGCTTTTTTTTCTGCTGGCGTAAGAACAAAAATGGAATCGAGCCTTGTCTTAAGTAAAAAAGGAATATGTCTGCGTTCAAATATCGACGTGAGTAATTGAGATAGGCGCTGCATCATTTGGTGATCGAGCTGTGTGTGCTGATGCTGAAATTGAAAGTAGATGACCACCTGCTCATCGCTCATATCGTATTGCAGCTTTGTTGCCTGTTCGACCACATAGCTTTCTTCTGTGTATTGCTGCTGCAAAATATCATCTAACAAATGACCTTGCATTTGGTTTTCTGTATCTTGAATGGCTTTTTGCTTCAGCCATTCAATTGCATACACCGCCCCGGCGTGCTCGATGGCAATCGCGTCGAGATGATGCCACTCATCCTTTTTCTTTAAAGATACAATAAACCCGAAAATATCACCCATCGCAATCACCGGACATGCAGCGAGGACAAACGCACCGCACGTGTCATAAACGAGCCGTCCTTTCTCCTCAGCCTGCTTGAGAAGAGGCGTCGTTTCGATTGGTTCATGATCTGTCAGAAAGCCAAAAGCAGGAGAGTACGTCACTTCATCTTTTATGAGATGAGCTGCTGTTTGATGTAAAAAAACATCAAGCACGACGATGTTTGCCGAAATGAGATGTGCCAGCTCATCTGTAATTTGCGTGACATTTTTATTGCTGACATTTAAATGGGTCAGTCTTTGGTGAATGGCTGAAGAATATTTAAGCTGATGGAGCTGGCTGCTGACGATTTGCTCTAGGACGGCTTTTGTAATGTCTGAAAAGTTGACATGTGAAGGAATCTCGATGAGTGGAATGCCGCTGTTTTTGGCAGCTTCGATCAGTGATGCCGGAATTTCCGTTAAGTATACGCCTTTATAAATCGCAATGGCCGATAGACGTTGAGATTGAATCAGCTCCTCAAGCCGGGTGCGCCTTTCCTGATTGTCTGCAAGCCCAAAGCCGGTTGTGACGAGCAGTTCCCCTTCTGAAAGCCTTGAAGTATCTTCGATAATTTCCACGATGGTCACCCACTGAATGAGGCGGTCTAGTCCATTTTCCCCAGCAAGCAGCTTTGTTTCCTTCATGATATTGAGCGAGAGTGCATCTTTGACGAGAATCGCCATAGACTCATGACCTCCTTTTGAACACTCTTATACACGATGTATAAAAAATGCGTGTGAAATTCGGGCATGTGGCGAATGGAGGATGACTGCCCTCTTGATTAAGCTAATCTTATAACAAGTATACAAAATTTTCTTGCGATTCATGAAAAAAGAAAGATGCAGCTGCTGACGAGAGAGGGAGGAATGACAAAGTGGAGACCCGGGATTACTTAATCAAACCGATGTTGAATCAGCATTATCCTGTGGCTGTGAAAGGAGAGGGGATTTATTTATATGATCAGGACGGGAAAAAATATTTAGACGGCTCATCTGGTGCTGTCACGGCGAGTATTGGACATGGCATACGAGACATCATTGATGCCATGACAGAGCAAGCGGAAAAGGTGAGCTTTACGTACAGATCACAATTCACAAATGAACCAGCAGAAGAACTAGCCTATGAATTGAGTACGCTCTGCCCAGGGAACCTGAACTGGTCTTTTTTTGTCGGAAGCGGATCAGAGGCAACAGAGACCGCCATGAAAATTGCCATTCAGCATTGGCAGGAGCAGGGGAAGGGTGAGAAGAATCACATCATCTCAAGATGGATGAGTTATCACGGCATCACACTCGGTGCGCTGTCGATGTCAGGACATATTGCAAGGAGAGAGCGCTTTGAACCACTGCTCGAAAAACACCCGGTGCTGTCTCCGCCATACAGCTATCGTTCGTGGCTGCCAAAGGAAGAAAGCAAGCAGGTCGAATGGTATGTACAGGAATTTAAAACTGTCATTCAGCGTATAGGAAAAGAGAGGATTGCGGCTTTTATTGCAGAGCCGATTGTTGGAGCAGCGGGCGCGGCGCTTGTTCCGCCAGACGGATATTTTGCGGCGATGAAGCGAGTTTGTGAGGAAAACGATATTTTAATGATTGCAGATGAAGTCATGACAGGCTTTGGACGAACTGGGAAAATGTTTGCCATGGAACATTGGGGCGTCGTACCAGATATTATGGTACTCGGAAAAGGCATGAGCGCCGGCTATGCACCAATTGCGGCAGCTGTCTCAGCGGATCATGTGATGGCACCAATTCTCAGCGGTTCGGGCTCTGTGATGGCAGGCCACACTTATAGCGGCAATCCGCTTTCAGCAGCCGTCTCACTGGCTGTCATTCGATATATGAAAAAACACCAGCTTTCAGAACGGGCTGATCTGTCTGGCCGATATTTAATGAATGCTTTAAAGGATTTGCAAACAAAACATTCCATCATAGGAGATGTGAGAGGAAAGGGACTGCTCATTGGCATTGAGTTTGTCGCAGACCGATTATCGAAAACACCATTTCCTGCCCATGCTCAAATGACGCATTTAGTTGTGGAGACGGCCAAGCAAAATGGTTTGCTTGTTTACCCAGCAAGCGCTGGAGAGGATGGTGTGGGGGGTGCAGCGGTCATGATCGCACCGCCGCTTTCCATTACGCAGCAGGAGATGGATGAACTGATTCATTTATTCGGGCAGACAATGACGCAGGTCGAGCAAGAAGTCATCAATCGAGGGTTTTTCCCATCTGCCATGTAGGGAGGAAAGATGATGAACAAAACAGCGAACTTTGATCAAGTCATCACGCATTTTAGAGACGGAATGACCATCATGTTTGGCGGCTTTGGCGGTGTGGGGTCCCCGCCATCATTGATCGATGCCATCCTAGAAGCCAATATCAAAGACCTGACATTGATCGGAAACGATGCAGGCTTCCCGCAAATCGGTGTTGGCAGGCTGATCACAGAAGGAAGAGTGAAGAAAATCATTGCCTCTCATATTGGCTCAAATCCAATTGCCGGGCAGAAAATGCAGGCAGGTACACTAGACGTTCTTTTTTACCCGCAGGGCATCCTAGCAGAAAAGATCAGGGCAGGCGGGATGGGTTTAGCGGGCATTGTGACGGATGTCGGCATGGATAGCCTCAATCTTGATGAGAAACAATTGGTTCAGCTGGATGGAAAGAAGTATATCCTTGAGCCTGCACTGACTGCGGATATCGCGATTGTGAATGCCCTCAAAGCAGATGAAGCAGGCAACCTGATTTTTGATAAAAGTGCGCGGAATACAAACCCGATTGTGGCGATGGCAGGAGACTGGACCATTGCGGAAGTAGAAGAGATTGTGCCTGTGGGCGGGCTTCATCCAGAGGAAATCGTCACACCAGGCGTATTTGTGAACCAGATCGTGCAATCAAAAGGAGTGAACTGGACATGGGCATGGGAGACATCGATTTAAGACACCGCATAGCCAAACGCGCGGCACAGGAAATTAAAGATGGCATGATTGTGAATCTTGGGATCGGCATCCCGACCCTTGCAGCTGACTACATCCCAGCACATTACGAGGTGTGGCTGCATGCAGAAAACGGCATTATGGGGGCAGGCGCTTCACCAGCACGAGGGGAAGAAGATCCGAATTTGTGCAATGCCGGCGGTTTCCCCATTACGTTAACAAAAGGCGGCTCATATATGGACAGTACAACCGCTTTTGGCATCATTCGCAAAGGAATGCTGGATATGACCATTTTAGGTGCACTTGAAGTCAGCAGTCATGGGGATCTTGCCAATTGGATTGTGCCAGGGAAACGAGTGCCGGGTATGGGTGGGGCGATTGAGCTCGCTCAAAAAGCGAAAAAGGTGGTGGTTGTGATGAGCCACCTTGATAAACATGGGCAATCTAAGATAAAAGCAGCCTGCACGCTGCCCTTAACAGCTAAGTCTTGTGTGGACCTGATTATTACGGATATGGCAGTCATTGAGGTCAAGTCACAGCTGCTCATTTTGCGTGAAGTCATGCCGCCGTATCAGCCAGAAGATGTCATGAGGGCGACAGAGGCGCCGCTCATTTTAGCGCCTGATGTCAAATCTGTTGTGTAGAAAGGATGACCGACTTGCAGCCAATTACACGTATCAGAAGCTGGATGAAAGAGCATCAGGAGGAAGCCGTGACGCTTCTTCAGCAAATGGTGCAATGTGACAGCACACAAGGAAATGAGCAAGAAGTACAGCAAATCGTAGCAAATAAACTTTCTGCCATTGGTTTTGATGTTGACATGTGGGACATTGGCGGAGATGACTTGCTGAACCACCCGTATTTTTATTCCCCGAGACGTTCCTTTAAAGGAAGTCCTAATGTCGCCGGACGATTGAAAGGAAAAGGGGGCGGCAAATCTATTTTATTAAATGGGCATGTGGATGTTGTCCCGGCAGGAGATCACAAACAATGGACATATCCGCCCTACAGCGGGCATATCATAAACGGGAGACTTTATGGACGCGGGGCAACAGATATGAAAGGTGGAAACGTTTCTTTACTCTTTGCACTTGAGGCACTGCATGCGCTTCAGATTCCGCTGAAGGGAGATGTCGTGTTTCATAGTGTTGTCGAAGAAGAGAGCGGTGGTGCAGGCACCCTTGCAGCCATACTGAGAGGATATACAGCAGATGCAGCCATCATTCCAGAGCCAAGTCATATGAAAATCTTTCCGATTCAGCAAGGATCTAAATGGTTCAGACTGCATATTAAAGGAAGGGCTGCTCATGGCGGAACAAGATATCACGGCGTTTCTGCTATTGAAAAGAGCACGATTGTCCTTTCACATATAGCGGCACTTGAAGAAAAAAGAAATCAGCGAATCACTGAGCCATTGTTTCAGCATATCCCAATCCCGATCCCAATCAATATCGGGAAAATTCAAGGCGGCGATTGGCCATCCTCTGTAGCAGACCTTGTCACAATGGAAGGCAGGCTCGGGGTGATGCCAGGTGAAACGGTAGAACAGGCAGAGAAGGAATTAGAAAATTGGATGGCAGGACTCGGAGAAAAAGATGAATGGTTCCAAGAGCATCCTGTTGAGGTCGAATGGTTTGGTGCAAGATGGCTTCCGGGTTCAATCGATACAGATCATCCGCTTTTAGGTTTATTGAAGGAACAATATGAAGCGGTCATGAAGCAGCCGCCGAAAATCGAAGCCGCCCCTTGGGGAACGGACGGCGGATTACTGTCACAGGCAGCGGGTATTCCGATCATCGTGTTTGGACCGGGAACAACGGAGCTTGCCCATTTTCCGAATGAATCCATCGACATTGAGCATGTGATTGAAGCAGCAGAAATTATTGCAGGAACAATGGTCGAATGGTGTGAAGCAGCGGAATGAGATGAA
Organism: Bacillus sp. I-2; assembly: GCF_001974945.1. Lineage (NCBI taxonomy): Bacteria > Bacillati > Bacillota > Bacilli > Caryophanales > Bacillaceae > Bacillus > Bacillus sp. I-2. The sequence goes on along the minus strand of NZ_LZRW01000047.1, from coordinate 61,635 downwards.
AATGATCACAAAAAAAGAAGGCTACCTTACTCAGCCTTCTCTTTATGTGTGTCCTGCTGCTCACACATATATGTCACTGGACAAAAACGAAGAATGCCAGATCCCAGTTTCATACCGCCAAACATGATGCTAAAAAGCAGCATTTTACTCCATGGTTTTCTAGCATATAAGGATCCAGCCACAGTACATATTGTCATTCCGCAGGCAATTCTAATGAGCGCTTCCATTAAGCCGAGATTAGGTTTCATTGAAGGTGAATCTCCTTTTTTAAATTATTTTAAGTGTGATTTCAAGAAATTGTAACGTTTCATTAATGCGTAACGTAGTTCGTTATGTTACGATAGGGCTAATACAAATGAAGGAGAGTATGTGAATGTCCGAACGTACTTTTAATTGGAGAAACAATGACATCCGCACACAAATCGATGTAGTCGACTCAAAAATAGTTCCAACACTCCTTTTAACGAATGGACTCGTGCTTAACCCGTTTTTGAAGCAATGGGTGAAGGCAAATATTTGGATACATGATGATCGAATTGTTTATGTCGGAGCAGAGCTTCCTCAAAATAAATCAGCTAAACGTGTGATTGATTGTGAAGGGAAATACATTGTGCCTGGGTATATAGAGCCTCACGCGCATCCGTTCCATATTTATAATCCCCAATCACTTGCAGAATATGTGTCTCAATTTGGCACAACAACAATGGTCAGCGATAACTTATTTCTTCTTTTGCAAAGCAATGAAAAGAAAGCGCTTTCCACTCTATGTGAATTAAAAAAGCAGCCATTTCAGTATTTCTGGTGGTCCAGATACGATCTTCAAACGGAAGTCAGATATGAAGATGAGATGCTGCCAGTCAACTACCGGAAGGAATGGATTGATCATCCTGACGTCCTCCAAGGCGGCGAATTAACAAGCTGGCCAAGATTGATGGACGGTGATGATCTCATTTTATATTGCATGCAAGAAACAAAGAAGCAGAGAAAACGAATTGAAGGGCATTTCCCTGGAGCTTCTGAGAAAACGCTAACAAAAATGAAGCTGTTTGGCGCGGACAGTGATCATGAAGCGATGAATGCGGACGATGTGTTAAAACGCTTGTCCCTTGGCTATCATGTTTCATTGCGGCATTCTTCCATCCGCCCAGATTTAGTGAACATTTTAAGAGAACTGCATGAGCGTGACTTTAGACACTATGATCACTTTTTCTATACAACAGATGGTGCTGCCCCTCACTTTTATGAGGAAGGCATGATTAACCGTTTGATTTCGATTGCCCTTGAAGAAGGCGTGCCGATCATTGATGCGTATAATATGGCGACATTTAACATTGCAAAATACTATCAAATTGATGATTTATTAGGCGTTGTTGGCCCAGGCCGGCTGGCTTCTTTAAATATTTTAGATGATCCAATGAACCCAAATCCCGAAACGGTGATATCTAAAGGGGTTATTCTCAAATTAGATGGCGAGAACCAGCATCAATTCCAAGAAACAAAATGGGAAAATGGCGGGCTTGCTCCATTAGATTTAAGCTACGACCTCACGATGAGTGATTTGCAATTCTCTATGCCGCTAGGTGTGAAGATGAGAAATGCTGTCATCATGGAGCCTTATACAGTGGAAATTGATAACTCAATCAACCAGCTGTCATGTGACCATGATCAAAGCTTCTTTAGCCTGATTGACCGAAAAGGCGAGTGGCGTGTGAATACGATGCTAAAAGGGTTCGCAAATAAAGTGCAGGGCTTTGTCAGCTCATTTTCGCTCACGGGTGACATTTTAGTGATCGGGAAAAATAAAGAAGATATGATGCTGGCACATAAGCGGATGAAAGAAATTGGCGGGGGGATCGTACTCACAGAGAACGGGAAAATTTTGCACGAAATCCCGCTGCAATTATCAGGCTGTGCATCGGCTGAACCGTTTGAGACTGTTCTTCAGCAGGAACAAACATTGCGTGAGCTGCTCATTGAGCGCGGCTATCCATTTGACTGCCCAATTGATACACTTGTCTTTTTCCAAAGTACACATTTGCCGTATATTCGAGTGACACCAAGAGGAATATTTGATGTCATGAAAAAAACTGTACTCTTTCCGTCTATAATGCGTTAAAATATAACAGAGTGGAGCTGTATCATCTTTGCCGCATTTTCTGACTGCTGTTATAGGGCAGAAGTGAGCCATGGTTCTCTTCACTGCCATGTAAGTGAAAATGATCTTATGTGGAGCTATTGACAAAGCAGAGGGCTTTGACATGACGAATGAAGTACTTTAATTGTAAAATGATTTTGCCGGTTACGCTGACCGGCCAACATATTTTGAATAACCTGAGCAAGGCGGGGCGCATATTTGTGGTCTCGCCGAGCTTTCTGCAAGCCTGTATATGAGGGCAGAAGACCTAACCAAGCAGAAGTCATCTTTATACCGGAAGCAAACAAGTTTGTCAGATTGTCATACAAGGAAAATGACAGAACTTGTCGAATTTGTTTACGATAAAGAAGCTTCGGCTTACGAAAGAACCTGACGGCATTTTCAGCGTGGAACCAAACCTGTCATGATCTGTTCAAAGCTCATTGCTGAGGTTTTAAAAAATTAGTCAGGAAAGATACCGCTTTCTTAGAAGAAGATCGTGCGAAGCGGTGTGGCAATAGTAAAGGAGAAGATGTATTAAGATGCAAATTGATAAATTAAGGGGCAAAAGCTTAGATCAGTTATTCAACTCCATCTTATCCCTTAAAGACCTGGAAGAATGTTATCGATTCTTTGATGATTTATGTACCATCAATGAAATCCAATCTTTATCACAGCGTCTTGAAGTAGCGCGTATGCTTCGCGAGGGAAACACGTATCATAAAATTGAGACGGAAACAGGTGCAAGCACTGCAACCATCTCACGTGTCAAACGCTGCTTGAACTACGGAAACGATGCCTATACGATGGCACTTGACCGCGTAGCAGAACAGCAGGAAAATAACGAAACAAAATAAAGCAGCTTTCACTGTAAACAATCCTTTTCACGAAAAATGGACTTGTTTGCAGTTTTTTTATGAAAAGGCGGGCAGGGGCTGATAAAGTGTCCCTGTTTTTTTACTTTAGCTCGCCTATAAACCATCTTTCTCCTTCATAGGAGATGCCATCTTCACTAGAGATGATTTCCTTAAACTCTACTGTTTGCAAACTTTATACGCGATTGAGTGAAAAGGTCAAAAAAGGCGCGTTTCCGCACCTTTTCGAGCTAGACAGATGGCTGTGTGCCTGAGAACATCGGCACTTCGCTTGTTTCACCATTCTCTTGTCTAAAGATAATATGTTTTTCATTAAAATGAATAGGAGATTCTATTCCCGCAGCTGCGGATAAATTAAACAAACCTTCTCTAAGAGACAGGATATAATTGCACACTCGGTATTTTTTTTCTTCAATCGATAAACCCTTTTGCAGCTTTGGGTCAGTCGTGGCGACCCCGACTGGGCATTTATTCGTGTGGCAGACTTGGGCGCGAATGCATCCGACTGAAAACATGAGTCCTCTGGCAATATTCACAAAGTCAGCTCCCATTGAAAGGGCAATCGCAATTTTATCAGGCGAGAGAAGTTTGCCAGAAGCAAAGAGCTTCACTTGATCTCTGACACCGTATTCTTTCAATATTTGATGAACCATTGGGAGTGCCGTGAAAATCGGCAGCCCTGCGGAATCCGCCAATTCATGAAAGGACGCGCCTGTACCGCCTTCTCCGCCATCCACTGTAATGAAATCAGGGTGTTTCCCGCTTTTTTTCATATAGCTGGCAAGCTCTTCAATATTTTCTTTATGTCCGACAACAAGTTTGATTCCAACTGGCTTTCCGCCTATACTCCGCAGCTGATCAATGAAATCAAACATGTCAGGAATGGAGTGGAACATCTCAAAGCGGTTTGGGCTGTCAATGGATTGGTGAGGCGGTAATTTACGGATATTCGCAATTTCTTCCGTCACCTTTTCGCCGTCAATATGACCGCCGCGTGTTTTTGCTCCTTGTGCCAGCTTGAGTTCAAAGGCTTTGACTTCCTCGTGTTCGCTTTTTTTCTTGAATTCTTCAAAGGAAAATGCGCCATCCTCTGTTCTGACGCCAAATAAACCGGGCCCAATCTGGCAAATGATATCTGCACCGCCTTTGAGGTGATAAGGAGAAAGCCCGCCTTCACCTGTGTTCATCCACGTCCCGCCGGCCATTTTTAATCCTGAGGATAGAGCTGTAATCGCCCTGTCGCCTAAGGAGCCGTAGCTCATGGCAGATTGACCGATCAGTCCTTTCACACGGAAAGGCTTTTGACATGTGTGTTCGCCAATGACTTGTACATCCTCTTGATGGAGAAAGTAAGGATTTGCTTCGACTTCTTTGAAATGTTCACTTCTTCGCAGTAAATTGTCTTGATCAATCTGATATACTTTTGTTTTGATTTTTTCAGATTGATCGATTCGAAGTTCATTTCGCTGCTTTGGAAACAGGACGTTTCGAATGTAATAGCCTGGCTTGTCAAAATCACGTTTTGAGCCAAAGCCCATTGTCCGGCTTTTGTACTTCCCTGACATGACCGCCTGCTCGTATTCTCTTCTTGAGAAGGGCAGCTCCTCTCGGTCATTCAGAAACAGATATTGGCGAAGCTCAGGTCCTATTTTTTCAAAAATAAACCGCAGCTTTCCAATGACCGGATAATTTCGCAGAACTGAATGTTCTTCTTGTTTTTCATCCCTCATCCAAATCCAGATCAATAGAATGATTGGGATGATCAAACAAATGACTAGCAATGTGCCGATGACAATTAAAGTTGTTGTCATGAAGATCCCCTCTTTTCTCTTTCATTGCTGTTGATATTCCACTTTTTAATGAAAGAGAAACCACATCAGCATATTGTGACGTTTAGAAATGAAAAGGCGGGGTAACTTACAAATAAGATCATAAGGGGAGGGAACATACATGAATAAGCGTCCAAATGCGTATGTACTTGCAGGATTAGGGGTTGGAGGAGCTGTGTTATTAGCGGTAAAAAATAAACAGCATCTGAAAAAATGGGCAAGCATGTTCCGGTCAGATGAAAAGGTTCCTGAAAAAGCCGGCCACCCAGATCCATTAGATATCCAAGACAACAAAATGGTCGACGAAGGAGCCATGACATCCGTCCATTATTTTAATGAAGCGAGACAATAATTTGAAAAAACCCGTTTTGAAAGATCAAAACGGGTTTTTCTTGTTTTTCATTTGACGTTATAGCGAATTGGATCGACAATAGTAAAACCGATCAGCCCATTGTGATCAGGTGTCGAGAATTGAAATTCAACGCCTGACAGTTGATAGGTTGAGAGAATTTCCTGATCCGTCAAACGTAAAGAAAGCTCATCCTCATAAACCGGTACGTTCTGCAGGACCTTGGATTCTTCTGCAAATAACTCCAAGCCAGCCACTCGGCCCTCTTTGTCGATATCTACATTGACACATTCATTGACATCTAATTCAATGGTTTCTTTGATTTTCATATGCTCCGCTTGCGGGGTGATATAGATGTAACCGATGTCTATATTTTGTTCATATGTAATCGTTCTTTTCAATGGGGTCACCTGCTTCATTTTAATTTTAACTGTAGCTAATTAACGAGATTTGAAATTATGAATGGGTATCGAAGATAAATTAAAGAATATCAATTATTATAATAAACTAAAATTAAGAACATAGCAGGATGTGCAACGAATGTATATTTGTATATACTTTAAAGGGATAAATTAACTATATTGGAGATGAATTATAAATGGCGGATTTGTATTTTTTTGAAAAAATGTCTGAACTGAGCCATATAGTACTTGTGTTGTGCGCATATGCTTTTTATTGGAGACTTAAGAAAACTAGAAATGAGAGGAAGCTCACTAATTTTGAACTTTTTCTAAAATATTTTATTTTATTTGGAGTATTAACTTGGGGAATCTCATTTGTGGTTTTAACAGTCTCATAATTCTGCGAAAAAAGTCGAATTAGCACTATTTATGTAAAAACAAATTATTTCTACCTTAAAACGAAAACTAAACTAACACTATATGTTATTATCAAAAATAACCATAAAATCAAATTTATGGTTATTTGTTAGGTTATTTTAAGGAAAAGGGGAGTTTATACATTGATGAAAAAATTATTTGTATTCACATTGGCTTTATTACTTTCTATTGCAACAATAGTGCCAGTAGCATCAGCTGAAAATTCAGTAAATCCTGAGGCTGGATTGAAAGGGTTAACAAAAGAACAAATTGAAAAATCTGTAGCTGAAATAGAGTATATCTTTACTAAAATTCTAGTATTTGATGACGAAGCAGGTTATGTTGTTAACGAAAAGGAATTAGAAAAAGCTTCATACCCAGTTTATCAAAAAGAAGGCATGATCGCTTTTGCGAACTATATGAATCAACAAAAAGGTATTGCTACTACACAAAAAAACACTGTTCAACGTTGTCTTGAAGATGCTCTTGGTATAACCAAGGGGGCTTTAAATCAGGTTCAAAAGGCTATTGAAAAAGGTGAATGGTTAAGTGTTCTAGGGTTCCTAACTTTAACTGGAATTGCGGTATCACCTCCTGTATTATTTGGCTTTTTCTTGCTATGTGGTGCACCAACAGCACAAGTTGCTCCACTTGAAAAATAAAAAAACTGTGTTCATTTATTAAAAAAGCAGATGCTTAGCATCTGCTTTTTTGTTTCTAAATCTTTAAATTACGCCACCCATTTTCAAAAGAATGAAACTTTTAGCTAAAGGAGGTTACCCATTTTTTGCAGACACTGATTTTGTTATAATATTTAAATGGAATGAAACGAATGGAGGAACGTTTTTCATGTATGATGTTACCGAGTGGAAGCATGTCTTTAAACTCGATCCAAATAAAGAAATTTCCGATGAACAGCTAGAAGCGATTTGCGAATCTGGGACGGATGCCATATTGATTGGCGGAAGTGATCATGTGACAGAGGACAATGTGCTTCAATTGATGTCAAAGGTCCGCCGGTTTCTAGTGCCATGTGTGCTCGAAATCTCCACACATGAGATGATTGTGCCTGGCTTTGATCTGTATTTCATCCCGACCGTTTTAAACAGCTCTCACCCTGACTGGATTGTTGGGCTGCATAAGGACGCAATGAAGGAATTCGGTGATTTGATGTCAATGGAAGAGATTGTGCCTGAAGGTTATGTCATCTTAAATGAAGATTGTAAAGCGGCCAAGCTCACAGAGGCAAATACAGCGCTGGATATCGATGACGTCAGGGCATATGCAAGAGTGGCAGAGCATTTGATGAAGCTGCCCATTTTTTATCTGGAATACAGCGGAACGCTTGGAGACATAGAGCTTGTCAAAGAAACAAAAGCAGTGCTTGATGAAACAGTTCTTTTTTATGGCGGCGGCATCGAGAACGCTAAGCAGGCAAAAGACTTCTCCCAGCATGCAGACGTCGTGGTTGTAGGAAACGTCATTTATGACAATTTCAAAGAAGCATTAAAGACAGTGGATGCAGTCAAAAAGTCATCATAGTCAAATAAGACGAAACGGGTTAAAATAGAACATAAGTTCGAATTGGCGGTGAATGGAATGAATGAAATATCGAATCATCTATTAGAAGGGCTGAATGACGCACAGAAAGAAGCAGTCAAAGCAACTGACGGTCCTTTATTGTTGATGGCAGGAGCAGGAAGCGGGAAGACACGGGTGCTCACACATCGAATTGCCTACTTAATGGCAGAAAAGCATGTGGCTCCGTGGAACATTTTAGCGATTACATTTACAAATAAAGCAGCACGTGAAATGCGTGAACGTGTCCAAGCTATTTTAGGACCTGGCGCAGATGACATCTGGATCTCTACGTTCCACAGCATGTGTGTCCGCATTTTAAGACGTGATATTGACCGCATTGGTGTGAATCGCAACTTCTCTATTTTAGACACATCTGACCAGCTTTCAGTTATTAAAAACATTTTAAAAGAACGGAATATCGATCCTAAAAAGTTTGACCCACGCAGCATTTTAGGATCAATCAGCAGTGCAAAAAACGAACTCATTGACGCAGAGGAATACGCCAAAACAGCCGGTGATTTCTATGATCAAGTGGTCAGCGATGTCTATACAGATTATCAAAAGCGTTTACTCAAAAACCAATCACTCGACTTTGATGATTTAATTATGATGACAATTCGTCTGTTTGAGCGCATTCCTGAAGTATTAGAGCACTATCAGCGGAAATTCCAATACATTCATGTGGATGAGTATCAGGATACGAACAGAGCGCAGTACATGCTTGTGAAACTGCTCGCGCAGCGCTTTCAAAATATATGTGTTGTAGGTGACTCGGATCAGTCTATTTATCGCTGGCGCGGAGCGGATATTACAAACATCCTCTCCTTTGAAAAAGATTATCCATCCAGTGAAGTGATTCTGCTTGAGCAAAATTACAGATCGACGAAACGCATTTTGCATGCCGCAAATACGGTCATTCAAAACAATGCAAACCGGAAGCCGAAAAATCTTTGGACAGAAAATGATGAAGGAGCGAAGATCGCCTATTACCGTGCAGATAATGAATTCGGTGAAGGACAATTTGTCGCAGGAAAGATTCGTCAGCTTCATCAGAGCGGAAAGCGCAAATTATCCGATTTTGCGATCCTTTACCGGACAAATGCCCAGTCTCGTGTCATAGAGGAAACGTTAATGAAAGCCAACATTCAATACAACATTGTCGGCGGCACGAAGTTCTATGACAGAAAAGAGATCAAGGACATTTTGGCATACTTACGCCTAGTGGCAAACCCAGATGACGATATTAGTTTTGCACGAATTGTCAACGTACCAAAGCGCGGAATCGGTGCGACATCTGTTGATAAAATTGCAGCATATGCGGAGATGAATGACCTGTCTATGTTTGAAGCACTTGGTCAGGTGGATTTCATTGGACTGAGTGCACGGGCAGCCAATGCGCTTGATGAGTTCAAACAGCTCATTGATCAAATGACGAACATGCAGGATTATTTATCTGTCACAGAATTAACAGAAGAAATTCTAGAGAAAACAGGCTATCGTGAAGCGCTGAAGCTCGAAAAAACGATTGAAGCACAAAGCCGCTTAGAAAATATTGACGAGTTTTTATCCGTCACTAAGAATTTTGAAGAACAGAATGAGGACAAGTCACTTGTGACCTTCCTGACAGATCTCGCCCTCGTCGCAGACATTGATAAGCTGGATGAGAATGAAGAAGAAGATCAGGATGCCGTCATCTTAATGACACTTCACGCCGCAAAAGGTCTAGAATTCCCTGTTGTTTTCTTAATGGGAATGGAGGAGGGTGTCTTCCCGCACAGCCGTTCATTAATGGAAGATGCAGAGATGGAAGAAGAGCGCCGCCTCGCTTATGTTGGCATCACACGGGCTGAAGAAGAGCTTTATTTATCAAGTGCAAAAATGAGAACACTTTTCGGTCGGACGAACATGAACCTTGAATCAAGATTCATTCGAGAAATACCAGCGGATTTATTGGACAACCTAAATGAGAAAAAAGAAACAAAAACACCGTTTGGCCAAACAAGAGAAAGACCGCAAAGACGGGGACCTGTCTCACGTCCGCAAACACAAACCATTCAAAACACAGGCGGCGGCAGTATTGGCTGGGCTGTGGGCGATAAAGCGGCCCATAAAAAATGGGGCGTTGGTACGGTTGTCAGTGTGAAAGGCAGCGGAGACAGCACAGAGCTTGACATTGCGTTCCCAAGCCCTACAGGCATTAAGCGTCTTCTCGCAGCATTTGCACCAATCGAGAAGCAATAAACTGATAGGACAAAACGGATGAATTGAAAGGAAGAAGCAGATGGATAAAGAAGCAGCGAAACGCCGGATCGAGGAACTGCACCAGATTTTGAATCAATACAACTACGAATATCATACACTTGATCGTCCAAGTGTTCCTGACGCTGAATATGATGCGCGGATGCGTGAGCTGATCTCTCTGGAGGAAGAACACCCTGATTTAAAATCAGCGGATTCTCCTTCACAAAGAGTAGGCGGCGCTGTTTTAGACGCCTTCCAAAAAGTGCGTCACGGCACACCGATGCTCAGCCTTGGGAATGCGTTTAATGAACAGGACCTTCTTGATTTTGACCGCCGGGTTCGTCAAGCAGTCGGTGACGATGTCGCTTACAATGTCGAGCTGAAAATTGATGGACTCGCTGTTTCTCTCCGTTATGAAAATGGCGTGTTTGTCCGAGGAGCGACACGCGGAGATGGAACAACGGGGGAGGATATTACTGAAAACCTCAAAACGATTCGTTCCATCCCGCTTAAAATCAAACGCCCTCTGTCGATTGAAGTGAGAGGCGAGGCATTTATGCCAAAACCTTCTTTTGAAGCATTAAATGAAAAAAGAATACAAAACGAAGAAGAGCCGTTTGCAAACCCGCGTAATGCGGCTGCAGGTTCACTTCGTCAGCTTGATACGAAAATTGCAGCGAAACGAAACCTTGATATATTCGTCTACAGTATAGCGGAGCTTGATGAAATTGGTGTTGAAACGCAAAGCGCAGGACTTGATCTTCTCGACGAACTTGGCTTTAAAACAAACAAAGAAAGACGGATGTGCCAAACGATCGAAGAAGTCATCGACCTCATTGAAACATTAAAAGTAAAGCGTGCCGATTTTTCATATGAAATCGATGGAATTGTCATTAAAGTCGATTCATTGGCTCAGCAGGAAGAACTCGGCTTTACAGCAAAAAGCCCGCGCTGGGCGGTTGCGTACAAGTTTCCGGCTGAAGAGGTCGTAACGAAGCTGCTTGATATTGAACTAAGTGTCGGACGTACAGGCGTGATTACACCAACAGCGATTCTTGAGCCTGTCAAAGTAGCAGGGACGACAGTACAGCGTGCATCTCTTCATAATGAAGATTTGATCAAAGAAAAGGATATTCGCTATTTTGATCAGGTGATTGTGAAAAAAGCCGGCGATATTATTCCTGAAGTCGCAGGTGTCCTTGTCGATCAGCGTACAGGTGAAGAAAAGCCGTTTCACATGCCAACTGAATGTCCAGAGTGTCATAGTGAGCTGGTGCGAATCGAAGGCGAAGTGGCCTTGCGATGCATCAATCCAGAATGTCCTGCCCAAATACGTGAGGGACTCATTCACTTCGTTTCCCGTAATGCAATGAATATTGATGGGCTTGGCGAGAGGGTCATTACACAGCTCTTCAAGGAACAGCTAGTCTCTCGTGTGTCAGACCTTTACCGTTTAACGAAAGAAGAGCTCATTCAGCTTGAACGAATGGGCGAAAAATCTGTCGACAATTTACTGCGTTCGATTGAGCAGTCGAAAGAAAACTCTCTTGAGCGTTTACTATTTGGACTCGGCATTCGATTTATTGGTTCAAAGGCGGCAAAGACCTTGGCGATGCATTTCGAAAACATCGATCAATTAAAGCAAGCAACGAAAGAACAATTACTTGAAGTCGACGAAATTGGTGAAAAAATGGCTGATGCCGTCGTTACGTACTTTGAGAAAGAAGAAATACTCGATCTGCTAAACGAACTAAAAGAGCTTGGAGTCAATATGACCTATACAGGACCAAAGCCGGTAAAAGCAGAAGAAAGTGATTCCTACTTTGCAGGAAAAACCATTGTGCTGACAGGAAAGTTAGAAGAAATGGCTCGAAACGATGCAAAAGCAGCGATCGAAGCGTTAGGCGGCAAGCTGGCAGGTAGTGTGAGTAAAAAAACAGATCTAGTCATTGCCGGAGAAGCAGCGGGGAGTAAGCTGACAAAGGCAGAAGAACTCAATATTGAAATTTGGGACGAAGCTAAAATGCTCGAGGAGCTAAAGAAATAAGAGGAGTGTTTTCTATTGAAAAAGTTGTTATTGCTGCTGACAATGCTCACACTGGTATTGTCAGCGTGTGCACCTTTTGGGGGAAAGGAAGAGGAAGAGGTCACACAAAAAACGGATGAAACGAAGGAAACAAAGGAAACAGCCATCATCCCGATGTACAATATCTCAGACTCCTATTACAAAATGGTGCTGCCGTTTAAACAAGGAGCTGCGAGAGGTTTAACAGCGGAGCGTCTCAACACACGCTTGGACATTGATGAATTTGAAACAGGACTCATGCGCCTCGCAACAGAGTCATTTAATACAAACGACTATCTTTTCCAAGAAGGACAGCATTTAGATGAGGACACCGTTCTCAGCTGGCTGGCACGCAAAAAAACAGGCAGTGATCTGAAAAAGGCAGAAAAAGAAGATAAAGACTTTAAGAATCTAGGCTTAAATCCTGCTCTTCCAAACTCAGGTTCAACTAAGTCTAAAAATGAAAATAGTCCCATCTACTTAGCTTCCATGCTAGAGCATAATTACTTAATTCGAAAAGACAAAAACAGCTTACAGCTTGGCGGAGTTGTCATTGGTCTTGCACTGAACTCTGTTTATTATTACCGTGAAAAGATCGGTGACCCGCAGCAGGAGGTGACCATCGATTCATCGAAAAATTCAAAGAAACTTTTGGCAGAGGGTGAAAAAATCGCTGAACAAGTGGTCAAGCGCATTCGTCAAATGGACGGACTGCAAAAAGTGCCTGTCATGATTGCCCTTTATAAGCAAGCACCAAAATCATCTATCGTTCCAGGTAACTTTATCGCCAAAACGGATGTGAAAGCAGGCTCCGCTGATATCGGAAATTGGGATACGATCGAAGAGGAGAATGTATTCTTCCCTTCAGATAATGCGAAAAGCAGCTACAAAGATGATTCAGAGCGATTTGACCGCTTCAAGACAAAGGTCGAAGACTACTTCCCGAATTACACTGGTGTTGTAGGAAAAGGCTTTTACAAAAACGGCAACCTGCAAAAAATGAAAATCGAGATTCCAATGCAGTTCTATGGAAAAACGGAAGTCGTAGCTTTCACGCAATATTTAACAGGTGAAGTGATGGATTACTATAAGAGTACCAATATCGAAATCAACATTACATCTTCTGATCAACAAGAAGCCCTTATTACGAAAAATGCTGAAGACAAAGAACCGACTGTTCATATATATGACTAAATAAGAGGAATTTCCAAACTTTTGTCAAAATATTAGTAGAAACCAAGAAGAAAGGCAGGTATGTTGATGCTCGTATAATGCTGATTACCGTCAAGAACATGTAAAAAGACGATAAAAGGAGAATCAGCATGCATAAAGAAGTAAAAGCACGATACGATGAACAGAAAGTCTTAAAGAAAGCGGCTCACTTGTATAAATTTCAGCTTGACCAAGTCACATTTCTAGCCGATGCAGAAAATTATGTGTATGAATATAAGGCAATGAATGGGGAGAATTATATATTAAAAATCACCCATACCATTCGTCGTTCACCCACATATATTTTAGGAGAAATGGACTGGATTCGATTCCTGTCTCATCATGGTATTTCCGTAGCAAAGCCGATTTCATCAGCAAGAGGAAAAGACGTTGAAACCATTCCTGATCAAGCCGGAGGCGCATTTTTACTTCGTGTGTATGAAAAAGCACCGGGGAGAAAAGTGAATGAAGGAGATTGGAATGGGAAGCTGTTTGAAGCGTTAGGGTCCTATACAGGACGAATGCATCAAATAACAAAACGATATCAAGTAAAAGATCCTCTTTATAAGCGTCAAGAGTGGTATGAAGAGGAGCAATTAAAGCTGGATCAATATATTCCGTCTGATCAAACGGTTGTTTTGCGAAGAAAAGATGAACTGATGCAAAAGCTTCACCAGCTCCGAATTTCGAAGGATGTGTATGGGCTGGTGCATGCTGATTTGCATCATGGAAACTTCCATTATCATCAAGGAGAGATTATCGCATTCGATTTTGATGATATTGGATATCACTGGTTTATCAATGATATTAGTATTTTGCTATACAATGTTCTTTGGTATCCAGTGATTCCATATGATGATAAAGCTGAATTTACGGCAGAATTTATGAGTCATTTTCTAAAAGGCTATCGACAGGAAAATGAGCTTGATGACGCGTGGCTGGCAACAATTCCTGATTTTCTCATGCTGCGTCATATGCTTATTTATGGGCTTTTACATCAAGCATTTGATCTCCAAACAATGACTTCTGACCAAAAAGCCATGCTGTCATGTTTTCGAAAGGAAATTGAGCAAAAAACACCAATTACTCCTTTTGACTTTCAACAGCTGGCCCGATAAAAGAAACCCCTTGCTGTGTCAAACAGCAAGGGGTTTTTTATGACTACACCGTATCACACTTCACGCCAACGACGCCTTCTAGATCTTTAATATCAAAGTACACATCGGTTGTATAGCGGTCTTTATGCACACGTACGCGTACTTCCATGATCGGATAATCCTTTTCCTTTAAATCATCAATTCGAACAGAATGAATACGGATATTGAGGGCTTTCATTTCTTTTAAAATATCGGTCATGCGGTTTCGGTCAGAAAGAGACATTCTGATGCGGATTTCTTTTTCCTGCAGGCGAATCGGTCCGATCCGCTGGAAGAGCCATGGTAGAAATTCAACACTAATGAGAATAAAGAAAAGACTGAGGAAGGCTTCTTTATAAAACCCTGCACCTGTTGCAACCCCAAGTCCTGCTGCTCCCCAGATCATCGCAGAAGTCGTGAGACCTGAGATGACATCATTGCTTTTTCGAAGAATTACACCTGCTCCAATAAAACCAACACCTGATATAATTTGCGCCGGTAACCTGAGTGGGTCCATTTGAAGCTTAGAGACTCGAGGGAAATTGTAGGCTGCATCAATGCTGATGATGGTTAAGACGCAGGAGCTGACAGCAATGACAATACACGTTTTTAAGCCGAGGGGCTTTTTCTTCAGCTCTCGTTCAAGCCCGATAATCAGACCGATTAAGGTGGCCACGGCTAATTTTAAGACTGTATCCCATTCAATTGTCCAAAACATGCGTATCGCTCCTTTCACTTCATGTACGTTTCACAACATGTATATGATCTTCTCACAGCCCATATAGCTGCACAACTCTTATTTTATTCAGTTTCTGAAGAAAGAAAAGCTTTTTATTTTATTTAAAAAGAGAGTCATCCGCATTGGGCAGATGACTCTTCAATTCTTTATTTTGATTCTTCTTCAAGATGATTTTCCATTTTGGTAAACAGTTTCTTAGAAGCTTTAGATGGTTTATTGGTCAAGAGGCTGACAATGATGGCAGTCAAACCACTCAAAATAAATCCTGGAACCATTTCGTACAAGCCAGTTGTATTATTCAAGCCGGTTGAAATCCATGTTAACACTACAACTGCCCCTACAACCATTCCTGCAAGTGCACCGTGATGGTTCATTCGCTTCCAATATAGGCATAGAAGGATGACTGGACCAAATGAAGATCCAAAGCCTGCCCAAGCATAACCAACAAGGTCAAGAATGGTATCACTTGGATTAAGTGAAAGACAAAGCGCGATAATGGCAACCACCAATACAGACATACGCCCAATCATCACTAGTTCTTTGTCTGACGCTTTTCTTCTAAAGAAGGTTCGGTATAAATCCTCTGTCATGGCACTTGCAGTCACAAGCAGCTGTGAAGAGATCGAACTCATAATCGCAGCTAAAATAGCAGAGAGTAAAAATCCAGTAATATACGGGTGGAATAACACTTTAGAAAACACAATAAAGATGGTTTCTGGATCTGCTAAAGTGGTACTAGTCTCATGTACATAAGCGACACCGACTAATCCAACAGACAGTGAACCAATAACAGACACAATCATCCAGCTCATCCCGATACGACGTGCTGGTTTTAAATCTTTTACAGTCGTAATGGCCATGAATCGAACAATGATGTGCGGCTGTCCAAAGTAACCAAGCCCCCATGCTAAGAAGGAAATAATGCCAATGACGCTCGTTCCTCTGAATATATCAAGCAATTTTGGATCAATTTGTTGGATATCTTGATACGTGGCAATTGGGCCACCTAATTGAGTAAAGGCAACGATCGGCACGAGCACTAATGCTAAAAACATAATGGCTCCTTGAACAAAATCAGTTAAGCTCACTGCCAAAAAGCCGCCGAATAAAGTGTATAAGATCACGATACTAGAGGTTAAAATTAAACCAAATATATAATTGGCACCAAACGCAGATTCGAATAAACGACCGCCAGATACCATACCTGATGAGGTGTACAGTGTAAAGAAAATCATAATAATGACAGCTGAGACAGCTTTTAATAAAGTAGAAGAATCTTTAAATCGTTTGTCAAAAAAGTCTGGAATGGTGATCGCATCATCAGCAACCTCAGTATACGATCGTAAGCGAGGAGCTAAAAATAGATAATTCAAGTAAGCCCCACTAATCAAACCAACAGCAAGCCATCCTGACGAAAGCCCTGTTGTATACATCGCGCCTGGAAGCCCCATGAGCATCCAGCCGCTCATATCTGAAGCACCAGCAGATAGAGCTGTCACGTAAGGACCCAGCCCGCGTCCGCCCAACATATAATCATTTAAGTCATTTGTTTTTCTAAATGCATACCAGCCAATGGCCAGCATTCCAATAAAATAAATAGCTAGAGAAATTCCAATCTCAATACTCATGTTTCCATATCACCTTTTTCGTATTAATTTGACATCACCTCATTCAAAATATACAAGAACATTCAAATCGTCTGTCTGCTCACTGCTATGGTTACTTAACCTAACAGAGTATTCCCTGCTGATCAACCTTCTTAAACCTCTTTCTTACATAAAAAAATGCGTAAATGATTGATAAGAATCTATATGTAAGCGTTATCAAAAACATTTAAAAGAAAAAATTTTCTGATAAATAATCAACTTCTGATACAAATCATTTTCATACTTTCTGGTTTTAAGGGTGATGGGGAGAATGGCTACCTTCTGAAGCCTGCGTAAAGTTGCTTTAGAACAGTAAAATTTGATATGATAAAGTGTATATGACTTATGATCATGACCACGAGTACGCATCATTTTTGGAGGTGAACCTGCATGTCAAGAATTTCAATAGAAGAAGTCAAGCACGTTGCCCATTTAGCAAGGCTTGCGATTACAGAAGAAGAAGCTGAGATGTTTACAGAACAGCTTGATAGCATCATTTCATTTGCAGAGCAGTTAAACGAGGTAGATACGGAAAACATTGAACCTACTACACACGTATTAAAAATGAAAAACGTCATGAGAGAAGATGTTCCGAATAAAGGTCTTTCCATTGAGGCAGTCGTCAAAAACGCGCCTGATCATAAAGACGGCTATATTCGTGTGCCATCAATTTTGGACTAAAGGAGGCCCGAGACATGTCACTGTTTGATCACAAAATTTCTGAATTAAAAGAGCTTTTACATAAAAAGGAACTGTCTGTTTCTGATTTAGTGGACGAGTCTTATAAACGAATCAATGAAGTAGACGGGAAAGTACAAGCATTCCTTGCACTGGACGAAGAAAAAGCACGTGCTTATGCAAAGGAATTGGACGAGGTAGTTGGTGAAAAGGACGAGCTTGGCCTATTGTTCGGTATGCCAATTGGTGTGAAAGATAACATTGTTACAAAGGATTTGCGTACTACAGCTTCAAGTAAAATCCTGCAAAACTTTGATCCAATTTATGATGCAACCGTTGTGAACCGCCTAAGAGACGCTGAAGCAGTCACAATCGGTAAATTAAATATGGACGAATTCGCTATGGGATCTTCTACGGAGAACTCAGGCTTCAAAGCGACGAAAAACCCATGGAATTTAAATACCGTTCCAGGCGGATCAAGCGGTGGATCAGCAGCTTCTGTTGCAGCAGGTGAAGTACCATTCTCACTTGGATCAGATACAGGCGGTTCAATTCGTCAGCCAGCATCTTTCTGCGGGGTTGTGGGTCTTAAGCCGACATATGGCCGTGTATCCAGATACGGATTAATCGCATTTGCTTCATCATTAGACCAAATTGGTCCGATTACACGTAATGTAGAAGACAACGCATATGTTCTTCAAGCCATTGCAGGTGTTGATCAAATGGACGCAACAAGTGCAAATGTCGATGTCCCAGATTTTCTTTCTTCATTAACTGGCGACATCAAAGGCTTGAAAATTGCTGTGCCGAAAGAATACCTTGGCGAAGGCGTTGGCGAGGAAGCAAAAGAATCTGTTCTTCAAGCGTTAAAAGTATTAGAAGGACTTGGTGCTTCGTGGGAAGAAGTGTCTCTTCCGCATTCTAAATATGCGCTTGCGACTTACTACTTACTGTCTTCTTCAGAAGCATCTGCGAACCTTGCTCGTTTTGACGGCATCCGCTATGGCTACCGTACAGATAATGCAGACAATCTCATTGATTTATACAAAAATACTCGTTCTGAAGGCTTCGGAGACGAAGTGAAGCGCCGCATCATGCTTGGTACATTCGCGCTAAGCTCAGGATATTACGATGCGTACTATAAAAAAGCGCAAAAAGTCCGTACATTGATCAAAAAAGACTTTGAAGATGTTTTCGAAAAGTATGATGTCATTGTAGGACCAACAACGCCGACACCTGCATTTAACATTGGTGAAAAGACAAGCGACCCGCTAACCATGTATGCAAACGATATTTTAACGATCCCTGTTAACCTTGCAGGCGTTCCAGGAATCAGTGTGCCTTGTGGGTTTGCAAATGGCCTTCCGTTAGGACTGCAAATCATCGGCAAGCACTTTGACGAAAGAACAGTATACCGCGTGGCTCACGCTTTTGAGCAAGCAACAGATCATCATAAAGCAAAACCTGAACTGTAAGGGGTGAATTAGAATGAACTTTGAAACGGTAATTGGACTTGAAGTCCACGTAGAGCTAAAAACAAAATCGAAAATTTTCTCAAGCTCGCCGACACCTTTTGGTGCAGCTGCCAACACGCAAACAAGTGTCATCGACCTTGGCTATCCTGGCGTACTGCCTGTACTGAACAAAGAAGCGGTGAACTTTGCGATGAAAGCGGCCATGGCGCTGAACTGTGAAATCGCAACAGATACAAAATTTGACCGTAAAAACTATTTCTATCCTGATAACCCAAAGGCGTATCAAATTTCTCAATTTGATAAACCGATCGGTGAAAACGGCTGGATTGAAATTGAAGTAGAAGGCAAAACAAAACGAATCGGTATTACGCGTCTCCATTTGGAAGAGGATGCAGGGAAACTGACGCACACAGGAGACGGTTACTCACTCGTCGATTTCAACCGTCAAGGCACACCGCTTGTTGAAATCGTATCTGAGCCAGACATTCGCACGCCAGAAGAAGCGTATGCTTACTTAGAAAAATTAAAATCCATTATTCAATATACAGGCGTTTCTGACTGTAAGATGGAAGAAGGCTCACTTCGCTGTGATGCCAATATTTCTCTTCGCCCAATCGGCCGTGAAGAGTTTGGTACAAAGACAGAGCTCAAAAACTTGAACTCATTTGCTTTCGTACAAAAAGGCCTTGAATTCGAAGAGAAGCGTCAAGAGCAAGTATTGCTTTCTGGCGGCTTGATTGAACAGGAAACCCGCCGTTATGACGAAGCGTCTAAAAAGACGATCCTGATGCGTGTCAAAGAGGGCTCTGATGATTACCGCTACTTCCCAGAACCAGATTTGGTGGAACTGTACATTGATGACGAGTGGAAAGAACGCGTAAGAGCATCTATCCCAGAGCTTCCAGATGAGCGCCGCAAACGCTACATCGATGAGCTTGGACTTCCTGCATACGATGCAATGGTACTCACGCTGACGAAAGAAATGTCTGATTTCTTTGAAGCGACCATTTCAGAAGGTGCAGAAGCGAAGCAAGCTTCAAACTGGCTCATGGGTGAAGTATCTGCTTACTTAAACTCTGCTCAAAAAGAGCTGGACGATACAAAGCTAACGCCGCAAGGACTTGCTGGCATGATCAAGCTCATTGAAAAAGGAACGATTTCCTCTAAGATTGCGAAAAAGGTATTCAAAGAGCTCATTGAAAATGGGGGAGATGCAGAAACAATCGTCAAAGAAAAAGGACTTGTCCAAATTTCTGACGAAGGTGCGCTGCTTAAACTTGTTACAGAAGCACTTGATAACAACCCGCAATCCATTGAAGACTTTAAAAATGGTAAAGACCGCGCGATTGGTTTCTTAGTCGGACAAATCATGAAAGCATCGAAGGGCCAAGCTAACCCGCCGATGGTGAACAAGATTCTCCTTGAAGAAATCAAAAAACGTTAAATAGCAAAAAACCGCCTGATGAAATAGGCGGTTTTTTTGCTTGAAATGACAGGGTCTTATCATAGATTCAGACCACCGCCGTATATCAATTTAGAGAATCTTTTCTTATAATGAAGCATAAGCGAAAGTGCACATTCGAAGGGGAAAAGGTGAGCTAAATCGAAAAACAGCACGTCATGTTACTGAAGAAATAGCTTCAATTGCTCCACTGCTCTTAGAACAGCAGGTTCCTCACACTTTTCTAAATTCGTCAGCATCCCTTGGATGACTGGCTTACGAGGTTCAGCTTTTGCCAGCTCTTCTTCAATCACTTCAATGGATACAACGGTATCATCTGAAAGCAGATGATCAAGCTTTAACGAACGAAGCTCCTCCTGAAGGGAAGCAGCACTCGGCGCTTCATCATCCCAAATGGCTTGCTTCAAAATCGGCTTCGTCTGAGAACGAAGCAAGCCTTGGACCAGATCATCAAACCGTTCGAGTATAAAGGATGAGAGCTCATCAAATGATAATTGCATTTGATCCTGTAAAAGCAGAACCTGCACATACGATTGAATAATTCCTTGAATCATGACTGACAGGTCAGTTATATAGGGTTCGATCTCCTGTCCATAAGTCGTCAAGATGGAAATTTGAATTTCATCGTTCATTTGCTTTTTCACAGTTTTTGAATACTTTTTAATCTGCTGGTTTTCCGGAATAATGTTCTCGCTGAGGATCAGAATGATAAAATCCTTGTTCTCAGCAAAATGCTGAAACTGTTCAGCGATTTGTTTCTGAAAGATCTCTCTCGGCGCGAGATGCTGATTCTCTTTTCGAATCGTTTCGATAGTTTGCATCGAAGTGTCGATATAATATTCAAACGCTCGGTTGAAAAGCTGTTCTTTTGATTTGAAATGTAAATAAAATGCGCCTTTTGATATTCCGCATTCATCTGCAATTTCCTGAATGGTCGTAGAAGAAAAACCCTTTTTCGCAAACAATTGGATGCTTGCTTTAATGATTTTTTCTTTTTTTTCGTTCATGAAATAAGGCCCCTTCAGCTTTAGAATGTTACGTCAAACGCAAGTGAAATGGTTGACGGCATTGTATATCACCGTTTATTATGATATAGAATGACCAGTCAGTCAATACATAAAGGAAAATGGAGGATATAATGAATTCGATCATCAATTTTGTGTTAAAGAATAAGTTCGCTGTATGGCTCATGACGATTATCGTAACAGTTGCTGGTCTATATGCCGGATTGAATATGAAACAAGAATCAATCCCGAATATCAACACGCCAGTCATTACGGTTTCTACAACGTACCCTGGCGCAACGCCGGACGAAGTATCAGATAAGGTGACAGATCCAATTGAAAAGTCGATTCAAAACCTCAATGGGGTCAGCGTAGTCACTTCTAATTCTTTTGAAAATGCATCATCCATTCAAATCGAGTACGATTACAACAAAGACATGGATGAAGCAAAAAAGGAAATTGAAGATGCGATTAGCAATATCGATTTCCCTGAAAATGCAGAAAAACCTAAAATCGCACGCTTTAGTATTAATGCGATTCCAATCCTAGCCCTTAGTGTCTCTGGTGATAAAGAATCATTACAAGACCTTACACAAAAAGTAGAAAATGATCTCGTTCCTTCACTTCAAGGATTAGACGGTGTCTCTTCTGTCGAAACTTCAGGACAGCAAATCAAAGAAGTAGAATTTTCGTTTAAACAAAAGAAATTGAAAGAATACGGTCTAGATGAAGATACCGTCCAAAACATGATTAAAGGCTCTGATGTGAATGTACCATTAGGTCTATACACATTTGGCAACAAACAAAAATCAGTTGTCGTGGACGGCAATATTTTAAGCGTCAAAGATTTGAAAAACATGCGCATTCCAGTCACACCAAGTGCAGGCGGCAGTGCGGGAAGCGCTGGAGCTGGAGCACCTTCTAGCGGTTCAGAAAACCCAGGTGCGCAAGGTGCGGAGCAGCAGGCTGGAAGTGCAAGTCAGCAGCAAGCAGCAGCTCAGCAGCCAACAGGTGGAGGTGCAGCAAGCAGTCAATCTGTAGAGCTGCCGACGATCAAGCTATCTGAGATAGCAGATATTAAAGTCGTAAAAGATGCAGAATCGATCTCTAGAACGAATGGAAAAGACAGTATCGGTCTGCAAATTGTCAAAGGCTCTGATGCCAACACAGTGAGTGTAGCAGAAGAAGTGACAAAAGAGCTTGAGAAATTCAAAAAAGACAACAAAGGCATCAAAGTAAGCACCACATATGATCAAGCAGAGCCGATTAAAGAGTCTGTCAGCACAATGCTGAACAAGGCGATCATCGGAGCAATCTTTGCGATCATTATCATTATGTTGTTCCTGCGAGATATCAAATCAACATTAATTTCGGTCATTTCCATTCCGTTATCTCTGTTGATTGCTGTTTTAATATTAAATCAGCTGGATATCACGTTAAATATTATGACACTTGGTGCCATGACCGTCGCCATCGGGCGTGTTGTCGATGACTCGATAGTGGTCATAGAAAATATCTATCGACGAATGGCGTTAAAGGATGAACCGTTAAAAGGCAAGGCACTCGTCAGAGAAGCCACAAAAGAAATGTTTATCCCAATCATGTCTTCGACGATTGTGACAATTGCCGTATTCTTACCGTTAGCATTAGTAGGTGGAATGATTGGTGAACTATTTATCCCATTTGCCCTAACAATTGTGTTTGCGTTGCTTGCTTCACTGCTTGTCGCCATTACAATTGTTCCAATGATGGCACACACTCTATTTAAAAAGAATCTGTACGGCACAGCGAAAAAGGTAAAAGAACATAAACCAAGCAAGCTTGCTGGCGGTTATAGACGTGTACTTAATTGGACACTCAACCATAAATGGATCACATCAGGAATTGCCATTCTTATGCTTGTCGGAAGCTTATTCTTAGCACCACTTGTCGGTGTCAGCTTCTTACCACAGGAAGCAGAGAAAACGGCCATGGTGACATACACGCCAGAGCCTGGACAAACGAGAGAGCAAGCAATTGATGAAACGAAAAAAGCTGAAGAATATTTGATGAAACGGGATCATGTCAATACAGTTCAGTATTCACTAGGCTCTTCAAATGCTATGACCGCAAGTGTTGGCGGTAACTCTAACGGTGCGTTATTCTTCGTACAATATGATGATGACACGCCAAACTTTGATAAAGAAAAAGACCGCGTGGTCAAAGCCCTTCAAGACAAAGCGTCTAAAGGGGAATGGAAATCACAAAACTTCTCATCTGCTGGTGCAAATAATACCGTGACATACTATGTGTACGGGGACAAAGCAAGTGATATTGAAGGCACAGTAAAAGATGTTGAGAACATCTTAAAAGATGAGAAAAACCTGAAAAATGTCAGCACAAGCTTATCTGAGAAATACGACGAATATACGTTTAATGCAGATCAAGAAAAGCTGGCGAAACTAGGTCTAACTGCTTCACAAATCGCTCAAGCAATTGCACCTCAAAATAGTGAAACAACACTGACGAAAGTCACAGAGGACGGCAAAGAACTTGATGTGAAGCTTCAAACGGAAAAAGATGAATATAAGAGCAAAAAAGATTTAGAAAATAAAAAGATCACCACACCAACAGGGCAAGAAGTCCGAATTGGTGATGTCGTCAAAGTAAAAGATGGTACGACTGCAAATACGGTGACAAAACGTGATGGAAAAATCTACGCAGAAGTGTCTGGTGACATGACAACAGACGACGTCTCAAGTGTAACGCAGGATGTTCAGAAGAAAGTCGACAAGCTTGATCTAAAATCTGGCGTAACGATTGACACAGGCGGCGTAAGTGCGGATATTGAGGAATCCTTTACACAGCTGGGCCTTGCAATGCTTGCAGCGATTGCCATTGTGTATCTCGTTCTCGTCATCACATTTGGCGGAGGTCTTGCACCATTTGCGATTCTTTTCTCCCTGCCATTTACGATTATTGGCGCACTGCTTGGATTGTTTATAGCAAAAGAAACCATCAGCTTAAATGCCATGATTGGATTGCTCATGCTGATCGGTATCGTTGTAACTAATGCCATTGTCTTGATTGACCGAGTGATTCATAAAGAACAAGAAGGTCTCTCAACAAGAGAAGCGTTACTTGAAGCAGGTACAACAAGATTACGTCCAATCTTAATGACGGCACTTGCGACAATTGGTGCACTGCTACCACTCGCATTAGGATTTGAAGGCGGAAGCCAGATCGTATCAAAAGGACTTGGTGTTACCGTAATTGGCGGCTTAACAAGTTCTACACTTCTCACATTGGTTATCGTTCCAATCGTGTATGAAATGTTAAGCAAGTTTAGACGTAAGAAAAAGTACGCAGAAGAAGAGTAAGAGGAAGCCCCGCCAATGAGCGGGGCTTTTTTTATGTTGAAATCTGACAAACAGCTTTTCTCATAAGCTCTTCAAATGCGTGGAAAAAGGCATCACGATCGACATGGTCAATCACTTGAATTGATTTTCCATCTGGATGCTCTTCAGTGCGACCTTGTCTAGGCGTTTCGGTATAAACGATTGCGTTCACTTCTTTTGAACGGGTAAATGATGTAGAAGCAAGAGTAATCGTTGTTAGCACGTCCCATAAGTAGTAAGTCGAGTTCGTTTCATGATGAATGAGCGGGGGACAAAAGGCGTAGCACTGTCCGATAAAATCTATTCCAATATAAGAACGAAGAGAAGCCCAGCGCTGACGTACATCAAGTGTAAGCGGGACTTGATTTGTACTTTCAAGCGCGACCATTTCAATAGGAAACGGTTCCTGAAAGACAGTGCTGACAGCATAAGGGTCCCAAAAGGCATTCCATTCTGCTGTCCCATCATGCTCGGGCTCTTCAACATTGCCTTTTTCAAGGAACGTTCCACCCATCCACACCAATTTTTCAATTCTATTAGAGATCGAAGGATCTTCTTCTAAAGCGCGTGCAAGATCTGTGAGCGGACCAGTAAAGAGCAGGGTGACAGGTTCTTTTGCCTTCTTAACCGTTTCAATCAGGTGAAGGTGTGCTGGCAGCTTGGACACTTTTGTATCAACAGTGCCTTTTTCATTTAAAATTGGCAGAGCATCTACATAAAAAGCATGCATACGCCACTCCTTCGGAAATGGATTGACGCCTCTAGAAGTTGAAGCAGCAACTTCAATTTCATAAGGACTGAAGCGATCAATGATTTTTTGAGATGCACTGAGAGCAGGCTCTAAATAACAATCAGCAGGAA
The DNA here is from genome assembly GCF_001974945.1 of Bacillus sp. I-2. Classification (NCBI taxonomy): domain Bacteria; kingdom Bacillati; phylum Bacillota; class Bacilli; order Caryophanales; family Bacillaceae; genus Bacillus; species Bacillus sp. I-2. The sequence goes on along the minus strand of NZ_LZRW01000047.1, from coordinate 36,153 downwards.
TCACAGACATTCCAATGACTTTCACATGTTCCATTTGAAGGAGAAGAAATAAAGAGACGAGATCATCAACACCGCCGTCATGATTAAAATAGACAGGCTTTTTCATCGCATATCATCCTTTACAGTGTTTACCTTTATCTTATCAGAATGCTTTCTTGCTGAGGGAGGTTGGCTAGGAGATTTCACATAATTAGGTGGTTGTTTTGTTGCCATTTTCAAATCTCATAGTATAATTAAAGGTTGTTAGTGGTGAAAATAGATTGCATAATGAATATAGGATGATGATGAATGAAACGTGCTCGAATTATATACAATCCGACATCTGGGCGTGAACTCTTCAAGAAGAATTTACCGCAGGTTTTGCAAAAATTTGAACAAGCTGGCTATGAAACTTCTTGTCATGCGACGACATGTGCAGGAGATGCCACGCAAGCAGCAGAAAAAGCCGCACAGAGAGATTTTGATTTAATTGTAGCAGCAGGTGGAGACGGCACGATCAATGAAGTCGTCAACGGACTAGCACCGCTTGAAAAAAGACCAAAACTAGGAATTATTCCAGTTGGAACGACAAATGATTTCGCAAGAGCACTTGGAATTCCACGAGAAGGTGTTTTGAAAGCGACAGATGCCATTATTGAGGGTGTAGCAAAGCCGCTTGATATCGGTAAAGTCAATGGCCATTATTTTATTAATATTGCTGGCGGCGGCCGGTTAACAGAGCTCACCTATGAGGTGCCTAGTAAGCTGAAGACCATGCTTGGACAGCTTGCTTATTATTTAAAAGGCATGGAGATGCTTCCTTCTATCCGCCCGACAGAAGTCGAAATTGAATATGACGGCAAATTGTTTCATGGAGAAATCATGCTGTTTCTTGTTTCACTCACAAACTCAGTAGGCGGCTTTGAAAAACTAGCGCCAGATTCCATTTTAGATGATGGGATGTTTGACCTGATTATTCTAAAGAAGGTCAATTTAGCAGAAGCCATTCGAGTGGTTAGTCTTGCTCTTAGAGGCGAGCATATTCATGATAACAATGTCATCTACGCAAAAGCGAATCGCGTGAAGGTAGATGTAAAAGATAAAATGCAATTGAATTTAGATGGTGAATACGGCGGCATGCTGCCAGGTGAATTTGAAAACCTGTATCGCCATATTGAATTTATTGTGCCAAAAGCAACAGCTGAAAAAATAGGGTGAAGACTGAACTTGGTTCCTTATGGCGGCCAAGTTTTTCTTTGCAAATGAGGTGATAAAATTGGTGAAAATGAAACCGCCTGTTGAAAAGAATGAATACTACAATGTAACCTTCGAAGACTTAACGCATGAAGGTGCAGGTGTAGCGAAAATTGAAGGATTCCCTGTCTTTGTACCAAATGCCCTTCCTGACGAACAAGGGCAAATCAAAGTCACACGAGTCAAAAAAGGATTTGCTTTTGGACGACTCATGGAGCTGACAAAGGAAAGTCAGCACAGGCAAGATGCGCCATGTCCCATTTACAAGCAGTGCGGCGGCTGTCAAATTCAGCATATGAGCTATGAAGGCCAGCTGCTATTCAAACAAAAACAAGTAAAGGACGTTTTAGAGCGGATCGGCAAGCTTGATATGAGCCGTGTAAAAGTTCATCCTGTACTCGGCATGGAAGACCCTTGGAATTACCGAAACAAAGCACAAGTTCCAGTTGGCGAACGGGAAGGCGGACTTGTTGCAGGATTTTATCAGCAGCGTACCCATGAAATCATTGATATGGAAAAATGTTTGATTCAACAGTCAGAAAACGACGAAGTGGTACAGGCAGTAAAAGACATATGCAATGCGTTTGGCATCAAAGCATATAACGAAGAGCGGCACAAAGGCTGGCTGCGTCATGTGATGGTTCGCTACGGTATTGCAACAGGTGAAATGATGGTTGTGTTTGTGACTAGAACGGCTGACTTTCCGCAAAAGCAGCAGGTGATTGAGCAGATTATAGCACGCTTCCCACATGTTCGGTCAATTGTGCAAAACGTGAATTCAAAGAAAACAAATGTCATTTTCGGAGACGAAACAACCGTTTTATGGGGAGAAGAATACATTTATGACACGATTGGCGACATCAAATTTGCCATTTCAGCTCGTTCGTTTTATCAAGTGAACCCAGCCCAAACAAAGGTGCTTTATGACAAAGCGCTTGAATATGCAGAGCTGCAAGGCGAAGAAACCGTCATCGATGCCTACTGCGGAATCGGTACGATTTCCTTATTTCTCGCACAAAAAGCAGGCAGAGTATATGGGGTTGAAATTGTTCCAGAAGCAATTGAAGATGCAAAACGAAACGCTGCCTTAAACGGAATCAATAATGTTGAATTCGCAGTCGGCGAAGCAGAAGCGGTTATTCCGAATTGGTACAAAGAAGGCATCAAAGCAGATACATTAGTCGTTGATCCTCCAAGAAAGGGCTGTGACGAAGCATTACTTGACACCATTTTAAAGATGAAACCAAACCGAGTTGTTTATGTATCCTGTAATCCTGGGACGCTTGCTCGTGATTTGCGTATTCTTGAAGATGGCGGGTATGTGACGGAGGAAGTGCAGCCGGTGGATATGTTTCCGCATACCAACCATGTAGAATGTGTAGCAAGTCTTGTGATTAATCAGTAATGTATTGAGACATCCCGATTTCGTGAAAAACATCGATATCGGGATGTTTTTATTTTTGTATGTTCAATCGGCACTAAAAAATGATATTTGGAAGTGGAATTTATATTTTTATCCCGTAATTCATTACCAAATGTCCTTTTTTGCAATTTTGCCCGGTTCATATTAAAGTATATAATGATAAAAATTGCTGAAAGAATTTACAGAAGGACATGCCCTAAAAGGCGCTATGTCATGAGAGGAATTGGATGAAAGATGAGTAAAAATTTCTGGCGTGATTTACCGCGGCCATTTTTTATATTAGCACCAATGGAAGAAGTGACAGATGTTGTGTTTCGTCATGTCGTGAGTGAGGCGGCGAGACCGGATGTGTTTTTTACAGAGTTTACGAACAGTGAGAGCTATTGCCATCCTGATGGCATTCAAAGTGTGAAGGGGCGTTTAACGTTTACAGAGGATGAGCAGCCGATTGTTGCTCATATTTGGGGAGACAAGCCTGAGAACTTTAGACAAATGAGCATTGGAATGGCGGAAATGGGATTTCAGGGGCTTGATATTAATATGGGCTGTCCTGTTCCAAATGTCACGCAAAACGGGAAGGGAAGCGGCTTGATTCTTCGTCCAGACGTTGCCGCAGAGCTGATTCAAGCAGCAAAAGCTGGGGGATTACCTGTCAGCGTCAAAACAAGACTAGGTTTTACTGAAGTCGATGAATGGCGCGGGTGGCTTAGACACATTTTGGAGCAAGATATTGTGAATTTATCGATCCACCTTCGCACAAGAAAGGAAATGAGCCAGGTGGATGCTCATTGGGAGCTCATTCCTGAGATTAAAAAACTTCGTGATGAAGTAGCACCTGATACGCTTTTAACAATCAATGGTGATATTCCAGATCGTCAAACAGGCTTAAAACTTGCTGAACAGTATGGAGTGGACGGCGTGATGATTGGGCGCGGGATTTTCCATAACCCATTTGCTTTTGAAAAAGAGCCGAAGGAGCATACAAGTGATGAACTGCTCGGTCTTTTAAGATTACATCTTGATCTCCATGATCAATACTCATCACTAGGTTTGCGTCCATTCAAGGCACTGCACCGTTTCTTTAAGATTTATGTAAAAGGATTCAGAGGAGCGAGTTTCTTGAGAAATCAATTAATGAACACATCATCAACAGATGAAGTGCGTGCCATGCTGGATGAGTTTGAAGCGAGAAATCAAGACCAATCATGACCAACAAGAGGAGGGGGAACCCTTCTCTTTTTTTATTGAATAGGACTATTAAACTAGTTCACTTAAATGGTAAAATGAGATAGAAATAACAATTGGAGGTATTTTATTTGAAACCATTTTGGGATAAAGATAGAGAAAGCGAAGAAACATTTAAGAAAATCAATGAGAAAGGCATTGCAAAAGCGGAAAAGAAGCTAGGCGTCATCCTGCCTGATACATATAAGCAACTGATCCTCGAACAAAATGGCGGGTATACATTGCATAACGCTTTTCCAACGGACCAGCCGAATGGATGGGCAGAGGATCATGTATCATTTGATCATTTAAGAGGAATTGCCAAAGACGAAGGCATTATGGATAGTGATTATTTAATAGAAGAATGGGAATTGCCTGAGGGACTTGTGCTCATTTGTGGGGATGGTCATACGTGGATTGCATTGGATTATAGAGAAACAAAGGAGCATCCGCCGATTCACTACTTTGATTTAGAAGATGAGACGGATTTTAAATTAGCGGATTCGTTTGATGAACTGATTGCTGGGCATTATACTGCTGAATAACATGAAAAGGAAAAGGCAGCCGCGAGTAGATATATTTCATTAAAACCGTTGTTATATAGTATTTTTTGAGAGAGACAAAAGAGTCTCTCTTTTTTTTTGCGAAGCAACATTGAATCTCTCTCTAAAACTGTATCTGTTATGTTTAAGTCTTATTATTCAATTGGTTCACTTTCCACTCACTAAATTTTCTGACGATAATATCTGCCACAATGTAAAATGGCAGAAAGCTGGAGTTGTCCACTTTGTTATATAAGTGAAACGGGGTGCTGCTTACATAGATATTAAACATGGCATTTTGTGCAAGGAGGTTATTCCTTAATGTGGTCATGCTGATAAATTTGATATGTCTCGTTTTCACCAATTGAATGATTTCATCTAAATTCTTCGATTCACCCGATAAAGAAATGATAAATAAAAGGTCATCCTCACCAAATTCAATGATTCCATCTGTTAAGTCTCGCTTGCTTCGTAATACTTGAGATTTCTTATGCAGTGACCATAGCTGCCGCTGTACATCATTTGCCAAATCAAGCTGTGCAGTTCCTGTCCCATAAATATAAATATACGGTGCACGATCAATCAGTTGATTTAATTGATGAAAGTCCAGCTGCTCCATATACTTCCTTGTCTGCCGGATGTCTTGATCAAGCAGCTGCATTAAATCCTGTGTTGTCTCTTCAGGGGAAGCATTTAATTTCACATAAGACTTTAAGTCACTGTAGCCGTCGAACCCTATTTTCTTAGCAAGCCGATGGATGGATGAGATGGAAGTATGAGCATAACGGGCAAGGTCCTGAATTTTCATTGTCTTCATTTCTTCAAGATGATCATGGATTGTTTTAATAATGTGCAGGTCATTCTTATTTAAATCTTCGAAGTATTCATTTACCAGCTTGTCCAGTATCATGCGATGTGCCCTCCAACATGAAAATATTTTCTTCCTGTGAAAATATAATCTAATGTTACAACTTGATTTCTAAATACGTCAAACCTATTGGTTTTTGTAAGCGCTCCCTTTACAGTGGTGTTATGGATCAAGCAAAGGGGTTATGCTTATGAATGCAATCAAGCGATTTGGCAGTGCTATGGTAGTTCCTGTACTTTTATTCGCGTTTTTTGGTATTGTTGTCGGCCTCGCGACTTTATGTAAGAATCCAGCGATTATGGGGGAAATGGCTGCAGAAGGTACGATGTGGTACAAGGTTTGGTCACTGATTGAAAGCGGGGGATGGACGATTTTCAATCATATGGAATTAGCCTTTGTGATTGGATTGCCCATCTCACTTGCAAAAAAAGCGCAAGCACGTGCGACGCTCGCAGCTTTGATGATTTATCTTGTATTTAACAATTATATTCATGCTATTTTGACACTTTGGCCGTCTACTTTTGGTGTTGATTTATCGCAAGGTGTCGAAAATGTAGCGGGAGTAAAAGAAATAGCGGGTATACCTACGCTGGATACAAGTATCATTGGTGCGGTGATGATATCTGGAATCGTCATTTGGATCCATAATCGTTTTTATGATCAAAAGCTGCCTGAAATGCTTGGGATTTTCCAGGGGCTTGTATTTGTTGTCATCATCGGATTCTTTGTGATGATTCCTATTGCTTTTATCGTTGCTTTTGTATGGCCTTATGTTCAGCAGGGGATTCAATCTCTCCAAGGGTTCATGGCACAGTCTGGTTATATTGGTGTCTGGCTGTTTCATTTCTTGGAAAGGGTGTTAATTCCAACAGGACTTCACCATTTTATTTATACACCTTTTGAGTTTGGTCCAGCGGCTGTAAATGGGGGTTTAAAACCATATTGGATTGCTCACTTAAATGAATTTGCGACCTCCACTTCCGATTTGAAGGATCTTTATCCATACGGATTTTTATTGCATGGGAATATTAAGATGTTTGGCTGTTTAGGGATAGCTTTAGCCATGTATTTTTCTACACCGAAAGAAAACAGAAAAAAGGTTTTGGCATTGGTACTACCCGCCACATTAACAGCCATATTTGCCGGAATTACAGAACCGCTTGAATTTACGTTTCTATTTCTCGCGCCTTATTTATTTGTGATACATGCACTTCTTGGAGCGACCATGGTGACAATCATGAATATGTTTGGTGTTGTCGGAATGATGGGTTCCGGGCTTATTGAAATAGCTGCATTGAACTGGATTCCGCTCTCTTCAAATCATGGAGGGATTTATCTGATCCAAGCGATGATTGGACTTCTTTTTACAGCATTGTATTTTGTCATATTTAGATGGCTGATTGTGAAATTTGATATTCCATTACCAGGACGAAAACATGAGGAGGAGACGAGGCTATATACAAAACAGGATTATGAGAATGCTCATAAAAAAGGTCATGACCAAAAGGAAGCGCCCGTTTATGCGTCTGAGTATGAAGAGAAAGCCGTTTATTTCTTAGAAGGCCTTGGCGGTAAAGAAAACATTAAAGATGTGACAAATTGTGCCACGCGTCTGCGTATTACAGTGATTGACCCTAGCTTGGTGAAAGATAGGGACTACTTTACAAAAAATAAACTGGCCCACGGCATGGCGAAGAGTGGTCAAAGCATTCAGATCATTGTTGGCTTAAGTGTACCGCAAGTGAGAGAGTCCTTTGAGACAAACCTTTCATTAGATTGAAAAAGGAGCTGGATATGATGAAAAAATTTAATATTACCATCGCTGGAGGCGGAAGTACATTTACACCAGGGATCATTTTGATGCTATTAGACTATTTAGAGAAGTTCCCAATTCATACAATTAAACTCTATGATAATGATGAAGCTAGACAAAAGACGATTGCAGATGCATGTGAGATTATGTTAAAAGAACGAGCACCAGAAGTGCGATTACTGGCAAGCACGGACCCAGAAGAAGCCTTTACTCAAGTCGATTTTGTGATGGCACATATTCGTGTCGGGAAATATGCAATGCGTGAATTAGATGAGAAAATTCCATTGAAGCATGGAGTCGTCGGACAGGAAACTTGCGGTCCAGGCGGAATAGCTTACGGAATGCGGTCCATTCCAGGTGTATTAGAACTTGTCGATTATATGGAAAAATACTCACCTGAAGCTTGGATGTTAAACTATTCGAACCCTGCAGCGATAGTAGCAGAGGCAACACGTAAGCTAAGACCGAATTCCAAGATTTTAAACATATGCGATATGCCAATTGGCATCGAAGAATTAATTGCAAAGAATTTAGGCTTATCTTCGCGGAAAGAACTAGAAGTCGATTACTATGGTTTAAATCATTTTGGCTGGTGGACAGATATTCGAGATAAAGCTGGAAATAGCTTAATGCCTGAGGTGATTAAGCATGTAAGCCAGCATGGTTATGCAACAGATGGAACATCTGAATTAGAACAGCAGAAGAGCTGGAACAGCACATTAAAAAAGGCCAAAGATATTCAAGCACTTGATCCAAAAACGGTACCGAATACGTATTTGAAATACTATCTATTTCCAGATGAAGAAGTGGCACATTCAAATATCGAGTTCACGCGTGCCAATGAAGTGATGGAGGGGCGGGAAGCTTTTGTTTTTAGTGAATGTCAGGCCATCATTGATAAAGGAACTGCTAAGGAAACAAAGCTGACCATTGATGAGCACGCTTCCTATATCGTTGATTTGGCAAGAGCTATTGCTTTTAATAAAAAGGAACGGATGCTGATGATTGTAGAGAACAATGGCGCCATTAGGAACTTTGATCCAACAGCTATGGTTGAAATTCCTTGTATCGTTGGCAGCAATGGTCCAGAAAAATTAGTAGTTGGAGAAATTCCTAGATTTCAAAAAAGTCTCATGGAGCAGCAAGTTGGCGTAGAAAAATTAGTAGTAGAAGCATTTGAAGAAGGGTCCTATCAAAAACTATGGCAGGCTATCACATTATCGAAAACGGTGCCGAGTGCTAAAGTAGCAAAAGATATTTTAGACGACTTAATTGTGGCAAATCAAGCATTTTGGCCAGAGTTAACATAACACGAGAATAAGCAATATGGGCGTGACAGCGCTCATATTGCTTATTAGTTTTTTCAACTGATGTATTGTGATGGAGAGGAAAAGGTCCCCTTACTCTGCGCTCTCCTCAACCTCACGGCTATCCTCTGTTTCACCAATATAAATAGGGCCGTTTGCGTGGTCGATTCGGATTGGCCATTCGTATGGAATTTGAAGACGTCTAGCAATGGCTCTCCAGAATTTTGTGGAATCCAATTCGAATTCTTGGAAGTCTTTTAATAAGTCTTTGTAAGACGAGCCATCAAATTGAATGTACATATCTTGAAGGCGCATGAACGCGACATGTCTCACTTCAAGTGCTGCTGCGGCTTCCATTTCTTCTTCTGTTGCTTCTCCGATGATTGTACCTGCGGGCGGAAGCATGTCGTATACGTTAAATTCCTCTTCTTCTTCGTGTGCTGCATTGTGCTGTTGATCTGACATTTTTCTTCACTCCTTCTCGTTCTCAATCAAAACTTTATTTCGTGCTTACTTCTATTATCGGAAGGAAATGTGAAATGTGGAATGAAAAGTGGAGCAGATTCACAACTCTTGCTTTTTTCTCTTGAATCATCTATGATCAATTACAGATATAAAAGATCTATAATAGATAGAAAGGAGTTTCCTCATGAAATATTCTAAGGCGACCAACTATGCGCTGCATACGATGGTGTTTTTAACTCTTGCGCCAAAGGGTAGAGCGATTGGCGTTGAGCCTCTTGCTAAGATGCAAGACCTTTCACCAACCTATTTATCTAAAATTTTAACAAAGCTTGTGAAGGCGGGATTGATTGAATCAACACCTGGTGCAAAGGGAGGTTATACCCTTATCAAACGAAAGGAAGACATTTCGTTTTTAGATGTCATTCAGGCTGTAGAAGGACAAACGAATTTATTTCGCTGCTCCTTAGAGCATGACTCCTTCATGCCTCATGATGGCTGTTTGATTGAACAGGTCATGCAGGATGTTGAAACGAAAATGCAGGAGACGTTAAGTCAAAAACGGTTAAGTGATATTGCGAACCAAATTGAACAGACAGAAAAAAATCCATTTTTCAACATGTGATTTTTTTGAACTGATTATAGATATTAAGAGTCTTTAAAGTCTTGAATGAAAAAGGAGAGATTGATATGTTATTAGATTGTGCCATTATCGGAGGCGGACCAGCCGGATTAAGTGCAGCACTTGTTGTAGGAAGAGGCAGAAAGCAGGTCACTGTATTTGATGATGAGCTGCCAAGAAATCGAGTGACGCAGGAATCACATGGATTTATTACAAACGATGGAATGACACCATTTGAGATCAGACAAGCCGGAGAGGCAGATCTTCAAAAATACCCTAATATCACAATCAAACGAAGTAGAATTATTGATATACAAAAGAAAGAGGAAAGCTTTACGTTACTGACACACGAGGGGGATGCATTCGAAGCGAAAAAAATCATTTTGGCAACAGGTCTTCAGGATATACTGCCAGAGATCGAAGGAATTCATGATGTGTACGGAAAAACGTTGTTTAGCTGTCCTTTCTGTGATGGATGGGAATTAAAGGACAAAGCACTTGCCCTCATTGCAGAGAATCAGCGAGCCTTGCATATGGCTAAGCTTCTTTCCAATTGGACAAAGGATTTGATCGTGTTTACGAATGGGCACGTGTTGGCTGATGAGGACAAGGTACTTCTGACGGCACATTCTATTCAAGTCATTGATGTGCCAATTGTGTCGATTGATCATGACAATGGGCAGCTGCGCTCTCTACAGCTTGCGAATGGGGAGATAGTGAATAGGGAAGGCGGTTTTGTCGCAAGTGAATTCAAGCAGTCAGCCCCATTTGCAGAAAAGCTTGGCTGTCAAATGACGAAGAATGCGGGTATTGAAACAGATATTCTTGGACGTACAACCGTCAGTGGTGTCTTTGCATGTGGTGATAATCTAGGCGGTCCTGCTCAGTTAGTTCTCGCAGCAGCAGCTGGAAGCCAGGCAGGAATGGGCGTCATTCATGAACTGGTGCAAGAAGAGTTTCAAGAAAAAACATCTCTATGAAAAGAGATGTTCAGCGATGAACGGTTTTCCGTTTTGCTAAGACGTGAGCTGTCCATTCAAAAAGTGCGTAGATGACAAAGAAGATCAGGATCCAGCTGCTGACATCGACCCATACATTGGTGATCTGAATGATGTTCGCCTGATCAAGTCCAGCCTGTATCCACATGGTGATCAGTGCTGTAAGGAACAATTGTAAAAACCATTTTGATGTTTTCAATTGACCACACCTCCATCTCTTTCTATCATATAAGAAATGACAGTTTATTTCCAATTTGTTTTCCTATATGTTTCAACGGTAAAATGAAAAATAAAACGAGTGAAAGGAAAGCAAATGAGTGATCAAACAAATATGTTTCTAAAAAATCATTTTCCTCATCTTATCCTCACGCCGCCTCTTTTTTATGATTGGCCTATTGGGCTTCGGTTTGAAGTGGCAGATTGGTCATTAGGAAAAGAATCGATTGTATTAGAAAAAGCGGGAGATCGTGCTTTAGAGATTGTGAAATATACTTTTGATCCAGAAGACGAGATGCTGCTTGTGACGGATGTGTATACAGATCATGAACATGAATTAACGAAGCATAAGCTCCTTGTCTATCAAAAATATGTGCATCGGCAAGTAAGGAACAGATTGCGCCACGAGCTTTTGACTTATGTACGTCCAGAAATAGAAGATTCACTGACATTAGAGAGATTTACACTCAAATGCCAGCTGCAAGACATTCGATTGCGTCCGCTTCTCCATGCGATGTGCCAGGAGGACTTCTATGCACCGAATCAAATCTTGAAGGGAAAACTGGGGTATGAAATTTACTTAATGAATCTCTCAAAAAAAATGATTTTTCACTTATATGATGATCGAGGCTGTGATCTCATTGCGGCAGATGCTGAGCGTCTACGCCCAGTCTATGAAGGCTTACAGCACTTGCTATTAGACTATGATCGTCCTAAGATGGACCGGCTGTTTGCAGCCAAATAAAAAACCGCACTTTCGACAAGTGCGGTCAGCGGGTAGACAGTTTTATGCTTCTACTTTATTGAAGAACTGTGGCAAATATTCTTTGTGTGCTTCTAGCATTTCATCTAGGATGCTTTTTGCAATGGCATCTGATGGGACAAGCGGGTTGATGGTCATTGCGACAAGGGCTGTGTTGTAATCGCCTGTCACGGCTGCTTCAGCAGCTACACGTTCAAAGGATTTAATTTGAGAAATAAGTCCTTTGACAGCGACCGGCATTTCACCAACAGCGATTGGTTTAGGACCGTCTTTTGTGATCACACAGTTGAGTTCAACCGCAGAATCATTTGGAATGTCGCTAATAGCCCCGTTATTAATGGTGTTTACAGGCTGAATGTCATGCTTGTCGTTATAAATGGATGCAATCAAGTTACATGCCGCATCACTGTAGTAGGCACCGCCTCGTTTTTCAAGCTGTGGCGGCTTGATGTCGAGATCAGGGTCTTTGTAAAGCTCGAACAAATCATTTTCTAATGCGCGAACGACTTCAGCACGAGTTCCTTCATTTGCTGCTGCTTTCTTTTCCTCAGCTAGCATATCACTTGTTTTGTAGTAGTAACGGTGATACGGACAAGGAATGACGCCAAGCCCTTTTAAGAAATCAGCATCCCACGGAATCGCTTGAATGTTGTTCATCGACATGCTGGAGTTTGGATCAGCCATGTCTTCAATGACTTGATCCATGATGCTTTTGCCATCTAAGAATACATTGAGTCCAAAGACCATATGGTTTAATCCAGCAAAGCTGACTTCGACTCTGCTTGCGTCGACACCAAGCCCTTTGGCGATTCCCATGCGAATGCCGATCGGCACGTTACATAAACCAACGACTTTACGATGGTTTGAATAACGAAGAACGGCTTCAGTGACCATACCAGCTGGATTTGTGAAATTCACAAGCCATGCATTCGGGCAAAGCTCTTCAATATCTTTGACAATATCAAGAATGACAGGAATGGTGCGAAGTCCTTTGAATAGACCTCCTGGACCATTTGTTTCTTGACCAATGACATCATATTTTAAAGGAATGCGTTCATCTTTCATACGTGCTTCAAGAAGTCCGACACGGAATTGTGTTGTGACAAAATCAGCATCTACAAGTGCTTTTCTGCGGTCTAATGTTAAATGAACCTCGATTGGGAGCCCTGCTTTTTTGACCATGCGTTTTGCAAGGTTTCCGACGATCTCAAGCTTTTCTTTTCCCGCTTCAATATCAACGAGCCAAAGCTCACTAATCGGAAATTCATCGTATCGTTTAATAAATCCTTCTACAAGCTCTGGTGTATAGCTTGATCCTCCGCCAATTGTGACAACCTTTAATCCTTTTGCCATGTTCTGCACCTCCGAATAATGTAACGCGCAATGTTATAATAGAGAAAAGTCTTTTTTCTTGTTTGTACATCTTTAGCTTATCGTGAGAGCATCGTGTGCGTAAATGACTTCAGTGTTTTTAGGCAAGGGTGCCCTATTTAGAGATTTGTTACATAAAAGAAACACATTGTGACATGTTGTTGGAGAAAGGGGAAGTCAGATGTTTTCAAGTGAGGTCATTTCCAGCTTTAATGAACTAGAAAGCGCTTTATACCGATATATCATGGAAAACAGTGAAAAGGTCGTGTACATGAGAATTCGAGATCTTGCAGATGCTGCACATATTTCCACCTCGTCTGTCCTTCGCTTTTGCCGAAAAGTAAATTGTGAAGGCTTTTCAGAGTTTAAAGTGAAGCTCAAAATGTATTTAGAATCAGAGCAGACACCTTCTTTAAAAAGTACACAGCACTTTCTATATGAATTTATTGAACGAACATTGAAGGGAGACTTTGAGGAGAAAATTAAGGAGGCAGCAAAGCTCATTGCTGAGGCAAAAAATGTGCTGTTTATTGGGACTGGCAGTTCTGGCATTTTGGCGCAGTATGGGGCGAGGTACTTTTCAAGTCTTGAGAAATTTTCATTTTACATCAACGATCCGTTTTTCCCGATGAATATGCAGTATTTAGACAATAGTGTCACCATTGTGCTGTCTGTATCAGGGGAGAACAGTATTACGATTGATCATATTTCGAAGTTAAAAAGGGAAGGCAGCAAGATCATTAGTATTACGAATAACCAGCACTGCACGATTTCGCGCATTTCAGATTTAAATATTGCCTACTACGTCACAGATGAACGGGTCCACAGAGCCAATATCACCACACAGACGCCAGTTGTGTATATTTTAGAAGCCATGGCCCGTGACATGTTTGCGATGTTAAAAGAAAAGTAAAAGAGCCGCTGCATACATCAGCTGCTCTCTTTTTTCTGCTTCATAAAAGCAAGGATAGCAATGCCGGAACAAACGAGCACAAACAGACCGCCCAGCAAATACACAGACCTCGCCCCGTATGCATCTGCCATCAATCCAACAAAGAAAATAGACAAACCGACCGATACAGAAGAAAGGACGTAGTGAGCCGAATACACCTTTGATAAATCACGTACTGGCGTTTCCGTTTGAAGAATGGTTTGCTGCGAAACATCTCGGATTTGGTAGGCAGGCCCCATCAAAATACAAAGCACCAAAGCAAGCCACGGCAGGCTGTTCAGTGAATAGACAATGGTCAGCACTGCATAAATGAATGAACCAGCTGCCATATAGAGGAGAAGCTGTTTTTGAATAAACTGACTCATCCATGCAGCTAAGAGCCCGCCTATGATGGCACCTGTATAATAAGCGGCATTGATAAAACCCCACCATTCCTCACCTTGCTTTAAATCATGGGTGACAAAGGCAAGCGTAATCGCCCCGATCCACACAGCACCCGCAATATTTTCACAAACATCCATAAAGGTCAGGGTGCGCACCGTTTTATTTCTCCAAATGATCGTCCAGCCATCTTTGAAGCTGTTCATCTTATTTGCTTTTCGAACCGTCTCTTCTTGCTTGAGAAGAGGAAAGACAGGGATGAATAATAGATAAGACAACACAATCATGACACAGGTGATCCACATTAAATAAAATGGCCCAATCCATAGGACGAGCATTCCAGTGAACGAATAGCCGGCGATTTGAATCATTTGATGAAAAATGGAGGCTGTACTGTTTGCTTTCACAAGCTGATTTGCTGGTACAAGCATCGGCATGATGGCCTGCATTAAAGGACTGATGAACCCGCCTGTGAGGGAAATCAAAATAAGCGCACTAAACAGCCAGACCATATGCTGCTGAAACAAATGAAATTGGGCTGTAAACACGATGAGCATCCCAAGACGTAAAAGCGGGACCCATTTCAATAGCCGGCCAGCTTGAAAGTAATCGGTTAAAACAGGAGAGAAGAGCCCAGCCAATAGCTGGCATATTGTTCTAATCAGCGGAAATACAGCCGCATAGGCAACAGATTGTGTATCTTGATAAATGACAAACGTGATCGTCATCACAAATAAAATATCACTCAGCATGAGAAGGCTTTTACTGCTTGTATAACACCAAAACTTGTTTCCCATATCAAACCGGCTCCTTTTCAAAAACAAGTTTAGTATAGCATGGTGATGAAGGGGCCAGAGGCTTTCCATTGAAAAATACATCTTAAGGATGAGAAGATTGTGATAAGCTAAATGAAGGACATTGTAAGGAAAGGGGTTCAATCGATTGAAAAAATTACCGGCACATGACTTTTTGGACAAACATGGCATTCCATACGAGGTCAAAACATTTTCTGCCGAAACAGAAAAGGGAGCAGCAAATGTAGCGGCAGCTCTTGGTTTTCGTGAAAGACAAATGATTAAAACATTGATTTTTGAAACAGGAGAAGGAGAGCAGCTGCTTGTGATGGTTGGCGCTGATCAGCATATTAAGTCAGGGAAACTCAAGAAAGCGGCCGGCTCCCGTAATATTAAAATGGCTTCACCGGAGAAGGTTCTTGAAGTGACGGGCTATCGAATTGGCTCGATTCCGCCGTTTTGCTGGCAGCCAGAAGGATTCCGCACCATTATTGAGGCTTCGTTATTAGAAGAGGAAATATTAGGTGTTGGGGCAGGCGAATGGGGAAATGAAATCCTCATCACACCAGAACAATTAGTGAAAGCCTCAAAAGCTGTACCGTTTGACATCGTGCAGCCAGCTGAATAAAAAAAGTGCCTGTTTCAGAAGCAGGCACTTTTTTAATTGGCAGCAGGCGTAGTAAATGGACCGATACCTTTCATTTGCAGGAAGGCATCCACGGTTCTATTTTCTTCAAGATCATTCGCCCGTTTGCACACAACAACCGGTCTGACGATCTCGATGCCTTCAATGTACACGCGCCCAATTTCTTGCCGCTTGAGACTGCCATGAACCGCATCACGGGGAACAAGTGTGATGCCATATCCAGCTTTGATCATTTGAATCGCTTCATGAACACCGCTGAATTGTAAATCAACGGTCGGTTTTTTGATTCCTTTCGAAGTAAAAAGAGAAAAGAGCTTATCTCTTGTGGAACTGCCTTCTTCACGCATCAAAAAAGGCTCCTGACTCAGGCGCTCCAGCGGGACGGTTTTTCCGTTTAACGGATGGTCTGCCGGCACAATAAAATCATAGCTTAAATTCGTTAAATGAGAAGTGAGAATCTCCTCATGGTGCAAATCCTCGATCACAGCGATGGCTACATCTGATTCATATTGAAGTAGGCTCTCTAAAACCTGAGCGGAGTTTCCACTTTTTAATTCAATTTCTATCTGTGGTGAAGATGTTTTAAAAGCAGCAAGCCAATCTGGCAGTAAAAAGTTAAGTGGGACATAGGTAGAAGCGATGCGGAGCCGCCCCTTTTTTCCGTTTTGTAAAAGTGTGATCTGATATTCTACTTCTTTTTCAGCCTCGAACACTTGCCGGGCATAAGGGTATAGAATTTTCCCCATTTCCGTAAGTGTAATGCCTCTGCCATTTCGTTTAAAAAGACGGAAACCGATCTCACTTTCAATGCTTCTAAGCTGAGCCGTCACAGCTGGCTGTGTCAAAGATAGCACGTCTGCTGTTTGTGTAACGCTTTTTGTCTCTGCGACCTTTGCAAAAATCCGAAGGGCATGTAAATTCAACTTTGCACCACCTATCAATTATTTTGATGGTTTAATCAAAAACATTCATTAGATTTATTATAAGGCATCCCTTATTGTAAAGATAGCGAAGGGGGAAGGGAAAATGGATCATCGTCAAAAGCAAGTGGTGTCAATATCGCTTATCACAGCATTTGCACTGATTGGAGATTCAATGCTTTATATTGTGCTTCCGATCTATTGGAAAGAGGTTGGTTTATCATCTATTTGGGAGGTCGGGCTGCTGCTGTCCATTAACCGATTCATCCGCATCCCGCTAACACCTGTTGTTTGGTGGCTCTATCGGTTTGTCCCAATGAAGACTGGTGTATTGATCGCTATTTCGATTGCTTCAGTGACCACGATGCTATATGGTGTGAGCGGTTTTTGGCTGCTGCTGATTTGCCGCTGCGCTTGGGGGCTGGCATGGACGTTATTGCGTATGAGTGGAATGAGATTAATTGCTGAGATGGAGGAAAGCTCTCAAGGGCATTATACGGGCATTTATAATGGGCTTTACCGGCTTGGCAGTTTATTCGGCATGTTATTTGGCGGAATATTCGCCAGCCTGATCGGCTTCCAGTCCATGACGCTTGTTTTTGGTTTACTCACATTACTAGGAATCATTTTTTATGTCTCTTTGGATGAGATTGAAAAGGGAGAAGAGGGGCAGGTGTATCAAGTCATCAAACAGAGGTGGCTTGCACGGGATGTTGTAAAAGTATTAATGACAGGTATGCTGATCGCACTTGTGATCCAAGGGTTATTCGCATCAACACTCAGTCATGTCATTGAAGCAAGGATCGGTCATGGTGAATTTGCTCTGTTCGGCTTTGTAATCGGAGCTTCGGCTTTAAGTGGAATCATTCAAGCGCTCAGATGGGGGTGGGAACCATTTGTAGCACCGAAAACGGGCAGATGGTTTGATGGGCTTGTGATGAAGGAACGAACGCTTTGCTGGATGTTTCTTTCATTTGGAGGTCTCAGTCTTCTGGCGGTCATGCTGAAGGTAAGCGGCTGGTTTCTTGTGATGCTGCTTTTGATCCAGCTGCTGTCAACAATCTTAACGACATTAACGGATACGCTTGCTTTTCAAAAAGCGTCTGCTCAAACAGATAAAAACCGCTTTCTCGCAAGCTATTCCTTTGTTCAAGATATGGGAGCAGCTCTAGGACCCTTGTGCGGGTATACGATGATTCAGTTTTTTGGATCAAGCAGCGTCTTTTGGCTGATGCTCATTATAAGCTTATTGCTTGTCAGCATGTGGGCAAGAGGCAGAGAGCTGCATGTTACTTCTGATCCAGCGTAATAAATCAAGCGTTATACAAAAAACTACCTCATGCGCTGAATGCAAGAGGCAGTCGTGTTTTTTTATTCTAGATCTGAATCATAGGCTTTTTGTGTCAGCTGGCTGACCACCTCTTTTAACCCATTTGGTTTATGAAACTCAACAGGTGTGCTTCCTTTTTCGAAGACGATTTGATCTGCTTCAACGAGCACGACATATCGATTGTTGAGCTTTGCAATATGGATCGAGTGGCCAAAGTCTGCTAGAAGACCTTTGATTTCCGTTTCGCCTAGACGCATTTTCATTGTGATATCAGGGGTTTGTTCAACAATATGGGAGGCCGCTTGTGTGACCTGCTCTGTATCGAGTGTTTCTCTAATTTCTCGCTTTTCACTCGCTTCCCATATTTCAAGATCCTCTTCAAACTGCTTTAATTCTTCACTTTCATCCTGTAATGTTTCAAAAACCTGTTCCTGTACCATATTCATAACCTGTGATTTCATGATTTCAGGCATGGATTCACCGTATTCGACGAATTTCAAAAAGTCCTCAAAATAACGAGCGTGTGAGGATTGGTGAATTTTCACTTCAGCTTCCTCAGTCATTCCCTCTTCTGGCATAAACGGGTATTGAATCGATTTCATGTTTTTGGTCGTAATAGCCATTTCGACTTTTCTAATTAAGGTAGATGTATCAGCGATAGAAGCCACTTTTTGTTCGAAATCGCATTTCATAATAAAGACAAAGGAATCATCGAAATACTTTTTAGGAACAGCAGAAGCAACTAAAAAAACGCCGCCTCTGACAGCACTTGTATCTAAATATGTGCGAACAAACTGTTCACTGCATTCATTAAACAATTCTTTTGTATCTGCAAATCTCGTTTGATGAAATAGGTTGTAGTTTGGATTTGAATCGAGCTCATGACCGGGCTCTACAATAAATCGGCCAATTTTGGTCGGTACTTGTTCAGATTTAGGGTGTCTGTCCACTTTTCGTTTGACGATTTTTTTCAGTTCACCGTCTAAAAAGTCCTTCAGCTCACTTTGTTCAAATTCTTCTTGATCTAGTGTTTGATAATGTTTAAATCGTTTATTTGCTTGTTCATCTTTGCCTTCGATTTCCACGACAAAGAATGATAGAAAACGTATCGTAAAATCCATTGATTGGTCACCACTTTTTCTTCTTCGGATATGTTGAGTATAGAAAAAGGAGTGAAAATCGTCAACGAATGGAGAAATATCGTGTCATTATTTCCCGAGAAATGTTTATTGAAAAACACTTGATAATAATTATCATTCTTGATAGAATGATAAAAGAAAAGAAGGAACCTGCCAGTTCCTTCATCTCAGAGAAAAATAGATTATTTTGTTTCAAATGTTTCGCAATCAGTTTCAGCGTTGCGAGTCACTTCAGTCATCGTGTTTTTACCAATTTTAATGGTAGAAGCGGTACAGCTGTTTTCAGCCCAAAAACGGCAAGAGTTCACTTCACAAAGAACGTTTTGTGCCAAGGGAATTCACCTCCGTAATTCATATTGAGAATGAAACAAGCTGCCACTTGAATTCATTCAATCTAGTAGTCTCTTTGTAGAAAGAGGCTGTTTGTGCTGGTTATGCACATGTTTATCATACCATCTACCCTGAAAATATACAATTTAAACTTTGGAAGAGCGAGAATATGAATCTCGCTCTTTTTTTATTTGTAAAAATAGTTAAATGCTAGGTGGCACACTCTCTCATTTCGACATATGAATAGAGTAGATTCAAAACCTGATGTCGGACAAAGTATGGGGGTACATGTACTGATTTTCCGCATAAAGATAGGGTTTTTAATCAAAAATCTTCATAGAGAGATGAGGGGAGAAGATGAAAGCAGTCATTCTCTGCGGAGGAAAGGGAACGAGAATGAGTGAGGTCACACAAGCGCTTCCTAAACCACTTGCTATGATCGGAGATCGGCCTATTCTATGGCATATTATGAAAATCTATCAGTATTACGGTGTAGACGAATTTATCCTATTGCTTGGATATAAAGGAGAGAAGATCAAAGAGTACTTTCTGAACTACGACTGGCAGCATCACAGCATGCAGCTCGATATGGCGACAGGAGAAATGAAGCTTTTAGGGAAAAAGGAGAACTGGAAAATCACCTTTTTAGATACAGGTGAAGATACGATGACAGGCGGACGTTTAAAGCAGGCACAGGATTACATTGGTGATGAGACCTTTATGATGACGTATGGTGATGGACTGGCCAATATCAATATGTTTCATTTGCTGAAACGTCATCAGGATCTTGGAGCAGCTGCGACTGTCACAGGCATTGAAAAGAAGTCCCAGTACGGGACACTGAAGGTGTATAACGGGATGGCACAATCCTTCTCTGAGAAGACAGACAGTATCGGGATGATCAATGGAGGATTTTTTGTGTTGTCTCCAAAGGTATTTGATTATTTGACAGATGATGATCAATGCGTGTTTGAAGCGGAGCCTCTTCAAAACCTGGCGGATGATGGAGAGCTTGCCGTTTATGAGCATCACGGATTTTGGACAGCAATTGATACGTATAAAAACCTGAAGGAAATCAACGACATGTGGACAGATGGAAAACAACCATGGAAGGTTTGGTGACAGCATGAGCGGATTTTGGAATGGAAAGAACGTATTTGTAACTGGATGTACAGGGCTGTTAGGGAGCTATCTCGTCAAGGAATTGATTGATCAAGGGGCAAACGTGACTGGACTTGTGCGTGATCAGGTGCCTCGATCGAATTTATATCAAGGCAGTCAATTTGAAAAAATGAATGTGGTGCAAGGCGCATTAGAGGATATGCAGACGATTGAACGTGCGTTGGGAGAATATGAAATTGACACCGTCTTCCATTTGGCTGCCCAAGCCATTGTTGGGGTCGCAAATAGACATCCTGTTTCTACATTTGAAGCGAATATTTTAGGGACATGGAATGTACTGGAGGCTTGCAGAAGACAGCCGCTGATCAAACGAGTGATCGTGGCATCAAGTGACAAAGCCTACGGTGATCAAGAGCAGCTGCCATACGATGAAGACATGCCATTAAACGGGAAACATCCGTATGATGTTTCGAAGAGCTGTGCAGATCTCATTTCTCATACGTACTACAACACATATGGTCTACCGGTTTGTATTACACGCTGCGGTAATTTATATGGAGGCGGAGATTTGAATTTCAACAGAATCATTCCGCAAACCATTCAGCTTGTGTTAGAAGGAAAGGCGCCGGAAATTAGAAGTGACGGGACATTTATTCGTGATTATTTCTACATTGAAGATGCAGTGAAGGCTTATTTGCTGCTAGCTGAGAAGATGGAGGAAAAAGGGCTGGCGGGAGAAGCCTTTAACTTTAGTAACGAAATTCAGCTGACAGTGCTTGAGCTTGTGGATAAGATTTTAAAGGCAATGGGAAGTGAACTGAAGCCTCGTATTCTCAATCAAGGAACACATGAAATTAAGCATCAATATTTGTCAGCAGAGAAAGCGAGAAAGCTGCTTGATTGGAAGCCTGATTACTCCATTGATGAAGGCTTAGAGAAGACGATTGAATGGTACCGCGAATTCTTTCAAAAATAGAGGTGTAAATAGATGAACAGCATATATTGTACGGTTCTTTCAAGTGGAAGACTTTATCAAGCCATTGCGTTTTTCTTATCGTTGAAGCAAGTAGAAGATGATGCTGTCATCAAGACGTTATGCATGGATGATGCTGCATTTGATTTGCTTCATCAAATGAATTTTCCGCATGTGGATCTTGTTCATGTACGGGAGCTCGAAACACCAGAGCTGCTGGAGAAAAAAGAGGAACGGGATGCATCGGAATATTGCTGGACCCTAAAGCCGATTTGGATTGAGTGGTTATTTGAACAGGAGCAGGCAGAGAGCGTGACCTATCTTGATGCGGATTTGTTCTTTTATGAGAGCCCTCAGGTGATTTTTCAACATCAGCCGAATGCTTCTGTTTTAATTTCGAGAGGGGATATTGTCATTCCAAGCTTTGATGCAGAGGAAGTGAAGATGCTTCAGAAGCTTTTAGGACGCTATAACTCAGGCTTTCTGCATTTTAAAGGAGATGAAGCCGGACGAAAATGCCTCAGCTGGTGGAAAGAAGAATGTTTAAAAGAATGTAAAAATGCACCGGGAGAAGGCAAGTTTGGCGATCAAGGATATCTAGATCATATGCCGAGGCTGTTTGACAAAGTAGAAGATATTGAGACAAAAGGCGTGAATATTGGTCATTGGAACTATGGGCAGCATTCTTATCGGGAGGAGAATGGACGTATTCTTCTGGAGGATGGGCACCCGCTCATTTGCTATCATTACAGCGGCTTTCGGATTGTGAGCAAGGATGAGATGCAGCAAATTCATGAAAAAGGACGAAATGACCTGCCGTTTTTCCAAGAAGCCTATCGGCAAGTGCTTCGCCATGTGATTGAATCTGTGGAGCAGGTCGATCCGCTGTTTAACGGCTATGCCAAACGGGAGGAGGATGACGCATGAATGAAAAGCCAAAGGTAAGCGTCATTATTCCAAGCTATAATGCCAAAGAGCGTTTAGAAGGAAGCCTTTTTTCCTTAACGCTTCAGGAAACAGATATTCCATTTGAGGTCATTGTTGCCGATAATGGCTCAACGGATGGCACGATGGAAATGCTCGAGAATATTGAGGTAAACTTCCCATTTAAAAAGGTGCGTATTCCTGTCAATCAAGGGATTGCAAAGGGGCGTAATCATGCCATTCGCGAGGCAGAGGGAGATCTGCTCATTTTTCATGACAGTGATATGCTGGCAGAACCGAGATTTATTCAAAAGCATGCAGAGGCTCATGCTGACAGGGAGGATCTTGTCATTTGCGGTGTGTGCTGGAAGCGGAT
This sequence comes from Bacillus sp. I-2, assembly GCF_001974945.1. Classification (NCBI taxonomy): domain Bacteria; kingdom Bacillati; phylum Bacillota; class Bacilli; order Caryophanales; family Bacillaceae; genus Bacillus; species Bacillus sp. I-2. Next base: position 13,424 of record NZ_LZRW01000047.1, on the reverse strand, counting down.
TTATCGCTATTTTTACAAAGCGTTTGATAAGGATCATATGAAGCGGTTGAAAAAGCAAGGACTGTATAAACGGAAAATGGAGGACAAAACACCTCTTTTATCATTGGAAGAAGTCGAAAATGGTGCATTTTTAGAGAAAAGCTTCGATTTGCAGTCTGAGTTTATTGATATCCTGAAAGACATTTTGGAAACGTACCACTATGATTTAGGTTCTTATGAGCTGCCATGGCGATTTTTTATTACAAATAACTCCTCTGTTAAACGTAAGCATGTCATGGCACTAGGGATGTTTGATGAAAATATCGTTCGGTACGGATTTGAGGATTATGATTTAGGGATTCGATTGAATCAGCTTCGTCTCTCCTTTGAATTGAGAGAGGATATCATGAGTGTGCATCAAGAGCATCCAAGTAATTTAACGTCATTTGATGACATCAAATACAACATTTTGTATATGTGTGAGAAGTACAATCATATTGACGCTATTGATGTCCATTTGGCTTTCTCTGGTCCGTTTTCTCACACTGTGACAAATGATATTGTGAAAGAAGTTCGGCAGCTGCGTGAGAATCCAGCATTTGATGACCTGTTATCCTATTTTTTAGAGCTGCTTCATTTGATCACAGAACGGAATGTAGGCATCAAGCGGGATAAAAAAGATATGTTGACAGCCAAGCATGTTCCTTTGAAAAAGCTGGCAGAAGCGGCGCAGCTTGCACGTGAGGAGTATGGCTGCATGGTGCTTGTAGAAGCCATTCAAGGGCTGACGAAAGAGCTGTTGCGCGTTGATTTGTTCCAAGTGGATGTGTTGTAAATGGCGTCTTATCACTTTACAACCATTGTGTCGAATACCCATGTTTTTAAGCTTTTGGCGCTGATTCATTCGCTTGAACAAAACGCGCATGCCTTCAAGCTGTCCGTTTTATGTGCAGACCCTTTGGCTTATAAGGTATTAAAGGAGTTCCCTCACCCGCATGTTCAATATGAACAGCTTGAGGACATTGAAGATGATACGCTGCGGAAGGCAAAAGAAGATCGAACGTTTCATGAGTATTGCTGGACATTAAAGCCTGCTTTTCTGCTCAAAATTCTTGAGTCCTCAGATGCAGATTATCTTGCCCATCTGGATACGGATTTGTATTTTTATCATGATCCGGAGGCGGTTTTTGCAGAAAATCCAAGCGCTCATTTATTTTTGACGGATCATATGAATTCCAAGCGGTTCTATCATTTTTATGAGTTGTCTGGCCGCTTTAATACTGGGTTTGTAGGCTGCCGTAACACAGATGTTGCCAAACAGGCAGTCACGCAATGGAAAGAAAACTGTCTTGCCCATTGTACTGTAGAAATGGATACAGAAAAAAAGACGTACGGAGATCAGCGGTATGTGGAAAGATGGGTTGATGATTTTGAAGGGGTTCATATCGTTGCATCTAAAGGAGCCAATGCGGCAATTTGGAACATTGAAAACTACAAGCTTTCAGTTGTAAAAGGAGATATGTATCTCGACGAATGTCCACTCTTGTTCTATCATTTTTCTGCCTTTACGATCATTGACGAGAATACCTTTAACCTTAATTGGTATTATTATATGAAAGAACAGAAGCTTGTGGATCATTTGTATATTCCGTATGCCGACTTGGTTCATCAAAAGATTAAGCAGGTGCAAAAGGTATTTCCAGAATTTAAGCAAGGATTTATTGCAAGGAAGCATGTTCCTGACACGCATTTTTATGAGAGATGAAAAAACCGCTCATTTATTGAGCGGTTTTCTTTTTATGATTCATTCCATTTAGAGATGGTTTGGTCGCTGGGAAGTAAGAAGGCTAGGATGCCTAATATCGGTAAAAAGGCAACACCGATCATGGTAGGCGTTAAGCCGAAGGCATCAATGAATGAGCCGAGGGCAACCGATCCGATTGCACCCATACCAAACGCAAGCCCAACAGTTAAACCAGACATTGTGCCAATTTTCCCGGGAAATAGTTCTTGGGCATAAACCACGGTGACAGAGAAGCTTGATGTTAAAATGAGCCCAATCAGTCCGAGTAAAACATAAGCAAAAACCGGTCCGGTAAATGGCAGCAGCAGGGCAAGCGGGAAGGATGCCAATAAGGAAACTAAAATCACGTTTTTCTTGCCAAAGCGGTCTGCAAGCGGCCCGCCTAAAAATGTCCCAATTGCACCTAGAATAAGAAATAAGAAGATATAAGTCTGTGATTCTTTAATCGTCAAACCGTATTGTTCAATCGCATAAAATGCATAGAAATTCGAAATGGCATTTCCATACCAAGAGCGGGCGAAGATGAGAAAGACGATAATGCCAAGTGCAATGAGTGCTGATTTACGATGAATATCAGATCTAGCCGCTTTTGCAGGTGTTTTTTTCGCTTGGGCCCGAATGGTTTGAAGCCTTCCTGCGTACCATCTTGAAATATAAAGAAGGAAACCAACCGCCATCATTCCAACAATCGTAAACCAAGCCACGCCTGTCTGACCGAGCGGGACGAGCATTAATGCAGCGATAAGCGGAGCAAAGGCTTGACCTGTATTCCCGCCTACTTGATAGATGGACTGGGCAAGTCCTCGTCTTGGACCAGCTGCCATGTTGGCAACACGGGAGCCCTCTGGATGGAAGATTGCAGAGCCGAGTCCGATAAAGACAACGCAAAGCAGAATGGTGGCAAACGACGGAGCAAACGCGAGTCCGAATATACCAACAGCACTTGAAAATAAAGCAATCGGAAGTGCATAAGGCATCGGCCGTTTATCTGTGTACCACCCTATAGCTGGCTGCATCACGGAGGAGACCATATTTAATGTAAAAGCAATCAGCCCTAATTGTGTAAAGGTCAGCCCCATTGAGCGTTCCAAAATAGGGAACATCGCAGGAATAACGGCTTGTAATGTGTCGTTCAGCATATGACTAATACCAATAATCAATAAGATGGGATAAACCGTTGAGCCGGTAACAGAATGTTGAGGTTTATCCTTTGGACGAGCAGCAATGGCCAATGAGACTTCCTCCCTTCATTTATCTGTTTTCTGATTTTTGCATTCTTCTCATTTTATTCATAAGGTGAACTATAAAACAATAGCAAATTGTCATGATTTAGAAAAAAAGAGACACAAGCATTTGATTGAGCTTGTGTCTCTAAAGAGTTATTTGTAAAAAGAAGCAATGACAGGCTTCATTTTTTGAACGACGAGTCCACTGCCGCCGCGGTTTTTCACCCCTTCGATCATGCCGACGAGGACGTAATCTTCTTTTTTAGGATTAAACGCAAGTAAAAATCCATTTTCAGTGCCGTCTGTTGCACCTTGTTTGCTTTTTAATTCTGCCGTTCCCGTTTTAGCGGCAATATCCGCTCCTTCGATTTGTAAGGAGTGGGCTGTTCCGTTTGGACTGGTCACGACCTTAGTCAATGCATCTTTCACTGTGTTTGCCGAGCCTTCTTTGATGATTTGTTTTGGTGATGCTGTTTTTTCATCTTGAATCACTCGAGGGTAGACAAGCTTGCCTCCTGTAGCAAATGGAGAATAGGCATGTACTTGTTCAATTGGTGACATGAGTAATTCACCTTGGCCATACGCCGAGTCAGCCAGTAAGATATCCGATTGAATACCATCGTTCGATACTTGTGCAGGCTTCATTGTAAATGGCATGTGTAAGTCTTCGCCAAATCCAAATGCTTTCACTTTTTTCTCGTAGGTGTCTTTGCCGATTTCGAGTGCTTCCTGTCCAAAATAAATATTGTCTGAGTACACAAGGGCATCGACCATACTTACTTTTTCTTTATCGTGAACACGTGTGATGCGATAATTTCCCCAAGATTGATCCTTTTGCCATTTCAGTCCGTGAATGGTGCGCACTTTGTCAGGCTTTGTGACACCTGTTTCCAGCCCAATGGCGGCTGTAATGGTTTTGAATGTGGACCCTGGTGCAAACCGGCTCGCATATCGAGCTTGGAATGGAAGGTCTGGATTTTCACTGTATGCCTGATATTGCTTAGGTGTGATCCCGTTTGTCATGAGATTGACATCGTAGGAAGGGGCGCTGACAAGTGCTAATAGATCACCTGTTGATGGATTCATGATGGTGACGGCCCCTTTTTCACCTTTCAGCTGATCATAGGCTTTTTTCTGTAAAGAAGCATCAATCGTCAGCTTCACTGTTTTTCCATCTTTTCGAGCTGATTTTTGCAATGTTTCTTCAATGCCTGTTTCATCATGGACGATGAGAATGCTTCCGCCATCTTGTCCGCGTAAGTTTTTGTCAAATGTGAATTCAAGGCCGGTTTTGCCGATGATTTGATCCGCCTTTAATGCTGGATTTCTTTTGATATCATCCGCATTTGCTTTTCCGACATATCCGGTGAGATGAGCGGCGGCTTTGTTATATGGATAGTAGCGCATTTCCTTCGTTTGATAGGTAACGCCATTTACGTCCTTTGGAATGGGCTTTTGTTTTAACATCGATTTGAGCGGGACAAACGTGTCGTCTGTGACCCATGCTTGTTTCAGCTGATTGTTGATTAGTTCTTCCTCTATATCAAAAGCTTTGCTGATCTTTTTGATATTGCGTTCTTTTTCTTCTCCTGTTCCGAGCTTACCTGGGATGATGCCAAGTGCGTTTCCACCAGTTGTTTCTGCGAGCGTACGCCCTTTTCGGTCGACAATGTTTCCGCGGACAGCAGGGTCAGATTTGACCTTGATGGTATCTCCTTTTTCCATTTGCGGGAAGATGAGATTTGGTTTCCAGTCCACTTTCCACTTGTCATCTTCTTCGGTGAGAATGCCCTTGTAAGACAGCTTATGCAGCTTGCCAAGAGACGTTTTCATCGTTACATCATAGGAGAATTGATACCCATCTCCTTTGTCCTGTTTTTCAACGTTGAGCTTTGAAATGTTCAGATCATAAGCACCAATGCCGTTGAAAATATTGTCGTATTTTTCGGCTAGTTGTTTTTTTGAAAAGTCATTGGCTTTCAAAGATGCACTTGTCACCTCATCTGCCAGCTTCGTAAAGTCTTTCTTCTCCATATGTTTCGTAAAGCTTTGAGCGGCTTTTAAAGCCTCTTTTTCTTTTGAGAAAAGAGTATCTTTTAAGAAAAAGAAAGCAGCAGCAACGACGATGATGCTAAGAAGAGGGATAATGACCTTTTTCTGTTTCCAAAATGATTTTTTTTGATCCGTATACAATGAAAACACCTCAATTTTTGATTAGATCCTCTATATTTTACAGTGATTGGTCGTGATTTGTATAGTTTCTCCTATGAAAATAGACCAAGAGATCATGTCATGGTTGGGTAATGGGAGTAAAATAACTGCTATTCATCATGAAAGATATCTTCATTTTTTCTTATGATTTAAAGGATTTCTTAAAAGATCATCGAATGTTAGAAAAAATATGATAAGCGCTTTCAATAGGGGGGAATTGTTATCGTTTATAAAAAGGTGAATTTGATTGGACTTGTTCTTGGACCGACACTCTTTTTGCTCGTTTTTTTTCTCATACCTGAAGATGAATTGACCTATGCTGCGAGGATAGTCTTGGGCATTACGGCTTGGACAGCTACATGGTGGGTGACTGAAGCACTGCCCATTCCTGCTACTTCTTTATTGCCCATCATCCTGCTGCCGACACTTGGCGGGCTTTCTATGGAACAGGCATCAAGGGCTTATGGAGATCCAATCGTCTTTATGTACATGGGAGGGTTTATGATCGCAATTGCCATTGAAAAATGGAAATTACATAGAAGAATGGCCTTACACATTTTAAGGGTGATTGGCACAAGAAGTGACCGCATTGTCTTAGGTGTCATGATCGCGACTGCTTTTTTATCTATGTGGATTTCGAATGCAGCGACAGCACTCATGATGCTGCCAGTGGCACTTGCAGTGATTAAAGAGGTCAAGACAAATGAAATCTTATCTGGTCCATCTCTTGATCGATTCAGTAAAAGCATCTTATTGTCGGTAGCCTATTCAGCGTCAATTGGAGGTTTGGCGACACTTGTCGGGTCTGTGCCAAATGCGGTGTTTGCTGCGATGTCAAAAAAACTGCTAGATCGAGAGATTATGTTTTTCGAATGGTTTTTGTTTGGTTTTCCAGTTGCGATAATTCTGCTTATTCTCTTATTTTTGTATTTGACGAGGATACAGTTCAAGGTAGAACACAAAGGTGAAATGAGTGCTGCGTTCATTCAAAAGGGATTAGAGGATTTAGGAAAAATGAAAAGAGAGGAAAAATGGGTATTTGTTGTTTTTCTCATGACGGCGTTCTTATGGATTTTTAAGCTCTTTTTGTTTGGAGGGATGACCGTATCTGATACGTCTATCGCCATTTTCGGTGCCATGCTGTTATTTCTCATTCCAGCAACAAATGGAGAGAGAATATTAGAATGGCAGGATATGAAAGAACTGCCGTGGGGACTTTTGCTTTTGTTTGGAGGAGGGCTTTCGCTCGCTACGGGCTTTGCAGAAACCAACCTAACAGGATGGATCGGAGAAAATTTACAGCATTTAAACGGGCTTTCGTATATCATGCTGTTGATTATTTTAACGGGAGCGATTCTGTTTATGACTGAAATTATGTCTAATACGGCTGTTGCCAATATGATTATTCCGATAACGGTAGGGCTTGGGCTTGCGATTGGAATCGAGCCGTATGGGTTAATGGCCGCGGCTGCTTTGGCTTCCTCCTGTGCGTTTATGCTGCCGATTTCCACACCCCCAAACGCTGCTGTCTTTAGTGCGGACGTGCTGAAAATATCTGATATGGTCAGGGCGGGTTTTTGGTTAAATATCATCAGTATTGTGGTGATTGTTCTTGCGGTCTATTTCTGGCTGCCGGTAGTGCTGAAAAGCTGAGCGCATTAAGAAGATGAAGGCTTTGATCGAATCGAGACAACCGGTGTTTTTGTTTCTTTTGGCTTCGGTGTTTGTGTGGATTTTTTGATGCATGTGTCCTTTGGCGTGTAATAGGTTGCCCCAATATTGAGCCTGCCTTGAAGCTGGTCAATAGAAAGCTCCCCAAATTCTAAATGGTAATCAATTTTGTCCACGCGCAGGGATTCAATATGGATGTGTGTATCCTCTGAGACAGGAGCAGCTGGTGCAGACATTTTTTGCTCAAGAGCGGCGAGTCTTTTTTCTAGCTCAATGACAGATGGGGATGGATTGGATTCAGTTTTTTTAAAGAGTGATTGAATGAAATGTTTCAAGTAGACCACAACCTTTTCTTCCGCCTTACTCTAGTCTATGGAAAAGCTGCCCCGTATATACTTATAGAGATGACAAGAAAGGGGAGACGCACATGCTGCCTACTCAGATTCACATTGCTCATATGAAAACGAATTCGATTGGCACAGGATCATCTATGACGTTTGGCTCGACGTTTGTTCGCAATCATTGCAGTACGATCAAACGAAACAATGGCTTTGGGGAACAGAATGCTGATGGCGTGATCACGATCCTGCCAATTGAAACAATTGATGATCGTGATCAAATAGACGCAGTGAGTATCAATATTCGTCATCTATGATGATAGCCGTCGCTTTTCCTTCATCCTTTTGCAGGCGGATGTAAAGTACACCGTCTTTAAAGGCAGCATTCATTTGACCGAGAATCATCTCTGGAAGGCGGATTTTCTTTTCAAACGGACCATACTTCCCTTGCTTTTGGCGAAAGTCCTGCTCGTTAAAAAAGGAAAAACGCTGTCCTTTCACAACCAAATATTCACCATATGATAACACCTGAACATCTTCCTTTCGGTAGCCAGGCAAGTAAATTAAGTATTGAATTTCTGCATGGGTTTCCACCATGTCGATTGGAGGAAATGACGCATCTGATCCCCGCTGATCCTGCTGTGTGAATGTAAATGGAGATGGACCGTTTGCCATAAAGGGGGATCTTTGCTCATCATCGAAGATCATTTTCCAAAAATCATCTCCATGCATTTGCTGGGCAATATCCATCCACTGCTTCATTTTTTCGAAGTCCATGTGAAGACCTCCCGTTAACATACTTGATGGGTGCTTGCATATACCTATAAAAAGGAGGTTTATCTGTGGTTCAACCAACTCCGTATATCAATATTAATATTTTCATGTTAAAAATTAATTCCTTTGAAAATGCGTCGGCGGTGAATGTCGGACAAAATTTGTTAGCAGAGTGGCAAAACTCAGATAAAAAAAATCAGGGTTACGGACAGAATTTTGGAGATGCCAGCGGTTTTGTCGGTACAAAAAGCCATGTAGATGATCGAGATCAAGTGGACTCACCTGCCTCTTTTTCACCAGCAGCTAAACCCATTCAAAGGAAGTGACGTGTGATGTTATTCTCACCCTCAGTCGTCAATGTCGGTGCTTTTAAAATCAATGCAATGGATCGGGGTGCATCACTGACGCTAGGACCTTATCAGCAGATTGATTATTTTCTCTCAATGAAATTGAACCAAGGTTTTGGTGAGGACAATGGAGATTGTTCACCGCTTGTCATTCCGATTTCAAGCGTGTTAGATCCAGATATGGTGGACTCAAATTCAGTCAAAAACAGTGTGATTTAAGCAAAAAAAGAGACCGGGATTCCCCGTGTCTCTTTTCTAATGTGTTTCGTTGAGATGGCTTTTTCGTCTTGCATAGGTGAAATAGACAACAACACCGATGACGATCCAGATGAGGAAGGCTCTCCATGTTTCCCATTTCAGTGTGAAAGCCAAGATCATACAAATGACCGCACTAATGATAGGAAGGACAGGGACAAAGGGTACTTTAAACGCTGTCTTCATATTCGGATGTTTTTTCCGGAGTACGATCACAGCGATAGAGATCACCGTAAAGGCCGCAAGTGTACCGATGCTGACTAAATTAGCAAGTGTTGATAAGTTGACGAATCCAACGATACAGGCCGCAACAGCGCCTGTCAGCCAAGTGTTGGCAACCGGTGTCTTCGATTTCGGATGAACGTTTGAAAAGATTTTCGGCATGAGTCCATCTCGGCTCATGGCAAAGGTTAAACGAACCTGAGCGTAGACAAGTGCAATTAACACTGTCGTAATCCCGATAATAGCACCTGCGGATATAATGCCAGCGACACTATTCAGGCCAACCACTTGAAGAGCAAATGCGACAGGATCACTGACATTCAGCTTCGTATAGTGAACCATGCCTGTTAAGACGAATGAAACCCCGATGTATAAAATCGTACAAGCACCGAGCGCACCGATGATTCCAATTGGCATCGCCTTTTGCGGGTTTTTAACTTCTTCAGATGCATTAGCGATTGCATCAAATCCAAGGTAAGCAAAAAAGACAGTTGCCGCTCCAGCAATCACGCCATGGAAGCCCATTGGCATAAACGGTGTCCAGTTTTCAGGTTTGACGTAAGCAAAGCCTGAAATGATAAAGAGAAGGACAATGGCAATTTTGATCAGCACAATGATGTTATTCAGCTTTGTGCTTTCTTTGACGCCTCGTGAGACGATAAAGGTGATGAGCAAAATAATGAGTGCGCCTGGAAGGTTAAAGACGGCCCCGTCAGCGGCTCCAGGTGCAGCTGATAAAGCCTTCGGTATGTGCAGGCCAAATCCGCTGAGCAGTGATTGAAAATAGGACGACCATCCACTTGCTACAGCAGAGAGCGCAATAACATATTCAAGCATGAGATCCCAGCCCATTAAGAAGGCGAGAAATTCCCCAAGTGTTGCGTAGGAATACGTATAAACGCTTCCTGACACAGGAATGGATGAGGAGAATTCAGCGTAGCAAAAAGCAGCAAGGGCGCATGCGATCGCAGCCAAAATAAAAGATATAATAATCGCAGGTCCTGCATCATTTGCCGCAGCAACCCCCGTAATGACAAAGATTCCAGTCCCGACCACACAGCCAATGCCAAGCAAGATTAAATCAAACGTATTCAACGAACGGCTGAGCCGCTTTGTTTGACTTTCAAGCATGAGCTGGTCGAGAGATTTTTTTCGAAATAAAGAACTCATGTTGACCTCCTAATGGATAAATCTTTTCGTAAGACGAATGTTAGTATATGCGGAAATGACAATTTAGTCAATTGGTTGAAAAACGCTTTAAATCACTAAAGTGTTAAACGTCACAACCGAATAAGTGTATAAAAAGAGACATCCGCCGGGAGATGGAAGGCGGATGTGGTAACAGACGACCTATGTCTGTTCAGCAAATATTTTTTCATTGTACAGGACACTTGGATGAGTTGGATGATGGGCGGAGGAGGCATGGTGATGTATTTTGGCTTGCTCCAGGTCGCCGAGCTGATAATAACAGTAGCAAAGCTGAAGGTGAGGATACCACGTTTTATATTGTGTAAGTGTGAAGGCTGTTTCGTTTTCAGGAGCCTTCAGCGCCTGCTCATACCAAAAGATGGCCGCCTGATGTTTATTTTGTATTTTTAGATGATCCCCGATCCGGCAGCAAAATTCTGGCCGGGGCTGATCATATAAGAAGGATCGTAATAATGAGGATAAGGCCGCTTCCTCAAAGCCTGCCGCATAATAGCAGTCCGCTAAATATTGGCATGTGCGAATTTCATCCTCAATCCAGCACTGTTTTGTGTTTAAAAATTCATGATAAAAACGAATCGCCCTGACATGCTGCCCGTTGTCTCTTAATTCATTGGCAAAATAAAAGAGATCACGGGGCGTCATGTCCACTCCTTTTGCCAGCATGTCTTCATAAATTCGCAAGTTGCGCCCAGGCTCACCAGCAGTTGTTTTCTTGCGTTTTTGATGTGTGACGGCGATATCTGCTGGAAGGATGTTTCCATACACTTGAAGAAACTCATGAACGGCCCCATACCACTGAAAGTTTAAGGAGCTCTTCACAAGGCGATTTCTTCTATATTTGAAATTGACTTGACCGCTTTCATCGAATCCCACATGATAAAACATCGAAACGGCATCCACCGAGGGATCAAGTGTCTGCTTGAGCTGAAGCAGTTTTTGGCGGTCTTCTTCAAGCAGAACATCGTCAGCATCGAGCCATAAAATATACTCTTTCGCTGCATGTGAGAAAGCAAAGTTACGTGCTTTTGCAAAATGCTGCACCCATTCAAAATCCAGCACCTTTGCTGAAAAAGAATGAGCGATCTCCTTCGTTTGATCTGTTGATCCCGTATCAACGATGATCATCTCATCGACAATGTCTTGAACAGAAGAAAGACAGTCCGCCAGCACTTCCTCTTCATTTTTCACAATCATACATAAACTAATGGTTATCATCTTTAGATCACCTCTTCATAGTGTATCGGGCATCAAAAGGAAACATTCTTTTCCGCAGCGGGTTTTTTAAAACTAGTTTTCTGCCACTGGCTGATTTAAAATAAAGGAAGAATCTAAGTAAGGGCTGATAAAATGAGTTTATTGAATGTTGAAGGATTATATAAAACCTATGGCGAGAAAACGCTGTTTGATCATATTTCTTTTCATATAGAACCAAAGGAACGCATCGGACTGATTGGACCAAATGGAACAGGGAAGTCAACGCTTTTAAAGGTCATCGCGGGACTTGAATCGTTTGAGGAAGGTGACATCACGAAAGCAGGGACACTTGATATTGAATTTCTTGAGCAAGATCCTGAAATGAGCGGAAATGAAACGATTCTTGATTACATTTTTTCTGGAACGGCACCAATGATTCATACGATGAAGGCGTATGAACAGGCACTCGCCGATTTAGAGCATGATCCGCAAAATGAGGCAAAACAAGAGGCGCTGATGCGCATGCAAAACCGAATGGATCAGGAAGACGCTTGGGATGCGAACCTTTCAGCCAAAACGATTTTGACAAAACTTGGTGTGAAAGATGTGAGCCGCTCTGTACATGCATTATCAGGCGGACAGAAGAAACGTGTCGCCATTGCTAAAAATTTAATTCAGCCTGCAGGTTTGCTGATTTTAGATGAGCCAACCAACCACCTTGATAATGCCACTATTGAATGGCTTGAAGGATATTTAAGCCAATATAGCGGTGCTGTCATTCTCGTGACGCACGATCGTTATTTCTTAAACAGGGTGGCCAATCGGATTTATGAGTTAAATCAAGGACAGCTTTATACGTATAAAGGAAATTATGAAGTCTTTTTAGAAAAAAGAGCGGAGCGGGAAGCAGAAGCTCAGGTGAAAGAAACGAAGCGTCAAAACTTGCTTAGACGAGAGCTTGCATGGCTGAGACGAGGAGCAAAAGCAAGAACGACAAAGCAGAAAGCACGAATCGGCAGAGTCGAAGAGCTGAAGGATCAAAAAGGACCTGATGCGAAGGGAGAGCTTGATTTTGCCATCGGCTCGCACCGCTTGGGAAAACAAGTGATCGAGGCAGAAGACTTATCGATTTCATTTGCTGGTCAGACCCTTGTGGAGCGGTTTACAGATTTAGTCGTGCCGGGTGATCGTATCGGATTCATCGGACCGAATGGAGTCGGCAAAACCACTCTGCTGAACTGTTTAGCGGGTAAAATCGAACCGACCTCAGGACAATTGACCATTGGACAAACCGTTCGTATTGGCTATTACACGCAGGATCACAAGGAAATGAATGATGAGCTGACCATCATTGAGTATATCAAGGAAACAGCTGAGATCGTCAAGACATCTGATGGCGCCATTGTCACAGCAGAGCAGATGCTGGAGCGGTTCCTTTTCCCAAGATCGATGCAGCGGACGTTTATCCGTAAGCTGTCAGGGGGAGAACGCCGCAGATTGTATTTATTGAAGGTCTTAATGGAAGAGCCGAATGTTCTCTTTTTAGATGAGCCGACGAACGACCTTGATACAGAGACCCTCAGTATTTTAGAGGATTATTTAGAGCAGTTCCCTGGCGTCGTCATCACCGTGTCCCATGATCGATATTTCTTAGACCGAGTGGTTCACCGTCTGCTTGTTTTTGAAGGAAATGGGCGCATTTCACACTTCCAAGGTGCTTACAGTGATTATATGGAACAGGAAAAAGAGCAGAAGCGGACAGAGGCAAAGCCTGCTGAAAAACAAGTAGAAGCTGCGCCGAAAAAGAGAAAAAAACTTTCTTATAAAGACCAGCTTGAATGGGACGGGATTGAAGACCGGATACAGGCATTAGAGGAAAAACATCAGCAGCTTGAAGCAAGTATTGCAGAAGCAGGCAGTGATTTTGGGAAAATTCAAGAGCTGATGGCCGAACAAAAAGCCGTTGCGGAAGAACTAGAACAAGCAATGGACCGCTGGACAGAACTGTCGCTTATGATTGAGGAATTAAATGAATAAAGAAGTGGAAATAAAAAACCTGTAGAGCAAGGGACTGACCCCATAAAGTGAGACAAATAAAAACACCTTTAAATTGAAAAATCGGGTATAGCATATCTGAAAACAATTTGGAGGTGTTTTTTGTATGGGAAAAAGAGTTAGTTATCCGATTAGTGTA
>NZ_LZRW01000046.1:0-148017 GCF_001974945.1 Bacillus sp. I-2 | reverse complement strand
ATATTGATTATTATAACAATATCCGAATTCAATTGAAATTAAACAGCCAGTCACCAAAAGAGTTTCGGCAACTGGCTGTTTTATAAAGGTGTTTTGATCCCTGTCTCAAAAACGGGGGTCAGTCCCAGAAGGTGCGGCTTTTTTGTACTGAAAAGGTATAACTCTCAGCGAGACGGAATAAACTGAACTTGATTTTAAAAAAAGAGGTGTCTTCATGATTCATTATGATCAAATTCAGTTAATCCAAAAAGCACTCGCTTCGACTGCTCAAGAAATTGAAGGGCATGAAGGTGGACAATCTGCTCAGCTTACGGCGGCCATCGAAGATTTGGCGCTGGCTCAGGCATACATAGAACGTTCTGAGCATGCATTTTTAATGAAGGAAAGCTATCAACATCGCCTGCGCTCATAAAAAAAGATTGTTTTTCCCCAGCGTAAATGGTACTATTGAATGTCTGAATGATTCAAAAGTTGGGGGTTGAAGCAGGTGACAGCATCTCGTTTGCCTTTTTCATTATCAAAAGAACACAATTTTTACGAAGAACTGGGCAACTGGATTGGTGATGTGTTTTATGACATTTTGCCAGAAAAGGGCTTTGATCTTCGAGATGAACAAATATTTATGGCTTTTCAACTAGAAAGAGCCTTTAAAGAAAAAAGTGTGATGTTTGCCGAAGCTGGGGTAGGCACAGGCAAAACCATCGTCTATCTATTATTTGCCGTCACATATGCAAGGTATACAGGGAAGCCTGCGATTATTGCATGTGCAGACGAAACGTTAATTGAACAGCTCGTTAAACAAGAAGGTGATATCTATAAAATTGCCAATCACCTTGATATTCAAATAGATGCGAGATTAAGTAAATCGCATGATCAATATTTATGCTTAAAGAAGCTGGAGAAAACGATGCAGCGTGAAGATGATGAAAAGTGGCTCGATATTTATGAATCACTGCCTTCATTTGTTCATGAATCACATGGCATGCAAACCTTTTATCCGTATGGCGATCGAAAAGAGTATCCAGAGTTATCAAATGATGAATGGTCACGAATTGGCTATGACTCGTTTCAGGACTGCCTGACGTGCGATATGCGTCATCGCTGCGGTCTGAATTTATCAAGAGATCATTACCGGAAAGCGACAGATCTCATCATCTGTTCACATGATTTTTACATGGAGCATGTGTGGACAAAGGAATCCCGGAAACGTGAGGGCCAGCTTCCGCTGCTTCCTGAGCATAGCTCCGTCGTATTTGATGAGGGACATCTTCTCGAGTTTGCCGCACAAAAAGCGTTAACGTACCGAGTGAAGCAATCAACGCTCGAAACATTTTTGGAACGTCTTTTGCAAAACGACATACGCGAAGAATTTGCAGAGCTTGTTGAAGATGCACTTGCAACAAACGATGAGTTCTTTTATCTCTTAAAAACGCATGCCAAAGAAGTCAAAGGCTCGCACCGGCTTGAAATTGGGCGTGTGGATGAGGTGAAGCGTTCTGCAAGTGAATTGTGTGACTTGCTTGAAAAAATCGGAGAAGCGCTCGTGTTTGAATCTGAGATGTATACGATCGATCAATACGAATTATCTGTTGTGGAAGAATACATTGAACAAATGGCGTATTCTTTATCGCTTTATCAAAAAAATGCCATTAGCTGGCTGGAAAAACAGGAATTAGATACAACATTTGTTGTGATGCCGAAGACGGTCGCAGAGGTGCTTGGCGAAAAAGTATTCTCGCAAAAAAGACCATATATTTTCTCTTCCGCTACATTGTCTGAGAATCAATCCTTTGATTATTTAGCTGAAAGTCTCGGGATTAAAGATTACTTATCAATGAGTGTCGCTTCGCCATATGATTACGATGAACAAATGAAGATTTATTTCCACGGAATTCAGCAGCTCACTGAGCAAGAGGCAAAAGCACAGCAAGTGATCACTCAGCTGAAAGAAAATGGAGGACGATCTCTGATTCTATTCCCTTCATTTGATGAACTTCATTTCTTTAGAAAACAGCTTGAAGTAGCAAATGAATCACTGCCGTTTGACGTATATTTTGAGGGAGACGAGGAAATCAGCACGATTGTTCAAAAGTTCCAAGCTGATGAGACATCCGTGTTATGCTCAGTTCATCTGTGGGAAGGGCTTGATATTCCAGGTGAATCATTAACGAATGTGATCATCTGGGGACTTCCTTATCCGCCGCATGATCCAGTATTTGAAGCGAAACGGAATGAAGCAAAGGATGCACATGCTGAAGTTGACCTTCCGTATATGCTGCTTCGCTTACGCCAAGGGATCGGAAGACTGATCCGGACAAGCCAAGATGCAGGAAGCATTCATATTTACTTTGATCGTAAGGAAGATACTGAGCTTCAAAGTAAAATTGAATCCGTCCTGCCAGTGAAGCCCATCATCATATCTTAAATAGGTGAAAACTTGCAAAAAAGGAGGATACCATGGTGTATCCTCCTTTTTCATTGACAAAAGAACATTCATTGAAGTAGCCTTGAAACGTACATACATATTTTATTGATTGGGGGAACAAACGCATGAGTCTTGAAGCAACTGAGAAAGCGTTTTATCAATTACTAGGGAAAATCGCCCATTATACAGAGGCGCTCCATTTACTTTATTGGGACTCTAGAACACAAGCACCTAAAAAAAGTGCGGATTTTAGAGCTGAAACGATCGGTCAATTATCAAGTGATATTTTTAATATGAAGACTTCTGACGAAATGAGAGATCTTCTTCTAGCATTAAACAAACATCGAGATGAGCTGTCAAAAGATACACAGAAGGCGCTCGAATTATCACAAAAAGAGTATGATGAAAACAGTAAAATTCCGAAAGAAGAATTTAAAGAATACTCGATTTTACAATCAAAAGCGGAGCATGTTTGGGTAGAAGCAAGGGAGAAATCAGACTTTTCACTCTTTGCACCATATTTAAAACAGCTTATTGACTTTAACAAGCGCTTCATCCAATATTGGGGCGTGAAAAAAACGCCTTATGATGTGCTGCTCAATAACTATGAGCCAGATATGACGGTTGAACAGCTTGATCAAAAGTTTGGTGCACTTCGTGACGCTATTGTTCCTCTTGTGAAAAAAATCGAAGCCTCACCTAATAAGCCAGATACTTCATTTTTATCGAAAAGCTTCCCAATCGATAAACAAAAGGAATTGAGTCTCTTTTTCTTAAAAGAATTAGGATATGACTTTGACGCAGGCCGCCTGGATACAACAGTTCATCCATTTGCTGTAACGTTAAGCAGAGGTGACGTACGTGTGACGACTCGTTATGATGAGCATGATTTTCGAATGGCGATCTTTGGAACGATTCATGAATGTGGTCATGCGATTTATGAGCAAAACATTGATGAAGCACTGAGCGGAACACTTTTATGTGATGGGACTTCGATGGGTATCCATGAATCACAGTCTCTTTTCTTTGAGAACTTTATCGGCAGACACGAAGATTTCTGGAAAACGTATTATCAAAAGCTGCAAGAAGCTTCTCCTAAGCAATTTAAAGATGTTTCTTTAGAAGACTTTGTGCATGCAGTGAATGAATCGAAGCCGACTTACATTCGAATTGAAGCCGATGAACTGACGTATCCGCTTCACATTATCATCCGCTATGAAATTGAGAAAGCGATTTTCAATGAAGAAGTAGCGGTTGAAGATCTGCCTGCACTTTGGAATGAAAAATATCAAGCGTATCTTGGCATTACGCCTCCTAATGATGCACTCGGTATCTTGCAGGATGTTCACTGGTCTGATGGAAGCTTTGGCTATTTCCCTTCATATGCTCTTGGTTATATGTATGCAGCGCAATTAAAGCAGCAAATGATCAAAGATTTACCAAATTTTGATGAGCTTATTCAAACTGGGTCTTTTGCACCGATAAAAGCATGGCTGACGGAACATGTTCACCAGCATGGTAAACGGAAAAAGCCATCTGAAATCATTCAAGATGCAACAGGCGAAGAATTAAATGTTCAATATTTAATCGACTACTTAACGGATAAATATACGAAACTGTATTTATCATAAAAGAAGGGCACCCTTTCGTGAGAGGGGTGCTTTTTTGATGCTTGAATATTCTAAAAACGAACATTTTGTTCTGATCTATTATTTAAGTTCGGTATTTTTCTAGAAAAGTGCTTTCCAAGCGTCTGAAATCTTGTTATAATTTGAACACTATAACACTCATATAATCGCGTGATGATGGCACGCAAGTTTCTACCGGACACCGATAAGGTCCGACTATGAGTGAGCAAAATGAAACAGCTCTTGTTTGAGCTGAAGATCCGTTGATCGTTTTCGCATTGCTTGCTCCTCATGGACAGCAATGCTTTTTTTATGCCAAAAATTGAATGTTTGCCAATATGCTAGGGGGAAGAATGATGGAATTGTTACGTCAAAAAATTGAGAACGAAGGAATCGTTCTGTCAAATCAAGTGTTAAAGGTAGATGCTTTTTTAAATCATCAAATTGATCCTGTGTTAATGCATGAGATCGGGCAAGAGTTTGCTAGATTATTTAAGCAGGATGGCATTACAAAAATCATCACAATTGAATCTTCTGGCATCGCACCTGCTGTGATGGCTGGGCTTGCTCTTCAAGTACCTGTTGTGTTTGCAAGAAAACGTCAATCACTCACATTAACGGATAACCTGTTAACAGCCAGTGTGTACTCTTTTACGAAAAAAGTTGAAAGCACGATTGCTGTTTCAAATACGCATCTGAGTGAAAATGATTGTGTGTTAATCATCGATGACTTTTTAGCGAATGGTGAAGCTGCGAAAGGGCTTGCTGCGATTGCAAAGCAGGCGAAGGCGAAAGTAGCCGGATTTGGCATTGTCATTGAAAAATCATTCCAGCCTGGAAGAAATGCGCTTGTGCAAATGGGCTACCGCGTTGAATCTCTCGCACGTATTGAATCACTTGAGGAAGGGAAAGTCACGTTTGTACGGGAGGTACAATCATGAGTGCCGCTAAAAAAGTCAAAACGCTCTCACTGGGTATTCAGCATGTACTGGCAATGTATGCCGGTGCTGTTCTTGTACCGCTCATTGTTGGAGATGCGCTCGGGCTCACGCCTGCACAACTGACTTACTTAATCTCTGCGGATATTTTCATGTGCGGGGTTGCCACATTGCTTCAAGTATGGAAAAACCGCTTCTTTGGGATCGGTCTGCCTGTTGTATTAGGCTGTACATTTACTGCGGTTTCGCCTATGATTGCGATTGGCTCTAAGTATGGAATTTCGTCTATCTATGGAAGTATTATCGCTTCAGGATGTATTATCATTCTTCTTTCTTTTTTCTTTGGGAAGCTTGTGAAATTTTTCCCGCCTGTTGTCACAGGTTCTGTCGTCACCATTATTGGTATCACCCTCATTCCTGTAGCGATGAACAATATGGCAGGAGGAGAAGGAAGTGCAGACTATGGTTCTTTTGAAAATCTAGGACTCGCTTTCCTTGTATTGTTTATCATTGTACTGCTCTATCGATTCACGAAAGGATTTATGAAGGCGATCGCCATTTTAATCGGTATTCTTCTTGGGACAGCAGTTGCTGCGTTTATGGGGAAAGTGGAAACAGCTGAGGTAGCAAACGCTCAGATTTTCCGGATGATTGAGCCATTTTATTTTGGGATGCCGACCTTTGAATTTGCACCGATCATGACCATGACGTTAGTTGCGATTGTGTCATTAGTTGAATCAACAGGCGTTTATTTCGCATTAGGTGATTTAACAAACCGGTCATTAAAAGAGAAGGATTTGGCTAAAGGCTATCGGGCAGAGGGGATTGCTGTGTTATTAGGCGGAATCTTTAATGCTTTTCCGTACACAGCCTACTCGCAAAACGTTGGATTGATCCAGTTAACAGGCGTCAAGAAAAACCAAGTCATTGTCGTAACAGGGGCATTGCTCATGTTATTTGGTCTTTTTCCTAAGATCGCTGCCTTTACGACGATTATTCCAAAATCAGTTCTTGGCGGTGCAATGGTTGCGATGTTTGGGATGGTCATTGCATACGGTATTAAAATGCTCTCGCGCGTGGACTTTGCAAAGCAGGAGAACTTGCTGATCGTTGCTTGCTCCGTGGGAATCGGCTTAGGAGTTACTGTCGTACCGCAAATGTTTGAGCATCTGCCAGATTCGATTAAATTATTAACAAGTAACGGAATTGTGGCCGGAAGCTTTACCGCTATTTTGCTTCATATTATTTATCACATGATTCCATTTAAAAAAGAAGCCGGGCATGACCTGGTAGAAGAACCTAAGCAATCTGTTATGTAAACCCCTCTCTTGAAGAGGGGTTCAGATTATGGACAAAGAGCTAAAATGACTTATTTTAGCTCTTTGTCTTCTTTTTAGCTTGATAAAAAACCTTTGAAGTCCTAGGATCCTAGGAAGGAGCGTGTGAGGGTTTGTCTACAAGCTGAAAGCCCGCATCTTTTGGATACGGGCTTTTTGTGATTAGTGCTATTCATGTTGTACCGGTGGCATTGTTTCGTTAATGACTGCAAATGTATAGCCCCTTGCTTTTAGTTGTGTAATCAGGCTATCTAAATAGTTCGTGGTAGAGGGTTGATCATGCATTAAAATCACTTTTGATTCCCATGGTTTATTTATCTCAAACATTT
The DNA here is from genome assembly GCF_001974945.1 of Bacillus sp. I-2. NCBI lineage: Bacteria > Bacillati > Bacillota > Bacilli > Caryophanales > Bacillaceae > Bacillus > Bacillus sp. I-2. The sequence goes on along the minus strand of NZ_LZRW01000046.1, from coordinate 141,360 downwards.
GCAGTTGATTCAACACCTCTGGAACATATTGTGAGTTTTTATATCTCCAGTCAAGGCTATCAATCGTCCAATCCCAGTAAATAAAGCCATTTTGGTTTAAACGTACTTTTTGATGATATGTTAAATTTGGAACACTGCCATAGGGGGTTCTTACAAGACGGCTGTAGACGCCTGTAACAGAGGCAAGAATACGCTGAGCTTCTCTCATTTCATTTGCGGGAGACTCGCTGTTCTGATAAAAGCGGTTTATATCATGCGTCATGCCATGAAGACCTAATTGATGTCCTTCTTGATAAAGTCTTTTCACAGCTGATTGGTGTGCTTGGATTTGCGGTCCAAGCATGAAGAACGTCGCCTTCACCTGATGTGCTTTTAATACATTTAACAGCTGATTTGATGTAGCAGAAGGACCATCATCAAATGTTAAAAAGACCGTTTTATTCGTTGCCTGTTGGTTTGGATTGGTCTTAAAATGTGTATCCAATGTTCTTGTAGACTGATCTTTTGCTTTCAGACTGATGCTTGTGTCACGGAGGTCACTGCTAGCAACATTTTTTGCTTGCCCATTTGTCGCCTGCAAATGGGGTTTAGACATATCCCAGATAAAAAAGAGAAACAGTGTAAGAAGCACTAAACCAATTATCTTCGAGAGAAGTATCGTGTTGTAGGGTGTCTGTTTTTTGGACACCTTTTTCATTACAATCACTCCAGTCAATTAAATTTTGTGCCGAATCATGTAGTAGATTCTGTCTTTTTTCACTGTTTTTCATGGTGTTCATATCGATTAAGTATACAGGAAAAAAACACCTTTTCATATATAATAATCAAAAAAATTAGCATTTTATGGTTATTTCTTTGTGTTGATCAGAATAAAAGGTGATCCATTCATGTTTAAATGAAATAATTCTGAATAATGATCGAAACGTTGATATTTATACGCTAAGATAGCAACAGTTTTAACCATTAATGCGAAGTGAAGGGAGATTCCGTGTGTTGTAAAATGACGATTTCATTGAAAAAAGGATGCTCATGTGGATATTGGAGATAGAGGCTATCAATCGCGAAATACATAGAGAAAAGCTCTTACCCCTACAAAATAAAGAAGAAACAAAAGAAATCAAAGTCAGTACAACTGAATCAGAGATTGGCTACTATGTAAAAGGTGAACGTGAAAACTCATTTCTTTAGATATAAAATAACATGAGAGTGAATTGTTAAGAATCGTATTGAATGACATCAATCAGGAAATAGATCTAAACGAATAGGATTATTATTGAAATCTGTCTGCTCTCTACAAATGAGACCTATGATAAACTTGGTTTATTAAAATTTTCCAAATGGACGTTGAAATTAAAAAGGTGGGATAAGCAAATGCTTGGATTACCAAGAGGGGAAGTCTTTTTAGTCCCTTGGTCTATTGAGTGGACAAAAGAATTTGAAAGAGAAAAGCGCAAGATAATAGGTGATATTGGTCAATACATAATCAATGTACACCATATTGGAAGTACAGCAGTAAAAGGTTTAAGTGCTAAGCCAATTATTGATATTGCAATTGAAATAGATCATTTTTTTGATGGAGAAAAATGTGTAGTAGCTTTGGAAGGACTCGGTTACTCATATAAAGGAACAAATGTATTACCTGAAAGACACTACTTTAATAAAGGAGAACCAAGAACACATCAAATCCATATGTACCAAAGAGACAATAAGTATTTACTTGAACAGTTAAATTTCAGAGATTACTTGAGCAATAACGAGCAAGCTAGAAGTGAATACCAACAGCTTAAACTCAAATTGTCAAGTTTACATGAAAATGACAAACACAAATACGCAGATGAAAAAACTGATTTTATTAAGTCAATCCTTGAAAAGATTTAGGCGAAGCTTTGCGCTTTAGGTGTACGTAAGAGAGGTCATTCATAGTGGGACTCCCAATTAACGGAGTCCTTTTCTTTTTTCATTAAATCAACATAATTCTTGTACAGTATGCATAAAAAAAGCAGGTTCGCTTGGCTTAGAACGAACCTGTGAAGGAGGAAAACTACATCATGTTTTCACCTATATTATCCAATATTTATCAATTGTCGTCAAGACAAAAAGTTAGCCGGAGGAAAATATTTTGACTGAATTGTGACGTTTTGGCATGTATATCCTTTTTTCGATAGGGGATATTAATCGAAAAAAGAGGTGAAGCCGATGGCGTACATTCTTTCTGTTGGAACGAGTCTGCCAAAACATCATGTGGATCAGAAAAAGGCGGCTGATTTTGCTAGATCCCAATTTAAACGATCGTTTAAAGATATCGACCGGCTGCTGAGAGCTTTTCAAAACGGAGAAATCGAGAGCAGACAGTTTGTGCAGCCAATTGAATGGTATCAGACGCACCACTCTTTTGAGGAGAAAAACAATCTCTATTTAGAAAAAGCATTGGCTCATGCAAAGGAAGCGGTCATACACTGTCTTCATGAGAAAGCGTTCCTGAAAAAACCGATTCCGTTTGAAGAGATCGATGCATTGTTTTTTATTTCAAGCACCGGACTTTCGACACCGAGTCTTGATGCAAAACTGATGAATGTTCTTCCTTTTTCGCCTTATACGAAACGAGTACCGATCTGGGGATTAGGGTGCGGAGGCGGAGCGGCAGGGTTGTCCCGGGCTTACGAATACATAAGGGCATTTCCAGAAGCAAAGGTGCTGGTTGTCGCCTGTGAACTGTGCAGTTTAACTTTCCAGCCGCAAGATCAATCAAAAAGCAATTTAATCGGTACATCTTTGTTCGGAGACGGGACAGCAGCGGTACTCTTAACTGGAGAAAAAGGTGTATCAGAATATACCCATCTAAAAACAGTCCCTAAAGTAATTGGTACACAATCCGTCACAATGAAAGAGTCTGAGGATGTGATGGGCTGGGAATTTACAAGTGACGGCTTTCGGGTTATTTTCTCCCGTGACATTCCTTCCATTATTTCCGGCTGGTTAAAAGAGCAGGTTGATCAATTTTTAGAGCAGCAAGGGTATTCGGCAGAAGATCTATCAGTTTTTCTTGCTCATCCTGGAGGAAAAAAAGTGATTGACGCCTATATTGAAAGTCTATCCTTACAAGAGGATCAACTTTTTTCATCAAAAGAGGTACTTAAACAACACGGGAATATGTCCTCTGCCACAGTTATGTATGTGATCAAACATTATCTTGAACACCAATCTGCTGAAGCGGGAGATATGGGTCTTTGCGGAGCGCTTGGTCCGGGCTTTTCCTCAGAGCTACTGCTTATGAAATGGGAGGAGGTCTTATCATGATCATTTGGCTCGTCATTGGTTTCTTCGTTTGTCAGCGGCTTATTGAAATGCTTGTGGCTAAAAGAAATGAAAAGAAAGTAAAAGCGATCGGTGCCATTGAATTTGGTGCAAGTCATTATCCTTATATGGTCGCTATGCATGCGGGCTTTTTTCTCTCACTCATGGTTGAGGTATGGGGGTTAAACAGGACGCCGTCACGCTATTTTATTGTGCTGCTCATTTTCCTGCTGGCCACACAGGTGATTCGATACTGGGCATTATGTTCTCTTGGGACATATTGGAATACAAAGATTTTAGTTGTACCAAATGCGATGATGGTGAAAAAAGGACCTTATCGCTGGTTAAAGCATCCTAACTATGTCGTGGTGGCGATTGAGCTTATGCTGATTCCGCTATTGTTTAATGCCTATTTTACCGCCATTTTGTTCACATGTTTAAATGCATGGATGATGGCTGTGAGAATTCAAACAGAAGAGAAAGCGCTCAATCAGTATTTGTTAAATTAATATTGAAAATCATTATCAATTGTGATACACTTTCATTAATGATAAGCATTCTCAATCACGAAGGATGGACGGTGATCACATGACAATGGTTTTCTTACTCGGTACAGTCTGTGTATACAGCCTATTAATTGGCTTCGTATTAAAAGGTGTTTCTAAAAAATCTGCTTCCTGATCGCAGTCAATTGCGACTGATCGGGCAGCAGATTTTTTTATTTTCTTAGATCAGAAGAAAAATCTCTTCATTTTGTGTAAAATGGTATCACATACATAACTGACTTTTCTAAAAACAAAGGGGTTTATCGTCATGAAAGACTTGTCTATTCGAGATTCGCTCGTTCAAACTACAGGTGCTTTATATCAAAGCCTTCTCAAAAGGGATGATCATGAACGCGCAGTCAAACTTGCATCGATTATCAAAAAGGAAGCAGAAGAAGAAGTGTATATCGCATTTACCGGCCACTATTCAGCTGGAAAGTCATCACTTGTGAATCATCTGCTTCATGATCACATCCTGCCAACGAGTCCAATTCCAACAAGTGCAAACTTGGTCGTCGTGAGGAAAGGGGAGAGTGAAGTGAAGCTTCACACCTCAGATGGCCGTTTTGCAAAAATGAGCGGTTCTTATGATAAAGAAGCAGTTCAGCGTTTTTGTAAGGATGGAGAACAGATTGAAATGGTGGAAATTAGCGGGGACTATAGAGGACTGGAAGAAAAGGTGGCAGTGATTGATACGCCCGGAATTGATTCAACGGATCATGCTCACTTTTTATCTGCTGCGTCTATTCTTCACCAAGCAGATGCTCTTTTTTATGTCGTTCATTACAACCATGTTCATTCGGAGGAAAACATTCGTTTCATTCGCTCCATTAAAGAGAAAGTGCCAAATCTTTATTTCATCGTCAATCAAGTCGATCGACATGATGAACATGAGACAGCGTTTGAAGACTACAAAAATCAAGTAGTTGATATGCTTCAAAAAGAGGGCATTGAAGAAGAACATCTATACTTTACATCTGTGACTGATGAGTCGCATCCAAGAAACGAAATGATTCGTTTAATCGAGAAACTGCAAGAATTACAAACATTGCCGAAAGCATCGCTTCGCGCCTATACCGAGCAGAAAATAGAGCATGTTTTAAAAGAACATATTGACTCATTAAAAGAAGAGCTGCAGGAAGAGGATCTTGATTTACAGCTTCAAGAAAAAAGAAAAGAAGTGAAGGAACTTGAAGCGAGAAGCAGCTTCATTGAAAATGGAGCAAAACAGTTAGAAGATGAAGTGTCTTCTGAAGTCGAGAACATTTTAAAAAATGCAAATCTAACCCCATTTAAAATGAGGGAGCTCGCAAGTGATTATATTGAATCGAAAGCACCTGGCTTTAAGGTAGGTCTGCTGTTCGCGAAAAATAAAACCGAGCAGGAAAAAGAAAAGCGGGCGAATGAGTTCTTAGCAGATGTCAAAGCAAGAATGAAAGCAGAAGTAGACTGGCATATTGCTGAGCTGCTCAAAAAAGAAGTCAAGAAGCATCAGCTTGGTGAAGAATTATTAAATCAAGTGATGGCGTTTGAAACGCCTGTAGAAGAATCACTGCTTGAAAACGTGATCCATCACGGTGCGACATTTTCAAATGAATACGTTTTGCAATATGCAAAAGATGCTGGTGAAGCACTGAAAAGACAGACGAAACAGAAAGCAATACCATTGATTGAACAAATGACCGAGATGCTGAAAACCCAGCTCCTGAATGAAAAGGGAAAGCAGCAAGATAAATGGACCCAGGCAGCACAGGAGCTCCAAGCGCTGGAGCAATGCATGGGAAAAAATGATCAAATCAGAAAAGATATTGAGCATGTCTGGGATATATGGCAAAACGGAACAAATGAGCAGATCGAAGAAGATTGGTTTTATGTGAAAAAACATCGGATGCAGCATGACGAGCTAAATCAGAATCAAACATCAACTCATACGGAAGAAAGCGAAAAAGAAAATCAGCAGCAGACAGAGCTTGATCAAATGCGACAATCACAGCATATCCCGACAGCACAGTCGATTGCCCAGTTTGAGCAGCTTTCTCAAATTTTAATGCCATTAAACACGCTTGGGTCTCAAAGAAAGTCCTTTGAAAAACGAACAAAGCGGCTGCAAGCGAAGGAATTTACACTCGCCTTATTCGGTGCTTTTAGTTCGGGGAAATCTTCGTTTGCCAACGCCCTTGTTGGGAGAAAGGTGCTGCCATCATCTCCTACACCAACGACGGCCACGATCAATAAGCTGACGCGGCCGACAGAAGACCATCCGCATGAAAGTGTGAAAGTAGTGTTCAAAACCGAGCAGGAAATATTAGAGGAGCTCGATCAAATTCTCGGTTATTCTATAACAGAAGAAAAGGGAGATACGTTTCAAGCGAAACTCGAGCGAACACTGAAAAAAAGAGAGCTTGAACAGGATCACCGCATCATTGTTGACCATTTTTTAAACGCTCATGAAAAGTTCCGTGATTCCATTCAAAAACAAACACCGCTCAATGTCACCCTGCAAGAATTAAAGCCATATGTGGCAGAAGAGGCTGTTTCTTGTGTGGTGAAGGAAGTGACGGTCTATTTAAGTACACCTTTAACAGATAAAGGACTGACGATTGTTGATACACCAGGCGCCAGCAGTATGAATAAACGTCACACAGAGATTGCCTTTCAATATATGAAGGATGCTGATGCCCTTCTTTATTTAACTTACTACCAGCATTCTTTCTCAAAAGCAGACCGGTCATTTTTACGTAAACTCGGGCTTGTAAAAGATTCATTTAGCATGGATAAAATGTTTTTTATTATCAATGCAGCTGACCTCGCAAAGGATCAAACAGAGCTTGAAACCGTCTTTGACTATGTGAAAAACGAGCTCACAAAAGAAGGCATCCGGCATCCAAACCTTCATCACGTATCCAGCAAGGAAGAGATCGAAGGAAAGGGACAGTCGCCTTATAACCAGTATGCACAGCTTAGAACACAGCTCGACTATTTTATTGAGGAAGAATTAACGAAAGATGCGATTGAGCTTCTGTATTTTGAAGCCAGTACATTATGTAGAACAGTTGAGAAGCTGCATGAGACGCTGCATCAGTCGGAAGATGAAAAGCAAGCAGAAAAGAAAAAGATAAACACATCCTATGAAGCGATCGTTGATCAAATGAGTCATATTAAACGATCTAAGTTAGTGACAGAAAGTGTGAAAAAGGATTTGCACGAACAGCTTTACCACATTGTTCAGCGCTTGTCACTTTATGCAAATGATCTGTTAAAGACAGCCTTTTATCCTGGAATATCTCAAGGGGACTTCAGACAGGAGTTGAAAAAAGCGCTGGAACAGGCGTTAAAGGATTATGAATTTGAATTTGTACAGGAGATAAAAGCGCTTGATATTCGAATGGAATCGTTTATCACTCAATACTTCAAAGAGGAGTGGGAGAAAGGATTACAGGCTGCGTGTGCAGAAGATCCTTACTTTTCTCTCCGGCTGTCGCCGCCAGATGAGAAAAATGCAGAGCTGAAACAAATTGAAGTGGAAGCGGACCTGACGCCGTTTGAGCCGCTCTTAAAGAAGCAAAAATCAGCGAAAGCTTTCTTTGAACAGAACGGGAAGGCAGCGTTTATTGAAGCGATTCGAGATGTTCTTTTCCAGTTAACGACGAAATGGGCAGATAAAGAAAAAGAAGAACTACAGAGCAGATACGATATGATGGTGAAGACCTTTACTGAAAGATATGAAACAGAAGCGCTCAAGCAGCTGAGTGAACAAAAACAAACATTTATCATGAGCTTGACGACAGATGCGAAAGAGCAGGCGATGATAGAACAAGTATACAAACAAACAAATGAATGGAAGAACCAGTTGAAAACCATTTGATTCATGATAGACTATATAAAAAAGAAAGCAGTTGATAAAAAATGACGAGCGTACACGAAGAGATTTCCGCACATTCACAAAAACAGAATGCTCATATCAAGTCGTTTCTTGCGCTTGAGCAGAAAAGAGAGCAGGCAATAGAGACTGCTGTTTTCAAGTGTGAGCAAAACGAACCATTTACAACTGACGAGATCAATGCGATTACCTCGAAGATGAATGAGCTTGCACGAGGCGGAATTGTTCCTCTGCGTAAGCATGTCACAATTGATATGGTCAGGGAGTATGTCGAACGAAAACAGAAGTAAAGAGTAACTTTCTCTTTTTTGGTCATCTTAACAAGTGAACCGAGAAAGGGGAATGATGATGGAAAAAAAGCAGCATGCAAAAAAGCAGGATGAGCGTAACCCTAAACAAAAAGAGATGCCGTCCTACGCAGAAGCAGAATCGAAAAAAATGCAATACGGTCAAAAGTAATCCCCAGGTGCCACTTCTTTTCCAAAAGAAGAAGGCGCCTTTTTTATGTCGAATTCTATGTTCTATGATAGAATAGGAGTATTGTTTTGAAAAAGGGAGTTTATAAGAATGAATAAACACGTATTGCTTGTTGATGGCATGGCGCTTCTATTCAGATCGTTTTATGCAACGGCTGTCCATCGAAATTTTATGATAAATGATCACGGTGTCCCGACGAATGGAGTAAATGGCTATTTGAAGCATTTATTAACCGCTGTTCAGACATTTGAGCCAACCCATATTGTTTGCTGCTGGGATATGGGAAGCCAAACATACCGAAATGAATTGTTTCAAGATTATAAAGCAAATCGAGGAGAGGCACCTGTCGAGCTCATTCCGCAATTCGATTTAGCAAAAGAAGCGACAGAAGAACTAGGAATTGTAAACGTTGGTATAAAGGGCTTTGAGGCAGATGATTGTATCGGCACGCTGGCGGCAGTCTATCAGAATGAAGCACGTGTGACTGTCCTAACTGGGGACAGAGATTTGCTGCAGATATTGAATGAACAAGTGACGGTTGCTTTAATGCAAAAAGGAATCGGGAACTATAAACATTATACAAAAGCCTTATTTGAAGAGGAAATGGGTATCTCTCCAAAGGCGCTGATCGATATGAAAGCACTTATGGGGGATTCAAGTGACAATTACCCAGGCGTCAAAGGAATCGGAGAAAAAACAGCATTAAAATTTATTCAAACATATCAAACCATTGACGGATTATTAGAAAATGTTCATGAACTAACGGCTGCGCAGCAAAAGAAAATGCAAGCAGGATTAGAAGATTTGAAGCTTTCCCGTCTATTGGCAGAGATCAAATGTGATGTCCCGCTGAGCTGTCCAATTGATGAGACGAAGGTGAACATCAATCAAGAACGGGCTGCTGCCATGCTGCGATACCATCAAATCAAAGGAATTGAACCGATGGTAAATCGGTTAAGTAAAATAGAGATCAGCTAAGCTAAGCTGATCTCTAAATTCATCTTTTTGTGTTGCTTTTCTTCGCTCTATTTTCGAGCTGAGATAGTGGTTGCTTATCTTTTGTTTGCGCATCACCTTGAGGGGTTGTCCCATTTGTGACACGACCTTTATTTTCTTTATCCAATCAGTATCACCTCATACATTAGCATAACCGAAAAAAAGCGATTCATCCTTTAGAAAGGTGAATCGCTTTTCTAGCGAGCTGATCAGCTACTTGATTTTCCTTGCTTGGAATCCACTTAATGAAAAATAAATCAAACTGGCTTTGAAGCTCGATCATCTCTTTTATAAAATGCTGAAAGGCTGGATTTTTAGCAAATCCTGCATTGGCCGCACGGTCAACTACCTGTGAATCTGTTCGAAACGAAACGGATCGCAGTCCTTTTTCTACGCAGATTTTCATCCCTTCAATGAGAGCGGAAAATTCTGCTTCGTGATTGCTCATTGATCCAAGAGGAATCGAGAAAGATTCTGCCTTTCCATCATATTTAATGAAAATACCGATGCCAGAAGGACCCGGATTACCTGCGCTAGCACCATCAATGTATATTTCAGCTGGCAATTTATTTCACCCTTTCATCAAGCGGAACCATTTTTTTCGCTGCATACGCGTATGGTGTCGCAATCGCGGCGACGATAAATTTAATCACATAAGTCGTGATGAAGATTTCGATCCATACATGAAATGGATAGGTCCCAAGAAAGGCAATCGTTGTGAAGATCAGTGTATCAAGCAGCTGGCTGATCATCGTACTTCCAGCGTTGCGCACCCAGAGCGCACCATCAGAAGGAAATATCCGGCGAATAAACGAATATACATAAACATCTAACATTTGACTGATGATATAAGCAGCAAGACTGCCAAGAGCGACCCTTGGCATAAAGCCAAATATGGTTTCCAGCGATGTTTGAGAAATGTCAGATGGAGCGGGATGGAAAAGTAAAGCCTCCTGCATGACAACGGTTAGTGTTAAAAGGGTGGCAAAACCAATCCAGACAGCTTTTCTCGCTTCATTTTGTCCATATTTTTCATTCAATACGTCCGTTGCAAAGAATACACTGCCGTATAAAATGTTTCCAAGTGTTGCTGTTAAGCCAAACAATTCAACGGTTTTGACCACTTGTAAATTTGCAGCAACCGTCGCAAAGCCAATCCAGACGAAAAGGCCCATCTTGCCAAATCCTTTATAAAATAGAAGAACAATGATAAAATTAATGATCGCAAATAAGATCCAAATACCTTCATTAAACAAGTGACATGAACTTCCTTTCTCATTGTAAAATGTAACTTTTTGATTATAGCATAACGTATGTTTACCTTAAAAGCACGGGAAGGCGATGTGATCAATGAAATTAAGAGCACACTATACAATGAAAGTGAAATCGATTGGGTCCATTGCTTTTTTCCAAGAAGATTGGATGGAGCTAGAAGAGGCCTTGATTTTAGCCAAACATATCGATAAAAAAGAACCACAGTCCCTCCTATCATTTGAAGATGAAAAAGGGGCGATGTGGTCTATTAAAGAACTTGAAAAGCTAAATGAAGAACTAAAGCTTGAACCTGATCAGCTTCAGGTCTATTTTGATGCAAGTTTTCACAAAGAAACAGGCGACTCTGGTCTTGGGGTTGTCGTCTACTATAAGCTCGGAGAAGATGCTTATCGTTTGAGAAAAAATCAGCCCTTCAAAGGAATCACCAATAATGAAGCAGAGTATGCGGCTTTATTTGAGGCAGTCAAAGCTTTAAAAGACCTTGGAGCAAGCAGAAATTCTGTCACGATTAGAGGCGATTCACTTGTTGTCATGAATCAATTAAAAGGAGAATGGCCTTGTTATGATGATATACATAACAAATGGCTCGACCGGATTGAAGAGGCTTTAAAAGAGCTGAGGCTAACGCCAACCTATGAAGTCATCGATCGTAAACAAAATGCAGAAGCGGATCAGCTTGCAAGGCAGATGCTTGCAGACGTTCCAATTGAAAGTAAATTGAAATTAGAAGCAGACGGAGCTGAATAATGTGGATAAAAAAACAGCAGTACAAGAATTGACGGATCTCCAAGACACGTATTGTTCAGATTGTTTGATTAAGAAGCACTTTCGAAAAGAATATGGAAAAAAATACGCCCACTCCTTTTGTATTCAGCAATGCACAGTAGGAGAGAAAATAAAAGAATACGGACAGACGCTGCTTAAAAAGTAAGCGGCTGCCGCCCCGGTTTTCCCTGCTCAAACATCCGCTCATGAAAAAAAACGGATAGAATGTGTAAAAAAAGAACATATTCTGAAAAATGAGCCGATATAACTATAGAAAGTTTTGGTTGAGTTACTTTTTGACTAAGTGACGGATAATAGAGGAAAAGGGGAAGGCCGGCATGGATAATAAGGATTTCGAAACGGTATTACATCGAACATTTCAAGAGGTATACAGCGATCTAGAGCAGCTAGTAGATGTAGCAAAGAAGGGAAGACCTTTTCTCGAAAAAGATATTTCTGAAATTGAACAACGACTGAAACAAAATATTTTAGCCATTGAAATTCAGCTGAAAATCAAATAAGAGAGGCATAAGCCTCTCTTTATTTTGTCGTTTCATCATTGATTTAGTTGATTAAAGTTTTGTTACGTTTGCAGCTTGAGGTCCACGATTACCTTCAACGATTTCAAAAGAAACTTCTTGTCCTTCTTCTAAAGACTTGTAGCCGTCACCTTCGATAGCTGTGAAGTGAACGAATACATCGTCTCCGCCTTCAACTTCAATGAAGCCGAAACCTTTTTCATTATTGAACCATTTTACTTTACCGTTTTGCATATTGCTTTTTCCTCCTAGTACTGTAGCACACCTTTTGGCATACTAAAAAAAATTTTCATCACCTAACGACTTTGCAGTTGTTAAATGATGGTTCCACTATACACCATCAAAAGTAAAGCGTCAAGCAGGCGAGCCAAATTTTGAGCAGAATGTTTGATTTTTTTGTTTTTTGGTGAATAACAGTGAAATATAAAACGTTCTTTTCGGAACCTCACGTGCAGCTTGTCCGTATATAAAAAAAATACAGAAAGAGGTGCAATCATGAATCGTTATACACTTGAAGAATTTGTTCAGAATACGCAGCAAGAAGATAAAGGAGAAGGTGTCTTCGAACTTGAAACATCAAGACTTTTAGAAATTAATTTGACTGACACGATTTGGGCAAAAACGGGTTCCATGGTTTCCTATCGAGGGAAAATCAAATTTGAACGTGAAGGTGTTTTTGAGCACGGCGTCTCAAAAATGTTCAAAAAAATGCTCTCAGGAGAAGGCACCTCACTAATGAAGGCGACAGGTGATGGGAAATTATATGTGGCAGATCAAGGTAAAAAAATCTCGATTCTTCGTTTGGCTCAAGGAGAATCCATTTTTGTGAATGGAAACGATCTGCTCGCGTTTGAACCATCTGTCCGCTGGGATATCAAATTGATGAAAAAAGTGTCTGGCATGCTTGCAGGTGGATTATTTAATGTCAAATTAGAAGGGCCGGGCTTAGTAGCAATCACAAGTCATTATGAGCCGCTGACACTCATTGTTCAGCCGGGTGACTCTGTTTATACAGATCCGAATGCGACTGTTGCGTGGTCAGGGGATTTAAAAACTGAATTTGTGACAGATGTTTCCTTTAAAACTTTTATTGGCAGGGGAAGCGGAGAGTCCATTCAAATGAAGTTTACCGGAAGCGGCTTTGTTGTCGTTCAGCCGTTTGAAGAAGTATACACAACAAATGGAAATCAAGGGTGAAGAAAAAGGTGTCCGTCAATGACGGACACCTTTTTATGATAATGCGCGAGCATAAGTTTTGTTATTCATGATGAGATCTGACTGCTCGACGATATCTTCCAAAATGGTTTGGGAAGATTGTTTTAAGTGCAGTTTTTTCATGTTTTGTTTCATTGTTTCTAATTTTTCTTCATCCTGCAGTAAGCTGGTCACAGATTCTAAAATGTCTTCATGTCTGTTAATGACAATGGCAGCGCCATAATCCTCAAAGAAAAGAGCATTTTCCTTTTCTTGTCCAGGGACAGGCTTGTAAAGAATGACCGGGACACCGATTGCAGTTGCTTCTGTTAAAGTAATGCCGCCTGGTTTTGTAATCATACAATCTGTTACTCTGAACAATTCATCAATTTGTTCCACATATCCAAGCGCCTTCAATTGATCTGGGTGTGCTTGTTCAAGAACGCTAAGCGATTGTTTCAGCGCGGCGTTCTTTCCGCATACAACAACAATTTGTACTTCACTGTCGAGAAGCAGCGCCTCACATAATTCCTTCACATTTTTTAGTACACCGTGAGCACCGGCCATGATGAGAAGAACTTTTTTATCTGATGATAATCCATATTTCTTATAGATCATCGATTTTGGCACGTCTGCTTCAAACTGTGGTCTAATAGGAATACCTGTCACCTTGACATCGCTTGGATGTGTGCCGATTTCCACTAATTTTTGTTTCACATAATCGGTTGCAACATAGTATCGGTCGATGTTTTCATGTACCCAAATCTTATGGAGACAAAAATCTGTCATGACATTAAAAGTCGGAATCACTTTACCTGTTTTGTTTCGGTATTCTGGTACCACAATCATTGGGAATGTAATAATGATGATGTCCGGATTGTGTAACTGAATTAATTCATCGAGACGCTTATTTCCCATTTTTAAATAAATGTTAAATTTGCGTTTATTGTAAATTTTATCTACACCGTAATAAAACAAGCGATAAAATTGTTTCCCAATGGAAAAGCTCTTCAAGTATAAATATTGAGTCACTTCTGACACAATGGGATTCGATTCTTGATACAAATTAGAAACTACAACATGTTCAAACCCTTGGGATTTGCATTCATCATACAGTGTTTTTGCTACCTGCATATGTCCATTTCCATAATTTGCGGTCAAGATTAATATTTTTTTATTGGTATTCAAGAATATTCACCTCAAATGTAATCAACAACAACAAAACTTCGTACGAAAACTATTAATCTCATAGGTCTACATATACATAAAGATAACATATAAACAGTTAGAGCATATCATTCGTTACGAAAGAATTAAACTAATTTTAAAAAACAAACAGATTCAATTGATAATGGAAGACAGAGCCATTTGTATTTTAACACATTTTGACGATTTATCATCAGACCACAGTCTATTTTATTCCCAAACGTATGGTGTTTCTTGATAAACATAATAATTAAGCCAATTCATAAACAATAAGGTTGCATGGGCTTTCCAGCGATTTACTGGAATTAATGTGTCACCATCTTCTATAAAATAGTGGACAGGTTTTTGGACTGTATCATGTTTCAACAAATCTCTTTCATATTCCTGCATCAATGTATCTGTATCATATTCAGGATGTCCAGTTAAAAATACTTGTTTATCATCATCTGAAACAATTAAACAAACACCCGCTTCTTCAGACATACTCAAGACTTTCAAATTCGGCGTGTTTTTTAATTGTTCTGTATTAATATCTGTATGCCTAGAATGTGGGACATAGTATACTTCATCAAAACCTCTGACTAATCTTTCTTTTTTCTCTTTCACAATATGCTCAAATACGCCAAATTTTTTCTCGGGAAGCTTGATTTTTTCAATCCCGTAATGGTGATATAAACCTGCCTGTGCACCCCAGCAAATATGAAGGGTAGACGTCACATTGGTTTTACTCCAGTCCAAAATGTCCTGCAGTTCTTTCCAATAAGAAACTTCTTCAAAAGGTAAGTGCTCGATTGGTGCGCCAGTGATGATCATTCCATCAAATTTTTTATGGCGAATCGATTCAAAGGTCGTATAAAATTCATCTAGATGCTCTCTCGACGTATTCTTCGGTGTATGTGTACTTGGAATCAAAAACGTAAAGTACACTTGTAAAGGAGAATTTCCGAGCATTCTCAGCAGCTGCGTTTCAGTTTGTATTTTTTTTGGCATTAAATTTAAGATCACGATATTCAAAGGACGGATATCTTGCTTGAATGCCCTTGTCTCATCCATGACGAAAATATTTTCGCTCTCTAGTATTTGTTTTGCCGGCAGATGAACTGGTATGTTAATAGGCAACTCGCCACCCCCTGAACCAAAGCTAATTTCACTTCATTATAGGAACTTTCTGGCGATATTTCAATGTTTCAATTATGTTACAATGAAAAATAGAGCAAAAAAGAATGCTGTTTCTGTAAAAAAAGGAGGCCGTTTTGTTATGATCACAAAGCATTTATCAGATATTGACATTGCCCAAAAGGCTAAGCTGAGACCGATTCAAGACATCGCAGCAAAGCTGCAAATACATGACGAAGAATTAGAATGCTATGGTTTCACAAAAGCGAAAATTTCTTTGACTATTTTTGACCGTTTAAAGAAACAAAAAGAAGGACACGTGATTCTTGTCACTTCGATTAACCCTACGCCAGCAGGTGAGGGGAAATCCACCGTAACTGTCGGCCTTGGTCAAGCCTTCGAAAAAATTGGCAAAAAAGCGATCATTGCGATGCGTGAGCCATCATTAGGTCCTACAATGGGGATTAAAGGCGGAGCAGCGGGCGGAGGATATTCACAGGTGCTGCCAATGGAAGAAATCAATCTTCATTTCACAGGAGATTTTCATGCCATTACATCTGCACATAACGCCCTATCTGCATTTATTGATAACCATATCCATCACGGAAATGAACTCGGCATCGACACGCGCCGTATTGTGTGGAAGCGGGTGCTTGATTTAAACGATCGTGCATTAAGACAGGTCGTTGTCGGACTTGGCGGTCAGTTAAATGGGTATCCTAGAGAAGACGGATTTGATATTACAGTGGCTTCTGAAATGATGGCGATCCTCTGTTTAGCAGAAGACTTAAACGACTTAAAAAAACGTCTTTCTTCTATTGTTGTTGCCTATAATCAAGAAGGAGAGCCAGTCACTGTGGGAGCACTTGGATATGAAGGTGTTCTGACGTTACTTTTAAAAGATGCACTCAAACCGAACCTTGTTCAAACGATTGAAGGAACCCCAGCCCTTGTCCATGGCGGTCCTTTTGCTAATATTGCACATGGATGCAATAGTTTAATTGCAACCAAAATGGCAGCAAAATTAGCTGATTATGTCGTAACAGAAGCTGGATTCGGAGCAGATCTTGGAGCAGAAAAGTTCCTGCACATTAAAACAAGAGCTGGTGATTTCAAACCTGGTGCAGTTGTCATTGTGGCGACAGTGAGAGCATTAAAGATGCATGGCGGAATGAAGAAAACCGAACTCAAAGAAGAGAATGCACACGCCGTATTAGAAGGTATACATAATTTAGAAAAGCATATTGAAACCGTGCAAGCTTTTGGTCTTCCATATATCGTCGCGGTAAACCGGTTTATGACGGATACAAAAGAAGAGATTCAAGCGATAGAAGATTGGTGCGGCAAACATGGCCATCCAGTCAAAGCCGTGAATGTATGGGAAGAAGGGGGCGAAGGCGGGACAGCTCTTGCCGAGGAACTAGCGGCACTCATTGAAAAGAAAAAGAACAACTTTACCTATTTGTATGAAGAGAACGATTCCATCGAAGGAAAGTTATCTAAAGTGGCCAAAGTGGTTTACGGGGCAGACGGGGTCACGCTCACAACTAAAGCAAGAAAGCAGCTGGCTGCCATTGAGGAAAACGGCTGGGCTCATTTGCCGGTTTGTATGGCAAAAACACAATATTCTCTTTCGGATGATCCAGCTTTAATCGGCAGACCTAAAGGCTTTACCATTACGATTCGAGAGTTAAAACCATCTGTAGGAGCAGGGTTTATAGTAGCCTTAACCGGAAGCATTTTGACAATGCCTGGCTTACCTAAAAAACCTGCGGCTCTCGAAATGGATTTATTAGAAGACGGCAGTGTGACAGGACTCTTTTAAACGGGAGCATAAAAAGCGATTTTCTAAAAGAAGCATGTTACGATAGGAAAAAGTGAATCCTAGGAGGCTATGAGATGTCAATTTATGATATTCAGGTCAAGACCATTAACGGTCAGGAACAATCGATGGCAGATTATAAAGGAAAAGTGCTCATTATTGTAAATACAGCAAGCAAATGTGGGCTGACTCCTCAATTTAAACAATTACAAGAGCTATATGATCAATATCATGAAAAGGGCCTTGAAATTTTAGGATTTCCGTGTAACCAATTTATGAACCAAGAGCCAGAAGGAGAAGAAGCCATTCAAGAATTCTGTTCTTTGAATTATGGAGTGACCTTCCCTATGTTTGCGAAAGTAGATGTCAATGGCGAAGAGGCGCACCCGCTGTTCAAGCATTTAACAAGTGAAGCGAAAGGTGTGCTTGGGACAAAAACAGTGAAATGGAATTTCACAAAATTTATCGTGGACCAAGACGGAGAAGTTATTGAACGATTCTCGCCGAAAACACCACCAAAAGAATTAGAAAGCTCAATCATTGCTCTGCTTAACAAATAAGATGCTGACAGTCATGCAGCGAAAACAATTGGAGGCAGCTGCCTCCTTTGTTTCAGACAGGCTGAAGAATGAACCGACTGGACACGATGCGACTCATGTTGCTCGTGTGCGCCAGCTTGCCGTTCGTATTGCAAATCAGGAAGGCGGCTCTCTTTTTATCATCGAAATGGCGGCGATTGTACATGATGTCATTGATGAAAAGCTGTCAAGTGAATGGAAGGTCACTGAAAAGCAGCTTGAGAACCAGCTCCTTTTGTGGGAATTGGACACGCGGGATGTCCGCTATATCATGGACATTATTACAACGATGTCTTTTCGTCATCGGCATAAGCAGTTTAGGCCAATGACGTTAGAAGGGGCCATTGTTCAAGATGCGGATAGGCTGGATGCGATAGGAGCAAGCGGTATCGCTAGAGTGTTTACGTATGCTGGCGCAACAGGTGAGCCTCATTATACAGAGGACACGCAGCAGGGCTCTGTGCTAAAGCATATGGAAGAAAAACTGCTCAAATTAAAAGACTTGATGAACACTCATGCAGGAAAGCAGCTTGCTGATGAGCGGCATGAATTGATGAGTTTATTTATCAAGAAGTGGAAAGAAGAATGCGGCCTTACAGATGAGTAGGGTCTTTATGTATGTAAGGAGGATATATCAATGAAAATAACAGCAATAGAACCAACGCCAAGTCCGAATACCATGAAGGTTATTTTGACAGAAGCACTTGCCGGTGGTAAAAGCAACAACTACAAAAAGGATCAAAAAGACGAAGCGCCAGAAATGATTAAGCGTATTTTAAGCATTGAAGGTGTAAAAGGGGTTTATCATGTTGCAGATTTCTTAGCGGTTGAGCGAAATGCAAAGTTTGACTGGCAGGGAATTTTACAACAGGTCAGAGAAGCCTTTGGACAAGAAACAGAAGGTCTTCAGGAAGGATCGCAGTCAGGCGATGACACATTTGGTGAAGTGAAAGTGTTTGTCCAAATGTTTAATGGGATTCCAATGCAGGTCAAACTGTCAGACGGTGAAAGAGAAGAGCGGTTTGGCATGCCTGAACGTTTTCAAGCAGCCATTTTAAAGCTTAGAAGCAGCTCAGACAATGTCGTGTTTGAACGTGTGTGGAAAGAACACGGCGTTCGTTTTGGAGAATTTGCTGATATCGGTCAGGAAGTCACAGAAGAGCTGCAAGCAGCCTATGATGACGAGCGTTTAGCTCGATTAACAGAGGCGGTTAAAGAAGGGCAGGAAGCTGTAGATAGACAGGTGAACCGAAAGGCATATGATGTAACAGAAGACATGCTGCAAGAGGAAGATTGGAAAAAACGTTTTGCCCATTTAGAGCAAATGCAGCCAGAGCTAAAGGATATACCTGTTTTAATGAAAGCAATGGAGGATCCCAAAACGTCTATTCGCAGACAAGCTGTTGTGAATGCTGGCATGATTGAAGATCCTGCCATTCTGCCTATTTTATATAAAGGGCTCGAAGACAAAACAGTGACGGTCCGCAGAACGGCTGGCGACTGTATTTCTGACCTTGGTGATCCAAGTGCTATCGAAGCCATGATCGCAGCATTAAAGGACCCGAGTAAGCTTGTCCGCTGGCGTGCAGCTATGTTCCTTTATGAAGAAGGGGACGAAACGGCACTTGAAGCATTAAAAGAAGCAGAGCAAGACCCTGAGTTTGAAGTCAGTCTCCAAGTGAAAATGGCGATTGAGCGCATTGAGCATGGAGAAGAAGCAAAAGGCTCTGTGTGGAAGCAAATGACAGAAAGTAGAAAGAATGCATCAGAATGATGAGAAAGATGAACAAGCTGCCAATGAAAAGCAGCTTGTTTTTCTAAAAACGATAGACAGAAAAATTTTTTTAGAAAAATTATTTTGAATATTGTTGAAATATGCGAAAAAACTCTATATAGTAGTACCAATATAGAATATTGGAGGTCAGATTTTATGACACGAACCTTGCTGAGCGCTTGCTTCAGCAGCCATGTTAGTCATCGGTCATTCATAGGTGGCTAAATAAACAGAAAATTTGTAAAATAAAATCAACTCAAAATCATGCAGTCAACAAGACTTGTAGTATAGGAGGCTTTTTAAACAGATGGCAGAACTACGCAGTAATATGATTAAACAGGGAATCGACAGAGCACCTCACCGAAGCTTACTAAGAGCGGCGGGGGTAAAGGATGAGGATTTCGGCAAGCCATTTATTGCCGTATGTAATTCCTATATTGATATTGTCCCAGGACATGTCCATCTTCAGGAATTCGGGAAGATTGTGAAAGAAGCCATTCGTGAAGCTGGCGGAGTGCCATTTGAATTCAATACGATTGGCGTCGATGATGGAATTGCCATGGGTCATATCGGGATGAGATATTCATTGCCAAGCCGTGAAATCATTGCTGACTCTGTGGAAACCGTCGTATCTGCTCATTGGTTTGATGGAATGGTTTGTATTCCTAACTGCGATAAAATCACACCAGGAATGATGATGGCAGCGATGCGCGTGAATATCCCGACTGTCTTTGTGAGCGGGGGACCGATGGAAGCGGGTAGAACAAGTGATGGCAGAAAAATTTCTCTTTCTTCTGTGTTTGAAGGCGTTGGTGCATACCAGTCAGGTAAAATCAATGAAGAGGAATTAAATGAATTAGAGCAGTTTGGCTGTCCAACCTGCGGATCTTGTTCAGGTATGTTTACAGCTAACTCAATGAACTGTTTAGCGGAAGCACTCGGGATTGCTCTTCCT
Source organism: Bacillus sp. I-2 (assembly GCF_001974945.1). NCBI lineage: Bacteria > Bacillati > Bacillota > Bacilli > Caryophanales > Bacillaceae > Bacillus > Bacillus sp. I-2. Next base: position 120,944 of record NZ_LZRW01000046.1, on the reverse strand, counting down.
GGAAATGGAACGATTTTGGCGACATCACCAGAGCGAAGAGAATTTGCGAAGAAGTCTGCAAAACAACTCATGGAGCTCATCAAAAAAGATATTAAACCACGGGATATTGTCACTGAAAAAGCAATTGATAATGCATTTGCATTAGATATGGCACTTGGTGGTTCAACCAATACCGTTCTTCACACATTGGCAATTGCGAATGAAGCAGGTGTTGAATATTCACTTGAACGTATCAATGAGGTAGCAGAACGTGTGCCTCATTTATCGAAACTTGCTCCAGCTTCAGACGTTTATATTGAGGATTTACATGAAGCAGGCGGCGTTACAGCGGCACTAAATGAATTGTCTAAAAAAGAAGGAGCTCTTCATTTAGATACAATGACCGTCACTGCGAAAACGCTTGGCGAGAACATTGCGGGGCATGAGGTAAAAGATTATAACGTCATTTATCCAATTGACAAGCCATTTACTGAAAAAGGCGGCTTAGCCGTTTTATTTGGAAACCTTGCGCCAGATGGAGCCATCATTAAAACGGGCGGGGTACAAGACGGGATCACACGCCACGAGGGGCCTGCGATCGTATTTGAATCCCAGGAAGAAGCCCTTGAAGGTATCATTAATAGAAAAGTAGAAGCAGGACATGTTGTCATCATTCGCTACGAAGGACCTAAAGGCGGACCTGGCATGCCTGAAATGCTTGCACCTACTTCACAAATCGTCGGCATGGGTCTTGGACCAAAGGTTGCTTTAATTACAGACGGACGTTTTTCCGGCGCTTCTCGCGGATTGTCTATTGGACACGTCTCTCCAGAGGCAGCTGAGGGCGGCCCGCTTGCCTTTGTTGAAAATGGTGACCATGTCGTTGTCGATATCGAGCAGCGCATTTTAAGCGTAGATGTTCCAGAGGAAGAATGGGAAAGAAGAAAAGCAAACTGGAAAGGCTTTGAGCCAAAAGTAAAAACGGGTTATCTTGCTAGATATTCAAAACTTGTGACATCAGCCAATACAGGCGGAATCATGAAAATTTAATCTGATATCGAACATTTGAAAATTGGCTCTCTCTATAGTATCCTTTATTCACAACATAAGGATTATAGAGGGGGCTTTTTTATGTCAATGGCATATGAAGAATACATGCGCCAGCTCGTTGTACCGATGCGTCAAGAGCTGACAAGTGCAGGATTTCAAGAACTAACAACGGAAGAAGAAGTAGAACAAACGATGCAAGAAGCAGAAGGAACGACATTTGTCGTTGTCAATTCTGTATGCGGGTGCGCTGCCGGCTTAGCACGCCCAGCTGCTACACAAGCTGTGATGAAGGCAGAAAAAACACCAGATCGAATTGTCACAGTTTTTGCTGGTCAGGACAGGGAAGCAACGGCAAAAATGAGAGAATACTTCACAGGCGAAGAGCCATCGTCTCCATCTATGGCACTTTTAAAAGGAAATGAACTCGTTCATTTTATTCCGCGTGACGAAATTGAAGGTCATGAAATGGAAGACATCATGAACAACGTCTTATCTGCATTCGAAAAACATTGCTAATACACATGTTGAAATGTCCTGTGATCAAATCAGGGCATTTTTTCTTGATCATGATGGAGGAACCGCATGCTTATCACAACAAGCTTTAGAGCAAATGAACAAACAATTGAAACAGCAAAAGCCCTTGCAGAGGATTTACATGGTGAGTATGTAGAAAGGCGCAAACAATCCGTCAAGCAGCTTGCGATGAAACGAGGAGACGTCCTTGTTGTGGGGAAAGAAAGATTCGAATGGTATCAGCCAAATGGTGAAAAGTTCTTCTTCCATCCAAGCTCAGCGATGTTCAGGGTGAAGCGGCTCATGCGCGGAGAAAAGGATCCTTTAATCGAAGCCACGCAGCTTCAGCCGGGCGATTCCTTTTTAGATTGTACGCTTGGCTTAGGATCAGATGCCATTACAGCAAGCCTACGAGTAGGTACGGATGGAAGGGTCGTCGGTATCGAAAAGAATCCGATGACAGCATTGCTAGTGCGAGAAGGTCTAAATACATGGGAGACAGGAGTAAGAGAGGCCGATGAAGCGATGAAGCGGATATCTGTTGTAAGTGGAGACAGTATCGAGCAGCTAAAAAAGCTCTCTGATGAATCATTTGATGTCGTCTATTTTGACCCGATGTTTGAGGAGACGATTCAAGAATCTGCAAGTATCGCACCGCTCCGTCATGCGGCAGAGCACCACTTTGACCACGAAACAGCCGTCCAAGAAGCACTGAGAGTGGCGAGAAAAAGAGTGGTTTTAAAAGATCATTGGAAAAGTACCCGATTTCTAGCAGACTCCTATCAATTTCACGTTTTAAAACGAAAAACCGCCCAATTTCATTATGGATATATTGAGAAAGAAAAAAGCCCTCGCTAAAGGTTCAGGTGTGCAGACAATTCTTTTTAATTCCTGTCAATCATCTAAAAAAGCCCTTATTCAGGGCTTTTAATCTGTAATCTCCATATAGACAAAATAAAATAATGTCAGCAAGGAAGCCGTAATAAAAAACCCTTCAAGCATACCCATTCCTCCCAAATTTTAGTCGCCCTTACTGCCATTGTAAACGTTTTATTATAAAAAAGAAAGTCTCAAATCGGTGACCAAATTGAATGACTGAAAATTCATTATATGCTAGAATAGCAGTATGATAACTTATGGAAGGAATTAGATATCATGAAGATGTGGATGAGAAAAACGCTTGTTGTGCTCTTTACGATTGCAACTTTTGGTTTAGTCTCTCCTCCGTCGGCTTTGATGACAGACAAGCCCTCTGAACTTTCTTCATCTGATCAAACGCCTTATACAGCTGTTTATGATACATCAGATGAATTGCGCAGCTGGGAACTAACGCAAGAGGAAAGCAAAGAGCAGATAGACCCCTTTGAGCAATATAAGCAAGAGGTGCTGTCAAGTGCAGAAAATCAATCCTTTCTCAAATTTGGCCGTAAAATCACACCTGTCATTGAGGACGAGTACAGAGAAGAGATTCAGCCGAAGATTGAACAAGTGTTAACCGACTATTTAACAAATTTCAAAGATGACGAAAAATTTCAAGATGTTGTGATAACTGATCAGCCTTCAAGCGGAAATGGCGAAAAAATCTTCCACATTTACAACCGCAAGACCGGAGAAGATTTGCTCCGTTTTCATGTCAGAAGAGATCAGCCGCCTCACAGCGGATATTGGTTTAACTTTCATTACCATACAGCAGAAGATGGATTCCAGACGCATCATGAACTCGGTAATATTTACTGGGACAAAAACACCCCGCCGAGCTGGATGAGCCACTAGAAGGAGATGTCATGCCAATTGAAAAAATATACAATGAACGAAATGGTGCAGATTACAAAACAAATGTTAAACGATCGCGGAGTGAAAATTGAAGATATCGCACACATTGTGCTGAAGCTCCAAGAAAAATATCATCCAAACCTTCCACTTAGTGTCTGTATTGAAAATGTTGAAAAAGTGCTGAATAAAAGAGAAATTGTCCATGCAGTTTTAACAGGACTTGCCCTTGATCAGCTGGCAGAAAAAAAGCTTTTGCCAGAACCTTTACAGCACTTAGTTGAAACAGATGAGCCGCTATATGGAATTGATGAGATTATTCCGCTTTCCATTGTCAATGTATATGGATCAATTGGTTTGACCAACTTCGGTTATTTAGATAAAGAGAAATTTGGTATTATTCGTGAATTAGATGAAGGCCGTCCAGGGGAAGTGCATACTTTCCTTGATGACCTAGTCGCTGCACTTGCCGCAGCAGCTGCAAGCCGGATTGCTCACTCACACCAAGATATTAAGGATGAAGAGCAGGAACGAGTGAATCAAGCATAAAAAGAAAAACATGTCTGCTCATCATGCAGGCATGTTTTTTTGGTTTCAAGAAAAGCTGAAATAAGGTAAACTACAACAAGAACATAAATAAAGGATGAAAAAAATGAAACAATACAAAGAGTTATGCCGTCATGTATTACAGCACGGGGATGAAAAAGGTGACAGAACGGGTACAGGTACAATCAGCACGTTCGGTTACCAGATGAGATTTGATTTACAGGAAGGGTTTCCTCTTTTAACCACAAAGAAATTACACCTGAAATCAATCATTCATGAGTTGCTTTGGTTTTTAAAAGGTGATACAAATGTCAAATATCTTCAAGAAAATGGTGTCCGGATTTGGAACGAATGGGCAGATGAAAATGGAGAGCTGGGCCGTGTGTACGGTGCACAGTGGAGATCATGGGCGAGCGGAGACGGCGAGACAGTGGATCAGATCGCAAAGCTGATTCATGATATTGAGCACAACCCGAATTCAAGACGACTGATCGTCAGTGCTTGGAACCCGGGGGAAATTGATCAAATGGCGCTGCCTCCTTGTCATTGTCTGTTTCAATTTTACGTATCAAACGGGAAGCTTTCCTGCCAGCTATATCAAAGATCGGCAGATATCTTTTTAGGCGTGCCATTTAATATCGCTTCATATGCTCTTCTAACGATGATGATTGCCAAAGTCACAAATCTTGAGCCAGGAGAGTTTATTCATACACTCGGAGATGCTCATATTTACCAAAATCATCTTCCACAGGTGAAAATGCAGCTAGAGCGCGAGGAACGCACGCTTCCTACGCTTCGTATTACAAGAGATGTAAAAAGCATTTTTGATTTTACCTTTGATGATTTTGTGCTTGAGAACTATGATCCGCATCCGCATATTAAAGGAGAAGTCAGTGTATGATTTCCATGATTGCGGCGACAGGAGAAGATAGAGTCATTGGTCAAGATAATCAAATGCCTTGGCATTTACCAGCAGATTTAGCGTATTTTAAAAAAGTCACAGGCGGTCATACGATTGTCATGGGCAGAAAAACCTTTGAATCGATTGGACGAGCGCTGCCTAACCGCCGAAACATTGTGCTGACCACAAGTTCTTCTTTTAAAGCAGAAGGATGCGAGGTTGTTCATTCAATTGCTGACATTTTGGCAATTGCGGAAAGCGAGACAGAGCTATTTATCATTGGCGGGTCTAAGCTGTATGAAGAAATGATGCCATATGCGGATCGTCTCTATATCACGCACATTCACCATGCGTTTGAAGGAGACCGCTATTTCCCGTATTACAATGAAGATGAATGGACGATTGTATCACGCGAAAAAGGCCATCGTGACGAAAAGAACCCCTACAATTATGAATTTGTCGTCTATGACAAAAAAGGATAAGTGAGTAGGAGGAGTACGGTTGTTTCGTTATTGGTTTTTAACGATTTATGTTGTTGTATCCTTTTTAAAAAGTATGAGGCATTTGTACGATCATGAATTAACGGATCCACGCATTTCCTATACGAAACGAATGCATCTCATTCATGAGCATGCAAAAAGGTTTTCCCGGGGATGTATTGATCAATCAGGATCAGTCATGACCATTCATCAGCAAAAGAAGCTGCCAGATGGCCCGGTTATTTATGTCACAAAAGAGCTGAATCCAGTCACGACGACATTATTGATTGGTCACCTTGAGAAGCCATTTGCTTTTATGGCAAAGCCGAAGCTCTTTCGGTATCCGATTTTAAAACAATGGCTGAAAAAAATGGCGGTTATCCATCAGAATCAAACGGATGAGGTCTTATTAGAAGAAGCAAAGGGAAGAATCATGTCTGGGCAGAGTCTATTGCTTTCAGAAGCGTATCGTCACATTGCAGAAGCACTTGCTGAAGAATACGATTGTCCGCTTGTACCAATTGAAACTAGCGGAACGGATCGTCTTTTAACTGGGAAGATCGTGAAAAGACTGCGTCCTGTTAATGTCGATATTCATATTAAAGCTCCTGTCATGATTAGTGATTACGCACAAAAACGTGCATAGAAAAAACCAGCATCCGAATAGTGGATGCTGGTTTTTTTCATGCAGCAGGAATGTTTACGCAATAGAATAAAATACAGAAGAACATCGAGGCGCTGCCGCCGAGAACAAAGCTGTGCCAAATCGCATGATGATAGGGGATTTTTCGCCAAATATAAAAGATGGTTCCGACTGAATATAATATACCGCCTAACAGCAAGAGTCCAAAACCTGCACCTGTTAATTGGATATAAAGCGGTTTGATGGCAATGATGATCATCCAGCCCATCAATAAATAGACAAGGGTAGATACGATAATAAAGCGTTTGACGAAAAAGATTTTAAAGACAATCCCACCAGCAGCAAGCGCCCATACAATCGCAAGGAGCGTATAACCCAGTGCACCTTTTAGTGGTCCAAGTAAAAAGGGTGTATATGTACCAGCAATCAATACATAAATAGCCGAGTGGTCGAGGATTTCAAAAATATCTTTTGTTTTTTTGTGCCGAATGCTATGAAGCAGGGTTGAGCTTAAATAGAGCAGCAGCATGGATGCACCAAATATCGAAAAACTGATAATGTCTGTGACGGTGCCGTATTGAACAGCGAATAAGACGAGAAACACAATAGCTGGAATGGATAAAATAACACCAATGCCATGTGTAATGGCGTTTGCAATTTCTTCTTTTACAGTAAACAATGGATGTCCTCCTTTTATTGAACCGGTATATAACCATCAAGCGACTTCAGGAATGAAAGACCTTCAAGTGTAATCTTCGTTCCGGCCCTGCCTTTTCCTTTCGTCACGTATGCTTTTTTCTCAAGATCATCTAAGCGGTTTCGCACCTGCTGAGGGGTCAGCGGGATGTCTCCTTGTTTGCTTAATTCAGACAAGATGCGCCTGCTGGCTGCTTCTCCTTTTTCATTGAGAGATTTAATGGCTTCCAGCAAGAAAACAAACTCTTGTTTTTCCATTAGTGTGAGCTGGTGTTCTTCCTTTTTACCTTTCACGACTGAGGGAAGAGGTGCTAACACAAAGGGCGGTAAATGATGTAAAAATACCGTGTGGCCTTCGAGTATGGACGCAGCGTAATGAACGATATTTTTGAGTTCTTGGACATTTCCTTCAAATGGATACAGCTGCAAGGCTTCCCAAACACTTGGATCAATATCAGGTGCCATGTTCAGCTTTTGAAAGAAAGCATTTGTTAACACAGGAATATCTGTTTTTCGTTCGGCTAAAGCTGGAAGGGCCAAATGAAGAACATTCAGACGATAAAACAGCTCGGGTAAAAAGGTAGAAGAAACCCTGAGTGCCTCTATTGATAAAGACGAAGAAGCGATTACTTTTGTTGCAGGTGACGTTTCTAGAAAGTGAATGACCTGGTGCTGCATAGAAATACTTAATGCACCGATTTCATCTAAATAAAGAATTTGATTGTTTTTTTCTGTGAAGGCTTTCTGTAAGGTTTCTTCATTCAAGATGGGACAATACATGTGTGTCAGTGATGCGTGTGGAACAGATACGTTCGCCATTTCTTGGGCGAATAGCGTTTTGCCTGTGCCGATGTCTCCTGTTATCAAGACCGGCTGTTCGTTTTTCGAAAATTGTTTTGCCAGATGAATTGCATGCTTGATATCTTGATGATCTCCATAGATAGACGCGAATGATTGAGTGGCCATTGGGTGATTCCTTTCTTTATGGTTCTAATTGGTTCAATTGTAACACCCAATTAAAACAAATGTACAGGAAAACGAAAAAGTTTATAAAATTTATGATGGATCGATGATCTATTGGTTTATTTTTTGAATATTCATGTTATAATGACAAATTAAATAAGGTTAAAGAGAAAGGATCTTGTACATGAAACCGTTGCTCAAAGAAAATACGCTAATTCAAGTGAAAGACATCTTAAAAGCCCATCAAAATTTGAAGGATGTAGTCATTCATACACCACTTCAAAAAAATGAGCGACTTTCTGAACGATATGAATGCAATGTCTACTTAAAAAGAGAGGATCTTCAAGTAGTTCGTTCCTTTAAATTAAGAGGCGCTTTTAATAAAATGAGCCAGCTTCCAAAAGATAAACTAGAAAATGGCATTGTCTGTGCAAGTGCTGGAAATCACGCGCAGGGTGTTGCCTATTCTTGTAAATATTTAGGCATCCATGGGAAAATCTTTATGCCTGCTACGACGCCAAGGCAAAAAGTATCACAAGTGGAGCTGTTCGGAAAAGAATATGTTGAAATTATCTTAACCGGAGATACGTTTGATGATTCGTATCATGAAGCCGTAAAATGCGGAGATGAAGAGAAGCGCGAATTTATCCATCCGTTTGATGATCTGGATGTGATGGCAGGACAAGGAACGACTGCTGTCGAAATCTTAAATGATATCGAAGTGGAGCCTCACTTTTTATTTGCAAGTGTCGGAGGTGGAGGTCTGTTATCTGGTGTTGGTACATATATCAAAAATATCTCACCAGAAACCGAAATCATTGCAGTCGAACCGCTTGGCGCAGCTTCACTGCATGCCTCACATGAGAAGGGCGAGGTTGTGACACTTGATTCGATTGATAAGTTTGTAGACGGAGCAGCGGTTCAGCGGATTGGCGAAAAGACGTTTACATCGCTTCAGTCTGTTGTCGATAAAATCAGTCTTGTACCAGAAGGGAAAGTATGTACAACGATTTTAGAGCTGTATAATCAATGTGCGATTGTAGCAGAACCGGCTGGCGCATTGCCGATCGCAGCATTAGATGCCCATCGCGAGGAGATCAAAGGGAAAAATGTTGTCTGTATTGTCAGTGGAGGAAATAATGACATCGGCAGAATGCAGGAAATCAAAGAACGCTCGATGATCTATGAAGGGCTTCAACATTACTTTATTGTCAATTTTCCGCAAAGAGCAGGAGCGCTTCGGGAATTTTTAGATGAAGTATTAGGGCCAAATGACGATATCTCACGCTTTGAATATACGAAAAAGAATAACCGAAGCAAAGGTCCTGCGCTAGTCGGCATCGAATTGAAAGAAAGAGATGACTATGCAGCGCTGATTGAGCGGATGGATAAAAAAGGCTTCCACTATGTTGAAGTGAATAAAGATCAAGATTTATTCCACCTATTTATTTAGGCTTAACAGATAATTGGAAAAGAGGATTGATCGTTTGTGCTGCTCAAAACAATATGTTTTAGACGGATGGATGGAGCTCAGATCAAGGTAACAGAAGTCCCTGTTCTAAAGGGAGATGAGACGTATTGTTTCATGCTCACCTTTAGACTTGAAGCTTTCTTGAAAAAAGTCTATGTATCTAAAGGAAAGAGAGCTGTGTACTCTTTCAGAGAGGATGTGAAACGTAACGTCAAGTGGAGCACATATGAACAGATCTATCAGGAGCCTACACTGAAACACAATGCGTAAGCAGGAATCTTTGTCAAAAGGGGTAAGCAGCCATTTTGAAATGGCCGCTGCTCAGTTTGGCAAGGATTTTTTTCGTGACATGAAGAAAATGTGACAATTTCAAAAACGTTAGGTCAGTTGTTTTCAAGTGTGCAGGAAATAAGGTAATATCATAAGTAAAGACTAAGACAGCAAGGATGAGACGATAGTGAAACAAATTAAAATTGTAACAGATTCAACTGTGGACCTTCCGCAAGAAAAAATCAATGATCTTTCCATTCACGTGATTCCGCTCAATATCTCCATTTCTGGAGTTGATTATATTGACCGAGTGAATATACAGCCAGATGAATTTATTGAAAAAATGGAGGCCGCTGAGGAACTGCCGAAAACGTCTCAACCTGCGATCGGTCAATTTGTCGAATTATATGAAAAGCTGACGGCAGATGGAAGCGAAGTGATCAGTATCCATTTAACTGGTGGAATGAGTGGTACTGTTCAAACTGCTGAAAGCGCTTCGAAAATGGTAGATGGAAATATCACGGTGATTGATTCGAATTTTATTTCCTATGGATTAGGATTTCAAGTCATCAAAGCAGCAGAACTAGCCAAAAAGGGTGCAAGCCGTGAAGATATTATCACAGAATTAGATAAAATCCGTCATCAAACAAAGCTATATGTCACGATCGATACATTAGAAAATCTCGTCAAAGGCGGCAGAATTGGAAGAGGAAAGGCGCTGATCGGCTCACTTCTTCACATCAAACCAATTGCCAGCTTAACAGACGGGGTATATACGCCAGAAGCAAATGTGAGAAGCTACTCTGCGCTTGTCCGCCATCTGACAAAACAGTATGTACAGGCGGTGAAGGGAAAAACAGTTCAAGCCATTGGGATAGCACATGCTGATGCATTAGAACTCGCTGAAAAGCTAAAAAAAGCGCTGCTTGATCACACACCTGAAGCACTGATTGACATCGCCTACACAACACCGATTATTTCGTGTCATACTGGAAAGGGCGCAATAGGCTTTACTTTTTATACCGATTGATAGAAAAAGGGGATGGACATATCATGTATAGAAAAAGGGGAGCCTTACTTAGTGCGCTTATGATGATAAGCGTGCTTCTTTTAGTCTCATGTTCAAATGGGCAAATCAAGGATGCTTTAAATTATCAAATAGAGCCGTTTGAGTTTGAAAATCAAGATGGCCAAAAGGTGTCATTGGATGATTTGAAGGGGAAAGTATGGGTAGCTGATTTTATTTTCACAAGCTGTGAAACGATTTGTCCGCCGATGACTGCTCATATGACAGAGCTGCAAAAACGGTTAAAAGAAGAAAAATTGGATGCGCATATTATTTCCTTTAGCGTGGACCCAGAGGTCGATTCACCTAAAAAGCTAAAGGAATTTGCAAAAGCCTATCCATTGTCCTTTAAAAATTGGGATTTTCTCACTGGGTATTCACAGTCAGAAATTGAAAAATTCGCAATGAAAAGTTTTAAAACCATTGTAAAAAAACCTGAAGATGAAGACCAAGTGATTCATCAGTCCCTGTTTTTTCTTGTCAATCAAGATGGGAAAGTGATGAAAAACTATGATGGGGTGCAAAACACACCTTATGATGACATCATCAAGGACATCAAAACGCTGAACCGAAGCTAGCATAAGGATGTTCAAATGGGCGAAAACATGATACACTTTTTTAATCAGAAAAAGGAGGGACATCATCGTTTGAAGGCTCGTTTGATTTTGATTGTGATGTCTCTAGCTTTTGTTCTTTCTGCATGTTCCGCGCAAGAGGCTGGCATAAAGGATAAACTAGAAGACACACCAAAAGTAAAAGAACATATTACCATCGTAGCGGTTGGAGATTCTTTAACAGAAGGAATCGGAGATCAAGATAAAAAAGGCTATGCAGGCATGACCCGTGACAAGATAGAAGCAGTGGAAGGCGTGCAGTCTGTCACATTAAAAAACTATGCCATTAAAGGCAGTAGAACAGTAGATTTATTAAAAAGATTAAAAGAAAAAAAGGTGCAGGACGGACTGAAAGACGCTGACTATATTTTCTTTACGATCGGCGGGAATGATCTCATGCATGTTGTCCGTCAAAATGTGCTTAATTTGACGTTTGCTCCTTTTCAAAAAGAGCAGGGTCCTTTTGAAGAGCGCTTTAAAACCATTCTTGCTCAACTGAGAGAACAGAATGATCATGCGAAAATCATGTATGTCAGCATGTACAATCCTTTTAAATTCAGTTTGTCTGAGCTGCGAGATATTGATGAAGTCGTTCAAGACTGGAATGCCGCTGCCAAAAAGGAACTCAAAAAAGACGGCAATGCGGATATGGTCAATGTAGCAGATTTATTTGAAGAAGGTTCTGATGAAAAATTACTGGCAGAAGATGATTTCCACCCAAACCAAAAGGGGTACTCTCTTATGGCAAATCGTTTATTCTCCGAAGTGAAAAAAGAAGGACTGCCGAAGGAATAGGGTGAAACAGATGAAAAAATGGAAAAGCTTATTTTTTATTTTACTTGCAATCAATCTATTGATTGTGATTGGCTGCGGTATTTTGATGCTGCTGCCAGGCGGTCAATCCGCTTCAACCAAAGAAGTGAAAAGCGAATATGCTTTTAATATATCCAGCTCAAAGGAATCACTCACCAGCTTTGTGAATGATTATTTGAAAAATCAAGGATCAAATGATATGCCAGACTTTCATGTAGCAATCGATCAAGATGTGAAAGTAACAGGCGCAATTAAAGCTTTCTCTTCAACGATTGATGCAAACGTCTCATTTACGCCAACTGTTGAAGATAATGGTGATGTGCTTTTGAAAGTGGATGACTTTTCAATTGGACAATTGAGCATTCCGATTAGTTTTGTTTTAAGCTACATGGGTCAGTTCTATGAGCTGCCAGAGTTCGTTCATGTAAAACCGGATCAAAAAACGGTTGAAGTGCGTCTTTCAGAAATGCCGCTGACGAATGATATGTATGTGAAAGCAAACAAAATTGATCTACAGAACGATGAAATTGAATTTTCATATTATCATCCAAAGCAATAGAACGTGTGAGTCAGGAGTGAAATCATGAAGCGAGTCTATCAATATTTTAGTTTACTGTCGTTTTTATTTGCTGCGTACTTCGGCATAACAGCTGCCAATGCTTTAAAAGCAGAAAATATCGATCAGTTTTACTTAAATATTGCCTACTGTGCATTATTTCTTGGCACGATGATTCTTGCTTTTGATTTTCAAAAGCAAGAAAAAGCTGAAGATGTCTCGTAAGGAGCCTTTTCCATTTTAGGAAAGGCTCTTTTTTATAGTTGGCGAGACAAGACCACCTTTGCCATAAGTTCAGGTTCTCCGTTCGCAAAACCATGAAGCAGAATCAGGTATGCACACTTTGTTTGCAGATGAACTTTTGGGATATCAAGCAGTACACTTTGAGTGCCGGCGGCTTTCAATTCAAAATGATATTTATTTGGGGAGAAATGATGAATGTGGGTGCTGTTTACATAATCAAGCTCCTTCGATATAACCCCTTGGTCTCGTTCATATATATCTATAGAAGGAAGGTCCGGAGACAGCTGTACAAATGTAAGTGCTGAGAGGTCTTCTTGTTTGATCAAAGCAGCCTGCTGCTCAGTCAAGAGTGCAAAGCCTGCACGGGCACCTGTGATACATAATGTGTAGACCTCGCCGCTCTTAAAGCGAATGCGGGAATGAAGAATTCTCTCATTTGTAGCCAGTTTGAACACTTCTATTTCATACATTCCCTCATCCCACTCCATATAAGCGGTCAAATGGCTGTAAGGCATTGGTTTCATTACCTGCTTCCGGTTCACATAAACAGCGAGCTCACTGAGATCTGGTGCAGCGTGAAATAATCGAATAAAGGCTTTTGATGAAGGGCTGCTTTGAAGATGCTCGTAGGTGTCAGCGAATGTCCGATATGGAAAGTCATGATAAAAGAGCTGCTGCATGTCATCAATCCCTTCTTTCTCATGCAATGGTGTTTTTTGTAGCGTATGCATGAAAAAGACGATCTGTATAGGCAAAAGAAGCATAGAAAAAAGCCTGACGTATTCCGTCAGGCCGGCATGTTAAGAAGGAGAAGAATATTGATGATATTCAGCTAGTTTAATGAACGTTTTTTCATCCTCAATTAAACCACAAACGCCGCACTGGACTTTCATTTGAGGACCTTGATAGCTCAAGTGAAAGGGAGACAGCTGTTCTCCTTCGTATCTTTCGACAACTGCTCCTGTTGCTGGATCTAGCTTGACAGGTTCTGAAAGCTGCTCAATGAGATTAAAGCGCGTTCTGTTTGTTTTACAGTTTGGACAAAGGTAAGGGCTTGTCATGGTTCATTCCACCTCTTTTTATCCGTAGCATGTCCTGAGCGCTAAAATCTATGCTTAATCCTTTTGACTTTTATCCAGCTTTTTAAATAATTTGATCATGGTTTTTAGTTCTTCGTCATCAAATGATTCAAATCGCTCCATAAAGTATTCCGTTTTCTTTTTCTCAAAATGCTCAGTAATTTCCTTACCCTTATCGGTTAAGTGGATTTTGATGATGCGGCGGTCCTCTTTTGAGCGGATACGGGTAATCCAGCCTTTTTCTACGAGTGTGTCAGTCACAGCGGTAATATGACTTGCTGACACTCCAAGAATGGAAGCGAATTCCGTTACTTTTTTTGCACCTTGCTCACGGAGCAGATTTAAAATAAGAAATTCATTCCGAGATAATTCGTTTTCGAGCAGGCTGTTAATTTCATAACGGATCTGCTTAAATACGGTTCTCAGTAAAGTGTCCATTTCGTACATCATTTGTTTTCTTTGTTCCAATCATTAAACCCCCATTATATTTTAAAGATACGACGTAATGCTTTCTTTTATTTTGGTATACAAGTCGTATCATTTTCATTATTTTTTATCATGTTATAATATGATGATACCATTTTTTAAATGAAGGGGGCACTAATATGTCTGAAAAACAAGAATTAGCCACATTTGCAGGAGGCTGCTTCTGGTGTATGGTTAAACCTTTTGATGAACAGCCGGGCATTATCAAAGTTGAATCAGGGTATACTGGCGGACATACAGTGAATCCGACCTATGAGGAAGTATGTACAAATACAACGGGACATAGAGAAGCGGTTCAAATCACGTTTGATCCTGACGTGTTTCCATATGAGAAGCTGCTAGAGCTGTATTGGCAGCAAATAGACCCAACAGACGATGGCGGGCAATTTGGTGATAGAGGGGAATCTTACCGTACAGGTATTTATGTTCATCATGACCAGCAGCGAAAGCTTGCAGAAGCATCGAAAGAGCAGCTGAGCCACAGCGGGATTTTCAAAAAGCCAATCGTTACAGAAATTTTAGACGCAGGTCCTTTTTATCCAGCAGAGGAATATCATCAGCATTATTATAAGAAAAACAAAATGCACTACGAACGATATCATGTCGGGTCGGGCAGAGCCGGTTTTATTGAGTCCCATTGGAGTGATAAATAATGGCAAATGAAAAAGAAAAGCGTATAAAAGAATTAAACCGCATGCAGTACGAAGTCACGCAAAATAATGGCACAGAGCCGCCATTTCAAAATGAATTTTGGGATCATAAAGAAGAAGGTATCTATGTGGATATCGTTTCAGGAAAGCCGCTTTTTTCTTCTTTAGATAAGTTTGATGCCCACTGCGGATGGCCAAGTTTTACAAAACCGCTTGAAGAGGAAGAAGTAGCAGAGAAGGTTGATACGAGTCATGGAATGGTGCGGACAGAGGTTCGCAGTAAAACAGCTGATTCTCATCTAGGTCATGTTTTTCCTGATGGACCAGGGCCAAACGGTCTTCGGTATTGTATTAACTCAGCCGCTTTAAAGTTTATCCCAAAGGATGATCTTGAAAAAGAAGGCTACGGAGATTTGAAACATCTATTTGATTGATCCATTTAAAAATCGTCACATGGAAAGCAGCTGCTTCCGTGTGACGATTTTTTATTTTTTATGATGTGTATGATGTAATTGTTCGATGATGTGGAACAGCTTTTCTTTTGTAATGAGCGGTGCTTCTTTTGAGGTGTAATTCGTTAAGTCGACTTTTTGAAAGGCAGGGTGCAAATGTGGTCTCGGTAAAATGGCATAAAATTGTTCGTGTTCAAACAGTGCATCTGCTTCGTGCGGAAATGTGAGCTCCTCGTGAAGCTTTTCGCCAGGTCTTTTTCCCACTACAAGAATATCCGGAGATTTAGCATTGATTTGAGCGGCATATTCATGAAACGCTTTTAGGAGATCGGCAAGCTGTAAGGATTCCATCTTGAGAATGAAGGTTTCGCCGCCTTTCATCATGATTGCTGCTTGAAGTGTGAGGGAAACAGCCTCTTCAATGGACATAAAAAAACGTGTCATATGAGGATCTGTCACGGTCAAAGGTTTTTCATTTAATAGCTGCTGGAGCATGATCGGAATAACGGAACCTCTAGATCCAAGCACATTACCAAAGCGTACAGAGCAAAACCTCGTTTTTTGATTCGGAATACTTTCGTTTGCTTGGAAAAATAGTTTTTCTGAAATCAATTTTGTTGCACCCATGGCATTCGTTGGAGAAACCGCTTTGTCAGTTGAAATGTTGACGACATGACTCACTTCATGTTCGAGAGCGGCTTCAATGACGTGCTGCCCGCCGATGATATTCGTTTGAACGGCTTCGAACGGATTATCTTCACAAGTGGGTACTTGTTTTAAGGCCGCTGCATGGAAAATGATATCCACACCCTTGACGAGCTGTCTCACGCGGCTTGCATCCCGGACATCTCCTAAAGCGAATACGACCTCTGGATGATCTGCGTACTCATTTTTCATCATGTATTGTTTGCTGTCATCTTTACTGAAGACGATTATCTTCTTTGGAGAGCAACTTGTTAATTTATTCACGATTTGCCGGCCGATTGACCCCGTACCGCCTGTAACCAATATCGTTTTGTCACGAAAAAAGGTCTTCAAAGTCGTTTCTATCTGTTTGGACATATCTAATCCCCCAACTCTCATTTCTCTACTTTGCATCATATGTGAAAGAGCGGCATTCGTTTGAGGAAAAGAACCACTTCATGTATAAATTAGGTGAACAAATTATAACCATCTGCTTGTCGTCTTAATAGAATATGGAGAGATAAGAGATCAACTAGAAAAACGAGAGACCTGAATACTTCAGTACTGCGGTCAGCTCGGGCAGAGAAGAAAATTGTAGGGAGCTGTGCGCGAGGGGAGAAGAGAAGACATGTATAGGGGAAATCGTATTTTAGCCATGATACCTGCATTTAGAAGTCACGACGGCCAGCACGATGAACACATACGCATATTGGCAGAGAGGCCGCTTATCTATTGGACCATTCAGTCGTTATTGCAAATGATTGAATTAGATGAAGTCATCGTCTCCTCAGAGGATGTCAATACGCAAATCATTTCATCTCACTACGGAGCAAATGTGATTGAACTGCCAAGCACACATGTAACAGAACAAACGCCGTCACTGTTAGCTGTGAAGCATGCGCTTGCTTATTTAGAGCGGGAGGGGAAAACCTTTGATATTGTGCTGTATCTGCATCCATCGTCTCCTCTAAGACAGCCGGCAGATATCGAGAAGTGCTTGCAGCTTTTAGTGGAAGGGGGATATGACTGCACCGCATCTTTTACAGAGGCGTTAGAAAACCCAAATGAAACTTGGACACTGCATGAAAACAATGAAGCTACTTTATATAAGGACAATCATTACTTTTTCATGCCAAAGCATGAGCAGCCATATACGTATGGCCGGCTAAATGGTGCGATATATGCTTTTCATGCTGATTATGCCAAAGAATGCATTCATTCCTTTTTAGAAGGATCTCTCGGAGCATATATGATGGATCACACGCGGTCGCTTGTGGTGAAACAGGAGGCAAATCGGAAAGAGGCAGAGAAAATCTTATTAGCTCGCCGAGATGCGGAAGATCATGCATAAGCTGGCATTCAACGAGAAAAAGCGCCCAGTTATAGGGCGCTTTTTACAATGTCATAAAGCCTTTGCGGCATCGTATCAAATGTATTCCAGCGAACGGTTTGCTCATAGTTGTTCAGTGCGGCCGCCTTTCTTTCACATGCATTTGATCCATAGTATTCCACCTGTTTTATCAAATCATCCTCATCTTTGTAAAAAGCAAAGCTTGAAAAAGCAGGCGGCGGAGGTAGATCCGTCAATTGAAAACTTCCAGTTGCAGCAATGTCAAATGCTCTGTTATTGAGGCTCATATTTTGAATCATGGCTTTGTTTTTGTTATACGCAAATTGAGCCGGCCTATGCGGATTCAGGACAATTGCTGTCTGCTGATAGATGTCCGCCATTTGCTGAGGACTCAGCCAATTCGTTATCAGTGTGAAATCACGATAATGTCTCCGTGATTTATTTAAGTGACGGTGCCATTCCTTACCTGCAACAAGAATACGCCATTTGTTTTGCTGCAAGAGTGTATCGATGGCTTTGATGCGGTTGGGATAAGGGTAGCCAATGAGTGCAATGTCATACGTGCACATCTCTTCTGGCGATTCATTTTTCTGAAAGACACGTGTATTTGCCGGAATGGGAAAGTAGTGCGTATGATCAGCGCCTAATTGTTTATAAAATGGCAAAACCCCTTCATCAATCGTCAATATAAGCTGAGCTTCATGTACGCAAGCAGCTGACACATCTGTATAAAAGGGATCTTCTGTCATCCAAAGAACAATCGGGATTTTTTCTTGTTTGAATTGATGAAGCACATCTTTCGGAACATGATCACCGATCATCATCAAAACAAAATCCGGAGAAAATGTCCGGATTTTGTGCATGTTAGTGGGTAGAGATTCTCTATCAATCTTTACACATGAAAAGGGGGAATCAATGAAGCTTTCTTCTACCCATTGATCAAACATGTGATAGATTCCGCCGTAGCCAGAACTGATATAAAGAAGCTTCATGATGATCCTCTCACATTAAGATGTGAATGTAACACTTTCAACTTTATCTACATCTAATAGAGTCGTTGCTGAGCCTGTAGGTGTGACAGAGCTTTCTTGTGTAACAAATACAACACCTGTTGAAGCATCGAATGATACAAATTGAACTGGGCCAATTAAATCTCCTGAGTCAGTGACAATGCTAATGACTGTTCCTGGTGCAAGTCTTGCAAAGATCCATCTTGCTGGCTGAGATACATCGAGTGTTGTAGCAGAATCTGAAGGTGATGCCTCAGCTGCCACTTCACTTAATAAATCGTTCAATTTTTCTTCCATTTGAACTCCTCCTTCTTCGAGATTAGCTGTTAATGCATGAGTAATTGGTTTGAAAAACACTTTCAATAGTTCCTTTTTTAATTCAGCACGCTTTTCGCTCATTTTTTCCCCATCCTTTCTTCATCAATTCAAACTCACCCCTATGTATATGCCGTTTATTTTTTTTGGCATAAGCAGAACGCTGATTCCTGATCTTTTTTTCATTTAATCACTTCACACATTTTTAAAAATGTTTTCAAATGCTGAGGCTAAATGAAGTGACGCTCATACTCTAGTAAAGATTAAATGTGAAGAGAGAGGGATTATGAATGGAATTTGAACAATTATTAGATGGTTGGAACGAAGAATTACTAGAGTCGGAAGGAGTGCTTGAAGTTATCTTGATTTTACTTCTTCTTCGTCTTTTAGAAGAAAGTGGGGAAGAGAATGTGTCAGACATCAAAGAATTACTTCGTCCATGGCTTGAGCTTGGCATTCCAGTGCCACGTGTTCATTTAGTCAATGGAGATGTACTTCAAAACGTGGTTGTCGTGCAATTGTTTGATACGGTTGCAGTCTTTAAAAACGCGACAAATCAGCTAAGAGTGAGTGTTCCTTATGTGAACATTGTCAGCTGGGGGGCTTTTTAATCTAATCAAAAAGGATAATGATCATGAAAGTATCGGTGATTTTAACAAGCTACAATAAACCAGATTTCATTGATCGTGTGCTAAAGAGTATGGTAGATCAAACGTATCCGCATTGGGAGCTTTTGATTATGGATGATGGCTCAGAAGAGGGCACCATTCAAAAGATCCAGCCCTATTTAAGTGATGAACGCATTCAGCTGTATTCGCACACAGTTCATCCGGCAAAACGGCTGTTAACCGCACGATATGCGACGCTTATTAATGAAGCATTAACCCGTATAACAGGTGAGCTCATTTGTTATTTAACCGATGATACTGTGTACCATCAAGATCGTTTGCTTAAAATGGTGGATGTTTTTCGGTCGAAGCCTCACATAGATATTTTGTATTCCTCGCAGCGGGTCGTGCATGTTGATCAGCATTTAGTGGAAACGATGAGTTTTATTCGAGAAGCAGATCAAATCTTAGAGCATGCGTCCTTTCAAGTGGACCATTGTTCGGTCATGCACAGAAGCTGCTTGCTTCCACTGATCCATGAAAAATACGGACAATATTGGGATGATGAGCCAAAGCACTGGCATCATGCAGATTCTGTATTTTGGATGAGGCTGAATCATTTCGCTGCGTTTTTTCCATTAAAAGATGTACTGGATACAACGTATAAAACGCCTCATTCCTTTCATCATCTGTTTTCGAGTATGCCGTATGATTTAATTGACGGAACGGTCATTGAAAAAGAAGGAGATTATTATCAAATCGCAGACGGGAAACTTCATGGAATTGAAAAACGCTGGATCAATGAAAAGAACAGGCGTGCGATCCGTGTTCCGCTGTTATGTGAGATGAAATATGAAATGAAAGAGAAGCTGGCAGTACCCAATTATACAGTTGTCACCGCAGATAATGGGAAAACGTTCTTTTATATTGAAGATCAGAAAAAAAGACGGTTTGCTTCAAAACGTGACGTGCAATATTTTCAGTTTCATCCAAAGGAGATCTATACGATTTCAAATGATCAGCTCCAGGCATTTGAGGATGGCAGCATCATTCAAGCTTCTCCGGTTTTCAGTCCGCCAAACAGGCGCCTGTTTAAATGGAAACAAGATGTTTATTTACTTGTGCATCATACCTTTTGCCGAATTGATCCTGAGATCGTGAAGCGATTTGCTTTTTATCATCAGCCGATTAAGCTGTACCCATCCCAATTTACGTTTTTTCAGGAAGGAAAGCCGATTGTGCCGCTGTATAGGGAATCGCTGCAAGAATTCGATATGTCTCTTTATCAAACATCCGGACGAAAGCACTCCTCATAAGAGGGGTGCTTTTTTCGCAATGATTGCAGGAAGTAGAAAGGAAAAAGCGAAACATGAAAAGGACAGGAACCTTTTAGAAATGATCAAGCCGCTGAAAACTCGGCAATTGATGCCGGTTTTTTGGCACTGAAAGTGAGGGGGAAAGAATGGGGAAGGTTGTCGAAAGAGCAGATTGGTTTGAATTGATTTTAGAAGCCATTGATGAAGCCATTCACGTTGTAGATGATCGAGGGATGACGATTTTTTACAATCATAATGCCGCTAAGTTTGACTGTTTACAAAAAGAAGAGGTGATTGGCAAGTACATCCTTGATGTGTATCCCTCTTTAACTGAAAAAACAAGTACGCTCATGCATGTGTTGCGAACAGGAAAGCCCATTTATCATTCACTGCAAACCTATTTGAATAAAAATGGAGAAAAAATTGAAACCGTGAACACGACATTGCCTATTATCGAAGATAACAAGTTAATAGGCGCGGTCGAAGTTGCAAAAGATGTATCAAAGCTGTCGGCTCTTTCCAATCGGTTAGGGCAAAAAAAGCGAACACAGGACGCGGCTGAGGCCGTACAAATGCATGATTTTGCTTCATTTTTAACAAATGATCCGCTTTTAAAAGAAATGCTTGAAAGGGCAAAAAAAGCAGCTGCTTATCCATCATCAGTTGTTGTCTACGGGGAAACAGGGACAGGAAAAGAAGTGCTCGTTCAAGCCATTGTCCATGAATCTGACCGGAAAAATCAAGTGTTCATTCCGCAAAACTGCGCAGCACTCCCAGAATCATTACTTGAAAGTTTATTGTTCGGATCTGTCAAAGGGAGCTATACTGGTGCACTTGATCGCAAGGGACTTTTCGAATTAGCTGATGGGGGCACACTTTTTCTTGATGAGCTGCAAGCGATGCCGCTCACGCTGCAGACGAAATTATTACGGGTGTTAGAGGATGGCGTTGTCCGCCGGATCGGTGACGCAAAGTCCATTCAAGTGGATGTTCGGCTCATTACTGCGCTCAATATGGACCCATTCGAAGCAGTGAAAAAGCAAATTTTAAGAGAAGATTTATTTTATAGACTGCATGTATCATCTTTTCATATCCCGCCGCTTCGTGAAAGAAAGCAAGATATCACGCTGCTATCCCGCCACTTTATTCAAACCTATCATCAGCAGTTTTCAAAAAACGTCACACGCCTTTCTGAAGAAACGGAACGATTGTTTATGGTGCACCACTGGCCTGGGAATGTCAGAGAATTAAAACATACGATAGAGCATGCCGTGTTGATGATGCCAAAGGAAGCGGAAGAGATCATCCCTCTATACCTTCCGGCTCATTTACGTGAGCAAAAGCTGGAAAAAGATACATCTGAATCCTCCTTAAAAAATCAAGTGTCTTCATTTGAACAAACATTGATTCAAGAAGCTTTACATCAGCATCATGGAAATATTAAAAAAACCGCCGCTGCTTTAAAAATCCCTCGACAAACGCTGCAATATAAATTAAAGAAATATGCAGATGCCGAAATATAGGCACAACATCCAATTGAATATGACGGGTAAAAGCTCCTTTTGTAAAGAATAGGGGCATTTTCCCATGTTGGCACATAACTTGCATAGTATAAAGTGAATGCTGATAGGGGGAATGGATATGAATCAGAAATTGTATGAACCGGCACGTCACTGGAAGGACATTGAGCTTTGGAAGGATGTACCTGAGGAAAAGTGGAACGACTGGATTTGGCAGCTGACGCATACCGTGAAAACGCTTGAGGATTTAGAAAAAATCGTAAACTTAACAGAAGAGGAACGAGAAGGGGTGAAGATTTCCACCAAAACCATTCCACTCAACATTACACCCTACTATGCCTCACTGATGAATCCAGACGATCCAAGATGTCCAATACGTATGCAATCTGTGCCAATTGCAGAAGAGCTTCATAAAACAAAATATGATCTGGAAGACCCGCTGCATGAAGATGAGGACTCACCTGTCCCGGGGCTTACGCACCGATATCCAGATCGTGTGCTGTTTCTTGTGACAAATCAGTGCTCCATGTACTGCCGTTATTGTACGAGAAGACGTTTTTCCGGCCAGATTGGTATGGGTGTGCCGAAAAAGCAGTTAGATGCTGCAATTGGATATATTAGAGAAACACCTGAGGTGCGGGACGTGTTAATTTCTGGCGGAGATGGGCTGTTAATCAATGATCAAGTGCTTGAATACATTTTGAAAAACTTACGAGATATTCCACACGTTGAGATCATTCGGATTGGAACCCGCGCGCCGGTTGTCTTTCCGCAACGTATTACAGATGAGCTGTGCGAGATTTTGAAAAAATATCACCCAGTTTGGCTGAACACCCATTTCAATACAAGTATTGAAATCACAAAAGAAGCAAAAGAAGCGTGCGAACGTCTTGTGAATGCCGGCGTTCCTGTAGGGAATCAGGCTGTCATCCTTGCAGGTATTAACGACAGTGTGCCGATTATGAAGAAGCTGATGCACGATCTTGTGAAGATTCGGGTCAGACCATATTATATTTATCAATGTGATTTATCTGAGGGCATTGGCCACTTTAGAACGCCGGTATCAAAAGGGCTTGAAATCATTGAAGGCTTAAGAGGGCATACGAGCGGTTATGCAGTACCAAGCTTTGTTGTCGATGCGCCAGGAGGCGGAGGGAAAATTGCCTTACAGCCAAATTATTTATTATCGCAAAGCCCTGACAAAGTCGTCCTTCGCAACTTTGAAGGTGTCATCACCTCTTATCCAGAACCAGAGCATTACGTCGCAGGCCAGGCAGATGCGTATTTTAATGAAATTTATGAAGAGAAACAAGAATCGGCAATTGGTATTACCGCACTATTTGAGGATGAAGCGAGATCGTTTACGCCTGAGAATTTAAGCCGAATGAAACGTAGAGAAGCATATGAGACAAATCCTGAGCATGACACACTTAAAAACAAACGTGAAAAACGAGACGAATTAAAAGAGAAGAAATATCAAGCGCAGCTCAAAAAAGAACAAACCGTAAAGGAGGAGAAATAGCCTTGCTGACATGTGATTGGTGTGAGGAAAACAAAGCAAATGCGGAGCAGACAACAGTCTATTGGGAACTGATCACGGGCACACAATCAATTGAAATCATCGAAACGCCGTCCATTTCCTGCACGCACTGCGGGATGATCTATCAAAAGGATGAGACGGTCAAAGAGATTGAAGATCAATTAATTTTAGTGGATCAGACAAAACTTCCAGAAAAAATCTCCTACGAGGAATTAATGAGCATGGAGCGGTTATTAAAGCGAAATTACTTTGACTTTTCATCATAAGTTGTACCTCCGCCTATACAAGTCATCAAATTGCTGTATAATATAACAACAAAATAGTGTGTCGCGGAGGGAAAAACAGGTGAAGTCGTTTTACCATTATTTAATGAAGTTCAGACATCCAAAACCGAAAGATGAAATCAGCCATTTTGCAAATGCTGCGTATGAGGATCACAGCTTTCCTAAAGCTTCCACAGATTATCATGAGCTGTGCGCTTATTTAGAATTAAATGGTGATTATTTAAGCTCAATGACAACATTTGACGAAGCGTTTGAGCAATACGAAGTAGAAGTCAAAAAAAAATAACACACAACCGCTTATCCGAATGGAGAAGCGGTTTTTTCATGAGAAATAAAATGGCGTTTTGCATGGTGTGGTTGCCCATGCAGAATTCCTTGCGCCGGCATACGATACGTTAAGACCAAAAGTCGGGCAAGGGGGAGACAGAATGAAGGCGAAAGCACCAAAATATCAAGTAGGGGATATTGTCGTCGTTGTCATGTACGGCACAGTCGGAACGATTACAAAAGTCCATCAAATTGACCAGCACTATTTATATGAGGTCAATCATAATGAGGTGCTTTATTTTGAAACATCACTTCAGCTTTACGATGAGTATAGTGGAGTGATTGTCGATACAGAAAAGCTGGACATTGAATATGAGTTCCTCATTGGCGATGTTGTATATGTAAAAGATTACGGAAAAGAGCTATTTAAAATCATCGGTCATCGGACTGAAATTTGGCGTTACCTTGAAGATGGCTGGGAAGATGTCATTTACGAACTCACGAGGCTGAAAGACGGAGAGTGGCTGGAAACAGAAGAGGAAGATCTAACGCTTGTCCTAAGAAAATATGAGATGGACCAGTTTGTTCATCAGCTTCTTTTTGTGCATTACGTCGGAGAAACCTCAAAAGAGTTAGAAGAAGATATGGTCCAAACGGCTTTATTGCAGCTAGAAGAGAAACAAGAAAGCGAATCTTCACTTGAATTTCTGGCTGTATCTATAGTGGATGAGCTTCTTGATATTTATAACGATTATAAAATTCTCTATGAATTTTTCAAAGATCCAGAATATAAGGATATGATGGATTTTATTTTGGAAAGTTTACACGAACATTTTGGTTAAAGAAAGACTTGTCCTAATACGAATAAAAAATAAGGCACACAGAAAAATGCAATCACATAAAACCATCCCCTCAAGATACGGCCCATCACCTGATCAAAAGTTTCTCCATCTAATATGCTTAACCACTTCATTCTTTCAAGCCCCTTTTCTTTTTGTTTACTGCATTTATATGTATGGAATGAGCCATTATGACAAACTGTAATAAAAAACAGCCGGCGTTCATACATCATAAAAAAGGAGGCGGAATGCAATGAAGGAAGCAGATTTGGTGATTGATACAGAGGAAATTGCGGAGTTCTTCTACGTGGAGCTGATCAAAAGAGGGTACATACCTGCTGAGCTTGAAACATTTGAGCTGGCTGACATTACATTTGAATATATGCTGAAAAAAGCAATGATAGTTGAAGAAGAGGCGTGGTAGGCACTATACTTTGAAGAGATTCTGAAGAGAGAGGGAGGGGAATCCTTCACGTGTACATCCTATTTCTTTTCATTTTATTTGGCGCCATTGCTGCGCTCATGGCATCTGGGGCTTTTCAAGATTTGGACAACCAGATTATCTTATGGTTTGAAAGCATCAGACTCCCTTTTTTAAATGATGTCATGCTGGCTTTGACGGACTTTGGCATCAGCGCGCTGCTCGTTCCAATCATGCTCATTTTTAGTGTGGTCTTGTTTATGTATAAGCGCTACTACTCTATCATGATGCTTTTTCTACTATATCTCACAGAAAAAACAATCAATCATGAATTAAAGGGGCTGTTTGCTAGAGAGCGTCCGGCCTTTGATCACCTTGTAGGTGAAACGTATTATAGCTTTCCGAGCGGACATTCGATGAATGCAGCCACAATCTACCCTTTTATTGCTTATCTATTAGTTGAAATGATCCCATGGCTGAAAGAAAGACAAAAAATCGTCTATTTGATCACAGGGCTTTGCGTTCTGGCCATCGGCATCAGCCGGATGTATATCGGGGTGCATTATTTGACAGATGTTGCAGGAGGCTTTGCGATAGGACTCGCTTTATTTCTCATTTGTAAAAAGATTGACGAAAGATTGCCTGTCATTCGACAAAAATAGAAGAAGGAAATTGACAGATCCCAGCCAATTTTATATAAAAGGGGAGGGATTTGAATGCAATTGACGTTGAGATTTTTTCAAAAGAAACCTTCAGCATTTCACTTAACCATTTATCAGACACCTGAATATGGCGCTGCAAGCGGGCATCAGCCTGTGTACCGGACAAAGATTGGCGGCAGAACACACCTTGATGTACTGGAAAAAGCATTCTCGACATTTAATGTACATGATACAGTCCCTAATGATTACAATGCGCGGTTTATCACAACAGGTGATATTGTTGTGATTGATGATAAGAAAAAGGGGAAGTGCTATTATCAGCTCTCTCCGGCAGGGTGGAAACGCAGTGAACGACTAATGACGATAGGTTAAATAGATAATGAATGATGCCAGCTTGAGATCCAGCTGGTATTTTCTTTTTTAAGCTCGATCGTTTATAATAAATAGGATAAAATACATAGTAAACGTAAGTGGAGGCTAAAAAATGAGTGTACATATTGGAGCAGAAAAAGGACAAATTGCAGAAACGGTATTGCTGCCAGGCGATCCGCTTCGTGCGAAATATATTGCAGATACATATTTAGAAGATGTTGAGTGCTATAACGAAGTGCGCGGAATGTATGGCTATACTGGAACCTATAAAGGAAAACGTGTTTCTGTACAGGGCACTGGAATGGGCGTACCGTCTATTTCAATTTATGTGAATGAACTCATTCAAAGCTATGATGTTCAAAACTTAATTCGCGTTGGATCTTGTGGAGCCATCAAAAGAGATGTCAATGTACGTGACGTCATTTTAGCCCAGACATCATCAACAGATTCACAAATGAATCGTGTCGCTTTTGGACCGATTGATTATGCGCCATGCGCTGATTTTGGCCTGCTCAAGAAAGCCTACGACACGGCTCAAGAAAAAAATGTCGCTGTACGTGTCGGAAATGTATTTACAGCAGACCAATTTTATAATGAAAAACCACTTGAGCTCATGGCTCAATATGGTATCCTAGCGATCGAAATGGAGACAACCGCTCTTTATTCTCTTGCAGCAAAATTTGATCGAAAAGCGTTATCAATTTTGACTGTGAGTGATCACGTTCTAACAGGAGAAGAAACAACGGCTGAAGAGCGTCAAACAACGTTTGATGAAATGATCTTAATTGCGCTAGACTCCGTTTTATAATAGTATAAAGGGTGTGCTACAATGTAGCGCATCTTTATTTTTTTAGAAGAGCAAAAGGAAGGTATGTCATGAAGAAAAGCTACAAAATACTCTCAATCGCATCGATTCTTGGTTTGACAGCCGTGCTATCAGGCTGCCAGTTGCTGGATCAAAAAAGCGGTACATCTGAATCAAACAAAACAAACGAACAAAAAAACGCAGCAAGTTCATCTCCCCAGCACAACTCAAACGATAAGGCAGATTCATCGAATCAAGAGCTGACGTTAAAGAGTGAATATTTCAATGACATCAAGGTTGTGAGCGGTCTGAAAACCATTCAAAATCCTGAAAATGTGCTAGCACTTGTCAACAAAGAATATGCATTACCAGGAACCTATAAACCTTCTGATCTCGTTGTACCAAAAGTAGAATTCTCTTTTTCGGAAGATATTGAAAAGCGATATATCCGCAAAGAAGCAGCGGAAGCGCTTGAGAAGT
Organism: Bacillus sp. I-2; assembly: GCF_001974945.1. Taxonomy (NCBI): domain Bacteria; kingdom Bacillati; phylum Bacillota; class Bacilli; order Caryophanales; family Bacillaceae; genus Bacillus; species Bacillus sp. I-2. The sequence continues at coordinate 93,230 of NZ_LZRW01000046.1, read as the reverse complement.
TATTCAAAGGTGCAAAAAAGGAAAACTTCGAGCTTGCTGCAGTATCTGGCTATCGCTCCTATGACCGTCAAAAGGTCATTTTTGATAGTGAGGTCAAATTAAAAGGCAAAGAAAAAGCACAAGAAGCAGTCGCTTTACCAGGCGAAAGTGAACATCAAACAGGTTTAGCCATGGACATTTCCTCAAAAAGTGCCGGTTTTGAGATATCTGAAAAGTTTGGTGAAACACCAGATGGCAAATGGGTGGCTAAAAACGCCTATAAATATGGCTTTATCATCCGTTATCCAAAAGGAAAAGAAGACATTACGAAATACGAATATGAGCCGTGGCATCTGCGCTATGTGGGAAAAGAAGCCGCAAAAGCGATGCATGATCATGATTTAACATTTGAAGAATACATGAACAAAGTAAAGAAAATCTAAACAAGTTAAAGGCCTCCCAGCTATTCGGGAGGCCTTCTCTTATTCTTCTTTTAAAAAAAGAACAATCCTGCTAATGCGAAGCCGGTAATGAAACCGAGGCCGATGCCATACGCTGCACCCCAGCCATAATATCCGCCCCAATAGCCAAAGCCAAAGCCTCCGCGAGACCCGCCGACTGGACGAATATAAACTTTGCGGTTTGTCACACGCTCAATGCGTCCGACGTGTACTCTGCCATTACGGTCAGTAATTCTAGCGACTTTCCCCATGTGCTGCTGACAAAGCTTGTAGTAGCGCTCCATGTTTTTCCTCCTTATGACAAACTCTTTTCACTCTTATCCTATGCGAGAGACTTCATAGAGTTTGGACAAAACATATAGGAGATTCGCTCATTTTATACGGTACATTCAAATAGAATGTGGCTTAGCTGCTTTCGGTGTGCTTGAATGAGATCGTAGTGTGTTTGCAGCGTCTCGTAAAGAGAAGGGGGTATGTGTTCAGATAATTCCATCTCTGTCGGCTCCTCCTGCACCATATGTTCATCGAATGAGAGAATCTGAATGTCACGGAAGCCTGCTTCGGTTAACTGCTCCTTCCATTCTTCAAGCGACAAGAGCGAGTGAAAGCCGTAAAAATTTCGAACAGCTGCCAGCTCTTCAGGCGTAAGAGGGGCTTTTAACACAGCTTCATTTGCAATCAATTGACTGCCAGGAGCAAGCACACGTTTGATTTCAGCTAGTGCATCAGGCAGCTTGGTAAAGCTTAAAACAGATTCACTGATGAGTAGAGAGAACGCTTGATCTGGAAAGGGCAGCTGCTCAATGGATGCCTCTAAAGCACGGATCGGCAGTTCCTCCCGTTTGAATCGCAGGTTCGCCTTTTCAATCATCAATGGATGCGTATCAATCGCCTCCACCTGATAACCTATATTTCCTAAATAGGCGGCGGTCTGTCCTGTACCACATCCAGCGTCCAGTATTCGTGCATGAGGCGGCAGTTTTATATGCTCAATCATCGTTTTTGTTAACTCAATTCCGCCAGGATGGGCACCTGATACGCCAAAATAAGCAAGCATTTCTACATAATCACTCATATAATCCCTTCTTTCCTTATCCTGTTCCTCTCTAAAGATTATGCAATAGAGGGGCAAATGGCTTATCTTTTCAAATAGAAGTTGATCCTTTGGTTGACGGATGAAGCATCGTCCTTGATAATAATGAAAGGAGATAAAGGTGGTGTTTTTTTGAAAAAACAAATGAAGTTCGTGGTAGCCATTCTGGTGACTGCTGCACTGTCCTCAGCGATTACATTTGTGATCACAAAACAAGGTGCTGTCAGCGTCTCAGGAGACGAGAAGTTTAGTAAACTCATGGCTGCGTATACGAAGGTAAAGGATGAGTATTACGAAAAAACGGATGATCAAAAACTAGTAGATGGTGCGATCCAAGGAATGATTGCATCACTTGATGATCCATACTCTACATATATGGATCAGGAGGAAGCCGAAGGATTTAACAATACCATTTCTTCTTCATTTGAAGGGATTGGTGCACAAGTAGAAGAGAAGGATGGACAAATTTTAATTGTCGCGCCGATTAAAGGCTCTCCTGCTGAAAAAGCTGGTTTGAAACCTCATGATCATATTTTAAAAGTAGATGGAAAAAGCACCAAAGGAATGTCGGTCAATAAAGCAGTCTCTCTCATTAGAGGGAAAAAAGGAACGGATGTTAAGCTGCATCTCAACCGTCAAGGAGTCGGCAATGTAGATGTGACCATCACAAGAGACACGATTCCGCTTGAAACGGTGTATGCAAAACTCACAAAAGACAAAATAGGAGAAATCCAAATTACGTCCTTTGCTGAAACCACATCGAAAGAGCTGGATAAAGCAATTGATGACCTCGAGAAAAAAGGGGCGAAAGGTTTTGTCATTGACCTAAGAGATAATCCAGGCGGCATCATGACAGAAGCCATTGAAATGAGCAATGACTTTATTGATAAAGGGAAAGTCATCATGCAGGTTGAAGAAAAAGGGAAGAAACAAGTGTACAAGGCTGAAAAAGAACGCAAAGTCCATCAGCCGGCAGTTGTCCTTGTAAATGGCGGTTCAGCCAGCGCTGCTGAAATCATGGCGGCGGCTCTGCACCAATCTTCAGGCATTCAAATTGTGGGTGAAAAGACGTTTGGCAAAGGAACTGTTCAAAATGCGCAAAACTATAATGATGGTTCTAGTGTCAAGTTAACCATTGCAAAATGGCTGACACCAGACGGTTCTTGGATTCACAAAAAAGGTATCGAACCACAGGTGAAAGCAGCTCTCCCAAGTTATGCAAAGCTGCCGTACTTAAGCCCGAAAAAATCATATGAGCTAAATGACAATGGAGATGAAGTCAAAGCAGCTCAAAAAATGTTCCAAGCGCTTGGCTACAAAGCAAAAGCAAACGGTGAGTACGATGAAGCATTCCAGTCTATCGTCAAAAGCTTCCAAACAGACAACGATCTCAAGGCAGACGGTATTCTGACAGGAGATACAACGACCGTTCTGATGACAAAGATCCAAGATAAGCTAAAGAACAACGATACACAAATGAAAAAAGCCATTGAAGTCTTGAAAAAAGAAATGAAATAAAAAAAAGCAGTCCTCATCAGGGGGACTGCTTTAAGATTGTAGAAAAACCCCACCTTTATTTTGAGTGAAGTGGGTTTTTTTGATAAAAACATATAGAGTTTTATGCTGAACACGGTTCTTTCCATGTCTAGTTTGCTTGCTTTTAAAATTCATGGCAGTAAAAGTAAGCATACTTTCTTTTTGATCCATGTAACGCTGTTAGGTGTTAATATTTGTATGGGAAAAGACGGTTTTAAACTTGACAAAAAAATGTAATTATGCTATAATTTACTTTCTTGTTTTTAGAATATATAATAGGATTCTCCTGGCCAGGAGAATCCTATTTTTTTGTTCTAAAATAAAGGAGTGTGTTTGTATGAAGAAAGGTGAGTCCAGTGTCACTTCTTTAATATCGGCATTTGCTAGATCTTATCATAGTCAATTTGATACTCCTAAGATCTTTAATGATGATATAGCTAAAGAATTAATTTCTGAAAAAGAATTCAATGACATCAAAGAAAATATGGTTCAAGGCAAACATTTCTTCAACAAAGATATCGCTCAAAAATTCGAAGGAAATACAGAAGAAATATTAAAATGGATTACACAAGTCCAGCTTTCTCCAATTACCTTATCACGTGCAGCGTATTGCGAAAAAGTATTGCTTCATGAGGTAGCGTTAGGATTAAAACAATATGTCATACTTGGTGCTGGATTAGATACTTTTAGTTTCCGACATCCAGAATTGGAAAACAGCTTAGAAATATTCGAAATTGATCATCCCACTACACAGGAATTTAAAAAGCAAAGGTTGGACGAGGCTAAATTAAAAATCCCAAGTAATCTTCATTTTGTTTCTATGGACTTCACCAAAAATTTGTCCTACCAAAACCTAATAGGTCAAGGGTTTGGTAACAAAAAGACTTTCTTTAGTCTTCTAGGGGTTTCTTACTATTTAACGAAAGAGGAAGTGTCAAGTTTAATAGATTATTTATTCACCAAGGTTCCATCAGGGAGTTCAATCGTTTTTGATTATGCAGATGAAAAACTATTCGAAGAAAAAGGAACCTCTAATAGAGTTGAAAATATGGTGAAAATGGCTTCAATAAGCGGGGAACCAATGAAATCGTGTTTTTCGTACTTTGAAATCGAAAAGGTATTAGAGAAAGCAGATTTACTCATTTATGAACATTTATCACCTGATAAAATTAATGAACTGTATTTTAACAATAGAGAAGATTACCTATCAGCTTTTGAGACCATTCATTACATTCATGCCGTAAAAAAATAAAACTCGAGCATGTACATTGGAATTGTGTTATACAAAAAATCTTGTAGACTTTGTCTACAAGATGAAAGCAGTCCTCATCAGGGGACTGCTTTTTCTTATCCTTACACTTCGTTTGTGATCACTTCTGTTTTTTCATCATCCTTTTCAAATAGATCATTCATGACAGAATTGGATGTGACCTTCTTTTGGAAGAATGGATTCAAGATCAAGATAACGACGACGTTTGCTAGTAAACCAAGAAAACCTTCATAAAGGCCGAACGTGACTTGTGAGATATTGGCTGTAAAGGTAACGATGATTCCAATGACTAACCCGGCAATCGTTGCTTCTCTCGATTGTTTTTTCCAGAACAAGCTGATGGCAATAGCTGGGAAGATTTGAACCATTCCTGAAACACCAATGAGCTGAAGCGTGACAAGTGCAGTTGGGAACAGCATCCCGAATAAAAGAGCGAGTCCGATGACGATAAACACCATCGAACGTGTAATGATGGTCAATCTTTTAGGTGACACATTCGGATGAATTAAGTCACGGTATAAATTATTGGCAAATAAATTTGATGCGCCAATGGCCATGATGGAGCATGGAATGAGGGAAGCCAGTGCAATCGTTGAATAAGCGAGCCCCTGCATCACGCCGCCATATGATGTTTGAATTAAATGAAGAAGAGCAAATCTTGGATTTGTATCTTCTGGTAAGACTAAAAAAGCAATAAATCCAAGGAAGATGACCAAAATCAATACAATATTATAAAGAGGCAAAAACATGCTGTTTTTACGGATGGCATCTGCGCTTTTGGCTGTAAAAACCCCAGTTGCTGCGTGTGCCCACATAAACAAAGCTAGAGCAGAAACGCCTGAAGCAGTAATGAACCATAAAATGCCCTTAGGACCGCCTTCAGGGATCGTTAGAAGCTGAGGGGCTTCTTTGGCTAACGTGTTCATCATCGGTGTCCAGCCGTTAAAATGAATAATTGGCAGTGAAACGACCATAAACAGCATGATCACCCAAACGAGAATATCCTTAATAATGGCTGTATATGTAGGACCTTTAATACCACTAAAAAATGTATAAAGTGCGACTAAAATAAATGAAATAATAACTACTGCATTCACATTAATATAATTAGTTCCAGCGACAGTTAACGTATCTTGAATTCCGCTCAGCTGAAGACAAATATAAGGAATCAGCATAAGTACTCCAACAATCGCAATCAAACTGGATAACAGCTTGCTGTCAAACCGCTCACGTGCATAATCGGCAAGTGTTGTAAGGTTGTGATTTTTCGCAACCGTCCATAGTTTCGGTAAAAAGAAATAAGCAATAAAATAAGCTAGGACTGAATAAGGAATAGCGAAAAAAGCAACGCTTCCAGCTGTATAAGCTGTACTTGTAAGCCCTAAAAAGGTATAAGCTGTATATAAGTCTGCGCCAACGAGAAACCAGACGAGCAGTCCGCCAAATTTTCTTCCGCCGACAGACCATTCTTCTACTGACTGTCTTGATGATTTGTCACGACCAGCGGCAAATCCGATGACCACGACGATGAAAATAATACTTGCAGTAATCAATAAAGCTGTTAAATTTCCTTGCATTAGTCAGTTCCTCCATTTGAATGTTGCATCTTATAAATGATAAATGTGCAAATTGGTGTGAGTACAATCCATAGCAAGAGCCAGAAGTGGAAAAAGGGCAGGCCGATGACAAATGGATGAATGCGATTCGCAAAAGGCAGCAATGCGAGCTGTCCGATGAATGGAATCGCGATTAGTAGTGCCAGCATCAATTTTTTGTTCATGATTTCCTCCTGAATATTTTGTAATTTCATAATAATAGCAGTTGTCAGATTAGATCACAAGACCATTTTCAGAAAAAACAATCATTTTGGTGAATACCATACTAATATAACGCTTTCATTCTTGAAAAAGGAGAAAGAGTAAAGTTGTAAAGAGGGGAAAGGGGAAAGAAAGTATGTAGAAATAATATTTGAAGCAAATAAAAAAGCCCCAGCATAAAGGCTGAGGCCTTGCCAATTTTTAAAGGAAATCAGATACTTCTTCGATGTCAAAACGGTTGCTTTTATGAGCTTCTTTCGCTGCTTTACCAACTGAAATCAGCATAACCGGCTCGTAGCGGCCGCTTACATTGAATTCTTTGATGTACGCGTCTTTACTGAAACCACCCATTGCACATGTATCATAGCCCATTGCTTTTGCCGCAATCATTAATTGCATAGCAGCTAATGAAGCATTTGAATACGCTGCTTCGCGTGCATATTGCTCGCTTTGGTATGCGCCATTGATTTGAGTCATCAATGTTTCTTTAATGTCTTCTGTAATGAAGCCTTGTTCTGCCAGCTCACTGTAGATTTTTTCGCCATTTTGGTTAGCTTCAAGGTCACCTAGAACTGCAATAACAGCTGATGCCTGTGATACTTGCTTTTGGTTGTAAGCGATTGGAAGTAATTTTGCTTTTGCTTCAGCACTATGGAAAACAGTGAAATGCCAATGCTGAAGGTTCCAAGCAGATGGTGCTTTTGTTGTGATTTCAAGAAGCTCTGTTAACTCTTCTTTTGTCATTTCATGAGAAGTATCATACTCTTTTACTGAAGCTCTTTGTTTTAAGATGTCAATTGTTTTTTGATCGGTCGCCATATGGATATTTCCTCCCGTTTTTGCAAATAATATGGTACAATAACTAAAAAGTGAGAAACTTACTTATTGTAACTAGAGTTATTTTAAATTGTACACCGTTAGTTTGTCAAACAATCATGAAAAGAAAGGCTGAAATTTATGGAATTCCAATTATGTCCACACATTCAGCAAGCTTTTTTACTCCTAGGCAAAAGGTGGAACGGTCTCATTATACATGTATTGCTTGATGGACCAAAGCGTTTTAAAGACCTCTCAGACACGATCCCGTCGATCAGTCAAAAAATGCTCGCAGAGCGTTTAAAAGAGCTCGAGCAAGAAGGGATTATAGAGCGGACCGTCCTGCCTGAGACGCCTGTCAAAGTCATTTACAGTTTAACTGAAAAAGGGAATGCGTTACATGATGTGTTTCATGAGGTATCTCGGTGGGCAGGGGAGTATACAGACTCACACGGGAAAAAGGAGCAAGCCTAGTTTCAGGATTGCCCAAACATTTTGACTCCTGATGAATATGCTGATGTTAGGCACATGACAAAGGAGGAGAAATGCATGTACCCTCATACTCCGTATTTTCGAGGCGGCGCCCCTGGCATTCCGCCATATGAATCCAGAGTCCCTTTGTTTTTTGGTTTTGGCGCTCCTTTAGTCGGCGGACTGCTTGGCGGATTTCTAGGAAGTGCGATTTTTAATTATCCCCGTCCATATTACCCGCCGCCACCACCGCCTGCTCCACCACCTTATGGCGGCGGATATCCACCATATTATTAAGAAAAAAGAGTAAGCCTGCTTCCGTTCTTAAAGCAGGCTTTTTATAATGGAATATCAATTTCAGAAATTCCTGGATCATCATGCTTTAAAAACATAATTTCCAATATACCATCTTGATACGACGCCTTCGTTCCTTTTCGTTTCACAGCAGCAGGGAGGACGACTTTCTTCTGCGTCCCTTCTTCAGGAAAATGATCAATAAACAGCAGATTGGCTGTATGTTTGATTTTGACTTTTTCTGTGTTCGGACGAGCAAGTTCAATTTTGACAAACACATGATCAGTCGTCTCGAACACTTCGACTTCTGGCTCTTTTTCTTTTTCGACATCAGTTTCTCTCGTTTTTTGATTTTGAGAAAGGGGGTCCTGAAATGGGAACTGAGCAGGATAATTGGAGCCGAATACACTTTCCATGACTTGATTGACATACTGCTCAACGTCTTTAGGATCTGAATTCTTTAAGGCTTCTTTTGAGAACTGCTTTTGAAAAGGGAATAATCGGTTCCAGTCGAACATGCGAATCATCCTTTCTAAATGCCCTGAATTAGTATATGCCCATTCGCTTGCGTGCGTGCTATAATATACGTTAGATTTAGAAAGGGATGGTTACATTGAACGAACAGCAATCAAAAGGTGTTCTCTACACGGCAGCATCTTTTACTCTCTGGGGTTTATTCCCGTTATATTGGAAGCTGATGGAGCATATTTCGTCAGGCGAAATTTTAGCGCACAGAATTTTATGGTCATTTGTGTTTATGTGCGGTATTCTTTTGTATTTAAAACAAGTCCGCCCAGCAATGCAGACAGTGAAGGGACTCATACTGGATGGTAAAGCATTTTTTTCATTACTTTTATCTGCTATTTTAATTTCGGTCAACTGGTATGTTTACATTTGGGCAGTCAATCATGGTCTTATGCTAGAAGCAAGTTTAGGGTACTATATTAATCCGCTTGTATCCGTTCTATTAGGCATTATTTTCTTAAAAGAACGACTAAATAAATGGCAAACCATTGCCATCCTCATTGCCGCATTTGGGGTGATCCTTTCAACAGTTCAATACGGGTCATTTCCTGTCGTTGCTTTCTTATTAGCCCTTAGCTTCGGCTTTTATGGTTTGATCAAAAAAAGGATGAGCTTCACGAGCGCGATTGGTTTGACGATTGAAACGCTGCTTCTCGCACCGGCTGCACTTGTGTACTTATTATTTTTCTTAAAAGAACCTGTTGTGACTATGAATCCTAACAGCTTCGGGTCGCTCGGTCTCTTATTTTTTGCAGGCGTTTTTACAGCCGTGCCGCTTCTTTTATTCTCAGAAGGCGCAAAAAGAATTCCACTTTATCAAGTGGGCATTTTGCAATACATTGCACCGACAATTACGCTGTTTTTAGGGCTGTTTGTCTATCACGAACACTTATCCGCAGCTAAAATTGTGACGTTCCTTTGTATTTGGGTGGCGATTTTACTGTTTACCACCTCTCAATTACGCATGAAAAAAACAGCGAATTCTCATTAAGCCAATCGAGCAGTTTGCTTTTTTTTGCAGGCGGATCATGTCATAATAAGTTGTTACCAAAACTGTAGAGGTGATCATATGTCGTCAGCTCATGAGCTTGCAGCCGCCTATCAATCTTTATGGAAAAATCGTCAGCTTGATGTTGATGATATGTCTTCTTTACACGAGGCCATATGTGATGACTTACTTGATGCACGAACACATCCGCGGGCAAGGAAATCATTACACCAAAAGTATGTGCTTGCTGTGGAGAGAATTTTAGAAAGTGAGCTTAAACATGATCATCAGCTGCAGCTGATCAGCTTACATACGAAAAAGCTGCGAGAATTAATTCAAAATGAAGGAAGGAACCACTCATGAAACCAATTCAAACGGAAGATGTCACAGCACATCTTGAATCGTTTTTAAATCGTCCAGTCTTCGTTCATCTTGAAACGACAACTGGTTCTTATTCAGCTCATGTAAATGAACAAAATATGACGGTTGTTGCGTATATCCGCAACGCGAAAGTCGTCTATTCACAGGCGAAAATAAAAGGACAAGGTCCATACCGTGTTGGAATGAAAACAGAAGATGGCTGGATTTACGCAGAAGGATTAACCGATTATGTGTTTGATGACCAAGGCCGCCTGCTATTAGCTGGACACTTGCCAGACGGCAAACTAGCGATCTCATTACAAATTAGTGAAACACCATTTCAGGTGTAGAAGAAAGGGTGACAAGTCATGAACGAACATGTACTAGTGATGCTGCCTCACCCCGATGATGAATCTTTTGGGGTTGCTGGTCTCATTGCACAAAGCAGAAAACGCGGAATTCCCGTCACATATGCATGCGGGACACTTGGGGAGATGGGCAGAAATATGGGAAGCCCAACATATGCTAACCGTGAAACACTTCCTGAATTAAGAAAACAGGAATTAATCAATGCCTGCAAAGAAATGGATATCACAGACTTACGTATGCTTGGCCTGCGTGATAAAACATTGGAATTTGAAGACGACGAGTATTTGGCAGATGTGATGGAAACCATCATTGATGAAGTCAAACCGACACTCATTGTGACGTTTTATCCAGGACACGGTGTACATCCTGATCATGATGCGACAGGTGAAGCTGTGATTCGTGCTCTATACCGCAAGAAAAAAGAAGACCGTCCTGTCACATACTGCATGGCCATTACGAAGAATAGAGAAGAAGTGCTTGGACATGCGGATATTGTGATTGATATTACAGATGTTGCAGATATCAAATTAAATGCACTGAGAGCGCATAGAACGCAAACAGAGGGCATGCTGAGAGAGCTTGAACAAAAGCTCAAAAACAAAGAACCAGTTGTCCAAAAATGGTTTGATGAAGAAATTTTCTGGACGTATCAATGGAATGATTAAACAAAAAAGCAGCTGATCTATGTCAGCTGCTTTTTTGTGTTGTATTTAGTGATTCGATACATGCCTGAGTTGACGTTTTTGAATCAATCTGAGACGGATAAAGAGGACGATGGCGCCTGCGGCAAGCCCGGCAATCAGTCCGATCCAATAACCAAACGCCCCAAAGGAGGTATATGTGCCAATGAGATAACCGGCAGGAAGACCGATGACCCAGTAAGAGACAAAAGCAGCAATGAGCGTATAATTCACATCTTTATAGCCGCGCAGAGCCCCTTGAATGGGTGCAGCAATCGCATCTGACAGCTGGAAAAAGATCGCGTAAATCAAAAAGTGCTGTGTCATTTGTAAAACAGCTGATTCAGCTGTATATAAACCAGCGATCTCTGGTCTGAATAGCAAGATGAGGGCGGCCGTACATAATGAGAATAATACCGCCGTTCCAATGCCGATATAGCTGTAGCTTTGCGCGTCTTTATACCTCTTAGCCCCCGCTTCAAACCCAACAACGATCGTTAACGCCATTGAGATGCTAAGCGGTAAAATATAAAGAATAGAAGCAAAGTTCATCGCTGCTTGGTGACTGGCGATTGTAATGGTATCAAAGTGACCCATTAATAGCGTCACTGCTGCAAAAATACTCGTTTCAAAAAAGATCGCAAACCCGATAGGAAGGCCAATTTTCAGTATTTGCCCTATACGGGAGATATTCATTCGAGGCAGTTTTTGAAACAAACGAAATGAGGCAAATGGTTCTGCTTTAATGACAATACAAATACTCATGATGAAAATCGCCCAATACGTCATTGCAGATGCAAGACCGGCACCCGCACCGCCAAGCTTTGGAAAGCCAAAATTCCCAAAAATAAATACGTAATTTAAAACAAAGTTAATAGGAAGTGCTGTGAGCGTGATGAACATCGTCACACGTGTTTTCCCTAATGCATCAATAAATGACCGTAGCACCGAATAACCAAACAGCGGGAGGATGCCAAAAGCAAGAAAGCTGAGAAAATGCCGGGCAATATCCTCTACAGAGTGATCGAGTCCAAGTCCTCCTAGTATGTAAGGAACGCTGATCGTACCAATGACAATCACAGTGATACTTAAAAGAAAGGATAAATAAATCGCCTGAAAGACAGCCCGGGGAACATCTTCTTTATGCCCAGCGCCCATCAGCTGAGCCACAATCGGAGTAACGGCCATCAAAATCCCGGCAAGTCCCGTATAAACAGGTGTCCAAATACTAGAACCGATCGCAACACCCGCAAGGTCTTCTGCACTCACTTTTCCAGACATCACCGTATCTAAAAAGGTAATAAGCGAAAGACCTGCTTGGGTAATTAAAATCGGAATCAAAATGGTTAAAAATAGTGTCAGCCTTGCTCGAATGCTATTCGTTTCTCTCATCATAAGTTCCTCTCTGAACAGAAATAACGAGAGGAATTATATCATGCTATGTAAAAAAATCAATTCTCCGTCGGATTATTTTTCTTAGATGGCTTCGTTTTTTTAAACATTTGGGCATAAATAAAAGAAAGACTGACAACACCTAAAATGCTGCAAGCATATTGGATGATTTTCTGAATGGTCATATTAAGCTCACCTCCATACAAATAGAATGTGCACAATTTGCTATTTTATAACAACAAGCGAAAGAAGGAGGGAAAAGATCGGATGATCCATCGGACAAACGAAGAAGTGATATTTAAAGCCGGGATGAGAACACATTTGATGAACATTATGAAGGATGCAAGTGACATCATTGATTCTCTTGATGAAACAGAGCAGTGTTTACTTTGTGATCTCGAAGCATTGCATGATCAGTTTAATGAAATGCATGCGGAGGCCTCGTCGTTTTATTTACAAGCGTATATGGAAGAATTCACACCAGGATTTGCTCAATTTTCTTTAGCCATTGAGAATTTATCAAAACAAAAGCATGGAGCACTCATTGTGATCCAAAGACGCGATGAGGTTGAGGATTTTATTCAAAAAGGGACAAACCTTCATGCGAAAATTAGCGCTTCCTTAATAGAAAGCATTTTCTACCCGGGAAATCCACTGCATGACGGTGCTCTTTTAGTCAAAGAAAATACACTTGTCTCTGCTGCAAATGTGCTGCCGCTTACATCGAAAAAAGTGAGTCCTTCGCTTGGCACAAGACACAGGGCAGCGATCGGACTCTCTGGTATGACAGATGCACTTGTTCTTGTCGTATCAGAAGAAACGGGAAAAATGTCGTTTGCGAAAGAAGGCGTGCTCTACCCGCTTACCGTAAAAGATCCGGAAATAAGAAAATAAAAACGAACGCTGCATTCTTCATTCGGAAGGATGCTTTTTTATTTGCGGAGAAAAATCAGCCAATTAAGTAAAAAGTCATTTGATACAGAAAAATTTGTCATGTAGAATAGAACTATGAAACTAGCACCGTGCTTGTTTTGACAAATTTCTAAACGTCAACTTAAAAATTCCTTAAAAAATGTTTATAAATACAACAAACAGCCGATAGAAACGATATGGCTTTGTTTTAGCATTTTGAGTTGGCTGCTTTAGCCTATTTGTTATTGCCCAACGTCTTCATGTCGAGTAATATAATAGAAATACAGATAAAATAGTGCAAGAGAAGCAGAACCATTAAATGCTAAACTCAAAACTAGTACATAAGTCTTATTAAACAAAATCACGAAAGGCGGAGATTCCTCTATGAAGAAAAAAGTAGTAACCGGCCTCACAGTTTCAGCGATCGCTGGCTCAGCTGTGTTTGCTGCACCGGCAGAAGCACAGACGATCAAGGTGAAAAGCGGTGACTCACTTTGGAAGATTGCCGAACAGTACAATACAACTATTTCGGAGCTTCAATCTCTTAATCAATTAAAAACGACAATGATTTTTGCAGGGCAAAGCTTAAAAATTCCTGGTGAAAAAAGCAAGAAATCCAGTTCATCAACAGGGTCAAAAGCAAAGAAATCAAGTGCTTCAACGACTTCCAGCTATACTGTAAAGCTTGGCGATTCTTTATGGCTGATTGCAAAAAATCATAAAATGTCAGTTGCAAGCTTAAAAAGCCTAAACAGCTTAAACAGCGACCTGATTCGTCCTGGTCAAAAGCTAAAGGTCTCTGGCAGCACGAAGACGAGCGGAAGCCAGTCATCAAATTCAAACTCATCTTCAAATTCCAGCTCAAGCAATAAGACAACGAATTCAAATAGTTCATCATCTTCAAGTACATACAAGGTTAAATTAGGGGATTCACTTTGGAAAATTGCGAATTCGCTAAATATGTCGATTGGTGAAATCAAAACATTGAACGGATTAAAATCTGATATGATTTATCCGAATCAAGTATTGAAAGTAAAAGGAACGGCTGCATCAAAACCAAGTCAGCCCAAACCTACTAAACCAAGCAATTCAAACAGTAACCAGTCTTCTAGCGGGAAAACAACATCTTATACTGTAAAATCAGGCGATTCGTTATGGAAAATTGCGAATCAATTCAAAGTACAGGTTCAATCAATCCGCACAGCCAACAGCTTGAAAAGTGATGTGCTTAGAATTGGACAAGTATTAAAAATTAATGGTGCAGCTTCCGGCTCAACTGGATCGAATGGTTCTACGTCTAACGGTTCAACAACTCCGGTCGACAATAACAAAAACAATGTACCAATGAATGCAAAGATCACGACAATGATCCAAGAGGGGAAAAAGCTGACAGGCGTTCCTTACAGATGGGGCGGTAATACACCAGCAGGATTTGACTGCAGCGGCTTTGTTTACTATCTCATTAACAAAGTTTCATCTGTATCCAGATTAAGCACAGCTGGCTACTGGAATATGATGACTCCTGTAAGCACACCACAAGTTGGAGATTTTGTTTATTTTACAACGTACAAAGCAGGCCCTTCTCATATGGGACTATACCTTGGCGGGGGAGATTTCCTTCATGCAAGTGACAATGGAGTAGGAATCTCGAACTTAAGCAATCCATATTGGAAAAAAGCCTACTTAGGTGCAAAACGTTTCTTCTAAAAAAAGCCGATTTTCGGCTTTTTTTGTTTGCCCGCTGCTGTGATTGTCCATACTGATAACAAAAGGGGGCAGTCATAAATGAAAAAGTCAGTGTGGATGATCATGATATGTTTGATCTTTACCGCATCAGCATGTCATGCACCGCCAAAAAAAGAAACGACAGAAGAAACAAGCGAAGTTGCAGCACCTAAACAAGCACCAGTCACGACGTCACTCATAAACGAAAGCGGGCAAAAAATAGGAAGCATTGAAATAAGAGAGTCCTCAGAAAATGGCCTGGATCTGCATGTAAAAGCGAAAGGGCTGCCGCCAGGTCCTCACGGTTTTCATATTCATGAAACAGGAATATGTGAAACACCAGATTTTGAAACGGCAGGAGCTCACTTTAACCCAACCCATAGAGAGCATGGTTTTGACAATCCAAAGGGGCACCATGCTGGAGATATGCCTAATTTAGAGGTAGGAGCAGATGGACAAATTGATGTTGTTGTGAACGTACCAGATGTGACGTTAAAGGGAGGCTCGAATCAATTAATCGATCAAAATGGGCGAAGCTTTATCATTCATGCAGAAGCAGATGATTACTTAAGTAACCCTTCTGGTAACTCAGGGAAACGAATCGCTTGCGGATCGATCACAAAAGAAATGGTAAAATAACAGAAGTCTAACCTTTATGTATTGAGTGCATAAAGGTTTTTTTAGTATACTTGGTGAGGAAAATGATCGAAGAGAGGAATTAATCATACATGTTTAACGAACAATCACTCCCAGAAGAAATTCAAGCAATGATTAAAGCAAAAGCAAAAGTGCTGGAAGAAGAATTTCGTCCACTTATTGGAACAGGCGGCTATGAATCACAGGATACTTCTATCATTCAAGATGCCATGATTGCATTAGCACTTGGAAAAAACGTTCTTTTAAAGGGACCGACCGGCTCAGGTAAAACAAAACTCGCAGAAACATTATCCGCTTTCTTTCAGCAGCCGATGCACAGTGTGAACTGCTCGGTTGATCTTGATGCCGAAAGCTTGATTGGCTATAAAACCATCCACAATGATGGTCAGGTGGCTTCGATTGAATTCATTGAAGGACCTGTGACAAAAGCAATGAAAAAAGGCCATCTTTTATATATTGATGAAATCAACATGGCGAAGCCAGAAACACTGCCTATTTTAAATGGTGTACTCGACTACAGAAAAATGATGACAAACCCATTTACAGGTGAGGTTGTTCGAGCAGAAGAAGGCTTTGGGGTCATTGCGGCAATCAATGAAGGATATGTCGGCACAGTGCCTCTAAATGAAGCGTTAAAAAACCGTTTTGTGGTCATTGACGTTCCATATATCGGGGGCGGAATTCTGAAAGATGTACTGCAATCTCAATCTGTTTTAAAGGATGAGCGGTTAATTGATCAATTCGTTCAGCTCTCATCAGACCTCATTACACAAGCTCATAACGGACAGGTGAGTGAAGAAGCAGCATCCATCCGCGCGCTCCTAGATACTTGTGATCTTGCGCAATACATTCCGCCGCTTCGTGCCGTTGAACGAGGCATTGTTGAAAAGCTGGAAGATGACCGGGAAAAAGCAGCGGTAAGAAATATCGCCCAAACATTATTCGAGTGAGGTTCTGACTTTTGAAATTCATCAAATTTAATGACAGCAGAATCGATTCATTTTTATTTATGGAATTAACGGATTTAGCCAAAACGTTAGCAAAAAGTGATGATGTCGAGCTTGAATACGGTGTACAGTCCTACTATGAACCGTTTGAAAAGAAAATTTTCATCAGTCATTTTTGGGATGACCGTAAACAAGAAGATATGCTAGCAGGGCTGAAAAGTGATGTGTTCCTTCGTGCAGTAGGCACGGTTTATAGTGATCTTACGGTATTTCAGGAGATCATTCGCTTTGCTCATACATTATCCATTCCTGATGTATGTAAACAATTGTTTATGCTGTTTGAAGATATCCGGATTGAAGAGCGGATTAAACATGACCGCCCAGGAACAAAAAAGGTATTTAAACGAAGAAGAGAGCTGTACCGGCGTCACTTTAAGACACAATTAACGATTAACCAAGAACGAAGTATTTTAACAGATGCACTTTTTTGTGCGATTTATGTGAAGCTGACAGCTGATTCTCCGCTCGAAGAGATTCCGCCTCTTCATGAGCAGATCAACCCGATGATTCCGTTTATTGAGTCAAGTCTTGAACGTGTGTATGATGCGGGTTCAACAGCAGACATCGCAGCTATTGTCAAAGAATTGATGGAAGGGTTCGATGAACTGCTTGAAAAGGATATGCTGAATACGTACTTTTTCTTCCCTGAATTGGACTATGAACAAGCGGCAAAAGAACCGCTGTTCCATGACTTAAAAAGAAAACCTACATTAAGTGAGGACATCAAAGTCGACCGAGAAAAAGAAGGCGATGAAGACATTCACCAAGAGTATATGGAAGTGTGGCATCGAGAAACCGAAGCGCCATCCAAAAGCTTCCTTCAATTTGATTTAGAGCACGGCGGTAAAAGTGATCTTGGTAAGGATGCGGCAAGAGAAGGTGATGACGGAGATCAGGCACTCGGAACTGTCCAAGGCTCTGCAAAGCAAACACACCGAAAAGATTATTCAAAGCTTGAAGCGCTGGAAGAGGCTGAAGGTGAAGAAAGCGGAGCAGATGGCCATGAGAATGGAAAAGAAAACAAATATGCGTTTCCAGTCATGATTTCACCAGATCCTCCTAAGCCAGAACAAATCGATGCATACAAGCAGCATGCCAAGGAAATTGAGCCTTATCAGAAACGCTTAAAACAAATGATCCAAAAAACACTTGAACATAAAAAATCATGGCCTAAAACAGACCTTCATGCAGGACGTCTCAGTAAAAAGCTGATTCGCTACTTTACAGAGTCTAACCCGCGTCTTTTCTATAAAAAACAGGCACCGTCTTCTCAGATTGATGCTGTTTTCACCTTATTAGTAGACTGTTCAGCGAGCATGTTTGACAAGATGGATGAGACGAAAAAAGGCATTGTTCTCTTTCATGAAGCGTTAAAATCCGTGCAAGTCCCACATCAAATTGTTGGGTTTTGGGAAGATACAAACGACGCAACAGAAACAAGTCAGCCAAACTACTTCAACACAGTCGTGTCGTTCAAAGATTCTCTATTTGATGCAGGGCCTTCTATTATGTCTCTTGAGCCAGAAGAGGATAACCGGGATGGCTATGCGATCCGTCAAATGACAAAGATGATTTTAAAGCGAAGAGAAGAGCAAAAGTTTCTGATTGTCTTTTCAGACGGAGAGCCAGCTGCTTTCAGCTACGAACAAAACGGGATTGTCGATACGCATGAAGCAGTTCTTGAAGCGAGGAAAAAGGGCATTGAGGTGATCAATGTTTTTTTATCCAATTCACCGATAGAAGAAGCACAGATGAAAACCATTCAAGATATGTATGGCAAGTTCAGCATTTTTGTACCAGATGTCGATACATTGCCAGATGTTTTATATCCATTACTGAAGAAACTGCTGCATAAAAGCATTGGGGCATAAGGTTTTGCCCCTTTCTTCAAATTATTTTTCGGAATGATTTAAATTTTTTGTTTTTCTGTGAATTTTTTATCTTTAATTGAACAAAGAATGTAGAAAGTAATCCAAAACAGTGGTAGAATATTATTGGAAGCGTTTTATTACATAAATTTGGTCATTGTGTTCTGGAAGTTATATCGAGATAGTGTTCAATCACTTGATGATCAAAGTTGGGGGTAGTGTTCAAAATGTTTCAAAATGATGTGAAACAACCGTTGAGTTGGGAAGAATTTCATGGTCCGAACCTCGGCTATGTGCTCGAGCTCTACGATCAGTATGTCCAAGATCCTACTAGTGTTGATGAAGATCTAAGAGGCATATTTGATGAACTTGGTGCACCACCGAGTGAAATGAAGGAGGAAATTGGGA
Organism: Bacillus sp. I-2; assembly: GCF_001974945.1. NCBI lineage: Bacteria > Bacillati > Bacillota > Bacilli > Caryophanales > Bacillaceae > Bacillus > Bacillus sp. I-2. The sequence continues at coordinate 74,602 of NZ_LZRW01000046.1, read as the reverse complement.
AAAAAGAAAATAGCGTAGTTACTTCTGAACAAATCCAAAAGATAGCATCAGTCGTTAAACTGGCAGAAGACATCAGAACGTATGGCCATTTAAATGCTTCCGTCAATCCTCTTCGCAAAGAAAAGGAATTACAAGAGCTGTTTCCTTTAAAGGAGTACGGTTTAACAGAAGAAGATGTCAAGAATATTCCGATATCTATTATTAGTCCGGATGCACCAAAACACATTTCAAACGGCATAGAAGCCATTAACCATTTGAGAAATACGTATAAACGTACCATTTCATTTGAGTTTGATCACGTGCATGACTTCGAAGAGCGAAACTGGCTCTCAAAATCAATCGAATCTGGTGAACTATTTAAGAAAAAACCAGCAGACAAACTAGTTTCTGTATTCAAGAGATTAACAGAAGTTGAGCAGTTCGAGCAGTTTCTTCATAAAACATTTGTTGGGCAAAAGCGCTTCTCTATAGAAGGTTTAGACGCACTTGTCCCAGTACTTGATGAAATTATTTCAGAGTCTGTTACACAAGGGACTTCAAATATTAACATTGGAATGGCACACAGAGGCCGTTTAAATGTATTAGCACATGTGTTAGGAAAGCCATATGAGATCATTTTCTCAGAATTCCAGCATGCGCCAAATAAAGAGCTCGTTCCATCAGAGGGCTCTATTGGCATCAGCTACGGATGGACAGGGGATGTTAAGTACCATCTTGGAGCTGACCGTCAAATTAAAGACGAAGATACAAAGAGTGCGAGAGTTACGCTTGCTAATAACCCAAGTCACTTGGAGTTCATTGATCCAATCATTGAAGGAAGCACGCGTGCCGCTCAGGAATCACGTACTCAAAAAGGCTATCCAGTACAAGACGTTGAAAAAGCGTTAGCCATCTTAATTCATGGGGATGCAGCATTCCCTGGAGAAGGAATTGTGGCAGAAACATTAAATTTAAGCCAACTTGTAGGCTATCAAGTGGGCGGAACCATCCATATTATTGCCAACAATATGATCGGGTTTACAACAGAAAGCAATGAATCTCGCTCGACGAAATATGCGAGTGACCTTGCAAAAGGATTTGAGATTCCTATTGTTCATGTCAATGCAGATGATCCAGAAGCGTGTTTAGCGGCTGTTCAGCTAGCAGTAGAATACCGCAAACGCTTCAAGAAGGATTTCCTTATTGACTTGATCGGTTACCGCAGATACGGTCATAACGAAATGGATGAGCCTTCTACAACTCAGCCAATGCTGTACGATGCGGTTAGAAAGCACAAAACGGTCAAGAATATCTTTGCAGATAAACTTGTCTCAGAAGGTCTTTTGACAAAAGAGCAGCGTGAAGAAATCGAGCAGGCTGTGACAGCAAAAATAGAAGAAGCTTATAAAAAGGTGCCTTCAAAGAAAGAGCATACGATTCAAGAAATCGAACTGCCAGAACCTGTATCAAACGGCTTCCCAGCAGTGGATACATCAGTAGAATTTGATGTATTGCGAAAGCTGAATGAAGAATTGATCAGCTGGCCGAAAGATTTCCAAGTATTTGGTAAGCTGAAGCGGATCCTTGAAAAACGTGCAAAAGTGTTTACAGATGACCGTAAAGTAGAATGGTCACTTGGGGAAGCACTCGCATTTGCATCTATATTAAAAGACGGTACGCCAATTCGAATGACCGGACAGGATTCAGAGCGTGGTACTTTCGCTCAAAGAAACCTTGTTCTTCACGACAGTCAAACGGGAGATGAATTTATTGCTCTTCATGAACTAAGTGATGCAAATGCATCGTTTACAGTTCATAACAGTCCACTGTCAGAAGGCTCAGTCATCGGGTTTGAATATGGTTATAATGTCTATTCTCCTGAAACGTTAGTGATTTGGGAAGCTCAATTCGGAGACTTCGCAAATGCGGCTCAAGTGTATTTCGATCAATTTATCTCAGCTGGCCGTGCAAAATGGGGACAAAAATCAGGTTTAGTCATGCTGTTGCCGCATGGATATGAAGGACAAGGTCCTGAGCATTCAAGTGGAAGAACAGAGCGCTTCCTGCAATCAGCTGCTGAGAATAACTGGACAGTTGCGAACCTGACAAGTGCAGCGCAATATTTCCATATTCTTAGAAGACAGGCGAAAATGCTGCTTCGTGAAGAGATTCGTCCGCTTGTCATTATGACACCGAAGAGTCTGCTTCGTAACCCGAACACATTGTCTGAAGTCCAAGAATTAACAGATGGACAGTTCCGTCCAGTTCTTGAACAGCCAGGTCTTGTACATGATCACGAAAAAGTATCGCGTCTCGTGCTATCTAGCGGGAAGGTATCCATTGATATTAGTGATCGTTTTACTCAAATGGAAGAGCCAAAAGATTGGCTTCACGTTGCAAGAGTGGAACAGCTATATCCGTTCCCAGCCAAAGATATTAAAGGAATTTTAACAAAGCTGACAAACTTAGAAGAAATCGTATGGGTGCAAGAAGAACCGCAAAATATGGGAGCTTGGGGATACATTGAGCCATATTTACGTGAAATTGCGCCTGAAAAAGTAAAAGTACGTTACATCGGCCGAAGAAGACGTTCAAGTACGGCTGAGGGTGATCCAACTGTGCATAAAAAAGAACAAGAACGAATTGTATCTGATAGCTTGACTCGCAAAAACTAAGGGGGAAATGAAAAATGGCGGAAATTAAAGTACCTGAATTAGCGGAATCAATCTCGGAAGGAACGATTGCTCAATGGCTAAAGCAGCCGGGCGATTATGTGGAGCAGGGGGAGTACCTGCTAGAACTTGAAACAGATAAAGTCAATGTCGAACTGACTGCTGAAGAATCTGGTGTATTAAAAGAAGTGCTGAAAGATTCTGGTGACACTGTACAAGTTGGAGAGGTCATCGGAACGATTGCAGCAGGTGAAGCTGGCGGAAGCGAGTCCGCAGCTCCAGCACCTGAGCAAGCTTCTGCACCAGCATCGAAAGAAGAACCGGCAGCTGCTCAAAAAGAAGAAGCAGTGAAAGAAGAGCCGAAAGCTGGTAATGGCAGAACCATCGCTTCTCCTGCAGCTAGAAAATTAGCGAGAGAGAAGGGGTTAGACTTATCTGAGATTCCAACCGTAGATCCGCTGGGCAGGGTACGAAAGCAGGATGTCGCTTCTTATCAAAAGAATGAAGCACCTGCAAGTGCACCGAAAGCCGCGCCAAAAGCAAATGCTGCGGTGCAAACTGAACAACCAGGAAAGCCTATTGAACGTGAAAGAATGTCACGCCGCAGACAAACAATTGCAAAACGTTTAGTTGAAGTTCAACAAACAGCTGCGATGCTGACGACATTTAATGAAGTCGATATGACAGCGGTGATGGATTTAAGAAAGCGTCGTAAAGATGCCTTCCTAGAACAAAATGATGTCAAACTTGGCTTCATGTCCTTCTTTACAAAAGCAGTTGTAGCAGCACTGAAGAAATATCCGCTGCTTAACGCAGAAATTCAAGGTGATGAGCTTGTCTTGAAGAAATTCTATGACATCGGCATCGCTGTTGCTGCAAACGAAGGACTTGTCGTACCGGTTGTCCGTGATGCAGACAGATTGTCATTTGCGGGGATTGAAAAAGAAATTGGTCATCTTGCGAAAAAAGCAAGAGATAACAAATTGTCTCTTAATGAGTTACAAGGTGGATCATTCACGATCACAAACGGCGGAACATTTGGTTCTCTGCTATCAACTCCGATTTTAAACAGCCCGCAAGTTGGAATTTTAGGGATGCATAAAATTCAGCTTCGTCCTGTGGCGATTGATGAAGAACGTTTTGAGAACCGTCCGATGATGTATTTAGCTCTTTCTTATGACCACCGCATTGTCGATGGTAAAGAAGCAGTTGGATTCCTTGTTACGATTAAAAATCTGCTTGAAGATCCTGAGCAGCTATTACTTGAAGGATAATCTTCAATTATAAAAAGCTAGCACCTGTTAAGGTGCTAGCTTTTTTTCTTTTCACTGTCATGTTGTCCTCGTTTTGACCAATACGTCGAAAGCCAGGAACCAGATAAATTATGCCACACACTAAAAATCGCACTTGGTACGGCTGCGAGCGGTGAGAAGTGTGCTGTTGCTAGCGCTGCACCGAGCCCGGAGTTTTGCATGCCTACTTCGATCGAGATCGCTCTACGAGAAGGGATATCCATTCTGCACCACTTTGCGATCAAGTAGCCAAAAAAGAGACCAAGTCCATTATGTAATATAACTACGGCAAATATCAGCAATCCAGATTGAAGAATCTGCTCTTTATTTGCACTGACAACCGCTGCAATGATCAACACAATTCCAGCAACAGATACAAGCGGCAATGCTTGAACCGCATAGTTTACTTGTTTTTTCAAAAATAGCTTAACGATAACACCTAAGATAATAGGAATTAGCACAACTTGGACAATCGACAAAAATAATGCCTCCGGTGATACAGGTAACCATGATCTTGCAAAAATATAGATAAAGAGAGGCGTTAAAAAGGGAGCAAGAAGGGTCGATATAGTTGTGACCGCTACGGATAATGCCATATTGCCTTTTGCCAAGAAAGTCATGACATTGGATGCTGTACCGCCCGGGCAGCAGCCCACAAGAATAACGCCTACTGCAATTTCAGACGGCAGCCGTAATCCGTAAGCTAATAGAAAGGCGATCAGCGGCATGAGTGTGTACTGCGCCAAAACCCCGATTAACACATAGAGAGGTTTACGAAAAAGCTCCTTAAAATCTTCACCAGATAACGTAAGCCCCATCCCAAACATAATGACACCTAGTAAAAAAGGGATATACGGTCCAATCTGAGAAAATACGTCAGGAAAAGCAAATCCAAGACATGCAAAGATAATGACCCAGATTGCAAAGGTTCTTCCTGCAAATTGACTAATGGTTAAAAGAATGTTCATTCATTGCTTCATCTCACTTTCCTCACATATCTTTCTTATTTTAAACGAATTTTCTGAAAAAACAACCTATTCTTTATAAAGGTGTTAATAATAAAATTATGTAAACTAAAAATACCCCATATAAGCATTAGCCTATATGGAGCATCGTTTTAAAAAGGGGTCCATCTCACTTGCTGTGCTTGCTTAAGCCTAGCTTCTGGCTCACGCCAGTCGACTACATTCCACCAACGATCTACGTATTTCGCTTTTTCATTCAGATATTGAAGGTAGTAGGCGTGCTCCCATACATCAAGGGCTAGAAGGGGGATCACGTCCCATTGTGACAAAAATTGATGGCGTTCTGCTTGTAAAATCTCTAATCGCTGAGATCTGGGCGCCCATACGAGAATAGCCCAGCCTACACCTTCTACTTGTTTGGCCGCTGCTGAAAATTGAGATTTAAATGCATCATAGCTCTCAAACGATTGTTCAATGAGACGAAGCATTTGTCCAGTGGGCTTTCGTTTTCCTGAAGGACTCATGGAAAACCAAAAAATACAATGTAAATAGTGCCCCGCACCATTGAAGGCAAGCTCCCGTTCCCAATGCTTGATCATTTTAAAATCATTGGTTCTTCTTGCATTTTTTAATGCAAGCTCAGCTTGGTTCAAACCATCAACATATGATTGATGATGCTTCTGGTGATGCAAATACATAATTTCTTTTGAAATAAACGGTTCTAGTGCATCATACCGGTAAGGGAGAGGAGGTAACTTGTGACTTCCAGCTGCTACCTCTCGCAAGTCTTCTTGTGGGTTCATGTCCTCAGCAATACGTTCTGCCAGTTCGTACCACTCTTGTTCACTGGAATGTTCATCATCCATTGAGAACCATAAATGGTCTACTTTCTGACGGATGTTGTCATCTTGAATCGCGGGTTGAATGGAGCTAAGCCACTCTTTGAGCTGCATTCGATACTCTTCCTTATTCATTCTTACGCCTCATTTCTTCTAAAAATGTGGAACAAGCCATCATCGGAAAGACAAATGGGTAGCTATGATAAGTGATGTAAAATTGCTTTGGCAGGCCAATGCCCACTGGATAGTGCAAGGCTTCATTCGTGTGCTGATGATGGATCAAAAATGAGATGGCTTTTAAAATCGTCTTGTCTTCTGGCTTCTCATATTGTAAAAGTGCCTCTGCTGCCCAAGCCGTCTGAACCACTGTGCCAAACGGAAGGGGGACATACGTTTTTACCTCTGCACTTTTACATGATTCTCCGAAGCTGCCATCTTCTCGTTGAATCTGCTTTAAAAATCGGCATGCTTTTTGAACAGCAGGATGGGTGGAGGGGATGCCGGCAGCTTTTAGACCTGTTAATGCTGCCCACGTTCCATAAATATAGCAAACCCCCCATCTGCCAAACCATGATCCATTTTTCTCTTGATGATTTAGGAGCCATTTGACACATTGATCTTTTTGCCTCTGAATAGGCGGTGACATGTTTTTCTCTTCAAGACCAATGAGATGAAGCACGCGGCCTGTAATATCGGGAGTCGTTGGATCAATTGCTGCATCCTCCGCAGATTCAAGCGGCAGATGTCGAAGCAGGAAGTGATCTTGATTTTTTTCAAAGGCAGAGAATCCGCCGTCACGGTTTTGCATGGAAAGAAGCCAATGAAACCCTCGCTTCCACTGAACTGGTGCGTATATTTTCGGAATGGCTTTTAATACAATTTGCGTATCATCACAATCAGGGTTATTCGTATTGATATCTGAAAAACCAAAGCCTCCCGGAGCAGCATGCCGGTTATGAATCGCCCAATCTGCTTTCTTCATTTGCTGCCGGTTCAGTAAGTATGAGAAAGATTTTGTGATGACTGGGTCTTCTTGTTTTTTGCCAGCTTTTTGAGAAGCATAACTGACAAGCGCTGTATCCCAAACTGTGGATGTGGAATTTTCTGCATACATTCTGCCCTGACAGTCAGTGACTAGCTTTTTCATGCCTTTGACTGCTTTTAAAATGAGGTGATGTCCTGGGGAGTACCCAAGACTCATAAGTGCATAGACCATAAAAATACTTGCGCTTAAATAGCTGTACAGTGTGCCATCTTTTTCGAGGCGGTCAAACATATATCGCTTTGCTGCTTCATATCCGAAAAAGTCCAGCCGGCTGTCAAGTGCTGTATACGATCGCATGTAAGTCAGAAAGTGATGAGTGGAACGTTCTTCTCTTGCCATAAACCAGTCAAATGGATTTTTAGTCATGTTTGCATCAAGGTGTGCTAGGCTTGGAAATTTCTCATGAGAAGTATATCGTTTGTTGAGTGCAATCATCATTGGCACAAAGTGAATTCTTGCATATGCACTAAGATGATAGAAGTGAAGCGGAAAGTATGTAGGGATGAGTAAAAAGGAAAGTGGTGCATAGAAGTACGGCCAAGGGTGCATGCCGTTGACGGCGAGCATCCACTTTGTCATAAAGTGAACGTTCTTTAATCCGCCCTTTGATCGAATATATTGCGCTGCTTTTTCCATATGAGGCTCATCTTGTTGAAACCTGCCTGAAACGAGCATTCCGCAATAGCCCTGCACAGTGGCTGTTACATGTCCCGTTTGATCATGATACAAAGAAAAAGACCCATCCTCATTTTGTTTTTCGCGTATCGCTTCTGCTAATTGATGAACCAAAGCCTGATCCGAATCGCCGACAGCCTTTAACAGCATAATCAAAAAAGCATTTGTCATCATTGGACCTTCAAAACAGAAAACAAAGGCGCCATCTTCTCGTTGTCTTCGCTGCATTTCTATGTGCAATTCTTCAATAAATTCGTTTACTTTCAATTTAAAATCTTGCATATGCGGCCATGCTCCTTTCCTTTCATACTATATTCAGGAGCCGGCCTGTCACATGCAAACACAAAAAAGCCGATGACACGGTCACCGGCTTTCTTGACGTCATTAGTCTTGTAGATTAATCCATACACTTTTGACTTCTGTATAGTTGTTAAGGGCATATGATCCCATTTCTCTGCCAAGACCTGATTGCTTATATCCTCCAAACGGGGAGGCGGCATCAAAGACATTATAGCAGTTGACCCAAATCGTTCCTGCTTCAAGACGTGCAGCGATATCATGGGCATGCTTTAAGTTTTCTGTCCAAAGTCCTGCTGCTAATCCATATTCAGACTGGTTAGCTCGTTCAACCACTTCATCAATGGAATCGTAAGGAATGGCAGATAAGACAGGTCCAAAGATTTCTTCTTTGGCAATGGTCATTTCATCTTCTACATCTTTAAAAATAGTAGGGGAGACGAAATAGCCAGCCTCATAAGGGCAATCGCCCCCGACAACGGCTGTTGCCCCTTCGGATTTACCTTTTTCAATATAGCCTAACACGCGTTCGTGCTGTTCTTTACTTACAAGAGGTCCAATTTGCGTATCTTGATGAAGACCAGCGCCTTGCTTGAGGGATCCTGCATATTTGGCCATTTGATCGACCACTTCATCGTATTGGCTCCGATGAACAAAGACTCTGGACCCTGCGCAGCATACTTGGCCTTGGTTAAACATAACGCCATTTAAAGCACCTGGAATGGCTTTCTTTAAATCGGCATCAGGTAAAATAATATTCGGTGATTTTCCACCAAGCTCTAATGTGACCCTCTTAATGGTTTTAGCCGCTTTCTCCATAATTAATTTCCCAACACTTGTTGACCCTGTGAAGGCCAGCTTGTTCACGTCAGGATGATCAGTTAAGGCTTCTCCGGCTGTTTCGCCAAATCCAGGAACGATGTTAATCACGCCTTCTGGGAAGCCGGCTTTGTCCACTAATTCTGCTAAGTAAAGAGCAGAGAGTGGAGTTTGTTCGGCTGGCTTTAAAACGATGGTGCACCCTGTTGCAAGTGCGGCGCCCATTTTCCACATAGCCATGAGCAGCGGGAAGTTCCATGGGATGATTTGTCCTACAACCCCAACCGGCTCATGGCGGGTATAATTAAAATATCCTTGACTGACAGGAATGGTTTGTCCATTCATTTTTGTCGTCCAGCCCGCATAATAGCGCATGTGCTCTATAGCGAGGGGGATATCTGCATTTGTTGTTTCATTAATTGGTTTTCCGTTATCTAAAGTTTCTAGCTGTGCAAGTTCTTCCTGATTTTCTTCCATTAAATCAGCAAGCTTGAACATGAGGCGGGCGCGTTCAGCGGCTGACATGGAGCGCCAAGGACCATGAAAGGCTTTTTTTGCAGCTTTTACGGCCTCATCAATATCTTTTGCACCTGCTTCATAAACATCAATAAGGGTTTCGCCTGTGGCTGGGTTAGGAGTAGCAAAGGTTTTGTTATCGTGACTTGTGACAAACTGACCATTAATGTAGAGTTTTTTCGTCCCTTGGAGAAAAGATTCGAGTTTTGAACTAATTTGAAGTGTTGTAGAGCTCATAAATAAACAAACCTCCTTAAAGATATGGATTGTTTTCTGCGAGTTCTAGGTGGGAAAAGCGGACATGCAACGAAATTGTATACGCACAAAGATGTAAACGTATACAATTATCATATTACACGACATGTTTGAAAGCAATCCATAACACTCATTGCATTTCGCGAAAATTTGGCTACAATAAATGTATAGATGAAAAAAGGAGTTTTTAAATCATGATCCATCAAAACTGGCAAACGGCTCAAACGTTAAAACAAGTAAAATGTGTACATACAAATGCGAAAAAATATATGGTCGACCGGGCATTAACGGTTGGAAGCACATATGAAGTGAAAAATGAAACAGAAGAATTCCTGTTTGTCGTAGACAATACGGGTAAAGTAGGCGGGTATTACAAGGAGTATTTCGAAGATATTTCAGCTGAATGATTTTGAGGGTCATCACTCATACTAAGAAAAACAGTAAAGGGTGATGATGATGAAAAAGCAGCAAAATGACGAGCAGAAAAATCAAAATGCATGGCATGAACACGAGGACGCTGATATGGCGATTACGCTTGAACAGATTTCCGATGTGTATGCCGAGGGAACGATTGATACACCAAAAGACGAATAGTCATTTAAAAACAGTGATTTGGCATAATCACTGTTTTTTTATTGGAAATGATTCATCATTTTTCTCGAAAAGAACTGAAACTTTTTTCCTGCTTTAACAGTCTAAATAAGTAGAGGAAAGAGCATCGGATCAAAAAGAAAAAGTTAAATGAAATTTAATCTATTCGTAATGGAATAACAACCATTTATAGCGTATTCTATAAGTGAGAATAAAACGTACCCACAGAGCCGTGTGGCCGTTTTGTCATAAAGGAATTTGATGCAGGAAGAGGGGGTTTACGTGGGTATTTTTTCTGTCAGTAAACAAAATGATAAGAAATTCGAATCCTTATTGATTGAAGGGGAAAGAATTGAGGCTGTTTACAGACTGCGTCACGACCAAATTTGCTTTACCAATAAACGACTGATCTTTGGCGATAACCGCGTATTTTCTAAGAAGAAAGTCAGGGTCTCCTTGCCGTATCGATCAATTGAAAGTTTTGCCATACAAGAAGCTGGCGTGTTTGATCAGGACACAGGTATGCTGCTTGTCACAAGCTCAAAAGTATTTGAACTCGACTTTTCTAAAGAGACGGATTTGAGTGATGTGCAAGCCATTTTGACAAAACATCTTTGCTGATCAATCTTGCGATTACATAGATCATATGCACTTTTCTCATTCTTCGTTCTTATTTTTATAGATCGCACATTGCTAAGCCCTTCCCATCTGATGAGAAGGGCTTTTTTCTGCTTAAGTGTTTGAATGATAGCAAAAAAGGATAAAGATGAAACAGATACAGAAAGGAGAATGAACAATGAAAGTGTTAGTTGCAGGAGCAAATGGACATACAGGCAGACTCGTCGTTCGTTATTTAAAAGAAAAAGGACATGAGCCGCTTGCTCTCATTCGAGATGAAAAACAAGCTGATGCACTAAAAGAACTTGGTGCAGCACCTGTCATCGGTGATCTTGAAAAAGATGTGACAGATGCTGTGAAACAAGCAGACGCTGTCATCTTTGCAGCTGGTTCAGGCTCAAAAACAAGTGCAGATAAGACCATTGCGGTCGATCAAGAAGGTGCAAAACGCCTCGTTGATACAGCGAAAAAAGAAAACATCCAGCATTTTGTTATGCTTAGTGCCTATAATGCAGATGATCCGAATCAAGGAAAAGGGCAAGGAAGTATGGAAACTTATTATGAAGCAAAAAGAAAAGCCGATGAGCACTTAAAACAGTCAGGTCTTTCCTATACGATTGTCCGCCCAGGTGCCCTGCTGCATGAGGAGAAGACAGGAAAGATTGAAGCTGCCGAACATATTCCAGATGATCAAAACATCGAGATTTCAAGAGAGGACGTAGCCATTGTTCTTGTGGAGAGCTTAACAGAATCCAATGTGAAAAATAAGTCCTTTGACTTGATGAAAGGCGAAAAATCAGTAGAAGAAGCACTTCGCCATCTGTAAGAAAAGAAAGCTGCTGCCAAAGAGCGGCGGCTTTTTTGATGTTTTCTTTTCCCTTTCAGCGGGAAGGTAATGAGAAAGGAGTGATTGACCGTGGGCTTAACGAAAGAACAACAAGCTGATTTATACGAAAGATTGATTCAATTAAAAGAAGATGTGAAGGGATCAAAAAAGAAAGAAGAATCGATGCTCGTTGAATCGAGTGAGATTTCAAATGGTGTTGGAAATCATATCGCTGATCATGGGAGCATCTATTTAGACCGCATGACAGAACAAACGCTGGATCAAGTCGATGATCAGCTTGAAGGTGAAATCGATGCAGCACTGAAACGAATGGAAGACGGAACATATGGGATATGTGAGAAAACGGGGAAAGAGATCCCATACGAGCGTTTAAAAGCAGTTCCATATACACGTTATTCAATAGATGCAAAGAAAAATGAAGAAACCACTCAAGATCCAAACGCATTTGACCGTTCATTCTCCGATCAAATGCGCGATTTAACAAATAGAGAAACAATGGATCAGATGCATTCAGATACGTATGAAAGATTAGAGGAAGAGCAGGATGTTGATGTAGATGAGGAAAAATAGGATCATAAGCGAAGGTTAAGTTTTTTCAGAATAATTTTTTCTTATGTACACATGAACAAATAACTTGTATACATGAGTATTTCATAGAAAAAAGATCTCTTGAAATTTAATAAACTTTCGTGTAATATAGTTTAAAGGCTGCGATGCGCGTAATGTTAATTAAGTTTTAACCTTTAAGCTGTAATAGGGAGTTTTATATTGAAGCCGGAATGTCATGCCTCCTTAGCGAGGAAGACAGGAACGTTTCTGCAAACACCCACTTTGAGGAGTGGTGGTTTAAAACTTTCTTACTTAGATTACGGCATCCGCAGCTTTTCCTAGGATGATTCAAGCCATTTTCCATTGCGGAAAATGGCTTTTTATTTTATGAAAAAACGAAATTGCACAGTCGGTCGGAAGAGGCATGAATGTATGTTAAAATAGACAAAACAAAAGACGGAGAGGGAATTGGATGTTAGAACAAGCAGAAGCACTCCTGAAACAATACTTTGGCTTTGACGCCTTTAGGCAGGGACAGAAACAAGCCATTGAATCGATTGTAAACAAACAGAAGGATACCGTCTGTATTATGCCGACAGGCGGGGGGAAATCGGTTTGCTACCAGATTCCTGCCCTGATGATGGAAGGAACAACGATCGTTGTATCCCCGCTAATTTCTTTAATGAAAGATCAAGTCGATGCGCTAAATGAGATGGGCATACGTTCGTCCTTTTTAAACAGTACACTTTCCGCAGCTGAAATGAATAAAAGGCTGAAAAAATGTGAAGATGGGGAATATCAGCTGCTTTATATCACACCTGAACGTTTACAAAATGAGCGTTTTTTTCAGCTGCTTGATCGGTTAACGATCCCTCTAATTGCAATTGATGAAGCGCACTGTATATCTGAGTGGGGGCATGATTTTAGGCCAAGCTACCGCTTTATTCAAGAATGCTTAAATCGGCTGACAAAAAGGCCAGTGATTGTCGCATTAACTGCTACAGCCACGAAAAAGGTTCACCGAGATATATGTGAACAGCTTGGCATGAACGAAGAAGAAACCATTTTTACTGGGTTTGCTAGAGAAAATTTATCTTTTCAGGTGGTCAAAGGAGAAAATAGTGACCGCTTTATCACACATTATATGAAGAAAAATAAGCTTGAGTCCGGCATTATCTATACTGCTACTAGAAAAGAAGCCGAAAATATTTACAATCGGCTAAAGAAACAAAAGATCAAAGCGGGCATTTATCATGGCGGGTTAGATGACGATATGAGAGAAGAGCAGCAAAACCTGTTTTTAAACGATGACATCCAGGTTATGGTCGCTACATCTGCATTTGGCATGGGAATTAATAAGTCAAATGTCCGTTTTGTGATACATCATCAAATTCCAAGGGATATTGAAAGCTACTATCAAGAGGCTGGACGCGCCGGCAGAGACGGGCTCCAAAGTGAATGCATTTTACTGTTTTCGCCGCAGGGCGTACGAATGCAGCGATTCCTCATTGAACAGTCAACAGAAGATGAAGTGCGCTTTCAGCATGAGCTGCTTAAACTTAGACAAATGGTCGATTACTGTCACACTGAGCAATGTCTGCAGCAATTTGTGATGGACTACTTTGATCAATCAGCAAGTGCCCCTTGCCAAAAATGCAGTAATTGCCTTGATGAAAGAGAGCGTGAAGAGGTCACTCGAGAAGCGCAAATGGTTTTATCGTGTACGGTTAGAATGAACGAGCGCTTTGGAAAAATGATGATTGCTCAAGTACTGGCAGGCTCTAAAAATAAAAAAGTGCTTGACCTCGGTTTCGACCGTCTTCCTACATACGCTTTAATGAAGCAGCAATCAGCCCAGCAAATCAGTGATTTCATCGAATTTTTAATTACAGAAGAGTATTTGCACATGTCTGAAGGAGCTTATCCAACATTAAAAGTGACACATAAAGGAAAGAAAGTGTTAGTCGGGCAAGAGGCTGTGTATAAAAAGCAGGCAGTGAAAAGAGAGGCGATTCAAGAAAACGATGCATTATTTGAGCAGCTGAGAGCGGTGAGAATGAAGCTGGCGAGAGAGCAGGGCGTTCCGCCATTTGTTGTATTTTCTGATCAAACCTTGAAGGAAATGTCAGCCGTTCAGCCTAAAACAGAAGAAGAACTTCTCCATATTAAGGGAATAGGTGCTCAAAAAAGAGAGAAATACGGGGATGTTTTTTTAGAAGAAATCCGTTTATTTATAGAAAAAGAGAAAAATAAAAAGGTTGAAGAAGAAAAATAAATTTTTTTCGCTGCGTTTGGACACGTTTTCAACAGGAGGTTTCTGATCCTTTCAAAACCTTGATATGGCGGGTAATCGAGCTGTTTTGTGGTCTGATTTACCAATGGAGAGAGATGTTTCATGTAAAGGAACTGTAATCTAAAACATATCGTTTTGTTATTGAATTGACATTTACATATGTTACGATAGCACTCGTTAGCCGCCATAAAAAGCTAACAAGGGAGGATTTACTTTATGAAGAAGACTATTATGTCCTTGGTTGCTGTTGCAGCAATCTCTACAACAGCATTTGGAGCACAGCAAGCTTCTGCAAAGGAAATCACTGTGAAGAAAGGTGATACACTTTGGGGAATCTCTCAAAAAAATGATGTGTCTCTAAAGGACCTAAAGGGTTGGAACAATTTATCTACAGACATGATTTATGTAGGTGATAAATTGACAATCTCTTCAAAAGAGAAAACTCAGGAGCAGTATAAAGTCCAGAAGGGGGACAGCCTCTGGAAAATCGCTCAAAAATTCAATGTGTCAATTAGCGATATTAAGTCTTGGAATAACTTAAACTCAGATATAATTATGATTGGTTCAACACTAAGTGTTGCTGGTCAAAGCTCAGCTCCGGTAAGCTCAGAGCCTGTACAAAAACAGGAGCCTGTCCAAAAAGAGCAAACAACACAAAAAGCTGCTCCTAAACAGGAAGCACCGAAAAAAGCTGCTCCTAAACAGGAAACAGCTAAAGCAGAATCATCTTCTGCTAGTCAAAGTGTACAAAAAGAAATGACTGTAACGGCTACGGCTTATACAGCAAATGATGGTGGCATCTCAGGTATTACTGCAACAGGGGTAAACTTAAACAAAAACCCAAATGCGAAAGTGATTGCAGTAGATCCTAATGTCATTCCATTAGGAAGTAAGGTTTATGTTGAAGGCTACGGTGAAGCCATCGCAGCAGATACTGGCGGCGCAATTAAAGGTAACAAAATTGATGTTCATGTACCAAGCAAATCCCAAGCAAAAAATTGGGGCGTAAAATCAGTCAAAGTGAAAGTACTTAACTAGTAACTTATTGTTTTTTGGAAGAAAGCATCAGGTGGCGGCCTGATGCTTTTATTGTACCCTTTTTTTGGTCAAAAAAACACACATTTTTCAGAAAAATTTGCATTTTCGACAAAAAACAGCGTATATTCCATCATACACGCTGTTTTTTTGTCGTTAGCTGTCCACCCAATAAATTTCTCCGCTTTGTTCTTTCCAATTGATTTGGACATCAAATTGGTGCTTTTCATAAAAGTGAATCAATCGGTCCACGTGATTCCAATCTCTTTTGACGAGGTCACCTGTGATGACTGGGATATTCTGCTCTCTTGCGATTTCTTTTAAATGCTTCATACAGATTGAGCCGTATCCATTATCGGGAGGGCCTTTTATATCAGCAATATGAATCTTTCCTTCTTCAGGATATTCAGCAATTAAGGAAAAATCAGATTGTCCGCGAAAAGCTTTTTCACAATCGGTCAGCATGATTTTACATGTATCAGCATTTTCAATAGCAGAAACAATCATCCATTCATCTTCTTTCGCCTGATCAATGCCAATGATCTTTGCCTTTTTCGAAATATCTTTCATATTTTCTTGCATTCGATACATTTGGAACTGCAATTGCTGTAATTCTTGCTCTAACGCCTTCACATCTTTGGGTGTTTCCTGTAAGATTGACAAGTCCATTACTCCTTTCATATAAGAAATGATAAAAATCACATAAATTCCAATTTTAAAGGAAGTGGATGGATCTTTCAAGCCGTTAGAATGCCGATTATCGGCAAGTTTGTCTAAAATTCGACGAAGACAGCGAATTCATTGACTTTATAGAGAAAGTTAAATAACATACTCTTAGTCGGAACTAATAAAGAGAGGTTTTCAAACATGAACGAACAGAATCAAAAACCGAAAAAATTCACCGGCATTGTTGTCATTTTAACAATTGCCATAAACGGATTAATCGCTTTATTATTTTTAATGCCAAAATCAGATAAATTTAGTCATCTGGATATTACATTTCTGCCTTTACTGAATGCCGTGATGAACAGCTTTACGTTTATCTTCTTACTTTCAGCACTCATTATGATTAAACAAAAGAACATTAAAGCACATAGACGATTTATTTTTGCTGCATTTTCAACAACACTTGTCTTTTTAATTTCCTATGTAACATATCATTCAATGGCAGCTGATACACACTTCGGAGGAGAAGGGATCATCCGTCCGATTTATTTCTTTATTTTGATTACACATATTGTGCTCTCAGCTATTATTGTACCGCTTGCACTGATTACACTTTTTAGAGGCGCACAGATGCAGGTCGAGCGTCACCGTAAAATTGCCCGCTGGACGATGCCGCTTTGGCTCTATGTTAGTCTCACTGGCGTCATTGTCTATATCATGATTTCTCCATATTACAGCTAACGTATGTCCAACTGGACATACGTTCTTTTATTTACAAGATGAAGTGCTTTGGATAGAATGGAAATTGGATATCCGACTAGCACGGTATCTTCCCATCTATAGATTCACATCATTTCTGGCCGTTTGCTCGTTTGGAGATCAACAATTGGACGAAACGGGGGTTATATGATGACTGAACAATTGCAGTATAAACCGGGGCTTGAAGACATTGTGGCAAGCGAAACGTCCATATCATACTTAGATGTGGAGCAAGAGGAAATTGTGATTCGCGGGTACGACCTCATTGAGCTGGCACAAAACAAGACATATTTAGAAACAGCCTATCTGCTTATTTATGGAAGATTACCAGATCAGATGGAATATCACCAATTTCAGCAAGATATATCCTCACAAACGAGCTTACATCCAACCATTCAAACTATATTAACGAAGCTGCCAAAAACCACTCATCCTATGGATGCGATGAGAACGTGTTTATCTGCTCTTGCAGGGTATGATGACGCATTACATGATCGATCTGAAGCGTGCCAAGAAAGGCGTGCAGTTCAATTACTAGGACAGTTGCCGGCCATTGTTGCTGGAAGCTATTATATTCTCACAAAAGACGCCGCTATTTCTCCAGATCAGACCAAATCCTACACTGAAAACTTTTTATCCATGCTAACTGGACGCACCCCGACACAAGACGAAATTACCGCTTTTGACCAAACACTCACATTATATAGCGAACATGAGCTGCCGAATTCAACGTTTGCGGCTAGAGTGATTGCATCCACGCATTCTGATATGTATGGTGCATTTACTGGAGCGATCTCTTCATTAAAAGGTGACCTCCACGGAGGAGCAAATGAAGCTGTCATGCACATGCTTCTTGAAGGAAAAACAACAGAAGGATTTCTTGCGCTTATTGAACGAAAATTAGCCGCGAAAGAAAAAATGATGGGCTTTGGCCACAGAGTATACATGAGAAAAATGGACCCGCGAGCCGCTCTTTTAAAACGTTCATTGAAAACGCTTACCGAATCGAAGGGAGATACAACGCTATATGACATGTGTGTAGCAGGAGAGGCATATATGAAAGAGCAGAAAAACCTTTATCCAAATCTTGATTATTATGCTGCACCTATTTATTACGTGCTCGGAATCCCTATTTCACTTTATACACCCATTTTCTTTGCTGCAAGAGCTAGCGGATTAGCCGCACATGTGATTGAACAGCATTTGCATAATCGCATTTTTAGACCGAGAGTCCGGTATCTAGGGCCAAGAGGATTAAAGGTTTCAAATGATGATGGAAAAACGGGGGAATGAACATGAACAAAACAGCAGTCGCCAATCAAACAGATCAGCTATTAGAAGAAATCGCTGCCTATGCAGTAGACGGAGAAATTACGAGCAAAGAGGCCATTGAAACCGCGCGGTATGTGCTCATAGACACGCTCGGGTGCGGAATGCTGGCGCTCAATTTTCCAGAATGTACGAAGCACCTTGGACCCATCGTACCTGGAACAGTCGTGCCAAACGGAGCAAGAGTTCCCGGCACTTCGTTTGTGCTAGATCCTGTTCAAGCGGCTTTTGATATTGGCTGTATGATCCGCTGGTTAGATTATAATGACACGTGGCTTGCACAGGAGTGGGGGCATCCGTCAGATAACTTAGGCGGAATATTAGCTGTAAGTGATTATATCAGCAGAACACGCCTTGCAAACGGAGAAGAGCCGCTAACGATGAATGATGTACTGCATGCAATCGTCAAGGCACATGAAATTCAAGGTGTCCTTGCTTTAGAAAATTGTCTAAATCGAAATGGATTGGACCATGTGTTATTTGTCAAAGTGGCAACAAGTGCAGTTGTGTGTGCTATGCTTGGCGGAACAAAAGAAGAGGTCCAGCATGTTTTATCACAAGCGTTTGTTGATAATTCCCCGCTTAGGACGTATCGCCACGCCCCAAACACAGGATCGAGGAAATCATGGGCAGCAGGGGACGCAACAAGCCGCGGAGTGAGACTGGCAATGATGACACGTAAAGGGGAAATGGGTTATCAAACGCCCCTCAGTGCAGAGAAGTGGGGCTTTGAAGATGTTCTTATGAAAGGAAAACCACTTACGCTCGCCCAGCCCCTTGGATCATACGTCATAGAAAATGTTCTTTTCAAAATTGCTTATCCTGCTGAGTTTCATGCACAGACTGCTGCAGAGGCGGCTGTGATGCTGCATGACGCTGTAAAAGATCGTTTAGATGAAATTGACCGGGTAGAGATTACGACACATGAGTCAGCGATTCGGATTATTGATAAGAAAGGACCGCTTTATAATCCGGCAGACCGTGATCATTGCTTGCAGTATATTACAGCTATTGGACTGATCTATGGTGAACTAACAGCTGACCATTATGAAGAAGAAACGGCGCAAAATCCAGCCATTGATCGTCTTCGTGATCGAATGATTGTGAAAGAGGATAAACGTTACACAGAGGATTATTTAGATCCGAAAAAGAGATCGATTGCAAACTGTGTACAAATATTCTTTAAAGACGGGACAATGACAGACCGAATTGAAATTGAATACCCGCTTGGTCATCGCAGAAGAAGACAGGAAGGCATTCCGCTGCTTGAAAAGAAATGGGTCTATCATTTAAAGACAAGATTTCCAGAAAAACAAGTGGATCAAATTGTGTCACTCTGCCAAAATCCAAATCAATTAAAAACAACAACAGTACCAGCATTTATGGACTTATTCGTCATATAAGGGGGAGCTAGCGTGTGGATCGTGAATGAAGAAAGAAGTCAGGCTGATTTAGCCGCAGCCTTTAAAGAACAAATGAACAAATCAGCTTTATTTCAAATTCCAGGCGTTCACGATGGAATGTCTGCGCTCTATGCGAAAAAAATGGGCTTTCAAGGGCTCTATTTATCAGGTGCCGCTTTTTGTGCCAGCAAAGGACTGCCAGACCTCGGCATGATCCATTCAACAGAAATGGCTGAAAAAGCGAAGGAGATGATTCGAGCTTCCCAGCTGCCGCTGTTGGTCGATATGGACACAGGTTATGGCGGTGTTTTAAATGCAGCAAGAGCGGCAAAAGAAATGGTTGAGAGCAAAGTGGCAGCTGTTCAAATTGAAGATCAGCAAATGCCGAAAAAATGCGGGCATTTAAACGGGAAATCACTCGTTCCAGTAGAAGAAATGGTCGCAAAAATCAAAGCCATCAAACAAGCGGCACCAACGCTTTTGGTGATTGCGAGAACCGATGCAAAGTCCGTAAATGGAATGGAGGATGTCATCCGCCGGGCCAATCTTTACGTAGAAGCAGGAGCTGATGCTATTTTTCCTGAGGCACTCATCACAGCAGAGGACTTCACGCATGCGTCAAGTAATATTAAAGGTCCGCTCCTTGCAAACATGACGGAGTTTGGCAAGACGCCTTATTATCATGCAGACGAATTTTCTGTATTTGGCTTTCAAATGGTCATTTATCCTGTGTCATCACTTAGAGTTGCTGCAAAAGCGTATGAGCGTTTATTTACAGAAATCATGGAAAAGGGAACGCAGCAGGGGATACTTGGGGATATGCAAACGAGAAAAGAGCTGTATGAAACGATTCATTATGATGAATATGAGGCAATGGACCAGCATTTAGCAAAAACGATCCTCCCGGAAATTGGGAAAGAACAGCGATAAAATGAAAAGCACTTCCTTGACGGAAGTGCTTCAGCGTGTAGACAAACCTTCGCATTCGTTGTCAGGTCTGTGCGCCACTGCTCACGAATGTTAAATTCGCTCCGCTCTGGTGCTCGCCCTTCCTAGGGCTGCAAAGGTTTTCTATCACGCTTTAAAAGAAGACAAAGAGCTAAAATAAAGATCATTTTAGCCCTTTGTCAGCAATCTGAAACACTTCCTTTACGGAAGTGTTTTTTACGATGATGGTGTGGATGAAGAAGCCAATTTCATCTTTTCTTCAACTGTTTTCGTTTTTTCTTTTACTTTTTCAGCGTAAGTGAAGTCACCGTAGCAATACGGATAGCGGAAGTTATCTTTGTTGCCGCCGCACGTATAGACCTTGGGGTTTCGTTTCACTTGCTTTTTGGAGTATTGCTTTGCCAGTTTCTCGGAATGTTTTCCCCCGTTTTTTGCAACAAAATCAATATAGCCGATTCCCATGTTATAGCTTTGAATAATGGTTTCCAAATCAACGCCTTTTTTCTTCCCATGCTTGTACATAGTCGAAAAATGATGGACTCCTTGTTTAATGCTTTTCTCAGGGTCATTGATTTCATTTCGTTTCAAACCAAGAGATTCAGAGGCCTGCATTGGGTCTCCGCCTCTGCCTTTTGATTCTTGATACATCATACCGAGGATTAACCCGGTATACTGATCTAAATCTTGATCTCTTAACTCTGTTTCTACAAGCGGTTTGTAATCATCCAATCTCGACAAAACAATTGATTCCGTATCAATCGGCAGCTTTTTTAACTCCTTTTGATTAAAGGAGATGGCAATGGCTGCTAATACGAAAACAAAGAGAAAAATCGTGAAACAGCCTGAAATGGCAAAACATCCTGTTTTTTTCTTTTTCAAGGTCAGTTCACCCCTGTTTTGCCCCGCTTTTAAAAGGGAAGTACAGCCTTTTCATTATGCCATATCCTGTGCAGGATACCAAGTGAAAACCTTATAATCAATCATATCCAAACGTAAATTCAGGTCTTGTTTTCAGCCTGAAGCAGAAATAAACAAAACCGATAATCAGCCAAATCATGCCAATGATTAATGCATTTGTACTGATGCTCGTTAACAGCCAAATGCAAAACGCCGTCCCGCATAGAGGGATCACCGCATACCTCAATGTATTCAGTACACCTCTTTGTTTTTGTCTGATGAAAAAGTACGCAAAAACAGACAAATTCACAAAGGTAAATCCAATTAACGCGCCGAAGCTGATAAAGGAATAAATGACTTCAAGTTCGCCAACGACTGCCGTTAAGGAGAAAGCTCCGATTAATAAAATATTAAAAACAGGGGTTTTTAATCTCGGATGAATATACCCGAAGAAACGCTTTGGTAACGATTGATCTCTTCCCATTGCATATAAAAGCCTTGCTGCACTTGCATGTGACGATAAGGAGGAAGAAATGACAGCGACCATTGTGCCGGCTAAAAAGAACGAGTGGAGAAATGCGCCGCCCACAAATTCTGCAATTTCAAGTGAGGCTGCATCAGGATGTTTGAACTGCTGAAAATTTGGAAACACCTGCTGCAAAAAATAAGACGTCAACGTAAACAGTACGCCTCCAATCGCAACTGTTAAGAAAATGGCAAGCGGAATCGTCTTTTTTGGTTTAATGGTTTCCTCAGACATAGTGGAAATGGCATCAAATCCTAGAAAGGAGAAACATAAAATGGTCGCTCCTGAAAAAATAAGCGCTGGATCTAAGCTCGCTGAATAAAAAGGCCGGGCTGACAATAGCTCTCCACTGCCAGCGTTTTGCGTGAGCCCATAAATAACAAACCCAACAAAGGTGACGGCGACAATGACCTGAAACGTCACAAACAGCGCCGTAATGTTGGCTGTAAGCCGTATACCGATGACATTGACAGTCGTTATGGCGATAGCAAGTATGATGATCCAAATGTAATGAGGTACATCAGGAAAGGCTGCGGTTAAATAAGCACTTCCGATCGCAAAATTCACCATAGGCAGAAATAAATAATCCAGTAAAAGTGTCCAGCCCACAAGGAAGCCGACATGAGGATGAATACTTTTTTGCGCATATGTATAAGCAGATCCTGCTTTTGGAAAAGCCTTCACCATATTCCCATAGCTAAGCGCTGTCAATAGTAATGCAAGTAACGTAAATATATAAGCTGCAGCGACGTGTCCTTTCGTCAACTGAGCAACAATGCCGTATGAATCAAATACGACAAGTGGATCCATATAAGCAAGCCCGATCACAACAAGTGGAAAGACAGTCAGGCTGCGTTTTAGTCTTGGCTCTTCAGTCAATTTGCCTATCAGCTCCTCTAAAAATGAATAAATAATGCTCATTTTAAAAAGAATGCTACCAAGTGTCAATGCTATTTGAATAAATCTTTTGTTTAAAGTGTGCCCGCTTTGCACGCCGGACGTTTTAGTATATGATGATACATAGAATAAGTCGTGATTTGACTAACAAGAAAGGTGAAGCGAAATGAAGGAAGAACTGAATACAAATCAAGAACAGGAACGGATGGAGCTGGATGAAGAAAGTTTATTTCTTGTCTCCCAAACGTTTAAAGCCTTATCTGATCCGACACGTATTCGTATTCTGCACCTGCTGTCTCAAGGTGAATACTCGGTAAATGATATCGCAGAAACGCTCAATCTCATGCAATCAACTGTTTCTCATCAGCTGCGTTTTTTAAAAAACCTTCGTCTCGTGAAATCTAGACGAGCAGGGACATCGATCTTTTACAGCCCTGAAGATCAGCATGTGATGGAAGTACTTGAACAAATGATTCATCATGCACAGCATGACTAATAAAAACCTTCCTACTCATATAGGAAGGTTTTTACGCATGATGCGTATGTGCTGCTCGTTTACCTGCTTTCATCATTTGATAAGAAAAAACGACATAGTAAGCAGCTAACAGAAAAAAGCTGAGCATGGTCATGGCATCATCACTCACAATATGCTGATACAGTTCAACGACACCAATTTTTGTGAGCGAATGGTTCGTCAGCTCACCCAGCTTAAAACTAAGTCGTGATAAAAATAAGCATAAAATGAAGCTTTCAATCCATTTACTCGTTTTCACATAAAGACGGCCATTTTCTTCTTTTATGCGGATCGTCTCATAGGCATGAACGGCCAGACTGCTTCCAAAGAGCATACCAATAGCGGCATAGATGAAAATGCTGTGATTTTGCCAGCCTTCTAATAAGAGAATAAGGGCAGTGAGTCCAAATACATACATTCTCATCAAAAGACTGATCGGGCGCACAAGCTGATAGCGTCTCATTCGATTCATTCGAAAGATGATGCAGATCAGCATAATGCTCCCAATGATGAATAACTGCCACACGTGATGTGTCATGATGCAACCTCCTCCTGCATGTGCAGGGATGTAAACGAATGCTGGCTGTTTCTTATCTTTACCATTCTTTCATTTTTTATCAAATCAAAACCTACATTTATGAAAAAGAGGAAAAGGCATGAAAATCGATCGTATTTTGTCTATTGTGATGCTGCTCATTAGCAAAAAACAAGTACAAGCGAAAGACCTTGCTGAACTTCACGAAGTGAGCGTAAGGA
Organism: Bacillus sp. I-2; assembly: GCF_001974945.1. NCBI lineage: Bacteria > Bacillati > Bacillota > Bacilli > Caryophanales > Bacillaceae > Bacillus > Bacillus sp. I-2. Next base: position 50,620 of record NZ_LZRW01000046.1, on the reverse strand, counting down.
CGATTTATCGCGATATTGAGACCATCAATCAAGCCGGGATTCCTGTTGTGACAACACAAGGAGCAGGCGGAGGCATTTCACTTGTTGACGACTATCGTTTAGAGAAAAAATTATTTACCGATGATGACATTGAGCTTATTTTAACAGCCCTTGAAAGCATGACGAGTGCATACTCCTTTAAAGAAAGTGAACATGTACTGAAAAAAATCAAATCTCTCATTCCGCCACATACCGATGAAAGCGAGAAACAGCACCATGTCTTTATTGATTTAAGCTCATGGGGGAAAGACAGCCAGGCAGAAAAGAAGCTTCAGCTGATCCATACAGCTGCCTCCGCGCATCAATTCATTCAATTCACTTATCGCAACGCAAAAGGTGAAACACTCCCACGTAAAGTGGAGCCTTATACGCTTGTCTTAAAAGGAAGGCATTGGTACTTGTATGCGTTTTGTTGTGTGAAAAATGATTTTCGTCTATTCAAGCTGACCAGAATGACAGACCTCATTACCATTTCAGCATATTTCAGGCCGAAAAGAATCAAAAATGACGAGAAGCCTTGGAATGACTCTTGGCATGAAGAGCCTTCAGTCACAACGCTCACGCTCAGGTTAACGGAAGCATCAGTTGGCAAAGTGAAGGAATGGGTGGATGAGAACGAATTGATCGTATGTTCAGACGGAACCTATCTGGCAGCATTGACCGTGCCGCAAGATGATTGGCTGCACAGTTTTCTATTCCATTTAGGACCGGACGTCGACATTCTTTCACCGCAGCATATCAAGGAAGCATTTGATCTCCAATTAAAACAATTTATGAAGCGATTAGGAACTTGACACACAGTTGTCAGGTTTCTTTTTATATGATGGGAGAAAAGGAGATGAGAATGTATGTACGATATCGTCACATTAGAGAAACAATGGATTAAAGGGTTGTCTATTCGAACAACAAATGAAATAGAGAAAACAAAAGAGCGGAAGATTGCACTGCTTTGGCAGGATTTTTTTGCGCAGCAGCTACATGGGGGACAAGCTCCAGTCATAGGGCTGTATTCAGATTATGAAAAAGATGAACATGGTTCTTATTTATTTACAGCTGGAGAGTTCGCGGATCAGCAGATCGAACATGTAAAAGAGATTCCTGCGTCCACCTACGCAAGATTTCAAACGAGAAAAGGACCGATTGAAGAGGTCGTGCTTGAAACATGGCACAAGATTTGGACGTGGGATCAGCGTCAATACCGCACTTATACAGGTGATTTTGAATGGTATGATGAAAGATCTATTGATCCAAAAGAAGCGCAAATTGATATTTATATTGCGGTTGATGAAAAAATGATTGCTAAAACTAACACCATTAGTTAATATAAAACTAACGACATTAGTTTTAGGAGGGCAATCATGAGATTAACAACTTTTGACCGTCTGCACCAGCTTACATTGATGCCGCGATTATTTCCGGTGAATTGCTATGTCTTTGAGGAAGAGGAAGGACTCATCTTAATTGATGCTGCTTTAAAAATGGCGGCAAACTCGATCATCGAATTTGCCCGTAAAAAGAACAAATCAATTCATAAGATTATTCTCACTCATAGCCATATGGATCATATCGGCGCATTAGATGAGGTGAAGAAGGCTTTTCCAGAGGCAGTTGTCTATTTATCAAAACGTGATGCACGTCTTTTTGAAGGTGACTTTTCCTTGCTCCCTGATGAACCTCAGCAAAAAATTAAAGGCAGTTTTATGAAAAATATTCATACAAAACCAGATGTACTAGTCGAAGAAGGAGATGAGATTGGGGCGCTCAAAGTGATTGCAACACCAGGGCATACACCTGGCAGCATTTCTTTATACGATGAAAGGTCAGGAGCTGTCATTGCAGGGGATGCACTTGTGACAAAAGGAGGCTTATCGGTTACGGGTGAGTTTCGGTGGAGCTTCCCGTTCCCGGCATTTGCCACATGGGATGCAGAAACCGCATTAAAAAGCGCTGAAAAATTACTAGCGCTGCGCATATCCTGTCTTGCTGCAGGACATGGTGACCTTATCATAGAGCCTCATGAAAAGCTTCAAGCTGCCGTTAAAAAAAGACAGCACCAGCTAATAAAAGGAGGGCAGTAAACCGTGTCGCCAAGAATGGGAATTACACAAGAAAAAATTATGGATACAGCGGCTGCATTTGTTGATGAAGAGGGCTTCTCCGCTTTGACTATTGCTACATTGTCTAAAAAGCTGAATATCAGGCCGCCTTCTCTTTATAATCACGTATCCGGCCTTCATGAGATTCAGGCAGCACTCGCAGTAAAGGGGCTCTCCATGCTTTGTGAGCAAGGGATGCAAGTCACAGAGGGGCTGGAAAAAGAAGAAGCTGTTTTAGCCTTTGCCAGACAATATGTGCAATTTGTCCGAACACACCCCGGTCTTTATGAAGCTGCCTTTTCACATATGAACGAAAAAGAAGTACGACTTGCAGCAGAGCGCCTTGTTCAGTTTGTTCAATCCATTATGTCACGCTTTGGTGTAAAAGAAGAAGAAATGACGCATGTCGTCAGAGGACTGAGAAGCTTACTGCACGGCTTTGGTGATATTTCTAATAAAAAGGGATTTCAACGAAAAGAACAGCTTGAAGAAAGTGTGAGCTATGCGGTTCGGCTCTATATCACAGGTGTATTGCAAAAAGAAGATCTGTCTATTTGACAGGTCTTTTTTTTACAGTGAACTGATATCATAGAAAAGCATTCCTTCTGGAACCATTTTTTTGCGAGAAAAACGAATAAAGATTTGACAGTTTTGTGAAACATGGTATGCTTATTATGTGAAATAATTCACATAGAGGAGTAGAGGCAGATGAAAAGAAAGCCTGTTTATGTGGAAACAACCATTCATGCACCTTTTGAGAAAGTATGGGAATATACGCAAAATCCAAAGCTTCATGAACAGTGGGATTTGCGATTTTCAACCATTTCATTAAATGGACCTCAAGATGAACAGCCCCAAACCTTTTTGTATGAAAAGCATCTTGGATTTGGTGTAAGTGTCACAGGGACAGGAGCATATCGAACAAGAATGATGGATGAACGGAATGAACGGGCATCCTCGCTTAAATTCAAATCGTCACACCCATTGTCTTTTATCAAAGAAGGCGGCGGCTATTGGAAATATGTGAAAACGAACGATCATATTGTGTTTCAAACGCAATTTGATTATGAACCGAAAGAAGGAAAAGGATGGGCGTGGGCAGATCGATTTCTTTTTCGCCCGATGATGGGGTTTATGACGGCCTTTAGTTTTGGCGCACTAAAGACGTGGCTTGAAAAGGGTACGCACCCTCGGTTGTTACTGGAGAGAACACTTGCCCATTATGGAATTTGTTTGCTGTTTGCCATCGTCTGGCTATGTCAAGCGGTTGTCCCTTTTTCACATTCTGCTTTTGATCATAGCACCGGATTTCGGTTGTTTTATGCCCTTATAGGCGTATCATGGCTGATACCTAAGCTATCAAAGAAATATTTGTTCATTCTTCAAAGTGTGTTTCTGCTGATGATGCTTTGTATCGGGATCCTATCCCCCAAAACGACACTCCATGAGCCGCTTGTGATGAGTGCATTTTTGATCCTATCCATTGCAGGAATGATTAATTTAAAAGATTGTATAGACGTATTTTCGATCAAACGAAAAAGGGGAGATAGACATGGTCGTTCATCGTCATCAAGTAAAGGAATACGATAAGCTTCATCCAAAATTAAAAGAGAGATACAACCGTGCGTTTACCGCTGAAGGCACTATGGAAGAAATAGGCGGCGGAACGAGGCTCATTCGATTTTTCTTCAAAATTGGTCCACTCTTTCGCTGTTTTTTCCCTGAGAGAGGAAAAAACATTCCTTTCCGGATTGTGAATAAACCCTTTATGACAAATAAGGGAGAGGAAGGCATGCACTGGTTTCGCACGTTTTATTTCCCAAAGAAGGAACGGCACTTTGATGCAGATATGATCATTGATGAGAAGAGTCATAAAGTACTAGACTATTTTGGAAAGCCTAGACTTCTTATGTCAGAGCTTCATTTTACAGTAACAAAGCATGGGTTCCTTCACATTCAATCCGGCCGGCAGAAGCTGTTGATGTTAGGACGTGAGTGGCCGCTGCCTTCATGGCTTTACGGTGTGTCAGATGTCACAGAAGGCTACGAGGAGCACGCGGGTGAGTATACCATTGATGTGCATGTGAAAAATCGACTGTTTGGGACCCTTTTTACATATAAAGGCCGGTTTACTGAAAGGGTGATGTCTCATGATGAATAAATGGCATTTGTTATCAAGCCTCGTCTTCATGTGCTGTTTTATCGCCACCCGTTTGATGACAGGTCCGGTAGCAGAGTTATTTGTACTGATAGCCATTCTGTTTTACCTTCCTGCAGTTTTAGCCTTTTTTGTAAAGGAAGAGAGTGAGAATAAGCCGGGGATACTGCTCGGCTTTTTAATGAAAGCCTTTCCATTAGCTGCTCTTTGTGCAACGGCTGCATTTATCTATCATTCTGCCTTGTTTGCATCGGGATGGTTTTTGTATACGATTCTTTTGGCGTTATATGGCTTTACTCGTTTGCTGAAAAGGGGAATCTTTCCGCTTCATGAATTGATGACGGGTGGTGCATGGATGTATCTCGCTTTGGGCGGACTGTGGTTTTGGCTCTACACGGCAGATATACAGGTGATGACCTTTTCACCAATCATCGTGCTTTTGACTGCTATTCATTTTCATTACTCGGCTTTTTTTATCCCGCTTTTCTATGGATTATTAGGGAGACATCGAAAAAAAGAGACAGCTTTATACAAAGCGGCAGGCTGGGTGATTTTGCTGTCGCCTGTGATGATTGCTGTTGGGATTAGCTTCTCTCGTCTATTTGATACGTTCAGCGTCACGCTATATGTCATTGCCCTCTATTTGTACGGTATTCTTTGTATGAAAACAAGGTTTCGATCGACTTTGGCAAAAGGGCTGGTTGTGTTTTCTAGCTGCGCGCTAATGGGGACGATCTTGCTATCTCTTCTCTATTCCGCTGGCATGCTTATGCGCGTGACCTATATCAGTATTGATCAGATGATTTGGTTGCATGGCAGTATCAATGCCTTTTTTGTTATTTTACCAGGTTTGATTGGATGGCTGATCGAAGGGCCAAAGGATCAATTGAAGCAGAAGGACTTTCCGATATCAAAAGTGCATGGCCGTTTTCATTTGATCTCTTTTCAAAAGGAAAGAATGGGTGATCGAGAGAACCTCGGTTTAGTCGATTCACTTGATGATTTAAATGGAACGACATTTTCAGCTGATAGGGTGTCACCTGTGATTCGAAGGTTTTATGAGAATCCGATGGCGTTTACGTTAAAAGCAGCAGTCTGTTTTCATTGGTGGGTGAGGCCGTTTGTTTTTTTACTTCAGCCCATGTTTAAGAAAATAGGCCAGCTCTATTTGGGGGCACCTCGTATACCTTATAAAATGAAGGGGCGTCTGACTACATTTCAACATCCGAAAGAAGGGCGAAAGAATGTCAGGGCGTGGATTCGTTATAACGAAAAAGGGGAGCAGGTCTTTTTTGCACTTTATGCTCATCATCACGATGCAGCTGCGGGCTATATGAATATTGCGCTGCCGCTTCCATATTCTCAGCTGACCGCCATTTTAAAACCTTTTAATGAAAAGGAAGACTTTCTATTAAAAAGTGCATGTCCAAAAGGCAGTACCGGTGACGAAGGATTGTATTTGCATACGCCTTTTATCACCATGAAACTGCCAATGGAAGAAAGCTTTCATATGAAGCCGGAGACAGATAAAAGTCTCACAGCGGTTCATCAAATGAAGCTATTCGGTATTCCCTTTTTAACGATTCATTATCAAATTGACAGTGGGAAGCCATCCTGTTAATCAATGATGTCACATGGTTCACCGTGCCGAATGATGTTCACAATTGCTTGCCCATCACTCGGATGATGATCTGCATACTGGACTGGCAGCAGTGCAAAAAATACATAGTAGACTGAGAAGTAAGCAAATTGATAGAAAAATTGATGTTCTGGCAGGATATCATTGGCGATCATTGTATTCAGTATGAGAACACTGAGCAGGTTGCATAATGATCCGCCTAGGTAGACAAGAATGTGCGAGAATCGGTTATTTTTCCTCATTTCTTCATAATGGCAAAATGCATCTAGAAAATAGATTCGTCTAATTTCAACAACGCCTATTTTCAATACTTTTTTGCCTCTGCCAAGAGCAAAGGAAACCTTTGCGCCAAACATCCATGCGACCATAATATGGCCAAGCTGATGCAGGATGGCAACGATAGGAAGAATGACGAAAAACGACCAGCAAAACGTCCACATATCGGATAATGTAAACAAGTGTTAACCCCTCCCTGATATATTTGGGAGGAAGCAGTAGGATTATTTGCCATTTTACTGAATTCATTTTCAGGATGCAAACATTTAATACAAGACGATAAAAACATTATGTAAACTAAAGGGTGGTTTTTGCGGTGAATCGGCTTTTTGACTCACTTTTTTACGAAATGAATGTGCTACAATGAAAAAACAATAGATGACTCTAGTAAATGAACCTACCCTTGAATGAAAAGGAGAGAATCAGATGGCAGATATTGAACAGTTTTTGGCGTTAGATATTCGTGTTGGGACGGTCATTGAAGCAGAATTCTTTGCAGAGGCAAGAGTACCTGCATTGAAACTCAAGATTGATTTTGGTGAAGAGATTGGTCTAAAGCAATCCAGTGCTCAGCTGACAAAACGTTATACGGCTGAGAGTCTTATTGGCAGACAAATCGTAGCAGTCGTCAATTTTCCGCCAAGAAGAATTGCAGGGTTCAAATCAGAAGTGCTTGTCTTAGGGGGCATGCCGTCAAAAGAAGACGTGGTTTTACTAGCCACAGATGAGCCTGTTGAAAATGGAACAAAAATAGGATAAGAAAAAAGACATCTTCCTGAGAAGATGTCTTTTGCGTATTGAGGCGGAATAACCACACGCCACATTCGTGTGTGTCTCAAGGAGACATGTTACCCGACTTACACAATTCAGCTCATCGCTTGATAAATATAGCATGGGATGAGCTGAATTGCAACCATTAAATGATTCACTTCAGTTTTTCACGTCATTTCAGCCGGAAAAATGACAAGAAATCAATTATTTGGATTATTTTTTCAAAAAATATTGAAAAGTCAGATCAGATTTTATAAAATGAATTCATCTTAGTTTGTTTAGCCGATAAACTAAGATGAATTCCAAGTGATAATCCGGCCATTAAAGGGGATGATTCCGTCATTCAAATCATTTGCTGTGTATGTGGGCTAAGCTGAAAGGATCAGATGTTCAGCTTCATTTTTACAACAAATTGAAAGCGCTTTATATTCTTTGCATTGACTGCTGCTGCCCTCTATCATCTGTTCGTTAGAAGAGGCTAAGAGAAGAAGGGAGAAAGCTCATGGTAAGTGAGAATTTAAAAAAGATTCGTATGTCTGAAAAAGTGGGATATGCTTCAGGAGATTTCGCATGTAACTTAATTTATGCAACTGTCTCTACGTATCTATTATTTTTTTATACAGATGTGTATGGTTTATCAGCGGCGGCAGCAGGGACGATGTTTTTAGTTGTCCGCGCCATTGATGCGCTTGCAGATCCGTTTATTGGTGCATTGGTGGATCGAACGAACAGCCGTTTTGGCAGGTTTAGACCTTACTTGTTATTCGGTGCGTTTCCTTTTGTAGTACTTGCTATCCTTTGCTTTACAACACCTGATCTTTCTGAAATGGGTAAACTCGTTTATGCCTACATCACGTATGTTGGTTTATCGCTTACATACACATTCATCAATGTTCCTTATGGTGCTTTAACATCAGCAATGACAAGAAATAACCAAGAGGTTGTCAGTATTACGTCTGTTCGTATGCTTTTTGCTAATCTCGGAGGTCTAGTTGTTGCTTTTTTTGTTCCTTTTCTTGCGACTTTTTTGAGTGATAAAACAGGAAATACAGCCCTCGGCTGGCAGATGACGATGGCTTTTCTCGGCGTTCTTGGCGGTGCATTACTTATTTTCTGTTTTAAAAGCACGAATGAACGTGTCACGCTTCAAAAGCCGGAGGAAAAAATTAAGTTCAGTGATATCTTTGTGCAGTTACGTGTCAATCGTCCGCTTGTTGTATTAAGCATTTTCTTTATTATTATTTTTGGCGTGAACTCGATCAGTAACTCTGTTGGGATCTATTATGTGACGTATAACCTCGGCAGAGAAGATTTAGTGAAATGGTACGGACTCATTGGCAGTCTGCCAGCATTAATGGTGCTGCCGTTTATTCCAAAACTGCACAAGCTGTTAGGAAAGAAAAAGCTGCTGAATTATTCATTATTGCTGAATATTGTAGGTCTTCTTGCATTACTTGTGATACCGCCGAGTCAAATCACTTTAATACTTGTTTTCAGGCTCGTCGCAGCTGCAGGGAGTATTACAGCCGGTGCTTACATGTGGGCGCTCATTCCTGAAACTGTTGAATATGGCGAATATAAAACAGGAAAAAGAATGGGGGGGCTCATCTATGCCATCATCGGATTTTTCTTTAAATTTGGGATGGCATTAGGCGGGATTGTGCCAGGGCTTGTACTCGATCGCTTTGGCTATGTTGCGAACCAAATGCAAACACCAGAAGCTTTACTGGGCATTTTAATCACGACAACGGTGATTCCTGTATGCTTACTGATTTTAGCGATGGTGGATATTAATTTTTATAACCTAGACGAAGAAAAACATAAAAAAGTCGTACGGGAGCTTGAGAATAGAGACAAAGTGTATATCGATCATATGGACGATTTTAAAATGTAGGTCTCTGAAAGAGGAGGAAGTTCAATGAAGATTACCAATCCAGTGCTCAAAGGGTTTAACCCTGATCCAAGTATTTGCCGTGTAGGAGAAGATTATTATATGGCTGTCTCTACATTTGAATGGTTTCCAGGGGTGCAAATTTATCATTCAAAGGATCTCGTCCATTGGCGCCTTGCTGCGCGTCCTTTGCAAAAAGCGTCGCAGCTGGATATGAAGGGAAATCCTGATTCTGGCGGGGTATGGGCGCCGTGCTTAAGCTATGCTGATGGGCAGTTTTGGCTTATTTATTCAGATATCAAAGTAGTGGATGGCCCATTTAAAGACGGTCATAATTATTTGGTCACGGCAAGTGAGGTGGACGGCGATTGGAGTGAACCGATCCGGCTCAACAGCTCCGGCTTTGATCCATCTTTATTCCATGATCACAGCGGGAAGAAATACGTCTTAAATATGCTGTGGGATCATAGGGAAAAGCATCATTCGTTTGCAGGTATTGCCTTGCAGGAATATAGTGTGGCAGAAAAGAAGCTCATCGGTCAAAGGAAGGTCATTTTTAAAGGCACACCGATTAAACTGACAGAAGCGCCGCATCTGTATCATATTGGTGACTACTACTATTTATTAACGGCAGAAGGAGGTACCCGGTATGAGCATGCAGCAACGATTGCCCGGTCCTCGCATATTGAAGGGCCTTATGAGGTTCATCCTGATAACCCGATTTTAAGTGCCTTCCACGCGCCTGAACATCCGCTTCAAAAATGCGGGCATGCATCAATCGTTCAAACGCATACAAATGAATGGTATCTCGCTCATCTCACTGGCCGCCCGATTCAATCAAGCAAGGAATCTATTTTTCAACAGAGAGGGTGGTGCCCTTTAGGAAGAGAAACAGCGATACAAAAGCTTGAATGGAAGGATGGCTGGCCTTATGTTGTAGGCGGAAAAGAGGGGACGCTAGAGGTTGAAGCGCCAAAGATCGAAGAAAAGGTTTTTGCACCAACCTATCATACAGTCGATGAATTTAAAGATTCAACACTAAATAGACACTTTCAAACATTAAGAATTCCGTTTACCGATCAGATTGGTTCGTTAACGGAGAAACCTCAGCATTTAAGGTTATTCGGCCGCGAATCTTTAACGTCTAAGTTTACCCAAGCATTTGTTGCAAGACGCTGGCAAAGCTTTTATTTTGAAGCAGAGACAGCTGTTTCGTTCTTCCCAGAAAACTTTCAGCAATCAGCTGGTCTTGTGAATTATTATAATACGGAAAACTGGACAGCACTCCAGGTGACATATGATGAGGAACTTGGCCGCACGCTTGAACTATCTGTCTGTCAAAACCTTGCCTTTTCTCAGCCATTGACACATAAAATCATCATTCCTGACGAGGTCACTTATGTCTATTTAAAAGTGACCGTTCGAAAAGAGACATATAAATATTCTTATTCATTTGATCAAAAAGAGTGGAAGGAAATTGATGTACCGCTTGAATCCATCCATTTATCCGATGATTTCATTCGAGGTGGGGGGTTTTTTACAGGGGCATTTGTCGGTATGCAGTGCCAAGATACTAGCGGCGAGCGTCTTCCTGCTGATTTTCACTATTTTCGCTATGAGGAAACAGACGAATAAAAAAGACAACTCGCTACGAGCTGCCTCTTTTTGAAAAATATATAGATCAGGTTGTGAGGGTGGCATCTTGCAGAAAAGCTTCTATGACAAGGGATGTCATCCCCAATACTGGTGCATTGTGTCCTAATGATGAAGGGAGCAGCTCTACATGTGAGCTGAATTGCGTATCCATTCGCGAGGATACCTCCTCCTCAATTACATGTAGAACCGCCTGATGTGATTCGATCACTTTGTTTCTTAAAATAATGGCTTGCGGGTTAAAGGTATGCAGGACGTTTGTGAGACCGACCCCAAGGTAAAAACCAAAGTTGCGCAGGGCATTGAGCGTTTTCATATCATTTAACTTGGCCAGCTGTTCCAGGTCTTGATGGGAGATGTGCTGATCATCTGTTTGAAGAGACTGAAACAAGGCTTTCTCAGAAGCATACAATTCCCAGCATCCACGGTTCCCGCAGCTGCATGTCGGTCCGTTAAAATCGATTGTCATATGTCCCATTTCACCAGAAAAGCCGTACGCCCCTCTGTATAAATGATGATCGATGATGATTCCGATCCCGATGCCAGTGCCGATACTTGCATAGATCAAATGGTCATAATGTTTAGCGGCACCAAAGATTTTTTCACCATATGCACCGGCATTTGCTTCATTTTCAATGAAGATCGGTACTTGGAATGTGTCTTGGAGCGTGGTTTTCAGATCAACATTTTTCCATTTTGAATGAGGCGTAAACACGATTTGTTCACCTGCATCCACTAAACCATGTATGCATAGGCCAATGCCAATGAGCCCGTATGGGGAAGAGGGCATTTGTGTGATGAGCTGCTGTATTAATTCAATTAATTTACGTATTGTGACCTCAGGAGAGCTGGGTGGGAGCTTGATCTGCTCTTCGTAAAGAATAGACCCTTCAAGGTCAGTTAATATGCCATTGACGTAATCAACGCCGACATCGATTCCGATGGAACAGCCAGCACGTTTATTAAACATCAGTAAAACCGGTCTTCTCCCGCCGCTAGACTCACCTTGACCGATTTCATAGACAAGATGTTCTTTCATTAACGTACTTACTTGAGAGGAAACAGTCGATTTATTTAATCCAGTGCGTTCAGATAATTTTGCTCTCGAAATGGGCGCATGCTGGAGTATTTCTTTTAATAATAGTTTTTGATTTATTTTTTTTACAAAGTTCTGATCAGCGATATCCACGTTATCCACTCCATTTGTTTCGTCTTTAGATTAAGTTGAGAAGAGCTGCTTTTTTTCACATGTACTTAGTAAGAAAGATGATTTTAACTTTATTATAACGAAAATATTTCTAAAAAACTAAAAAATATGGAAAATTCAAAGTGAGTTTCTCATAGATTGATCATTAGTTTGTTGAATCAACTTACAAAGTGTACTCAGGAGGAATGAAGAATGACCAAATCAAATATGAAAACGTTATACAGCTTAGAAGGAATCGGCAAAATTCAATATGAAGGAAAACAATCAAAAAATCCACTCGCCTTTCAATACTATAATCCAAGCGAAGTGATTGGCGGAAAAACAATGAAAGACCACCTGCGTTTTTCAGTCGCTTATTGGCATACATTAACTGCTGATGGAACAGACATGTTTGGAACTGGCACGATGCAAAGAGCGTGGGATTCTTATAGCGGAATGGATTTAGCAAAAGCTAGATTGGAAGTCGCTTTTCAGCTTTTTGACCTATTGGATGTTCCGTATTTTTCATTCCATGACCGTGATATCGCGCCAGAGGGGGAGACGCTTCAAGAGACCAATCAACAATTAGACATTATTTTAGAAAGAATGAAAGAATACATGAAGCAAAGCGGAGTAAAGCTGCTGTGGAACACGGCCAATATGTTCAAGCATCCTAGATTTGTACACGGCGCTGCGACATCTTGTCATGCAGATGTCTTTGCCTATGCGGCCGCACAGGTCAAAAAAGGCATTGAAACCGCCAAAGAACTCGGTGCAGAAAATTATGTTTTCTGGGGTGGACGAGAAGGGTACGATACGCTGCTCAATACAGATATGAAAAGAGAGCTTGATCATATGGCGGCTTTCTTGCATATGGCTGTTGATTATGCAAAAGAAATTGGGTACACTGGCCAATTTTTAATCGAACCAAAGCCAAAGGAGCCAACCACTCATCAATACGACACAGATGCAGCGACATCCATCGCCTTTTTAAAACAATACGGATTAGATTCCCATTTTAAATTAAATATTGAGGCCAATCATGCGACACTGGCCGGCCATACGTTTGAGCATGAATTACGTGTCGCAAGAATTCATGGGCTGCTCGGTTCTGTTGATGCAAACCAAGGCAATTCGCTTCTTGGATGGGATACAGATGAATTTCCAACCGATCTGTATGCGACAACTCTTGCCATGTATGAAATTCTGCAAAATGGCGGTCTAGGGTCTGGCGGTCTTAATTTTGATGCAAAAGTGAGAAGAGCTTCCTTTGAACTTGAAGATATTTTATATGCCCATATTGCCGGGATGGATGCATTCGCAAAAGGACTGCGCGTCGCTCATAGACTCATAGAAGACCGTGTGTTTGAGGATGTCATAAAGCACCGGTATCGCAGCTTTTCTGAAGGAATTGGACGTGATATTTCAGAAGGAAAGGCAAACTTTCATACATTAGAAGAATATGCGCTGAAACATCCTTTGATCAGAAACGAATCGGGAAGAGAGGAACAGCTGAAAGCCCGTTTAAATCAATACTTGTTAGAAGATTAATTGAAGGGGCTGACCTGTTTTGAAGGAGTGAAAACATGAAATATGTGATGGGAATTGATCTTGGCACGAGCGGGGTCAAGGCGATATTAGTGGATGAGAGCGGGAAGGTGTGCTGCGAAGCCTCTAAGCCGTACCGCCTCATTCAAGAGAAGCCTGGATATTGTGAGCAGCACCCCGAGGATTGGGTAAGGCAGACAATGGCTGTGATGAAAGAACTGATGGCAAAGCAGCCTGTTCATTCAAGACAAGTAGAAGGCATCAGCTTTTCCGGCCAGATGCATGGATTAGTTCTATTAAATGAATCTCACGAAGTGCTCCGCCCTGCAATTTTATGGAATGATACACGAACGACAGCACAATGTGCACACATTACCAAAAAGCTGGGAGACCGGCTGCAAAAGATCACAAAAAACCAGGCGTTAGAAGGATTTACACTGCCAAAATTATTATGGGTAAAGGAACATGAACCACATATTGATCAGCAAATCGACATGTTTTTACTCCCAAAAGATTATGTCAGATTTCGTTTAACTGGCGCTGTCCATATTGATTATTCTGATGCGGCTGGCACTTTGCTGTTAAATATCGGTGAACAGACGTGGAGTGAGGAGATTTGTCAGGCATTTGATATTTCTCCTCATATTTGCCCGCCGCTTGTCACATCAGAGGCGGAGGTTGGTACACTTTTGCCGCACATTGCACGTGATGTTGGGATGAAAGAAGGCGCGAAGGTTTTTGCCGGCGGGGCAGATAATGCTTGCGGAGCAATTGGTGCTGGCATCTTGTCCTCTGACCGCACGTTATGCAGCATCGGCACATCTGGGGTCATTCTCTCCTACGAAGAGGATCATGAAAGGGAGCTTCAAGGGAATTTACATTTGTTTCATCATGCAAAAAAAGACGCTTTTTACACAATGGGTGTCACCCTTTCAGCAGGATATAGCCTGAACTGGGCAAAACACTTACTGGCTCCTGAGGAATCGTTCCAATCACTTTTAGAAGGTGCGGCTCATGTAGCGCCAGGAGCGAAAGGATTGCTCTTTACTCCCTATTTAGTCGGGGAAAGAACACCTCATGCGGATTCGACCATTCGCGCAAGCTTGATTGGATTAGACAGCAGGCATGAAAGGGCACATGTTGTCAGAGCTGTGTTAGAGGGGATTACCTTTTCGCTAAATGAATCTATCGCATTATTCCGGCAGGCAGGAAAAAACATAGATTCTATTGTGTCCATTGGCGGCGGAGCGAGAAGCCGGACTTGGCTTCAAATGCAAGCAGACATTTTTCAGGCTGAAGTCATCCAGTTAGACAATGAACAAGGGCCTGCTTTAGGTGCAGCCATGCTTGCTGCGGCTGGATGCGGATGGTATCCGTCACTTGAAGTATGTGCACATCAGTTGATCCATCAAGCTGCTGTTTATGAGCCAAATCAGCCGCACGCAGAAGTATATGCCGATCTATTTCATTTGTACCAAAGGATTTATACACACACAAAAGACATCCATGCCGGGTTAAATCAGTTTCGTTCCATCTAGCAGAAAGGGCTGCATGAAAGGAGGTGATGGGTTTTTCATCTTAGGGATGACAGAACAATACGGATGAAAAAAGGAGAGGGATGGAAAATGAATTTGAAAAGATTGAGGCTGTTGTTTGTGATGTGTATTGGATTTGTGCTGACACTGACGGCTGTGCCAGCTCATGCGGAAACGATTTATGATAATAGAATAGGCACACACAGCGGATACGATTTTGAATTATGGAAGGATTACGGAAATACCTCGATGACACTCAATAACGGCGGGGCATTTAGTGCAAGCTGGAACAATATCGGAAATGCCTTATTTCGAAAAGGAAAGAAGTTTGATTCCACTAAAACTCATCATCAACTTGGCAACATCTCCATCAACTACAACGCAGCCTTTAATCCGGGCGGGAATTCCTATTTATGTGTCTATGGCTGGACACAATCTCCATTAGCTGAATACTACATTGTTGAGTCATGGGGCACATATCGTCCAACAGGGACGTATAAAGGATCATTTTATGCCGATGGAGGCACATATGACATATATGAAACGCTCCGTGTCAATCAGCCTTCTATCATTGGAGACGCTACCTTTAAACAATATTGGAGTGTACGTCAAACAAAACGCACAAGCGGAACTGTCTCTGTCAGTGAGCATTTTAAAAAATGGGAAAGCTTAGGCATGCCAATGGGAAAAATGTATGAAACAGCATTAACTGTAGAAGGCTACCGAAGCAACGGAAGTGCGAATGTCATGACGAATCAGCTGATGATTCGATAAAAGCATATGAAAAAAGCCAGCAAAAAATGGCTGGCTTTTTTCTATGATAATTTTTCAACTTCCACTCTGCCAGAAAAGAACGTCGCGCCGCCTCCCATATCTGCCAATCGATCAGGTGTTAACCCATTCACTAAATGCTTTTTGCCTTTTTGATCTGCCCATAATCCTTGACTGACCACAACACCAGATAATACATTTTGACCGACTGACACGACAAGCTCACACTCTCCTCGGTCGTTTAGCACACGCACCATGTCACCATCTTCAATTTTTCTTTCCTTTGCATCCTGTTCATTCATGTGAAGCTTCGGAAATTTCTCAAGCTTTTGATGCTTTTCATGAAGTGAGAAGGTGGAATTCAGAAAATTATGGTTCGGTCCCGGTATAAAGGTAAGCGGATAATTGCTCTCCTGATAAAGGGGCACATAGGTTGGAAGTGCTGGATACCCGTCTTTTTTCATTTGTTCAGAATAAAGCTCAATTTTCCCGCTTGGGGTTTGAAGCTTTAATTCCTGGAAAGGTCCACGTTTCGCTTTGATCCATTTCTTTTCTTTTAATGCTTCGTATGAAATGTCCTCATAATGCGGATTTTCTGGATGATGAAGAGCTTGTTCCATCAGTTCAGCATCTGTCTCGCGAAAGGCTTCATCTTCAAAGCCCATCGCATGGGCTAACAGGCGGAATACTTCAGTATTGGATTTGCTTTCTCCGTAGCGTTCTATCACTGGCTCCTGAATTTGAATATAATGATGCCAGTATGATGTATAGAAATCCTCGTTTTCAAAGGCTGATGTCGCCGGCAGGACAATGTCTGCATACGCCGCTGTTTCTGTCAGGAATAAATCATGAACCACTGTAAATAAGTCCTCTCTCAGCAAACCTTCTCTGACTTTATTCGCTTCAGGTGTTACAACCGCTGGGTTGCACGAGTAGATAAAGAGAGAATCAACGGAAGGCTCTGCGCTTGTCAGCACGCTGCCCAGCTGATTCATATTAAAGGATCTAGGCGTGCGTTCTTTTAATAAATCCGGCCGCTGAAGGGCTGTTTCATTATAGCTGAGAAAAGAAGAGTTTGATTTCATCGCTCCGCCGCCTTTGTGCAGCCATTGACCAGTCAGGGCAGGGAGGCAGGAGATGGTTCTAATACTCATCCCGCCATTATCATGGTGCTGTAAACCATTCCCAATGCGAATGAGAGAGGGTGATGTCTCAGCGTACATTCTCGCAAGTGTAATGATGTCATCCCTCGGGACACCTGTGATGCGCTCAACTGTGTCTGGATCATACTGCTTTACATGCTCGCGCAGATCCTTATGGCCGACCGTGTAAGCCTCTAAAAATGCTTCATCTGTACGTTCCTCTTTAAAAAGGACGTGCATGATGCCAAGGGCAAGCGCACTGTCAGTACCAGGCCGAAGCGGAATGAACCAATCTGCCATCCGGCCGGTTTGGTTCTTGTGAACATCAATTACAACAATCTTCGCTCCTTGCTTTCGTGCTTTTTGTGCCAAGGTAATTTGGTGCATATTGGTCGATACGGCATTGATGCCCCAAAAGATAAATAGTTTCGTATGAATGGTGTCTTCAGGATCTGTCCCAATGCTTGCACCCATTGTATATTTATAACCAGTCGTTCCCGCAGACTGACAGATCGTTCGGTCTAACTGACTTGAACCAAGACGATAAAAAAAGCGGCGGTCCATTCCTTCTGCGTTGAGATTGCCCATGTTTCCATAGAAGCTGTAAGGCAGAATGCTTTCTGGTCCTTTTTCTTCGATCAGCTTTGTCCATTTTTGCCGAATGGTTTCAATGGCTTCTTCCCACGTAATTGGTGCAAACTGACCTTCGCCTTTTTGGCCAACACGTTTTAAAGGAGTGGTCAGTCTTTTTTCATCATATAAACGGGCTGTGACATTACGCACTTTGTTGCATATGTTTCCTTGTGTGACAGGGTGGTCCGGATCTCCCTGCACTTTCACGATCTTTCCATTTTCTTTATGTATTAAAAGACCGCACTGATCCGGGCAATCTAACGAACAAACTGATTTGAATATTCCGTCTTTCATCGCTGTATAATCGGTCATGAGTTTTCGGCTTCCTTTCTGCATTCCGTTATCACTTTGTATGGATTTTATTTTAGCATGTTCGGAGAAGGAAGGTAAGAAAGAGATGATGAATTGAAGAAAATGAAAAAAAGCCCCTGAAAAGGGACTTTTAAAAACGGGTGACTTGTACAGGAAATTCTTTTACCCCAAAAACAAACGTGCTTTGTATAGGTTTTAGCTGATCTGCCACGCAGGTGATGTCTTGAAACGTATGGAGTAAAACGTCAAGCGCAATGTTGCTTTCAAGCCGGGCAAGCGGTGCACCGAGACAAAAATGAATGCCAAACCCAAAGCTCATATGCGGATTTGATTTCCGGTCAAGCCGGAACGTGTCTGGATCTTCAAACTTCTGTTCATCCCGATTTGCTGAAGCAACCCAGCTGATGAGGTAGTCTCCTTTTTCAATGTGCGCGCCTGCAATTTCAACATCCTCTGCGGCGATTCGGCCAATGGCTTGAACAGGCGGATAATACCGCAGCGTTTCCTCAGTCAATTGAGGAATAAGAGAGGGGTCCTGCCGAACTGATTCAGCAATATGCGGCTGCTCTGTCAGTAGTCGTACGGCATTGGTTATTAAATTGGTCGTTGTCTCATTGCCTGCAACGAGTAATAGAATACAAAAGCCAAGCAGTTCATTCTCGGTTAAACGCTCTCCATCAATTTCTGCTTGAATGAGAAGCGAGATCAAGTCATTAGCAGGTGTTTCTTTTCTTTTTTTGATCAAATGAGCAAAATAAACGGACAGCTCCTCTTCAGCACGTTTCTGCATATCTACTACAGCCTGAATAGCTTCTTTTGATTCATCCTTAGCACCTGCCACAAGGGCATCAGAATGTTTTTTAATCAGCTCTCTGTCCTGAACCTCTGCACCGAGAAGCTCAGCAATGATCATCACTGGCAGGGGAGCTGCTAAATCTTGCACAATATCAAACGTACGTTGATCCTTGACTTGATTTAATAGATCATGTGTCAGGTCTTTGATCTTATCTTCTAATTGCTTGATCGCTTTTGGGGTGAATGCTTTATTCACAAGCGCTCTCATCTTTGTATGTTTTGGAGGATCCATCGTTAAAATACTTGTTTTAGACGTGCTTCTTCCTCGCTGTGAAGAGAACACTTTAGGCTGCTTTAGAACAGACTGGATATCCGCATATCGAAAGAGATCCCAGCACTTTCTTGTCTCATCATATCTAATATCACTCTCTGCACGCAGCTCATTGTAAATAGGGAATGGGAAAAGAAGGTCATCGGTAGAACGGATTTCTTTCATTGGAATCACATTGACATAGTTTTCTTTCACTTTCATTATGAACGCTCCTTTTTCACATGATTTCTCTTTCACGGTATCACCAGTAAAATATCATTTCAACGGACATGTTTTCTAAAATATGTCAATAGTCTAATCGAAAGATTCAAGCACATTCACCATATAGGAAAATAGAAAGTCATTAAAATGAGAGCGCTTTCTAAAAATAGAATTGAAGTCACCGAAACCAAAAATAAAATGGTGAATCAAGTCGAACGAAAGGGTCCTATGATTCAAATGATCATAGTTCTTTTGATCTAAATCACTGTATTTGAAAAACACGGCTAACATACTTGCAGCAAGCTGCCGGCCATGCATTCGGGACTTTTGAAAAGCGCTGGCTCTTTCTTGACACGATTTCTCATCATGTTACGATTACTAACGTGCGAAAAACACGAACAAAAAGCGAACAAGGGAGAGGATCAATATCATTGATCAAAAGAAAGTTGCTTTCATTGGAGCAGGTTCTATGGCGGAAGGAATGATTGCAGGGATTGTGCGATCAGGACAGATGCCGCTAGGCCAAATTTACGCAACAAACAGACAAAATCAACTTCGATTGAATGAACTAACGAAACGATACGGAATCCAAACAGCCGCAATGGATTCATTTCCTTTTGAAGAAATGGATATGTTGATCCTGGCCATGAAGCCAAAGGATGCTGAAGCAGCCCTTGAATCATTAAAACCTCGTATTCAGCCAGATCAGCTCATCATGTCTGTCCTTGCAGGTGTTAAGCTATCGTATATTGAAGACATGCTGCATGAAGGCCAGCCTGTTATGAGGGTTATGCCAAATACCTCAAGTACGATCGGGGCATCAGCGACTGCTTTATCTGCTGGACGTTACGTGAAAAACGACCATATGAGTATAAGCCAGGCTCTTTTATCTGAAATGGGCGAAGTCTATACCATTCAGGAAGAGCAAATGGATATTTTCACTGGAATTGCTGGAAGCGGACCCGCCTACTTTTATTTCTTAATGGAAAGAATCGAAGAAGCAGGAGAAGAGGCAGGTTTATCAAAGGAATTGTCTCGCCAAATTGGCGCGCAGACACTCCTCGGTGCGGCAAAAATGCTGCAAGAAACAGAGGAAAATCCTTCTGTCTTAAGAGAGAAAATTACGTCACCAAATGGAACAACTGCTGCAGGACTCAATGCATTAGATGATTTTGGCGGAGGAGAAGCGATCAAGCAGGCTGTCAAACATGCCGCCAATCGATCAAAAGAGATAAGCAATCAGCAAAAACAAAAAGTATCTATATAAATAGAGCTCAGGTACAGGAGTGATTAGGTGTACGCAGATAAAGAGAGAAAACGAATTGTTGTGAAAATCGGAAGCAGCTCTCTTACTAGCTTTCAAGGTGAGATTAGTTTGAAAAAACTAGAAAACCTCGTCAATCAAATTGTGAAACTCAAAGATGAAGGACACGAAGTCATTTTGGTTTCATCTGGTGCGGTTGCAGCTGGTTACCGAAAACTAGGATTTATTGATAGACCCAAAACACTGCCGGAAAAGCAGGCATCTGCCTCAATTGGGCAAGGGCTTTTAATGGAATCATATTCTACTTTATTTTTATCACACGGTTATATTGCCTCACAGCTCTTAATCACAAGAAGTGATTTTTCTGATGAAACGCGCTATCAAAATGTGCGTAACACAATGAACGTGTTATTGGATCGAGGCATCATCCCAATTATTAATGAGAATGATACAGTGACGATCAATCGGTTGAAGTTTGGAGACAACGATACATTGTCTGCAAAAGTAGCTGGACTCATTGATGCGGATTTCCTTGCCATTTTATCTGATATTGATGGCTTGTATGAAGATAATCCTCATACTAATCCAAATGCGAAGAGAATTCTCGAAGTGACAGACATCACAGAAGACATCGAAGCAGCTGCTGGAGACGCAGGGAGCAGCGTAGGTACAGGCGGAATGAAATCAAAGCTCGATGCCTTTAAAATATCAATGGCCGCAGGGATCAACGGCTTTTTAGGAAAAGCAGATACGCCTGGCATTTTAGACAAAGCGATCAATGGGACAGAGGACGGCACTTATTTTACCGCTGACGAAAATGTAGCGCCGCTCAATTATAAGAAGCAGTGGATTGCCTTTCATTCTGGGCCAAAGGGTGAGATCGTGGTTCAAGAGAAAACACAGGAATTCCTCATGCACCGAGAGGGAAGCCTTGATTCTGATGGGATTGTCAATGTGAAAGGTTCGTTTAAAAAAGGCGATGTGGTCCGTATTTTAGATCAAGATGGAAGAGAAATAGGGCTTGGTATTGTGAATTATGCGTCAGATGAACTCGCACGTAAGAGTGACTTGTTACAAGATGAAATCGTGCATGTCGTCGATCTTGAAGCATTTGTTTGTCATTTAGATTTATCGATACCAGTTTGTTAACCAAAAGGGAGGAATTCCATGACACTGACAGCTGAAGTTGTCACATCGGTCAAAGAAAAAGCGAAAAAAGCAAAGCATGTTTCAAAAAAACTAAGTTTACTTCAGACAGAGGAAAAAAATGACGCGCTTCTTAAAATGGCAGAAGCATTAGAGCAAAACAGCCGCTTCATTTTACAGGAGAATCAAAAAGATTTAAATGCCGGGAAAGAAAAGGGCTTCTCAGAGGCACTCTTGGATCGATTACTGTTAAATGAAGAAAGAATTCATGAGTTTGCTGAAAGTTTGCGGCTTGTGACGAGATTAACAGATCCTGTTGGAGAAATATTGGATGAATGGACTCTTGATAACGGCTTACACGTGAAAAGCCGAAGAGTACCGCTCGGCGTGATCGGGATGATCTATGAAGCGAGACCGAACGTCACTGTCGATGCAGCAGGCCTTGCCCTTAAGGCAGGCAACTCAGTGATTTTAAAAGGCGGTTCCTCCGCTATTTCTTCCAACAAAGCCATTGTCAGTGTGATCCATGAAGCATTGGATCAAACAAAGATTCCTCGTGATGCGGTGCAATTGATTGAACAAACAGACCGTTCATCGGTTCAGGCGATGTTTCAACTAAAAGAATGGATCGATGTTTTAATTCCGCGAGGCGGAGCTTCGTTAATCAAAACAGTGGTGGAAGAATCCACTATCCCAGTGCTTGAAACAGGGACAGGAAACTGTCATGTCTATATTGATCAAACCGCGAATGTGAAAAAAGCCATTGAGATTGTGATCAATGCGAAAACGAATCGCCCGGCCGTATGTAATGCACTTGAGACGCTGATTATTCATCGCGATTGGC
This sequence comes from Bacillus sp. I-2, assembly GCF_001974945.1. NCBI lineage: Bacteria > Bacillati > Bacillota > Bacilli > Caryophanales > Bacillaceae > Bacillus > Bacillus sp. I-2. Next base: position 28,389 of record NZ_LZRW01000046.1, on the reverse strand, counting down.
TGAAAGAGAATGCAGCCTCATTAAATGAAGCTTTGCAGGAGCATCGTGTCACTGTACATGGCGACCAGGCAGCAGAGTCTTACTTTTCAAACGCGGTTCCTGCTGAAGAAGTGGATTGGACAGATGAGTATTTAAGTCTGGATCTTGCAGTAAAGGTAGTCGATTCAATTGAGGAAGCAATCAGCCATATCGATCAATACGGCACAAAACATTCAGAAGCCATCGTGACAGAAGATGAAAAAAATGCACTCACGTTTCTAAACGAAGTCGATGCGGCGGCTGTTTATCATAACGCATCGACTCGCTTTACAGACGGCGGCGCACTTGGCTATGGAGCTGAAATCGGCATCTCTACTCAAAAACTGCACGCAAGAGGGCCAATGGGACTTCCTGCACTCACGACAACTAAGCTGCTTCTGTGTGGTGACGGTCAGATTAGAAGCTAGAAAGATTGAAGAAACACTACCTTTTTATGAGGTAGTGTTTTTAACATTATTTTAAAGAAATACACGTTATCCTACGTTTGCACAATTTTTCTTCATGACCTTCTCAAATTTAAAAAATTCAAATTCCTCAGGTGCTAAAGGTTCATTGCCTTGATCTGTTTCATGAGGTGTGTTTGGATCTGGATGGTGTAAGTGATAAAATTCAACTATTTGAAAGCCGCACTTATTGACATAAAAATGAATGTTGCGTTTTTCAAAGTATGGAGTCACAACCTCCCATATAATCGTTTCTGGATATTGCGCCTCGATGGCTTTCCATGCTGCCTGACCAATGCCCCGGCCGTGAAAGGATGATGAAATGTATAGCAAATCAACCGAGTTGTGATGTGTCTCTTGGTTGATTTTGATCACAACGCCGCCTGCCTTTTCATCATTTAGCATAATATGATAAACAATGTGTTCATTTGAATGAAAAGATTCATCAATCACTTCATCTGGAGGAATTGGCCCACCATGCGCATCGCCAAATGCATCGATCACGCCAGCTGTAAAAGCTTTCTGAAGCTCTTTTTTCATTGAAGGGAAGTCCTCTTTATTTGCTTGTGCTAATGTTACTTCATGTTGAGTTATTTTGTTCATTTTTTTATCCTTTCCATGCGTAGTTTGTTTCTGCATGTTATGATAAAGGATGGAGTTACTCCATAGTCAAGAAAGGAGCCTTCATCATGATCAATGATGTGCAAAAAACGTTTTTCACTGGAGAATTTGCCAAGCTATTTGATGTCAAAAAAGATACGCTTCTGTATTATGATAAAATCGATTTATTTAAGCCGGCTGGTGTTCACGAAAATGGATACCGTTACTATACACTTGAGCAATTTGACCATTTTATTGCGATTCAATCGTTGCGGGCTGTTCAATTTCCGATCAATGAGTTAAAACAATATTTCACAGAACCTTCCCGCGAAAGACTGCAAAGCCTAGCGGCCGACCAAATAAAAAAGGTCAAACAAGAGATTGAAAAACTTCAAGACATCCAGGCTTTTCTTATGCGGGTGATGGAGACGACACATGAATTAGCAACTGTGAAAATAGGGGAGGTCCTGTTTCAAGAGCTGCCAGAAGAACCCGTTGTACTAAGTGCATCAAACCCGATCGACTTCAATACACCTGTAGAAGAAATATCACGTATTGTAGGGGAATTTTTAAAGGGAGTTGGTATAAAAGGGGCTGCGGCAAATGGTTCTGTCTTAAAAAAGGAGCAGTTCCGTAAGCGGCACTATCATCAGTCAGATCAGCTGTTCTGCCGAATGGATGGCCCGGGGGCAGTTAAAAAACCTGGCGGGCTCTATGCGGTGATGTATAATCAAGGAACATTTGATGAGATCGAATCTGCTTATTCGCATTTGTTAGATGAAATTGAGAAAGAGGGCATGATGCTGGATGGAGATGTATTTGAGGAGTATTTACTTCATTCGCTCATGTCTAAAGATGAAGCAGAGTATATAACGAAGCTCAGTGTAAAAGTGAAGAAGCGAACAGATGACAATTGAAAAGAGGATAGACAGCATGTGACATGCGTGTGTCTATCCTCTTTTTTGATGTTATCCCACTTGATTTTCGGCAAATTGACTCATATATAAGTCTGCATAGAAGCCTTTTTGTTTTAAAAGTTCGCTGTGCGATCCTTTTTCAATGATGCTTCCATCCTTCATGACTAGAATAAGGTCTGCATCCTTAATCGTTGAAAGTCTGTGTGCAATCACGAAGCTCGTTCTGCCTTTCATCAATTCATTCATTGCTTTTTGAATATGCATCTCTGTCCGTGTATCCACACTGCTTGTTGCTTCATCTAATATCAAGATCTTTGGATCAGATAAAATGGCACGGGCGATGGTTAACAGCTGGCGCTGACCTTGAGACAGGTTGCCTGCATCTTCTGTTAACAGTGTGTCATATCCATCTGGAAGCGTGCGGATGAAATCATCTGCATAGGCATGTTTGGCGGCTTTAATGACATCCTCCTTGGAAACGTGCTGCCTGCCATAGGCAATGTTGTCGTAAATCGTTCCTTCAAAGAGCCACGTATCTTGAAGAACCATTGCAAATAAGTCTCGTACTTGCTGACGGCTGAGGTCAGTTGTTTTGACACCGCCAATGCGTATGGAGCCTTGATCTAATTCGTAAAAACGCATTAAAAGATTAATGATGGTCGTTTTTCCTGCGCCTGTTGGTCCGACAATGGCAACCGTCTGTCCTTCTTGCACATCTAAATTCAAATCTTTAATAATCGGATGATCTTTTTCATATCCGAATTGAACTTGTTCAAAGCTCACATCGCCTGAGAGTGATGCAAGATCAATTGCCGCATCTTCTTCGGTACTTTCTTCTTCCTCATCGAGAATTTCAAAGACCCTTTCAGCAGAAGCGATCGCCGATTGAACTAAGTTTGCGACACTTGATGCTTGCACAAGAGGTTGAGACATTTGCTGTGTGTATTGGATAAACGCCTGCACATCCCCGACACGAATATTCCCGTTAATGACTAGAATCCCGCCGGCTACACTGACTGCCACATAGCCAAGGTTCCCGATAAAAGTCATCATTGGCATCATTAAACCAGAAATGAACTGCGCTTTCCTTGAGGATTCATACAGCTTTTCATTTAATTCATCAAATGTATCGATTGCTTTCTTTTCGTAGCCATACGCACGAACTGTCTGATGTCCTGTGAACATCTCATTAATATGTCCATTGATCGTGCCAAGCTCTTTTTGCTGCGCTTTAAAATGCTTTTGAGAAAATGACGTAATGCCGCGAATCGCAAACAGGCTGAGTGGCAGCGTCAAACAAACAAGCAACGTAAGCAGCGGACTGATGAAGAGCATCATGACGACAATCCCAATGACTGTAATCACAGAAGTAATCACTTGGGTGAGCGCCTGCTGAAGCGATGTATTAATATTATCGATATCATTCATCACACGGCTTAGTGTGTCGCCGTGGGTTGTTTTATCAAAATAACGAAGGGGGAGACGTGTGAGCTTGTCATTTGCTTCCTGCCGTAATTCAGCAATGGTCTGTTGAGAGACACCAGCCATGACATATTGCTGAACGAATGAAAAGAGGGAAGCAACGACGTACAGCACGACAAGCAGCAAAAGAATCCGTGAAATGACATCAAATTGAACGCCTGTTCCATTCGTAAAGCTGTCAAATAAGGAAGAGGTGGCATCCCCAAGCAGCTTTGGACTAATGACGTTAAAGACAGTTGAACCAATCGCTGCAATAAGGACGATGATCAGCTGAAATTTCCTTGGTTTTAAATAGCCTGTCAAACGAAGCAGTGTTTTCTTAAATTCCTTCGGTTTTGCGACTGGCCCTTTAGGGTGGCCGCCTTTATGGCCCATGCCGGAAGACATTTTCTTACTCATCCTCGCTCACCTCCTGACCTTCCTGAGATGCGACAATCTCTTGGTATACAAGATTGTCCTTTATTAATTGTTCATGTGTTCCGATACCTGCGATTTTCCCTTCATCAAGTACAATGATTTTATCACTATGCTTCACTGTGCTGATTCGTTGAGCCACAATGATGAGGGCTGCATGAGCTTTTTCTGCTTCTAATGATGCCCGCAGCTTCGCATCTGTTTTGTAATCAAGTGCTGAAAAGCTATCGTCAAACAGATAGAATGATGGTCTTCTCACTAGCGCCCTTGCAATGGAAAGCCGCTGCTTTTGGCCGCCGGATAGATTGGAACCACCTTGATCAATTTCTGCATCAATTCCGCCATCTTTTTGCAAAACAAATTCTTCGGCCTGCGCAGTTCGCAGCGCCTGCCAGACGTCTTCATTGCTTGCATCCTGCTTGCCAAAGCGTACATTCTCGGCAATGGTTCCGCTGAATAAAACAGCTTTTTGAGAGACATAGCCCATCTGGTTTCTCAGTTTCTCCTGAGGCAGCTCTCTAATGTCTACACCATCTAGTGTAATCCGGCCTTCTGTCACTTCATAAAAGCGCGTCATCAGCTGGAGAAGCGTTGTTTTCCCAGAACCCGTACTTCCGATGATGGCTGTCGTTTCACCAGTTTTGGCTTCAAACGTGATGCCTTGAACGGCCGGTTTCTCAGCATTTGAGTAATAAAATGACACATCCTCAAATCGAATGGATTGAGCGGGCTCGTGAAGCTCAGTCATAGACTCTTCTTTGTCTTTAATCTTTGGTTCCATGTTTAACACTTCATTCATGCGTTTAGCTGACGCTTGTGCTCTTGGGACCATAATAAAGCTCATCGACAGCATAATAAGTGCCATTAAAATCATCATCGCATATTGAATGAAGGCAATAAGATTCCCAACTTCCATTTCTCCGGCATCAATTCGGTTTGCACCAAGCCAGACAATACCAATATTCGTGAAGTTCATGATGATCAGCATAAATGGAAACAAGTAAGCCATTAATCGGTTGACTTTAAGACCAGTGTCCTTATAGGACGTGTTTGCTTCTTGGAATCGCTCCTTTTCATCATCCACACGGTTAAAGGCACGAATGACCCGGATGCCTGAAAGAGATTCCCGCATAATTAAATTCAGCCGGTCTGTTTTTTTCTGAAGCTGGCCAAATAGAGGGATGGCTTTTCTTGACACCAAATAGATAAATCCGCCAAGAAGGGGGAGAGCTGCTAAAAAGATAAGAGACAGGACAGCATCCCTGGAAACAGCCAAAATAATTCCGCCCACAAGCATGAGCGGGGCCCGCGTCATCATTTGTAAAATCATGATCGTCACATCTTGGACTTGTTTCACATCATTTGTTGATCTAGTAATAAAGGAAGATGTGCCGATCTTTTGAAATTCTTCTAATGAAAATTGTTCGACATGCACAAACAGCTGTCTTCTCATATCACGGCCGAAGCCAAGTGCTGTCTTTGATGACAAGTAAGACTTCCAAATGGTGAGCAAAATGGCGAGTAAAGAACAAGCCACCATCCAGCCGCCAACCTTCCATATGTAAGCAATATCTCCCTGGACGATACCGACATCAACGATATCTGCTGTTAACGTCGGTAAATACAGCTGGAGCATACTGCTTAAAAAAGTGAGAATGACAATGGACACAACGGACAGCCGATACGGCTTTAAAAACGATAAAATTGATTTCATACGAATACCTTTCTTCCATATAGTCTTTTGTTCTGTAACCCATCATATACAAAGAGGGATTATTTCTACAAATGAAATGTCTTGTTTTAGTGAATTATTTATATTGTTCAATTTTAGAAAAGAAATCCTTTACAAACACATAAAAATCATGGGCAGAAGGAGACATTTCGCGCGTTTTAGATGCAATAATTCCAACCGTTCGTCTCACTTGAGGAAAATCGATCGGAATTTTCACTGTAAATCGAGGTGTTGTTTCATAAAAGGCGCTTTCGGGTAATAAGGTAACACCCATACCTGCCGATACGAGACCTTTAATCGCATCCAAATCTTCTCCTTCAGATGAAATGGTAGGTTCATAGCCTGCCTGCTTGCAAGCATCAACCGCAATTTGTCTCAGCACATACCCTTCAGGAAATAACACGAAATGATCCCTTCTTAAATCACTTAAATGAATACTCCTTTGTCCGCTAAAGGGGTGGCTAACCGGTAAAAGGGCATAAATGCTTTCGGAAAACAAAATATTTCCTTCTATTTGAGAATCGTTTGTCGGTACGGGTCCCAAAAAGGCGAGATCGATATCTCGATTTTTGACCGCCTCAATGAGAAATTTATAGGATCCTTGACGAAGTAAAAAATCGACCTCTGGATATTCCTGTTTAAAGGCGGAGATGACAGAAGGGAGTACTTGGCTTGCTAGACTTGTAGGAAAGCCAATATTCACTGTTCCTTTGTGCGGATCTAAGTATTCATCAATTTGCTCTTTCGCATAATCAATGGCTTTGAGTGCAGTTCTGACATGATCTAAAAATTGTCTGCCGATCTTCGTTAATTTGATATTTCGTCCCTCTCGTTCGAATAAGGCCACTCCAAGTTCTTCTTCTAAATTCGCAATCTGCCGGCTGATGGCAGATTGGGCAACATGTAAGTTTTCAGCCGCTTCTGAAACGTGTTCACGGTCTGCGACTTCTACAAAATAACGTAACTGACGAAGCTCCATTTTTGCACTTCACACCCATCTATCTCAAAAAGAGATTGTTTTGATCTAAATTATATATTGTTTATATCAATTTGAAAACTTAAAATAAGTTACAGAGTTTGTGAGATTTTATTACTGTGAAAAAACGGATCTTTTAAACGGGGGAGAGAAACGATGACTTATAATCAATTACCACAACCACAAGGTCTCTACCGTCCTGAATTTGAACATGATGCATGTGGAATCGGACTGTACGCCCATTTAAAAGGGGAGGCGACACATAGCATCGTCAAAAAGGGATTACAAATGCTGTGCCAGCTTGATCATCGCGGCGGGCAAGGCAGTGATCCGTATACAGGTGATGGTGCCGGTTTAATGGTACAGCTGCCAGACGCTTTCTTTAGAAAGAACTGCAAAGAATTTGCACTTCCTGAAAAAGGCCGTTACGGGGTAGGAATGGTCTTCTTTTCAAAAGATGATGACGAAAAAACGCGTCAAGCCATCGAACAGAAAATCAACGGGTTTATTAAACAAGAAGGCCAAACATTAATTGGCTGGAGAACGGTTCCTGTCGATCCAGGAAAAATTGGTACTGTCGCAGCGAAGAGCTGTCCGGTTGTGAGACAGGTCTTTATCGGAGCAAACGACAACATCACAGATCGTTTGTCATTTGAACGAAAACTATATGTCATCCGTAAGCAGGCTGAGAACTGGGGAACAAGAGAGGAAAAGCAATTTTACTTTGTCAGCCTGTCGAGTCAAACCATCGTATACAAGGGGCTTTTAACATCAGATCAAGTCGATGCTTTTTATCTTGATCTACAGGATGAAACATTTGTTTCTGCATTTTCACTTGTTCATTCAAGATTTAGTACAAATACATTTCCTACATGGGAAAGAGCCCATCCAAACCGTTACTTAATTCACAACGGAGAAATCAACACATTAAGAGGGAACATCAATTGGATGAGAGCAAGAGAACAACAATTCGTATCTGAAGCCTTCGGAGACGATTTAGACAAGATTTTGCCAGTGCTGAATGCAGACGGAAGTGATTCATCCATTTTAGACAATGCCTTTGAATTCTTTGTGCTTGCAGGCCGTACACCTGCTCATACAGCGATGATGCTGATTCCTGAGCCTTGGACGGAAAACACGCACATGTCGAAAGAGAAACGGGCATTTTATGAATACCATAGTTCTCTCATGGAGCCGTGGGATGGACCAACAGCCATTTCCTTCACGGACGGCAAACAAATCGGGGCCATCTTAGACCGAAATGGATTAAGACCTGCAAGATATTATGTCACAAATGATGATCATATCATTTTCTCTTCTGAGGTTGGCGTAATTGACACAAATGAAGAAGATGTTAAGTATAAAGATCGACTTGAGCCTGGTAAAATGCTGCTCATTGATCTAGAAGAAGGACGAATTATTTCTGACGAAGAAGTGAAATCGACCATTGCGAATGAACTGCCTTATCAAAAATGGCTCGATGAAGAAATGGTCCACGTCAATCGCTCGGAAGAAAATTCAGAAAATTCTAGTATAATGGATGATTTATTGACGCGTCAGCGTGCGTTCCATTATACGTATGAAGACATTCAAAAGTATTTAATTCCTTTACTAGAGGAAGGCAAGGACCCAATCGGTTCAATGGGAAGTGACACACCGCTTGCTGTGTTATCAGATCGTGCGCAGTCTCTTTTTCATTATTTTAAGCAGCTGTTTGCACAAGTCACGAACCCGCCGATTGATGCCATTCGTGAGCAGCTCGTGACATCAACCATGACTTGGTTAGGTGCCGAAGGCGATATTTTACATCCGAATGAATATTCATGCCGAAGAATTAAACTTTATACACCGGTCTTAACGAGCGGACAATTCAACGGCTTAAAAACGATTGTTCATAATGCCTTTAAAAGCAAAACAATCCATACACTTTTCACCGATGATTTAAAGCGCGGACTGGATGCGATGTTTGAAGAGGCGGAAAAAGCGATCAGAGAAGGTGTCTCTTTATTAATCCTTTCAGATCGGGAAATGACAGAACAAAAAGTACCGATTCCACCACTTCTTGCGCTAAGTGCACTTCATCAGCATCTTGTGCGTCAAGGCCTGCGGACAAAGGTCAGTCTGATCGTTGAATCTGGAGAGGTGAGAGAGGTCCATCATTTTGCCGCACTAATTGGCTACGGCGCAGATGCGATTCACCCTTACCTTGTCTATGAAACGTACAAACAGCTGATTGCAGACGAAGCGATTTCGATCAGCTTTGATGAAGCTGTTACAAAGTTTGGTAAAAGCGTGACAGAAGGTGTCGTCAAAGTCATGTCCAAAGTGGGGATTTCCACTGTGCAAAGCTATAGAGGCGCGCAAATCTTTGAAGCAGTCGGGATTAGTGAAGACGTCATTCAAGCGTATTTCACAGGAACAGCTTCTCAGCTTGGCGGGATTGATCTTGACACCATTGCTCATGAGGCAAAACTCCGCCATGAAGCAGGGTATCAAGCAGCAACTGACCAGACACTTGAATCAGGCAGTGAATTCCAGTGGAGAAAAAATGGAGAGCATCATGCTTTTAACCCAAAAACGATCCATACGCTCCAGTGGGCATGCCGTAATGAAGATTACGATTTATTTAAACAATATACAAAAGCAGCGGATGAAGAAAGAATCGGCTTCCTCAGAAACTTGTTTGCATTTCAGCCAAAACAAAAGCCGGTTCGTCTGGAAGAGGTTGAATCTGCTGAATCCATCGTGCGCCGCTTTAAGACAGGTGCCATGTCATTTGGATCTTTAAGTAAAGAAGCGCATGAGGCACTTGCGATTGCGATGAACCGAATTGGCGGTAAAAGTAACAGCGGAGAAGGCGGAGAAGATCCTGCCCGCTTTACAGTAGATGAACACGGTGATGACCGCAGAAGTGCAATTAAACAAATCGCTTCTGGCCGATTTGGTGTGAAAAGTCATTACTTGGTCAATGCAGATGAACTGCAAATTAAAATGGCGCAAGGAGCAAAACCTGGAGAAGGCGGACAGCTGCCAGGAAATAAAGTGTATCCTTGGGTGGCCGATGTACGTGGTTCTACGCCAGGTGTCGGATTGATTTCACCACCGCCGCATCATGATATTTATTCCATTGAGGATTTGGCACAGCTGATTCATGATTTGAAAAACGCGAACCGTGATGCACGCATCAGTGTCAAGCTTGTATCTAAAGCCGGCGTTGGCACGATTGCAGCAGGTGTAGCAAAAGGAACTGCGGACGTCATTGTCATCAGTGGTTATGATGGCGGTACAGGAGCTTCACCGAAAACGAGTATTAAACACACAGGGCTTCCTTGGGAGCTTGGATTGGCAGAGGCGCATCAAACCCTTGTGTTAAATGGTCTTCGCGAGAGAGTCGTTCTTGAAACGGACGGAAAGTTAATGACTGGCCGCGACGTTGTGATGGCTGCGATTTTAGGAGCAGAAGAGTATGGCTTTGCGACAGCTCCACTTGTCGTGCTGGGCTGCGTGATGATGAGAGCATGTCATTTAGATACTTGCCCAGTCGGTGTTGCCACACAAAACCCAGAGCTTCGCAAAAAATTCATGGGGAACCCTGATCATATTGTGAACTTCATGATGTTTATTGCAGAGGAAGTAAGAGAAATCTTAGCAGAACTTGGCTTTACATCAATGGATGAATTAATCGGACGTACGGATGTCCTTGCGGTCAGTGAACGAGCAAAAGCTCACTGGAAAGCAGGGCAGCTAAACCTTGAAACACTGCTTTATCAGCCAGAAGGAGCGCGGACATTCAGAACACCGCAAAATCATAAAATTGATGAATCGCTGGATATGAATGAAATCCTTCCTTATGTGCAAGAAGCGCTGAATCATCAAACACCGGTTGATCTATCATTGAACATTCGCAATATCAACCGTGTGGCCGGAACCATTACTGGCAGTGAAGTGTCTAAGCGCTACGGGGAAGAGGGCTTGCCAGAGGATACGATCACACTCAGATTCACTGGTTCAGCTGGACAAAGCTTTGGCGCATTTGTGCCAAAGGGCATGTCTCTCTATTTAACAGGTGATTCAAATGACTATATCGGCAAAGGACTCTCAGGAGGCAAAATTGCTGTTAAAACTTCTGATCATTTTGTACAAAATGGACATGAAAACGTCATTGTAGGAAACGTTGCATTTTACGGCGCAACTAGCGGAAAAGCTTATATTAACGGGCGTGCTGGTGAACGATTTGCTGTTCGTAATTCAGGTGTACATGTGGTTGTTGAAGGAATCGGAGATCACGGCTGTGAATACATGACTGGCGGACGTGTCGTCATTTTAGGAGACGTTGGGAAAAACTTTGGTGCAGGTATGTCTGGTGGTGTGGCTTATATCCATACATCGGATGCAAAACAGTTCAAAAGAATGTGCAACATGGAAATGATCATGTTTGAAAAGCTCACAGATCATGAAGAAGAACTAGAAGTGAAGCAAATGATTAAGGAGCACCTTGATTATACAAACAGCTCAAAAGCAGTAGCACTTCTTGAAAACTGGGAGCAAGAAAAGGATCAATTCATCAAGGTCATTCCGAGAAATTACAAAATGATGCTTCAAAGTATTGAAGAACAAAAACAAGCGGGCCTCAGTCATGAAGAAGCGGTGATGTATGCCTTTGAAGCAAACACAAAACCGAAAAATCAAGAAACGGCAAACGGGCAAAAAGCAGCCCTCGCTCATTAAGAAAGGGGAGAGGACAATGGGCAAAGCAACAGGTTTTATGGATTATAAAAGAGAAAAGCCAAATGAACGTGACCCTCTCACTCGTCAAAATGACTGGAAAGAATATTCAGCTCCTTATACAGATGACGTATTGAAAAAGCAGGGCGCTAGATGTATGGATTGCGGAACACCGTTTTGTCAAATTGGGATGGAGATCAGGGGCGGCGTGTCTGGCTGCCCGATCTACAATTTAATTCCAGAGTGGAATGATCTTGTCTATCGCGGGAGATGGAAGGAAGCACTCGAAAGACTGCAAAAAACAAATAATTTCCCAGAGTTTACTGGGAGAGTATGTCCGGCACCTTGTGAAGGGTCATGTACAGTCGCTATCAATGATCCGGCTGTTTCGATTAAAAATATCGAACGCACGATCATTGATAAAGGTTTTGAAAATGGATGGATCACACCAAGAATCCCTTCAAGCCGTACAGGGAAGAAAATTGCCATTGTCGGCTCAGGACCAGCAGGACTTGCAAGTGCTGATCAATTAAACCAAGCAGGGCACGCTGTCACAGTGTTCGAGCGTTCTGACCGCCTTGGCGGACTGCTGACATACGGGATTCCGAATATGAAGCTCGACAAAGAAGTGGTCGAGCGAAGAGTCAAACTTCTAAGACAAGAAGGCATTGACTTTGTGACAAACACAGAAATCGGCGTGGATATTACTGCTGATGAACTGAAAGAGCAGTTTGATGCAGTTATCCTTTGTACAGGTGCACAAAAGCAGCGTGATCTATTGATTGAAGGCCGGGAAGCAAAAGGAATTCATCTTGCGATGGATTATTTAACCCTCGCAACGAAAAGCATGCTTGATTCAGGATTTAAAGACAAAAACTTCATTGATGCAAAAGGAAAAGACGTGATTGTGATTGGCGGAGGAGATACAGGTGCGGACTGCGTTGCAACTGCACTTCGCCAAAAAGCAAAAAGTGTTGTTCAATTCGGGAAGCATCCAAAGCTTCCGGATACACGTGTAGGGGATAACATGTGGCCAGAACAGCCTTATGTCTTCTCACTGGATTATGCTTATGAAGAAGCACAAGCAAAATTCGGAGAAGATCCGCGTCAATATTCAATTCAAACCACAAAAATTGTGGCAGATAAAAATGGGAAATTAAAAGAGCTTCATACCATTCAAATGGAAAAGGTGAAAAACGAACAAGGGAAGTTTGAATTTCATGAGATTCCAGGGACAGAGAAGGTATGGCCTGCTCAGCTCGTCTTTATTGCAATTGGTTTTGAGGGAACTGAACAGCCGCTTGTGAAACACTTTGGCGTGGACAGCAAAAACAATCGCATTGACGCAAAATATGGGGAATATACAACAAATGTAGAAGGCGTATTTGCAGCGGGAGATGCAAGACGCGGGCAAAGCTTGATTGTCTGGGCAATTAATGAAGGTAGACAAGTGGCGCACGAGGTAGACCGTTATTTAATGGGGAGTTCGGTTCTGCCAAAATAGGTTAAACAAAGGGTGTTACAATATAAAGAAAAGCCATGACCAACGTGTGGTCATGGCTTTTTATGATTCAGAAATGGTATGGTTGATCAACACTTTTTTACGTTTAAGCTGCGATACGACTAAACAGAGGAAAACAATAAGAACAAAAAGGGAAATGGTCAAAAAGCCAAACGTATATGAGCCAGTTAATTCTTTTAAACTGCCAAGAATATTAGGTAAAAAGAATCCGCCAATGCCTCCAGCAGCCCCAACAATTCCGGTCACAATCCCAATTTCTTTATGAAATACTTGAGGCACTAGCTGAAAAACAGCGCCATTCCCCATCCCAAGGCACATCATCCCCACAAATAAAAGCGCAATGACCACAGGTAAAGCTGGAAGACTGCTCACTCCTCCTAAGCAAATGCCGATGATTCCGAATAATCCAAGCAGTACTTTCATTCCGCCTATTTTATCGGCAATGAGACCGCCCACAGGCCGAAAGAAGCTGCCTGCCGCCACACAAAGGGTCACAAAATCACCAGCATGAATTTTCGAAACCCCATATTGATCTACAAAGAAAATACTGAGGAAACTGGAAAGCCCGACAAACCCTCCGAATGTGATTGCATAAAGCAGACAGAAAAACCATGTCGATTTCACTTGAAATACTGAAAAGTACGACCGAATCGGTTGAGGAGCGGGCTGATTTGGTGCATCTTTTGCAGTGAAAATAAAAAACAAAAAGACAAGACTTAACGGAATCAGAGCGAGCCCCATTACGGCATGCCACCCGTAAATCTCCGCAAGCCTTGGACCAAATAAGGTGGAGATTAGTGTTCCACTATTCCCGGCGCCTGCAATCCCCATGGCTACTCCTTGTAAGTGAGGAGGATACCAGCGGCTTGCCATTGGCAAAGCAACAGCAAAACTTGCTCCTGCTACTCCAAGCAAAATCCCAATCAGTACGAGCTCCGAAAGGGTTGTACCAGCGATAAACCCCCAAATGAGCGGAATGGTCGTTAAAAGCATTCCCATCACTGCAGTCTTTTTAGGTCCTATTCGATCGGTGAATAAACCGAGCACAATCCGAAAAAAAGAACCAGATAGAATTGGAATGGCCACAATCATGCCCTTCTCTACGGTTGATAAAGCAAAATCTTGCGCAATAAAAGCACCCAGCGCTCCTAACAAAACCCAGATCATAAAGCTCACATCGAAATATAAAAAGGAACCAAACAATGTCTTAGGATGACCACTTGATTTTAATTCTGAGAGTTTCATAAAACGCCTCCTCTAGTGAATTTTCTGACTTAAAGATAGCGAGTTCACTTATGTAATGAAAGTATTATGTGAGAAAAATTGACATGAATAAACACTTTTTTACAAGTGTGTGCCATAATCAATCCATACAATGTGCTCGAGCAAGAGGCTTAGAAAGGTTGATTTCAGATGGCAAAACGCAAACTTGTGTTTATCGGAAACGGCATGGCGAGTATGAAATGTATCGAAGAGATCATTCAAAAGCAGCCAGAACATTATGCCATAACAGTCATTGGAAAAGAGAAGCACTCTGCCTACAATCGAATAAAACTTTCGTCGATTTTACAAAAAAGCGAATCATTAGCTCAAATTGAACTAAAGGATAAAGAATGGTACACCGCGCATGACATCACATTGTACAAAGGAGAATCAGTTGTACATATCGATACAAATCGAAAGTGTGTCATGACAGATGCACGCCGGGAAATTCCCTACGACAAGCTCGTCATTGCAACAGGTTCATCGCCGAATTTTCTTCCTATTCAAGGTGTGTCCAAAAAAGGGATATACGCTTTTCGGACAATTGATGATTATGAGGCCATTTGTGCGGATGCGGTGCATTATCAACAAGCAGCAGTGATCGGAGGCGGCGTGCTTGGTGTGGAGGTAGCAGCTGGTCTGCAGATGGCGGGGCTGGAAACCACCATTATTCATCATACGGAGCGGCTCATGCAGCGACAATTAGATGAAACAGCAGCCGGATTATTACAGCGAAAATTCATACGAAAAGGCATTCAGGTGAAAACAAATGCCCATACCATTGCATGCTTAGGCGGTGAGAGGGTAGAAGGCGTTCTATTGAAAAATGGCGACATCGTGGAGGCTGATCTTGTTGTTTTTACAACAGGTATTCATCCGAATATACAGCTTGCAGAGAATCATGGCATACACACGAGAAAAGCCATTGTTGTCAATGACGTGATGCAGACCAATATCCCGAATATTTATGCGGTTGGAGAATGTGCAGAGCACAAAGGGATGGTGCACGGTCTTATTCAGCCCATTTATGAACAAGCAAGCGTGCTCGCTAAGCATCTTTTAGGGGAAAAAATCACACATACACCCAAGCCCATTTACTCAACAAAATTAAAAGTACCTGATTTGCCGATTTATTCTGCTGGATGTATTGAACATCATTCTCCGTTTATGTCAGCTGTGACTTATTTAGATGAAGAGCAAGAGGTATATAAAAAATTCGTCTTTGAACGTGAGGCGCTGGCAGGTATTTTATTTGTCGGAGAGCTGGAGAATGCCGATCAGCATTTGCAAGATGTGAAAGTGGGACGTGATAAAAGTGTGGTCATGAAATCCCTTCATGAAAAGCAAGCATCCTCACTAGATTCATTAAAAATGGAAGACCTCGTCTGCCAATGTCAAACCGTTACAAAAGGGACGATTTTAAAAAGCATTTCGGTTCATCAGCTGACAAACTTAGAAGAGGTGAAAAAAAAGACAGGGGCAGCAACCGGGTGCGGCGGGTGTCAAGAGCTCGTCCGTGCTTGCTGCCAGTTATCATCACATGAACAAACGGAACCGCAGGCCTTTTTTTGTCCATGTACAGAAGTAGATGAGCAGACTATTTTTTCATTTATTAAAAAGCAGCAGCCGGTGAATGCTGAAGAAATAAGAAGACATTTTCAATGGAAAACGAATCACGGCTGCGGCATCTGCCGGCCAGCCATTCAATACTATCTCGAGCAATTCCAAGGATCGGTGGAAAAAATCGGCGCTGCTGAACAGGAAAACATGTTGATACCTCAATTATATGGAGGGTTGCTTGATCTGGATTTTTTGAAAATCATTACGTCTTTGTTAGAAAACAGGCTGATTGAGCAGGCAGAGCTGACAAAGCATAAACGAATCCGGCTTATCGGTGTGTCAAAACAGGCAGCACAAATCGTCAAAAATCATTGGCCAATTATGCCTAATGAGAAAAAAAGACTATCTCATATCCTTTCATGCGACTGCAGTGATCCAGCTGTCACGTCACTTGTGATGGAGCTGGAAAGACAAGTGGAAGATACACTTTTACCAGCAGTCACCTCTGTTCATATCACTGATGCTTCCTGCACGTGTAAACTTGCTCTAATTGATGACATCTGTCTGAAGAAGCAGCTGGGTGAATGGAATATTTATTTAGGAGGCCAGCTTTTTTACACCTTGGCTCATTCAAGTGAGCTTATCCCTTTTTTAAAAGCGCTGCTTGAAGAGTATAGAAAAAATGCTTACTTTCAAGAATCCATTGGTGATTGGCTGTCCAGGCATGGAAACATTTCTATTCGAGAAAAGTTGCTTGATGAGGAAATAAGAGAAGAGCTCTGTGCGCAATTTGACCAAAGCAGACAAGAAAATGTAAGTCATAAGGATGTGAAGGTATGAGTCAATCTTTTTTACAATATGCTCAGCAAAAATCAAAGCAGGAAGAACAAAAGCGAGTGTTCCCAGCCCAATGTCCTTTTTGCAGTATGCAGTGCAAAATGCAGTTAATCGAGCAGCATGTGGAAGGGCGAACACGCTACCAAACGATTGGTGTACACAATCCAACTACGCACGGAAGACTTTGTATGAAAGGACAGCATGCACACCAGCACGTGCTTCATAAAGATCGCCTGAATCACCCGCTGATCAAAAGAAACGGACAATTTGTAAAAGCGACATGGCAGGAGGCTCTCGAAGAAATCAAAACAAACATAGAAACCCTTCAGCTGTCGCATGGCCATGATGTAATCAGTGTGTACGGAAGCGCATCAATTACAAATGAGGAAGCGTACTTACTCGGGAAATTTGCAAGAGTGGCGCTGAAAACGAAATACATCGATTATAACGGCAGACTATGTATGTCTTCGGCAGCAACTGCCGCAAATCAAACATTCGGACTTGACCGTGGCCTGACCTTTCCTCTAAGCGACATCAAGCATGCGCGGGTGTTGATATTGGTTGGAACGAATATAGCGGAATGTCAGCCAACCTTCCTGCCCTACATCGAGGAGGCAAAAAATAATGGCGCATTTCTCATCGTCATTGATCCGCGCAAAACTCCGACTGCCCAATTAGCCGATTTACATGTCAGCCTAAAACCAGGGTCAGATGCCGCACTGGCAAACGGCATATTGCACATCATGCTGCATGAGCATTTAATCGATGAATCATTTATTCATCAACGAACATCAGGTTTCCAAGAGCTAAAGGAGCATATCTCACGCATCTCCCTCCCAGACATTGCTGAGCAAACTGGCGTGACGATTGATGTGATGCAGAAAATAGCAAGGAAATTTGCGCAAGAAAAGACAGGCATGATTTTTACAGCAAGAGGCATTGAGCAGCAAATAGACGGTACAGCCTCTGTGCGTAATTTCCTGAATATTCTGCTTGTTACCGGGAAGATCGGCCGCTTTGGATGCGGCTATGGCGCAATAACCGGCCAGGGAAATGGCCAGGGAGCAAGAGAGCATGGGCAAAAAGCAGATCAGCTTCCAGGATATCGAGATATCTCAAATCCTGCTCACAGAAAAGAAATGGCTGAACGATGGAACATTGATGAAAAAGAACTCCCAGGAAAGGGCGTGTCTGCTTTTGAGATGTTTGAAAAAATGGAGGCAGGTGAGATCAAAGCGCTCTTTTTAATGTGCTCAAATCCTGTCCAATCAGGGCCGAACGCGCACTTGGTTCAGCAAGCCATCAAGAACTTGTCCTTTTTTGTTGCCGTTGATTTATTTATGTCTGAGACAGCTGCGCTGGCAGATGTAATTTTACCTGCTTCGTCATATTTAGAGGATGAAGGTACCGTGACAAACGTAGAGGGGCGCGTTACGCTTAGAGAAGCAACATATCCACTTAAACACCAAAGAAAGCACGATTGGCAAATCATTTGTGAAATAGCAGCTGTATTAGGCAAAGGCAGCCATTTTTCCTTTTCATCCGCAGAAGAGATCTTTGAGGAAATAAGAGCCGTAACGAAAGGTGCAAAGGCTGATTATTCAGGCATAACCTATGAAAGGCTGAGGAAGGAACAAGGCATAAGGTGGCCTTGTACTCATTTAGAAGACCCGGGAACTGAAAGATTATTTGAACATGCATTCTCACATTCTGACAGTTTAGCGAAGTTTGCCGTTGTCACACATGGAAAAAAGGCTGCAAAGGAACCCGTCAGTCAAGAATACCCTCTTTATTTAACGACCGGCAGGGTGATGGCTCATTACCAAACAGGCGTTCAAACAAGAAGGAGCACCTCGCTTGTTGCCAGACAGTTTGAAGCATATGCAGAGCTTCATCCTGACACAGCGAAAACGTATGGACTTCAGCACGGGGAGCTCGTGACCATCAAGTCAAAAAGAGGAAGTGTCATCATCAGATGCCGCATATCAGACACCATTCGAAAAGATACCGTGTTTGTTCCATTTCACTGGAGCAAACATCAATCAATTAATCAATTAATTGATGATCAACTAGATCCGCACAGTAAAATGCCAGGCTTTAAATATTGTCCTGTACAGCTGTCAGCCGGCGTGAATGAAAAACTATGTGAGAAATTTTAACATGTATTTTCCATCTATGTTTAGATTATGGTACTTTCTAAAAAATGATCACATGAGGGGTGTTTTTTCATGAAAGAAAAACTCGTATTAGTGGGGAACGGTATGGCCGGCATTCGAAGCCTTGAAAACATTTTAAAAACAGACGGCGAACGTTTCGACATGACGGTATTTGGGACTGAACCGTATCCTAACTATAACCGAATTCTTTTATCGAAAGTGCTTCAAGGGGATACGAAGGTCGAAGATATTACGTTAAACGATTGGAACTGGTATCAAGAGCATGATATTCAGCTGTTTACAAACGAGACCATTGTGAAGATCGATACAGAGAACCAAACAGTCACCAGTGATCAAGGACGGACCGTGCATTATGACCGATTGATTTTAGCAACAGGGTCACTTCCATTCATCCTGCCAATTCCAGGGAGTGATAAAAAAGGCGTGACGGCTTTTCGTACATTGCAAGACACTGAGGAAATGGTCAATGCCTCTACTATGTACAAAAAAGCAGCAGTCATCGGAGGCGGACTCCTTGGGCTTGAAGCAGCACGCGGTCTATTAAACTTAGGCATGGAAGTGAATGTCATCCACCTCGGCTCTCATTTAATGGAACGCCAGCTAGACCCTATTGCAGGCCAGCTTCTTCAAAAAGCATTAGAAGAACAGGGGATGAAATTCCTGCTTGGAAAACAGACAAATGAGATTTTAGGAGATACAAGAGTAGAAGGTTTATCATTTTCAGACGGCACTACACTTGAGGCAGACCTAGTCGTCATGGCTGCGGGAATTAAACCAAGTAAAATGCTTGCAGAAATAAGCGGGCTTGAAGTGAACCGTGGGATTATCGTCAATGATTTTATGGAAACAAGTGTCCCGGGCATTTATGCCGTCGGAGAATGTGTGGAACACAGGGGACAAACGTACGGATTAGTTGCTCCTTTATACGATCAAGCGACTGTACTTGCCAAGCATGTATGCGGCTTGAACCCTGCTCCATATGAAGGCTCTGTTCTGTCAACACAGCTGAAAGTATCAGGAGTTGATGTATTTTCAGCTGGTGATTTTATTGAAAACGATGAGAAAAAAGCGATTAAGATTTTTGACGAACAAAAAGGCATCTATCAAAAACTCGTCTTCCAGCAAAACCGATTAGTAGGCGCCGTCATGTTTGGAGAAACAAGCGACGGACCTCGTTTATTCTCGTACATTAAAGAAGGAATAGATATGTCGGATATGGAGAAGGTATCTGTCTTAACCTCCAATGATCCCGCGCAAGAAAGCACGATTGACAGCATGGCAAACGACCATATCGTTTGCGGCTGTAATGGCGTGTCAAAAGGGCAGATTGTGGAAGCCATTCAGAAAGAAGGCTTAACAACGTTTCAGGAAGTCAAGCAATGTACAAGTGCCTCACGATCTTGCGGAGGCTGTCAGCCTGTTGTTGAAGAGATTCTTTGGCATACGCTAGGTGAGGATGCAAGCCGGACAGCCCAAAAAGAAACCATCTGTGCCTGCACTACTCTTTCACGAGATGAAGTCATTCATGAAATCAAAGAAAAAGGCTTGCAGCATGTCAAAGAAGTGATGAATGTACTTGACTGGAATACAGAAGAGGGCTGTTCAAAATGCCGCCCTGCACTGAATTATTATTTAGGCATGCTTCATCCACTTGAATACAAAGATGAAAAGAGCTCACGCTTTGTAAATGAACGCATGCATGCCAATATTCAAAACGATGGCACCTATTCAGTTGTTCCGCGAATGTATGGCGGCGTCACCAATGCAAATGACTTGAGGAAAATAGCCGATGTCGTCGACAAATATGAAATACCGCTTGTGAAAATGACTGGCGGTCAGCGTATTGACCTTCTAGGTGTCAAAAAAGAAGATTTACCAAAAGTGTGGGCGGATCTAGATATGCCATCGGGTTATGCATATGGAAAATCTTTAAGAACAGTTAAAACATGTGTTGGAGAACAATTTTGCAGGTTCGGCACGCAGGACTCCATGGCTCTAGGAATTGCACTGGAAAAGAAATTTGAAGGTCTTGCGACACCGCATAAAGTAAAAATGGCCGTCTCTGCTTGTCCGAGAAACTGTGCAGAGTCCGGAATTAAAGACCTCGGTATTGTGGGAATTGATGGAGGGTTTGAATTGTATGCCGGCGGAAATGGCGGCACACACCTGCGGGCTGGAGATTTATTAATGAAGGTCAGTACAGCAGAAGAAGTAGAGCAAATGGCTGCAGCATACCTGCAATATTACAGAGAAACGGCAAATTATTTAGAAAGAACCTCTGCTTGGGTTGAGCGACTTGGGTTAGATCATATTCAATCAGTACTCCTGGATGATGAAAAACGAGCAGCCTTAATCGAAAGAATGGACATTGCGCTTTCAACATATGAAGAGCCTTGGCAGGAGCTTCGCGAGAGTCAAAAAGACACGAGACAATTATTTCAAAAAGCGACGGCTTCCGTATAAATCAATTGAAGGGATGAGATCATATGACAGTTTCAGTTGTTAAAGTTCACATTGGCACCCTATCAGATTTTCCGCTCCAGCTAGGAAAAACAGTTGAAGCCGGTCCACTTGAATTAGCTGTTTTTCAAACCTCTAATAAGCAGTTCAAAGCCATTGAAAATCGCTGTCCACATAAAGGCGGCGTTCTGGCTGAAGGCATGGTCAGCGGGAATCACGTTTTCTGTCCAATGCATGATTGGAAAATTGATCTTTCATCAGGAAACGTGCAAGCACCAGATCACGGATGCGTTAAAACATATGAAACATTCGTTGAAGGGGACAATGTCTTTATTTTATTGCCTTCATAAATGGTTTAGATCCTTCCTTTCATGTATATGCTGTATATAATTGCAGCAAGAAAGGAAGGAATTTTTGTGCCGTTCGTTAATATTTTGATTGAACTCTTCATCGGATTCTTCGCTTTATTTTTTATTACAAAATTATTAGGGAAAACACAATTTGCACAAATCACACCGTTTGATTTCATTTCTGCACTGATTTTAGGTGAAATGGTCGGAAACGCCATTTTTGACCCAGAAGTCAGAATTCAGCACATTTTATTTGCTGTTGCAGTATGGGGCGTTCTCATTTATACAGTTGAATGGCTTTCACAGCGTTTTAAATCCATTCGCGCTTTTTTAGAAGGAAGACCTACTCTTGTGATTGATAAGGGGAAGATTCACTACAACCGGTTGAAGAAAAATATGCTTGATATCAATCAGCTGCAGACACTGGTTCGCGCAAAAGGCCATTTTGCACTGAATGAAATTGAATATGCCATTTTGGAAACGGACGGTTCTATCAGTGTTCTTCCGAAAATGAAATACGCACCAGCCACAGCAGAAGATGTGAACGTGAAGGGAAAAGAAGTGAATTTGCCTAGAACATTTATAATTGACGGCGAAATTTTAAAAGATGATTTACAAGAAGCCGGCTTTGATGAATCCTGGCTGAATAAGCAATTAAAAAAGCAGCATATTTCCTCTTATCGAGACGTTCTCTTTTGTGAATGGATTGAAAATGAAGGGATTTATGCGATGCAATATGAAAAGTCTAAAAAAACATCCACAACATAAAAATGTGGGTGTTTTTTTGTGCGTATATGGAATAGGATCAAAAAGAATGTTTGATGAAAACGTTCACAAAATGAGGGGGAGATATGTGATGAAATTTAGAAACGTATGGATGGTCATGGTCTTGTCTTTCTTTCTTTTTGACCCAGCTTCACTTCAAGCAGCAGAAGCCGGGCATAACCGCGTTCTTGTCGTTGATCAAAAGGGAAGCGGGACATACCGCACCGTTCAGTCTGCCATTGATGCGATTCCAGCAGACAATCAACAACCGGCAACGATCTATATTAAAAATGGCGTATATAAAGAAAAAATTCTGCTTCCGCAAAATAAACCACACGTATCCTTTATTGGCGAAAACCAGCACAAGACGATCCTTACGTATGATGATACAAATGCAAGCACTGGCAGTACAACAAACAGCTCAAGCACAATGATTCGTGCAAACGATTTTTATGCAGAAAATATCACCTTTCAAAATACAGCTGGCAGACATGCGGGTCAGGCAGTTGCACTGTATGTGTCTGGTGACCGGGCTGTGTTCAAACAAATACGTGTGTTAGGCTATCAAGATACACTTTATGCAACAGGCACAGGGCGGCAATATTATGAAAACTGTTATATTGAAGGCACGGTCGATTTTATTTTTGGATCAGCCACAGCTGTGTTTAAAAGAGCTGAAATAAAAAGCCTTGGAAATGGGTATATTACTGCAGCATCCACAACAGAAGCACAAAGGTACGGCTATGTATTCATAGATTCTACGTTGAAAAAGGGAACGGCAGCTGCGCAATCGGTTTATTTAGGACGTCCGTGGAGACCTTATTCGGCTGTGACATTCCTCCATACAAAAATGGATGACCATATAAAAGCCGAGGGATGGCATAACTGGGATAACCGTGACAACGAAAGAACGGCCAGGTACAAAGAATTTGGATCGACAGGAGCGGGAAGCAGTCCAGCAAACCGCGTAAAATGGTCGACCATTTTAACCCAAAATGAAGCAAGTCAAATGACGGTTCAGGCTGTTCTTGGCGGAGCCGATGGCTGGAATCCAGAAAAGAGGTAAAGGGCTTGTCAGTTTTCGTCAAAGAAAGCTGACTTTTCTGTTTAAAAAACCTTTGAGAACAAACGTTCTTTTGTGTATAATGAACATATTCTTCTAAAATTGGCTGCAACAAAAAGGAGGGGTTGCGTGAAGCGTTTTTCACAGCTCATGTTTTTACAACTATGTATCCTGTCGATTTTATTTCTTCCTTTTTCAGCGAAAGATGATCAGCTCACAGCTCGTGACGATTCACTGACTTGGATGACCGCTTTAGACGAATTCATACGAACAGCACCTGATTTAGAGGGCGCGATCTCTGGCATCAGCGTCCGCGATACTTCTGACACCTCTCTTCTTTATGAACATCAAGCCGATATTCGTCTTACTCCTGCTTCTAATATGAAACTGCTCACATCAGCCATCGCACTTGATATACTTGGAGAAACACACACATTCCCTACAGACATCTGGATGGATGGATCCATTCATAAGAAAACGCTACATGGCAGCCTTTATCTTCGTGGCACCGGCGATCCGACTTTATTAGAGGAGGATTTTGCAGCACTTGCCAAACAAGTCAAAAAGGCCGGAATACATACCATTCGCGGACAGCTTGCGGCAGATGACACTTGGTTTGATGACACGAGATACTCCATTGACCTGCCTTGGAGTGATGAGGATCAATATTACGGGGCACAAATTTCTGCTCTCACGGCTTCACCGAATCAAGATTATGATGCAGGGACCGTGATTCTCGAAGTAAAACCAGGAAAGAAAGCAGGACAGAAAGCCGCATATGATATGATCCCGAAGACGGATGTCGCTCAAGTCATCAATCAAGTGAAAACAGTTCCAGAAGGCGGAAAAAAGAAAATCTCTTTTAAGCGCTCTCACGGAACCAACAAAATTACGTTGACTGGGACTATTCCGGTTAAAGCGAGCTCATCTAAACAATGGGTAGCTCTATGGGATCCGTCCGCTTATGCTTTAGACTTAATGAAACGAGCGTTAAAGGCAGAAGGGATTCAAGTAAAGGGACCGCTGAAATCAAAACAAGTTCCTAAAAAAGCCAAAAAAATTGCTTCCCATACATCGATGCCATTATCAGAGCTGCTTGTTCCTATGATGAAATTAAGCAACAATACCCATGCAGAAATTTTGCTAAAGGAACTAGGGAAAAAAGTGAAGAACAAAGGGAGCTTTGAAGCTGGTCTGGAGGTCATGAATGAACGGCTTCCTGCGTTTGGCGTTGATCCTTCGCTTGCAGTGCTGCGTGACGGATCAGGGATATCACCTATTAACCTTGTCTCTGCTAACCAGTTCACTTTATTTTTGACAAACATTCAAAAGGAACAATGGTTTAAAACCTATGAACATGCGCTCCCTTTAGCAGGGGCAAGTGAACGAATGGTGGGGGGAACGTTAAGGAACAGATTGAAGGCACCAACTACACTAGAAAAAGTACGTGCAAAAACAGGGTCGTTAACAACGGTCAGCACACTATCTGGATATATTGACACGCAGGGCGGAAAAACGCTTGCTTTTTCCATCTTGTTAAATCACCTTGTTGATGACGAAAAAGGGAAAGAGATAGAAGACCGTATTGTCAGCATATTAGCTGAGAATCTTTAGATTTAGAGAGAGAAGGAGAACCATCATGACGTTAGATAACAATCAATCTTTAGTAAAAACCATGTCCATTTTTCTCATCCCGCTTTTGCTAAGCAATATTTTGCAATCGATCGGACAGTTAGTGTCCATTGTTCTTGTCGGAAGATGGATTGGAGAGGATGCAGTAGCTGCCATTTCTGCATTCTTTCCACTTTTCTTTTTACTCGTTTCTTTTTCCATTGGCATTGGATCGGGAAGCTCGATCCTTATTGGACAAGCGTATGGGGCAAAAAATGAACAGAAATTAAAAGAAATCATTGGCACAACGCTTTCATTCACTTTTTTGATCGGCGTATCTTTAGCGATCATTGGAGGTTTTTTCGCAACAGACATCTTAAACCTCATGGGAACACCTGCTAATATCGTGGAGGAAAGTGCGGCATATGCCAGAATTCTATTCATCTCAATGCCGATCTTATTTCTTTATTTTGTTTATACGACCTTCTTGAGGGGAACAGGGGATTCGAAAACACCTTTTTATTTCTTAATGATTAGTACGGCAACGAATATTTTGATGCTGCCCATTTTATTATTTGGCTGGCTGGGACTGCCGGCGTTCGGCTTATATGGCGCTGCGTATGCTTCTGTGATTTCAACAATTGTGACGTTTATCATTCTACATATCTACTTATATAAGACAAAGCACCCGCTTCGCATTGATTCATCAGTAAGAAAGCATTTATTGATGAAAGGGGATCTATTAAAAACGTTATTAAAGCTCAGTATCCCATCAAGCATTAATATGATCCTCATTTCTTTATCAGAAATTGCCGTTATTTCTTTCGTCAACGATTATGGATCACAGGCGACAGCTGCCTATGGTGTTGTCAATCAAGTCGTAAGTTATGTGCAGATGCCGGCAGTGA
Organism: Bacillus sp. I-2; assembly: GCF_001974945.1. Lineage (NCBI taxonomy): Bacteria > Bacillati > Bacillota > Bacilli > Caryophanales > Bacillaceae > Bacillus > Bacillus sp. I-2. The sequence goes on along the minus strand of NZ_LZRW01000046.1, from coordinate 2,545 downwards.
GTCTTGGTATTGCGGTCTCGATCTTTGCAGCACAATTCATTGGCGCAGGAAATATGAATCGACTGAAAGATGTCATTAAAATTGGGTTAGGTCTTAACTTTGCCATAGGCGGATGTATCATTATTTTCGTTTATATTTTTGCACCGCAGATTTTATCTATCTTTTTAACAGACCCTGGCACGATAGATATTGCCTATAGTTTGGTCGTCATTACATTATGGAGCTATCTCATTTTTGGAACGGCCCAAATTGTTGCAGCCACAATGAGAGCAAGCGGGACGGTTCTTTGGCCGACGATCTTTAGTATTTGTTCCATTTGGCTTGTAGAAGTACCAGTCGCTTATGTGCTATCACACTATACATCTCTTGGCATTAAAGGAATATGGATTGGCTACCCAGCTGCTTTCTTTGTGAACTTACTCCTCCAATACAGCTACTATCAGCTCGTATGGAAGAAAAAACAAATTGTCTCGCTTGTTCAATCATAATGTGAAGGCGTAAAGCAGCATATACATACGAAGATCTCTCACTTTTAAGGAGGCCGGATCTTCTATGTTTTTGAATCAAAGAAATGAACTGAGCTCGCACAATATCGGTGACTTTTCTTATGCCGGACCAGATTTCCAAGTGCTGACGTGGGGGGAAGGAACGACATTACATATTGGGAAGTTTTGTTCTATCGCAAACGAAGTGAAAATTTTTCTAGGCGGGGAACACCGTACTGATTGGGTCACAACGTATCCGTTTAATCAAATTTTTAAAGAAGCTGCCCATATTAAAGGACATCCCAAATCGAAGGGAGATGTTCATATTGGACATGACGTATGGATTGGATATGGTGCGACGATTATGTCAGGAGTAAGTATAGGAAACGGGGCCGTGATCGGCGCAAATAGTGTGATCACAAAAGATGTGCCGCCATATGCAATTGCCGCAGGGAATCCCCAGCGGCTCATGAAATATCGATTTTCAACCGAAATAATCGAAAAACTGCAGTTATTAGAATGGTGGAATTTAGAGTTTTCCATCATCCAATCTATTTTTCATCTTTTGCAATCGCATGATATTGAACAGTGTATAAATGTCATAGAAGACATAAAAAAGAAAGGCTGAAAAAGCCTTTCTTTTTTCGTTTAACTTAGCCGTATGATGGTCAAGGCTGCTCCAGCAGCACCACCTCCGCCAACTAAAATAGCTGTGACAACCGCCCCAAAAAACTGCAGTGAGATGGTATTACCAGCTGTTAAATTAACAATAACAGTGTTGTTGATTATTGAAGTTGAGATAACAGGTGATTGAACAGAACCTGAAATAGTAGTTGTTCCATTTAAAAGCAAACGTGTATTAATCAAAAGAGCTGTAGTGGTGTTGATTTGATACGTAATATAATATTTACCAGTTTGCAGAACGGTAAAAACAGTACTTGTGCCGTTTGCTGTAAAACCAGTAATGTTTTGAAAGTTTGGCAAAGGAATATTCGTTCCTCCTGCTACAGTAACGATGGTAGGGCCAGAACTATTAGCAGCATAAAGTGCTGTATCTGTAAAACCACCTGTTCCAGTAGCCCCAGTGACACCAGTGACACCTGTCACGCCAGTAGGACCTGTTGGTCCAGTAATACCCGTTGCCCCCGTAGTTCCAGTTGAACCGGTGATACCCGTGGCACCGGTAGGTCCAGTATCTCCAGTGATGCCGGTTGCCCCCGTAGGTCCGGTTGAACCAGTGATACCCGTGGCGCCAGTAGGTCCAGTAGCTCCAGTAATACCCGTGACACCTGTAGTCCCGGTAGGACCAGTATCTCCAGTGATACCCGTCGCACCAGTAGAACCAGTAGCACCAGTAATACCCGTGGCACCCGTAGGACCAGTAGCTCCAGTAATACCCGTTGCGCCAGTAGAACCAGTAGCCCCAGTGATACCTGTAGCGCCAGTAGGACCAGTAGCTCCAGTAATACCAGTGGCACCGGTAGGTCCGGTTGATCCAGTGTTACCTGTGGTACCAGTAGGCCCAGTTTCACCTGGTGCTGCTAAAAGTGTGTAATCTGACGACGTATCTGGTGTACCTGAAGGTGGTGCAGAATCCACAATATACGTACCACCACCATAAGTGACCACTCGCCCTACTGAGTATGTTGGTGCCATAACAGGATCATAGGCTTCAACACCACTTAATCCGATCCCAGTAGGACCTGTTGGTCCAGTGATACCTGTAGTCCCGGTAGGACCAGTATCTCCAGTGATGCCGGTTGCCCCGGTAGGTCCGGTATCTCCAGTGATACCTGTAGCGCCAGTAGGACCAGTAGCTCCGGTAATACCCGTTGCGCCAGTAGAACCAGTAGCTCCAGTGATACCAGTGGCACCCGTAGGTCCAGTTGAACCGGTGATACCAGTGGCACCGGTAGAGCCAGTAGCTCCGGTAATACCCGTCACACCAGTAGGACCAGTAGCTCCGGTAATACCAGTGGCACCAGTAGGACCGGTATCTCCAGTGATACCTGTAGCGCCAGTAGGTCCGGTAGCCCCAGTGATACCCGTCGCACCAGTAG
>NZ_LZRW01000045.1:0-280103 GCF_001974945.1 Bacillus sp. I-2 | reverse complement strand
TACACTAATCGGATAACTAACTCTTTTTCCCATACAAAAAACACCTCCAAATTGTTTTCAGATATGCTATACCCGATTTTTCAATTTAAAGGTGTTTTTATTTGTCTCACTTTATGGGGTCAGTCCCTCTTTCGGTGCGGCCTTTTATTACGATTCGGTTGGTTGCTTTCTAGGCGGGCGTTTTCCCCAATATTGATAATAGTCTGTTTTAATAAATCCATTAAACAGTTTTCTCTTTTTCGTCGCTTTTCTTCCGAAGCACTCTTCGAATTTTTCGTGTGACGTTAAGATGTAAATGGACCATGTATCTAGGTTCTTAAACGCTTCACCCATTCCTTGATACATTTTTTCAACTGCTGGTTTATCACTCAGTCGTTCACCGTAAGGAGGATTTCCGACAATCACACCGTACTCTTCTTTTGTTTGAAAGTCTTTTACTTGCATTTGTTTAAACTCAATCAGTTCACTCAGTCCTGCTTCTTCTGCATTCATTTTTGCGATGTCTACCATACGATGGTCGATGTCACTTGCAATGATGCGGAGCGGCTGATCATAGTTTGCTTTTTCTTCTACTTCCACACGCGCTTTGTTCCATACGTCTTCACCGATCCATTCCCATGATTCAGACGCAAAATCCCGGTTAAATCCTGGGGCAATGTTTTGTCCTATCATCGCTGCTTCAATGGCGATTGTTCCTGATCCGCAGAAAGGATCAACAAACGGACGGTCAGGTGTCCAGTTCGTTAATAAGACGAGCGCAGCAGCAAGCGTTTCTTTAATAGGTGCTCCGCCTTGATCCATGCGGTATCCGCGTTTATGAAGACCTACACCAGATGTATCAAGCGTAAGAACCGCTTTATCTTTTAAAAGAGCGATCTCGATTTTATATTCAGGTCCCGTCTCTTCAAGCCATTCAGACTGAATGTTGTAGGAGGATTTAAGCTTTTGCGCAATGGCTTTTTTGACGATGCGCTGGCAGTCCGGCACACTGGCAAGCTGAGATTTCACAGATTTCCCAATGACAGGAAACGTACTGTTTTTTGGTAAAAAAGCGGCCCAGTCAATCGCCTTTGTCCGTTCAAAAAGCTCATCAAATGTTTTTGCCGAAAATTCAGCAACTTGTACCTTAATTCGGTCTGCTGTGCGCAGCCAAAGGTTTGCACGGCAAATCGCAAGAGCATCCCCCTTGAAAATCACTTTTCCGTTGTCGACTGTGCACTCATAGCCAAGGTCTCTTACTTCTTTTGCAACAATTGCTTCAATTCCCATTGGAGCTGTTGCGATGAGTGTATAGGTTTTCATTGATTTATCACCTGTTTTCTCGTCCTTTTATGTATTCAAGATAAAAGCTCTCCATATGTTGAAATAGGAGAGCTTTGTTTCATCATGTTTATTATAACGGATTTAACGTTCTGTAAGCCATGTTTTGTTCCATCGTACTGCAAACGGCAAATGCCTCGTACTCAGGTGGTAATCATCTATCTACAGAATTCTCTGTCCTTCTCTCCGTTTGGTTCCTTTGAGAAAGTTCCCCTACCAAGTTTGGGTTTCTCGCTCGAGGGGTTTACCGCGTTCCACTCTCACCATTTCTAGTGAGACTTCGTCACTGTGGCACTTTCAAGGATACTTTGCCATATCCTAAAAAGGACGTAGGCATTTTTCCTGCCGTCAGCCTTTCCCAGGCTGCCCTGGCTTATTTTTTCGCCAGGCACGAACACTACGGGCATCTCAGCACCGTGCGAGCATGGACTTTCCTCTGCAATGCCCTAAATAGCATTACAGCGATTACCCGAACGTTAATCAATAAGCGTTATTATAAACGACAATGACATCTGACACAAGCTTTTTCAGCAAGACTCAATCATAAAGTTTGCTGCCGAAAACGTGTTTCTCAAGGTTCGATAGTCTTTTTAAAATATCAAAGTTTGTTGTATTAGACTGTGCAGGCTGTCTTTTCCCTTGTTCAACTGCTTCTTCAAGCTGTTTTGACAAGTGGAGGTTTTCTTGTTGAAGTTTTTCGATTTCTTGGTTGAAGGTCTCATAGTCTTTAATGACCATATCTAAAAATTTATCGACTTCTTCTTGTTTGTACCCTCTGACACCTGTTTTAAATTCTTTTTCTAAAATTTCTTTCGCAGAAAGCTTTACTTTATCAGCAAGCATCTTTTTCACCTCATATCGTGAATTCATAGTATATTTTTTCAGAAATACGTGACGTTGTCAAATTTTCTCTTGCTTTTAATCAAAAAACGGATCTTCCGCCTCAACCTGCGCTCTTAGATCATCCATCGTGATGTACATAATCGGGTAATCGGTATAGGCTTCCGCCTCCCTGATCATATACTTCGGCGATCCCTCATGCTCGGGATCATATAAGACGAGAAGGCCATCTGTTTTTTCAATAAAAAAGCGGTTCTTTTGTTTAAATTGTGCCGGACTTTCGTACGGTCTATGCGTGACACTTTCTACAAAATCGGCCTGTGCAAGAATTCCTTCATACAACTCTTTGTTTTGTTCATTCCAGCGCTCTTCCTGTTCATAAAAAGGCGTAATAACTGCAAGTTTTAACGCTGGATATTCCTCCTGAAGCTCAAACACCACTTCGGCTGTCCAAATTTCTGCCCCAAGCTGGCCTGATATGAGAACCCATTCCAGACCTTCTTCGATAAGGGCTGTCAGCCTTTTTTGAAGCTCCGCTTTTATGTATTGAAGTGCAGGCTCGTCTTGTTTGAATATCCCAAGCTCAAACGGCTTGTACCCTGTGACAGCAATAATTTTCATTTTTTCACCTGCTTTTAAAAAATGGGACTTATTAAAGTCCCATTCACTTTATCTGTTACAGCAAGGTCCACCGCAGTTAAAGTGTTGATGTGTTGCCGGGTCCACCTGAGAAAACGTATGCGGGAAGTAGTGAACATGTTGGAAATTATGGTGGTGAACATTTGTCACATGCTGCGGGTGGATATGCGGCACAATTGTTGTTGACTCGCTGTGTGTACAGCAATGATTCGTCGGATGAACAATTGGCTGTGTAACATTTGGATGGCAATGATGATGATGATGGTACATGTAGCATTCCCCTCTCCTTTATTTTCTTACATTAACAATGTATGAATTAAGAGGTGTACATGTACTAATGCATTAACCTATTTTAAAAGTTGGCAAGAAAAATATCTTTATAGTTTGAAAACACAAAAGCGACCAAAATGACCACAAGAAAAAACAAGTAGAAAAGACCCTTATACATGCTCTACGCTCCTCATTCAATTTCTAACGCTATTTTACAGGATTCGCGGCCTTTCTACAATAAAAGTGCTAAACAATTTTTATTTTCGGCCGAGAGCCGAACGTTGTCATTTTTTGCGCTTTCCCGGGCAATAAATAGTTCATTGCCCAGCTTTTCTCAATAGCCGTTTTTTGCGCTTCTCAAGCTCTTTCGTGTCTCGTTCGCTTAATGAAGAGAAAGATAATAAAGATTCCGTGATGGAAAGAGCTGATCTTGCATCTTTTTGGCGATGCTCCTGAAACTTCGCAAGCTCTATGCCCGCTTTTAATGCTAAATGGACATCACTTGATTCAAATAATGTTTCCCAAATTCGAACTGCTTCATCCCACTCGTTTAGCCGTTTATATTGTAAGGAGAGATCAAAAGCCGCCTGATTGGCATGTTCAAAATCAGCACCTGTTAATTCCCGCAAATGCTTCGTAGCTTCCTGTACATCACGATGCGCAAGATGCCACCTAGCCAGCGCGTATTTCTCATCGTGCTCCTTTACCGCATCCATAGATAGAATTTTTTTGGATAGATGAATGTAGAGGCTGATTAACGAAAGGACGTCTAATTCATTATGAGTCAAAATCCCTTCAATGAGCTTCGGATTTTGTTCCTTTAAAAAGTGAAAATAGATCATCGGTGCCAAAAAACCCGGTGTGTCTCCTTCCCTGTGAACGTGCAGCTCTTCTTTTTCAACCACAGACAGCGCCATTCGTTCATATTTATGCTTCCACAACCGTCTTGACCCATGCAGAAGATCAAAATGGCCAAACTCTGGAAGCGCAGGGATTTGATCTCTCAACAAAGTATGTCTCGTTTTCACTTGCGGCCAATCGAATGATTTTCCATTATATGTAACGAGTGATTCTACGTTCACTTCATCGAGAAAACTTTTATAAAGAGCTGCTTCATTTCCCGGATTTGTGAGCAGGTGCTGTTTCACCACTACTTTGTCAGCAAAGACCCGCGCATGTCCTAGCAAGAAGATCATATTTCCCGTTCCGCCAGATAATCCAGTTGTTTCTGTATCAAAGAAAAACAGTTCATGCGGCTTGTAACCTTTAGCCGATAGAGAATGCTGGATGCCGCTTTTGTTCCAAGCCTCGATGATCTTTGGCAGTTCCGCAAACGAGTAGAGTCCATGCTTGTCTTCTAATGAATAGGTGACTTCTCGAATGAGACAAAAGGAATCCTCAAAGTGATAAGGAGCTGCACCCAATTGCTCCCATTCCTTTAAAAATGGGATGTTTTCGGCCGTTACAGGCTGAGGTTGCCCTTCCGCTGCTTTTTGCCGTTTTTCATTTGGCTGGTTGTGCGATAGGTGCTTCTTCATTCGATTTAATTTCCCTTTTAAAGACATAAGTAGGTGCCTTCCTCCTTTCCCTTAAAATACAGACATCAATTCAACAATGCTGCTTTTTCCGCTCACCTCTTTCATTTCCATGCCAATGCAGGATGGACAGCCGTTCTCACAGCGGCACCGCTCTATCAGCTGAATGGCTGCACCTGCTATTTCATCGAAACGAGCTTGGACTTCTTTGCTTAAACCAATTCCGCCAGGGTAGTGGTCATATAAAAAGACTGTCGGTTTACCGGTATGTGCCGCTTTAATTTGTGAAACAACATGAATATCTGAGCGGTCACACATCACAAAAGCAGGTACAATGTGCTGAAGAACATTTGCAATGCCAAGCAGCAGCTGTTCAAGTGTTTTCTCTTCAAATCTCCGCTCTGCATCATGTAATTCAAACCAAGCCGCACTCGTATGAATTTCTTCTTCAGGTAGGTGAATTGGACCAGAGCCGATATTTTCACCGGTACTGAGCCGGATTTTTTTGAAAATTGTTGGCATTGCGTTGACAGTCACATCACCGTAGTGAACAGATACCGCTTCTTTCTCTGTTGTCTGGTCGATTTCCAGCACCTTGAGCTGAACAGCTAAATTAGCATCTGTATAGTATTCTACATCTACTTGTTTCACATAAGCCTTCAAATGCTCGTAATCTAGCTTTTCTACTTGATACTGAACCCCTTCATGTAAATAAATCGCCTCATCATGAAGCAATGTCATTGCACTGAATCGATCCATCTCTCCAATAATCCGAACATTCGCTACGTCGGATTGATCCACAATTACCACATTTTCCTGGCTTGCAGACCGCAGGCTGATGCCATGCGCTGGGAACGATTGATCTGACCAATAATACCGGTTCCCGCTAAAATGAAGAACCCCTTCCTCTTGTAAGTATTGCAAAATGTCTTCTACTTCCATGCCGCCAAACTGTTCATCCGTCCGAAATGGCAGCTCGTAGGAAGCACATTTTAGATGATCCACTAAAATAATGAGATTTTCAGGATTGATTCTGGCTGCTTCAGGCGGTCTATTAAAGAAATATTCAGGGTGTCTGACAATATATTGATCAAGGGGTGAGGAGCTTGCCACCATGATAATGAGCGCCTCCTCATGACGCCTTCCAGCACGTCCTGCCTGCTGCCATGTACTCGCTACACTGCCAGGATACCCCGTCATAATGCATACCTTTAGCTGACCTATATCTACCCCTAATTCTAGTGCGTTTGTGCTGACGACACCTAGAATGTCTCCTTCTCTTAACCCCTTTTCAATCACGCGCCGCTCTTTTGGCAAATAGCCTCCTCGATACCCGCGAATCGATTTTGGACCGATTTCTTTTTTCACAAGCTCTTGAATATGACTTAAAATCACTTCTACTCGTACTCTGCTTCTAGCAAAAACGATCGTTTGAATTTTTTCTTTTAAAAATGTTTTAGCCAATTGGTTGACGACAGTGGCAGCGCTTTGTCTAATATTTAATGGTTTATTCACCACTGGCGGGTTATAAAACACAAAATTCTTTTTACCGCTAGGCGCTCCGTTTCGTTCAATAAGATGCACTTTGCTCCCTGTGAGCTGCTGCGCCAGCTCTTTTGGATTTGCAATCGTTGCTGAAGTACAAATGAAAATTGGATCACTTCCATAAAATGCACAAATTCGTTTTAACCTGCGAATCACATTAGCCACATGACTGCCAAATACGCCTCGATATGTATGAAGCTCATCAATGACAATATACTTCAAATTCTCAAATAAGCTGACCCATTTCGTATGATGAGGCAAAATAGCTGAATGCAGCATATCTGGGTTTGTGATGACAATATGTCCTGCTTGTCTGACTCGCTGCCGAATGGCCGGGGAGGTGTCTCCGTCATATGTTTCACTATGAATCGGAACATCCATCTCGTGGATGATCTCGTTCAGTTCACTCTTTTGATCCTGCGCGAGCGCTTTTGTTGGGAATAAATAAAGAGAGCGGTTTGTCTGGTCTTCTGCGATCGACTGAAGAACAGGCAGATTGTAGCAAAGCGTTTTACCTGAAGCTGTTGGTGTAACAGTCACTACATGCTCACCATCCATTACTCGTTCAAAGGCTTCCTTTTGATGAATATACAGCTCTTTCACGCCTCGTTTTTCAAGCGCCTTTTTTAGCCTGTCGTCCACTCTTTCAGGAACGGGTGAGGTCTGTGCAGGCTTTGCTTCAATTTCATGCCAATGTTCTATCTGTTCGTCTTTCTTTAATTCTTCTATCAGTTCGTTCATTGTTTTCTTTTTCATATTGCGTCCACCTCTCATTCTAGTGTACCGAATATTTGTTTGCATGACTAGGCGGCAATTTTTTGATGCAGACTTATGAGCAAATACTTTGAACTGTTGTAACAATATCTATTACACTTCTAAAGTGAAATGATTTTATCAAGGAAGAAGATGATCAGATTGAAAAACGAATTTAAGCCTTTGTTTGAACCATTTACGTTTCCAGGAGGCGCCTCTATTGATGGCCGGTTAGTGGTTGCTCCAATGACACACTTTGGTTCTCATGACGACGGCACCATTTCAAAAGACGAAATTGACTTCATTACAGCTAGATCAAGTGAAATGGGCATGGTGATTACAGCATGTGCGAATGTGACTCCAGATGGGAAGGCATTTGAAGGACAGCCTTCTATCGCAAGAGATGAAGATATACCAGGCCTGAAAAAACTGGCTGCAGCTATCCAGGCAAAAGGAACAAAAGCCATTATTCAAATTCATCACGGCGGCTCTCAGGCCCTCCCTCATTTAGTTCCAAACGGTGATGTGGTTGCGCCAAGTGATGTGTTTAAAGATGGAAAACAAATTGCACGCGCTTTAAAAGAAGAGGAAATTACGCATATTATCGACTCCTTTAAAGAAGCGACAAGACGAGCGGTTCAAGCAGGGTTTGACGGTGTGGAAATCCACGGAGCAAACGGTTATTTATTACAGCAATTTTACTCACCGCATAGCAATCAGCGTACAGATCAATGGGGAGGAAATGAAGAGAAACGTCTAGCTTTCCCTATTGCTGTTGTAGATGCAGTTAAAGAGGCCATTAAAGAACATGCGGCTAAACCGTTTATCTTTGGATACCGATTATCTCCTGAAGAACCAGAAACACCTGGTTTAACAATGACAGAGACGTTTACATTAGTGGATGTTCTCAAAACAAAAAGCCTCGATTATTTGCATATCTCTTTAATGGAGATTGGCTCTAAAGCAAGACGAGGCGCAGATTCTAATAAAACACGTATGGAACTGCTAAAAGAACGCTGCGGCGATGCTCTTCCGCTTATTGGAGTAGGCAGCGTCATTACAGCTGAAGATGCACTCCATGCTTACAATCAAGGAATTCCACTCATCGCTGTCGCACGAGAGCTGATCGTCGACCCAGATTGGGCAAAGAAAATTAAAGAAGGCAGAGAACAAGAAATTGAAACCGTCATTAAACGCAGCCAAAAAGACAAGTATCTCATTCCAGAAGGATTGTGGTCTGTCATGGAAGCGAGTCAAGGCTGGGTTCCGATGGAGGATTAATGTCCTCACCTCAATAAAAAACTACCCTATCAATGGGTAGTTTTTTTCATGAACTATTTCATTTTCACTGTAAAGAGCTTGGACGTCTGCTTTTCTACAGAGCCTTTTGGTTCTTTATCAAGTCGTTCGATAAGGTCACCATTCATAATCACAATCGGTGTCACTGTACTTGACGCTTTCTCTTCAATCAGTTCTAAATCACACGTAATAAGAGGATCCCCGATTTTCACCTTATCCCCTTCTTTCATGTGCGCTTCAAATCCTTCACCATTTAACCCAACTGTTTCAAGTCCGATATGAATCAGAAGCTCAAGCCCCGAGAGTGTTCGAATGCCAATTGCATGTTTTGTATGGAAGAGCTGAATGATTTCACCCTCTACTGGTGACACAATCGTCCCACTTTTTGGTTTTACTGCTACGCCGTCTCCCATCATCTTTTGAGAAAAGACTGGATCTGGTACATCAGTCATATCCATTAACTCTCCATCAACTGGAGAATAAATGACTTCTTCCTTTACATCATCTTGGTTTTTTCCGAAACCGAATAATTTTTTCAGCAATGTCAATTTGCTCCCTTCAAGCTTTGCTTCCTACATCTATTTCGTGTATGAAACTTTACGCCCATACACCTTGCTTCATTCAACACTATTTAATCATAATTTTTTCCTCTCATCAATTGATAACCGCCTGAGCCCCCTCTGCATAGGCTGTAGATGAGAGGTGATTCAGATGAAACATGAAGGCGAAAAAAAACATGAAATGCTGGCAAATGAAGATATGCTATATGAAGCGATTGAACAATTTTTTGCATCCTCCCCGTTTCACGAGATATTAAATAGTGCAGAGGCACTCATGACCACATCGCATTCACTTGCATCCATTACGACCGATGTGACAGAGGATGAACAAAATGTGTATATCGAGATTCATTTTCCAGACCATTTTGTCGAAGGAGACATTGCGCTAGAAGTAAAAGCCCAATATTTACACTTATCAGTGCAGGAAAAAATCAAAACGGATACGACTTCTTCGTATTCAAGCTTTACTAAAACCATTTTAATGCCGGCAAAAATAGATGAGACAAAAATGAAGAGTGTGTGGAAAGATCAATCGCTTCATGTGTCTGCGCCAAAGCAAACAACCCAATAGTTCAATCTATTGGGTTTAGCTATGCTTTAAAAATGCTTGTAAATCCTTTCGCCAATGAGCCTACTTGATTCATTGTACTCATCATTTGGCCAGCTGTATCAAACATTTTGTTAAAATCGTATTGCCCATTTGACTTTTTGAATTGTGACAGCACACTTTTAAATTGAGATGGCTGCTGTTTTTGCGGCCTTGGCAATGGATAAGGGTTCATAGGCGGCTGCATGGGCATCATGCCTGGAGGCGGCTGCATTTGGGGTGGATTCATCGCTTCGGGCGGCTTTAAAGGCGGCACGTTTTCTTGGTATCCATAAGGGGGCTGATAAACAGTAGATGGTGCCTGATTCATTCCCCCTCCACCTTGATACGGCGGCATGAAATAGTCTGGAGGCTGCGGAGGCTGCTGCTGCATCTCTGAATACGGAAAAGGCCTTTGCTTGAATTGATTGAATTCATAAGGCTGCTGGTTTGAATAAGGGAACATTTATCTCGCTCCTCTCGCTCTCAACACATATTGATGTCACTCATATATTATGACCAAGAGCAGAAGATGTGCCTAAAGAAGCCATAAGAAAAACGCAGCATCATGTCTTTAGCTGCGCTTTTTGATTTCTTCTATTAAAAGGTTCAGAGTGTAAACCACTGACTCAACTAAATTTTTCACACGGGGCGCGTGCTGTTTACCAAAATAAGATTGCAGGACAACCTCTTTACCATTTTCTTTTACGGCTTCAAGCTGTTCTTGGTGTAAATATCTAGGTTTGGCCTGCTCAATAAACGAGATCGCAGCGGTGAGCCACTCCTCCATTTTCTGATCAAATGTAACAACGGCCGGCTGAATATCCGTATAAAAATCATACGATGGGTACTCCTCTTCAGCCTTTCCCTTTTGGTACTGCTCATACGCTTCTTCGATCCATATTCTCAAGTTTTGTGTATGTTCAAGTAATGTTTGATTATCCAAAGTGTTCACCTCTATGAACCATCCTATCAAACGTTTACCTATTGCTCAAATAGAAAAGCTATCCGGCGTGATATGCCGGTCTTGCTGCCAGTTTATACTCGGCTGCATGAAGCTTCACTTCACAGTCCTTTACTTCTGATTCAAGCCGGTCAATTATTTGTTCTTGCTCTTCTATCGCTGCACGTTTCGTCTGCTTCACAGCAAGAGACAGCTCTTCCTCCACCGCATCAATTTTCCGCTCGATTTCCTCTAACAACTGCATAATGGATTCTTTTGATACAAATTCGCTCATCATCAGATTCCTCCTTTATTGTCTCTCGTTACATTCTCTTTTCTTTCTCCCCCTCCTTCACACATGACAAAACTAGAAGCAAATCGCCAATCTAAGTGTAGATGAGCGCTATTTCTTCCTTTTCGACAGATGCTTGTCCTTCTTTGTATGATTGCGTCCGATTGTGTAAATTCTAAGGACAAAAGGAGGTAGATTTCATGAAAAAGCAGCCAGCACCAAAAGAGCAAAAGCCAAAAGGGAAAGAAAACAGTCCAGATCAGCTGGATAAAAAGCTCGGCGGTCCTAATCGTCCATCAACGTAAAAAAAAGCAGGCACCCCCTGCTTTTTATTTATGCAAAAAATAGTGCTCTAATGAGAAAAGAAAACGAAGCTGTCTTTTTTTATGAAAATACCAGTCGGTCAGATCAATCTGCTTTGGCAGCGGCTCTGCCTCAAATAAAGATGGACTCAATTTCTTTTGAAACCAATCTTCCCTTAGATCGTCTAATGAATGTGTCATCACCGGATAAACCGTCCGAAGAAAAGGTGTTGACCTTCTAGCGATCCCTAAAAACGGCTCAAAATCAAACCGAGACCCTGTATGCGGAACGGTATGCAAAAAATGATAAAAATCCGAAAACAAATCGGCTCGAAATAATAGTTTCGCTAGTTTTTTACCTAATGTAATGCGTTCCTTTACATTGGAAAACTTCCGTATGGTTAAACCGTACAAATGCCCGTCCACCGTTGGAAAAACAACGGTTTGGAAATGTCCCCACTCGCTGAAAAGATATTGAATCGAGTGAAAAACATTCTTTTTCAGAAGAGGATTTTGTATAATAGGAGATTGTATAGTATATTGTTCATTTATGATGAGTGCATAAAGCAGACGCTCTGTGTCACGCTTTAGCCAGAAACGTTCCCACTCAGCGCTCATAAAACGAGACACGGAGAAATAAGGCAGCAGATGAAACAAAGGTTTACTGCACCTTTTAGACCATTCATACAAAAGAAGCTGAGGGTAAGCATCCGAAAAGATCAGCCAATTCGCTCTTTCATATGCTGTGAAAAAAAGGTGCCCCTGCTGATCCGTTAAACCTGGATGGAAGAGCTCGCCCTTTAAATCCGTCATGGACCACCCAGCATTTCTCGAGACAAAGGAAGCGAGCAGCGACCATTTCATCTCTGGATGCCGGTCATAAAAGCGCTTGTAAGCATTTGTCCTCGTCAGGTTGTCTTTATTTTTTGCTTTCGTTTCACGCAAAATTTGCTGAGTGATGATGTGCTCTTCTTGGGACAACATGGTGATCTCTCCAATACAAAATGCATTAAAAGGAGGCTGAAACTTGATGATTCGGTATCCAAACGGAAAATCGTATCAGCCCATTCAACAAATTGGGACAAAAAAAAGAATCAGCGGCGAATCCTCTTATAGTAACCGCGGGATGACGCTTGAGGCTGATTTAAATGAAACAAACCAATACTATTTGGTCAACGGGATCGCAGTCATTCATAAAAAGCCTACCCCAGTTCAAATTGTGAATGTGGATTATCCAAAAAGAAGTGCTGCTGTCATTAAAGAAGCCTATTTTAAACAATCATCCACAACAGACTATAACGGGGTGTACAAAGGCCGCTATATCGATTTTGAAGCAAAGGAAACCAAAAGCACTACCTCGTTTCCGCTCAAAAATTTCCACGACCATCAAATTGAGCATATGAAACAGGTTGAAAAGCAAGACGGCATTTGTTTCGTTATTATATCCGCTTTTGGCTCCGTTTATTATTTGCCCGCTTCAGATCTCTTTTACTTCTGGGAGCGGCAGAAGAAAAACGGCCGTAAATCCATTAGCAAAGACGAATTAATGGAAGCTGGCCACATAATGACACTTGGATATTCGCCAAGAATTGATTATATTAAAGTAGTGGAGACACTTCATTTTTCGGATGAGAGCAAGCAGCAATTACGTTCGAAAAAGGTTTAACACGAAAGGTTGAGATGTGATGTCTGATCAATTTACAAGTCGTGAACAGCGACGTAAAGCAAGTCAAGAAAACAATAAGAAGCAAAAGAACAAAAAAGGCAAAAAGAAAGCAGGTCTATTTAAAAAAATATTTTTATCTTTACTCGTGATCGGTCTACTTTGTTTAGTTGCCGGAATCACAACTTTTGCCGTTTTTGCATCAAGCGCTCCTTCTATTGATGATAGTAAGCTTAAAACACCATACTCTTCAAAGCTTTATGATAAAGACAAGAAAGTGTTTGCAGAAGTTGGTGCAGAAAAAAGAACATATGTCTCGATAAAAGATATACCCGATGTGGTAAAAGACGCGTTTATTGCGACTGAGGATGCACGTTTTTATAAGCACCACGGGATTGATCCAATCCGTATCGGCGGTGCACTTGTCGCAAACGTTGAGGACGGCTTTGGTGCTGAAGGCGGAAGTACAATTACACAGCAGGTTGTGAAAAACTCCCTCCTAAGCAATCAAAAGACGTTAAAACGGAAAGTACAGGAAGTATGGCTCTCGATTCAGCTTGAGCAAAAATACTCTAAAGATGAAATTTTAGAAATGTATTTAAACCGTATTTTCTTCTCTCCTTATGCTTATGGTGTTGGAAAAGCAGCTGAACAATTTTTTGGAGTGACAGATTTAAATAAACTAACCGTTGCACAGGCTGCCACACTTGCAGGTATGCCGCAGAGTCCTTCTGCCTATAACCCAGTGAAACATCCCGAGGCAGCGGAAAAACGCCGTAATATCGTTTTAAGCCTTATGAAAAAACAAGGCTACATTTCAGAAAAAGAATATGACGTTGCAAAAGCAACCCCTGTCAGTAAGACAGTTGTTTCAGCTAGTAAATATAAGAGCCAAAACTCTAGTAAGTACTCTGCCTACATTGAAGAAGTGATGGAAGAAGTACAGAAAAAAGCCAAAGTGGATGCATCAACTGATGGATTAAAAATCTATACATCACTTGATCGAAAAGCACAGGATCACTTAGATGATATCATCAATGGAGATTCAGTTGGATTTACGAAAGGGATGCAGGCGGGTGTCACCCTGCTTGATACGAAAAATGGTGAAATACGCGCCATTGGCGGTGGACGTGATGTTCCAGCCGGCGGCTTTAACTATGCGACGGATGCAAAACGCCAGCCAGGGTCCACAATCAAACCGATCTTAGACTACGGGCCAGTCATTGAAAACAAAAAATGGTCAACATATCAGCAAATTGATGATGCACCGTATACGTACTCGGATGGTACACCGATTAACAACTTTGACAGAAGACATTTAGGTAAAATGTCGATGAGAAGCGCTTTGGCACAATCGCGTAACATCCCTGCACTTAAAGCATTCCAAGAAGCTGGTTCAGCCAATGCCGCTCAATTTGCTAATAATTTAGGCATGGACTTACCTTCTGATATTCCAGAATCTTATTCAATTGGTGGATTTGAAGATGGTGTGTCTTCATTAAAAATGGCAGGTGCATTTAGTGCGTTCGGCAATAACGGATACTATAATGAACCGCACGCTGTCACATCTGTTGAATTTAATGACGGGACAAAGCTTGACCTTACGCCGGACTCAAAAGCAGCAATGAGTGATTACACAGCATTTATGATTACAGATATGCTGAAAACTGCTGTCCAATCTGGAACTGGTACACTTGCACAAGTACCGAACGTTCAAGTAGCTGGTAAAACAGGTACAACGAACTTTACACAAGATGATATTAATAAACACAATATTCCTTCTGGCGGTGCGAAAGATTCGTGGTTTGTCGGTTATACGCCGCAATATACAGCGGCCGTTTGGACTGGAATCGGTAATTCAAAAGATGCAGACGGCAAAATATGGCTGAATGATTACGAGCAGCGTGTTGCCAAAGTCGTCTTCCAGCGATTAATCTCTCAAATTGATGATGGAAGCGGATCGTTTGAAAAACCAGACAGTGTCGTTGAAGCAACGGTTGAAAAAGGATCGGATCCAGCGAAATTAGCCGGACCGAATACACCAAGTGACAAGAAGACAACAGAATACTTTGTTAAAGGAACGGTTCCAACAAAAGTGTCTGACACATACGAGAAAAAAGAAGCCGATAAGCCTTCTGATTTAAAAGCGGTGTATGATGAAGAGAAAAAATCCATCACACTGACTTGGGGCTATTCTGACGACGCTGATGCTACATTTAATGTCAAGCAAGCGGTTGATAATGGCGGCTATAAAGAGATTCAAAACAGCTCTGCTAAAGAAGCGGTCATCTCTGATGTGAAGCCTGGCTCCACATATAAATTCCAAGTGACAGCCACTGTAGATGATGTCACAAGTAAAGCGGCTTCTACCTTCCTCACCATTAAGGATGACGCAGATGAGGAAGAAAAAGCGGATGATGAGAATAAAGAAGAAGAAGAACCGCAGCAGCCTGACGACGAGCAGACAGACCAAACAGACGATAACAAAAATCAGCCCCCTGGCACTGATGAGCAAAAGCCTGATGACAAAAAAGATCAAGATCAAAATAAAGATCAGGACCAAGGCGGAAATACAGAGAACGGAAATAATGGTTCTTCAGATGATGGCTCAGACAGTACAAATGGGAACAGCAACTCGCAAACTGATAATAAAGATAAAAAGAAAGATGATGAGAAAGCCAACTCTCAAAGTTCCAATTCGCAATCAAATGCTACTTCTCGAAAAGAAGATGAATAATGAAAAAGCACTTGCCTCCTATGGCAAGTGCTTTTTTAACGCTGCTGTCTGATTTTCTTAAGTGCTTCAAATTTTCCATACTGCTTTTTTAATTCCATGTATAGCTCGTCCAATTGAATAAAACAGTGATATTGAGTTGGTTTTAGCAAAATGAACTCTAAACGTTCCGTCCAATTAATCGGAGCAACAGGAAATGTCTCTTGCTTGATATGTTCCCATTCAAACGTTTGGACACTCTCCCCTTTGATCCAGTAAAACATCGCAATCATACTGACGATTCCTTGCAGCATATCATCTTCTTCACAGCGGGATTTTCTTGTTTGGAAACGAGGAAGCATTTTTTCTTTTAATTCGTCCCACAGCTCAAACATCACAGGAACAAATTCTTCAGTTTCCTGCCATGGAAGCTCGTCTGTTAAAGGTTCTGAAGATAGATCATATATGAGCGGATTGGCTCTCAGTATAGCTACTCGATCACCTTTAATCTCTACCTTTTTTTCTTTTAGCTTTTCGACATATGAGGTGAAAACAGCTGCCCCGCTCATGCCAGCTTCACCAATCCTTTTTTCAGCCTCTTCTGCCCTTCTCTGCACATATCAAGAAGTGGACACGATTCGCACTGCGGCCGCTGCGCCTTACAATGATATCTCCCAAAAAAGATCAGACGGTGATGCGTCACAGACCAATCTTCTTTTGGCACCTTTTTCATCAAGGTTTGCTCTACTTCAAGCACAGAATCCTTCCAGCGGCAGATGCCTAGACGCTTACTGACTCGTTCTACGTGTGTATCTACTGCTATTGCCGGTACACCAAAAGCGACCGAAACGACGACATTTGCTGTTTTCCGGCCAACCCCAGGAAGCTTAACAAGCTCATCCCGGTCCTTTGGTACTTCACCGCAATATTCTTCAATCAGCATTTTGCTCAACTTTTGAATGTTTTTAGCCTTATTTCGATAAAGACCAATCGAGCGAATATCTTGCTGCAGTTCTTCAAGCGGTACACTTAAATAGTCTTCTGGTGTTTTATATTTTTGAAATAACGTTTTGGTGACCTTGTTTACAAGCACGTCCGTACATTGAGCAGAGAGCGCAACAGCAATCACAAGCTCAAATGGGTTGGCATGAACAAGCTCACACTCAGCCTCTGGAAACATATCTCCTATAATATCTAAACACTCATTGATTTGTTTTTTTGATAACATGCCTTCTCCTTTATTGGTTATTGTTCCAGCCAATTATAAAAAGGAACTTGTCGTTTATAAGTAGACGTCTCTTCGTTTGAAGGTGGCGTTTTCTGCTGAGAACGGAAATGCTGGCTATGTTCTTTTGCTTCTTTCGCTGTTTTCAGCCCTTTCTTTTTCCACTCAAATAAAATTCGATCAATATAACGGAAATTTAATTTCCCTGATAAAACGGCTTCTCTTAGTGCTAGCCGAATCATCTCAGCATCATGATGGTCTTGATCCATCCAGATCGAAAGTGTTTCTCCTTCAAGAGGTGACAGCGGTCTGCCGAATTCATCTTCAAATAAAGCATATAAAGATTTTTCAGCCTGCACATGATGTTTTTGCGCTTCTTTCGCCTGTTTTGCTTCTAAAAAGTCATACAGTACGCCCCATAAAGGTTCTACTGAATAGCGGTCATGCTGAATACCAGACCTGTCTTCAAATGGCTGAATCGAGATAAACCCTTTTTGAATCAGATGCTGAACCATATACGCGCACTCTTCCGCTGAAATGGTCATGCCATGAGAAAGCTCTTCAAATGTTTGAAAGAAAACGCCTTGTTCTTCATTCATTTTAATCTTGAGCATCACCATCATCTGTGATTCATTCAGTCCTAACTGCTCATAATGAGCAATCAGCAAATTAGGCAAACTTGTCGACCCCATTTGCTGCATATTAATAAATTGCTGCCTATTCATCGGATACACCTCTTCACTTTAAGTATATCACGTTTTATTTCACGTGCCTCTCTAAAAAGACGTTTGAAAAAGCCTCCATTTGTTGGAGGCTTTCACGTCTTAAGGGTATAAACGGTTTAATAATCTTGGGAAAGGAATGGTTTCACGCACATGCGGCGCTCCGCTAATCCAAGCAACTGTACGTTCAAGTCCAAGACCAAAACCTGAATGCGGTACAGAACCGTATTGTCTTAATTCTGTATACCATTTGTAAGTTTCCTGATCAAGCCCATGTTCTTTCAATCTTGCTTCAAGAAGCTCTAAATCATGAACACGCTCAGAACCGCCAATAATCTCTCCGTAGCCTTCTGGTGCAATCAAGTCTGCACAAAGGACAACATCTTCACGATCCGGTGCTGGCTGCATATAAAACGGTTTTAATGATGTTGGGTAATGAGTAATAAACACTGGTTTATCATAGCTTTCGGCGATCGCAGTTTCGTGAGGCGCGCCGAAGTCATCTCCCCATTCGATATCATCAAAGCCTTTTTCCTGCAAGAATTTAATCGCTTCATCGTAAGTGATGCGCGGGAATGGTGCTTTGATGTTTTCTAATTTAGCTGTATCACGGCCTAATGTATGCAGCTCAACTTTACAGTTTTCAAGTACACTTTGAACAACATGAGACACATAATTTTCTTGATACTCAAGGTTTTCATTGAATTCGACAAAAGCCATCTCAGGCTCAATCATCCAAAACTCAATTAAATGACGTTTTGTTTTAGATTTTTCAGCTCTAAATGTTGGGCCAAATGAGAATACTTTTCCGAGTGCCATTGCTGCAGCTTCCATGTAAAGCTGGCCGCTTTGAGAAAGGTATGCATCTTCATCAAAATATTTCGTAGCAAACAGTTCCGTTGTGCCTTCAGGTGCACTTCCAGTTAAAATTGGCGGATCTACTTTCACGAAACCTTCTTGATGGAAGTATTCATATGTAGCACGAATAATTTCGTTACGGATTTTCATAATGGCATGCTGTTTTTTAGAACGAAGCCATAAATGACGGTGATCCATTAAGAATTCTGTTCCGTGCTCTTTTGGTGTAATTGGATAATCTGTCGCTTCATGAATCACTTCAATGGATTTCACTTGCAATTCAAAACCTAGCGGTGAACGCTCATCTTTTGTCACTTGACCTGTCACATAGACAGATGTTTCTTGAGTGACTGATTTCGCAAGCTTAAAGACTTCCTCTTCCACTTCTGCTTTTACTATGACTCCTTGAATAAAGCCTGTCCCGTCACGCAGCTGCAAAAATGCAATTTTTCCGCTTGAACGTTTATTGGCAATCCATGCGCCGATGGTTACTTCTTGATCGACGTGTTTGAACACTTGATTAATCGTTGTTTTCAACATAATTCCCTCCAAAGCCAGAAAGAAACTCACCTTTAGACAGGTGTGAATCTTTTTTCATACATTTTATTATAACCGTTCTAAATCAGCATGGTCAACGCAAGACAGGAGAAACTACGGTGTTAAATTTTTTTCGACGTGTCCTGTCGAGAAGTCGACATAGCTGAAGCTATATTGATTGTTTTCATTTAAGTATGTCACTTCCCAAAGAAGTACGTCACCTTCTCTTGCTAATTTGACTTCTTTTAGCTTAGAGACCGTGTTCTCCTTTTGAACGGCTTGTACTGCTTGATTCGAGGTAATGCCTTCTTTTGCTTTTTTTGCGATCACTTTTTCTTTTTTGCTGGCAGGAACCCAAACGTAGGTCGTTTCATTCTGTTTGTTTTTCCCTTCAACAATAAATTGTTTTTCTTTCCCGACAAAGGTTTCCACTTGCTCCACTTGTACGATGTTTGCTTGTTCTTTTGCTCGTTCGATCGCTGCTTCATGCCCTTGTTCTCTTTGTCCCATGGCAATTTGATAAATCCACGTAAAGCTGATGATGCCAATAAGCAGAACGAGAGCCACTACAGATGAAATAATCCAGACTATTTTTTTCATGTCAAGCTTCCCCTATGTGCGATATATCGTAAATACCGCTTGATTTTGGTCTTCTTGATCTAATGCTAATCCAAACATGAGATCTTCTCTTTTAAGCGTTCTGTTCAATAAGTCAACGATTTTGTATAGGTCTTCTGAATGCTTAATTTGAACAGTTGAAAGTACCTCTATTTTACTTTCCACTTCTAATTCCTCCTCGGTACGTAAATATTGTTAGACATACTTTTCTGCACAGGAACCGATACTATTTTTACAACGGAACACAAAAAGCCGTTACGATAAATTAACTCCAAACCCACACCAGCTAAAGGCCGCTTATGACAGCGGCTTTTCGTTGTTAAGGTTTTCTATATACGCCTCAAGTGACTCTTTTGACATCTCGTGAACCGGCGCATGAGGGAGTGATTCTAAAAATAGTTTTCCATATGAAGCTGTTTTCACTCGGCGGTCTAAAATTAGCAATGTGCCTATGTCTTTTTCAGAGCGCAGCAAGCGTCCAGCTCCTTGCTTAAAGGTTAACACAGCTTCTGGTAAAGCGACGGCTTTAAACGGATTTTTCCCTTGTTTTTTAGCTGCATCACATTTGGCTTCAATGAGCGGAGAATCAGGCGGCCTGAACGGAAGACGTGCCATGATGACTGTTGTCAGCTCTGAGCCCGGAAAATCAACACCTTCCCAAAAACTACCCGTACCAAGTAAAATGGCCTGTTTTGCTAATTTGAACATTTTCGTTAATTTTACGGGGCTTCCGCCTGTCAGACCTTGAGCAAAAAGGGCTGACTGCATCCCTTCTGTTTTTAGCTCTTCATAGACTGCTTTTAACATCTCATGTGAATTAAACAAAACCAATATTTTTGCATGCTGCTGCTTTTCCATAACCTTAATATATTGCGCAGCCTGCTTTACATAATCTCGTTCATCACGGTTCGTAATCGGCGGCATGTCTGCTGGAACAATGACCTTAAGCTGTTTTTCAAGTTCGAAAGGTGAATCAATTTGCACAAGATGAGGGTAAAAATCTTGCAGGCCAAACCGTTCCAAGCAATAATCAAAGCGGTGATTGATGGTGAGTGTCCCTGATGTGAGGACAACACTCTTTT
This sequence comes from Bacillus sp. I-2, assembly GCF_001974945.1. Lineage (NCBI taxonomy): Bacteria > Bacillati > Bacillota > Bacilli > Caryophanales > Bacillaceae > Bacillus > Bacillus sp. I-2. The sequence goes on along the minus strand of NZ_LZRW01000045.1, from coordinate 259,801 downwards.
TGTTCATAAAGAAACGATCAGCCAAAAGCTCCCCAGTATCTAACGGCTGTGCATGCATAAAGACTGCGTTTTTGGCACCTTTTGCATCAATTTCAATCCAAACCGTTTCATCGTTTTTCGGTTCAAAGATAAATCGGTACAGTGTACTGCAAAAAGTATGCATAAACGACATGACTTGGTCGTATTCCTCTGCTTCAAAGGCAAAGTGTCCTGTCAGCTGATCACTTTTTTGAAGAAGCTCACTTTTTTGCTGTTCATACAGCTTCTCACAAGCAATTAACAAGGAACAAAGCTTACTTGCCGTTTCTTTAATCCGTTTCCACTGAGCATGCTTTGAATGATGACGTACTCTATGAATGAGACGATTGATGTCGGCTTTTGGTTTTGTCCTTTTCACAAATGAATGGACGGTGCTAAAGAAAGCGTCACTTTCCATTTGAAGCTGATTGAGATACTCATCCATTTCAATAAAGGTGTCTGTCTGTAACCCTGCATGATGAAATCTCTTTTTCAGTTTCTTTAACAGTCCGCCTTGCAAGGAGCCAAGCTGCGTTAATTTCGCGTGAAGCTGGATATAAGACGCACTATCCCCTAGTGTTTCATTTGCTGTTTTCTCAAATTGATGGGCTTCGTCTATCACATATACGTCAGCATGCTGAAAGATAGACGATGCCTCCGTTTGTGATAAGAGCAGACGATGATTCGTTAAAATTAAATCAGCTGTTTTTGCCCTTTTTTTGGCGCGCTCATAAAAGCAATACTCTTTAAAACGGCGCTTTTTCGATGTAAACGGCATATGCACACAGGAAATGCGGTCTTTTATATTGGCAGCTCCTGACGGTAAATTCAGTTCAGATAAATCACCTGTTTCTGTTACAAGGAGCCACATTAAAATTTGCGCCTTCGTTAAGACGACATCATAGTTATCATCTTCCTCATGAAGCACATGCTCAAACTTATCTAAACAAATATAATGCGCCCGGCCTTTAAATACACAGGCAGCAGGCTCAAACGGGAGCAATTGATTCAACATCGGCACATCGCGCTGAAGCATTTGCTGCTGCAAAAGTATGGAATATGTACTAATAATGACAGGTTTTCCTGATTTCCTCGCTTCTAGAGCAGCTGGGATGAGGTAAGCGAGCGTTTTCCCAATACCCGGTGCCGCTTCAATTAATGCATAGGCTCTTTCATGAAACACGTCTCTCACTTTATTCATCATCGTAAGCTGGCCTTCTCTTACCTCATAGCCTTCTACCGTTTGCGGAAGCTTCTTTTTGATCTCCTCAAACAGCTGTTCATCATCTTCACCTACTGAATGTGTCGCCCTACTGATAGGATTGGTGACATCTTTTACAGCAAAAGAGCCGACTTCCACCAAAGAATCTTCCAGGCTAGCATGGCTCGTTTCAAGCTGCTTAATTAAAAGTCCTATATCACTTAGGAGATAAGAGGATAATCTGCGCAGCTGCTTCAGCACATTTTTCGGTGTAAGTTTTAATTGATGTAATAAAGTTAAAAATAACATGGCAGTAACTTCCGCATCACTATCCGCCCTATGCGGGTGGTCATGTGGAAGCATGAGCTCTTCACTTAATTCAGTGAGCTTATAACCTTCAAGCTCAGGATAAAGAATTCTAGAGATCTCAACTGTATCAATTGCTAGCACATCCAGCTCATGTTTCCCGCATGCTTTTAGTTCATCATTTAAAAAATTCAAGTCAAAATGAACATTGTGCGCAACAAAATAAGCACCCTGTATGAGATCATATACCTCTTGGGCAATGTCCTCAAAAAACACCGCATCGTCAACCATGTGCTGCTGAATGCCTGTCAGCTGTTCAATAAATCCAGGGATTGCTTTTCCCGGGTTCACATATTTTGAATACCGTTCGACAATTTGTCCATTTTCAATGACCACCGCAGCTATTTGAATGATTTTATCACCCTTTTTAGGTGAATTTCCGGTGGTTTCAATATCAACGACAACAAACCTTTGATCGGTCATAAAATGGACACCTCAATTCCTCGTTTCACCCTGAAGTGAAACACGCTCTGGACAAAATAGATGAAACAGAACAGCCTCTCTTCCTGAAACTGTTCTGTTTCCACGGAGCCTGCGTTATAAAATCGTTCTCGCAGGCTCTTGCCCAATCATTTGTTCAATTTGATTTTGTTTATTTAACACGACCACTTTTGGTGTATGTGTCTTAGCTTCTTCTTCTGACAGCATCCCATAAGCGATAATAATGACTTCATCCCCTGGCTGAACGAGTCTCGCCGCCGCACCATTTAGACAAATGACACCGCTCTTTCTTTCGCCGGGAATAATATATGTTTCAAGTCTCGCGCCATTATGATTATTGACAATTTGTACTTTCTCATTTGCCATCATACCTGCCGCATCAAGTAAATCTTCGTCAATTGTGATACTTCCTACATAATGTAAGTTTGCTTCTGTTACCGTTGCTTTATGAAGCTTAGATGTCATAAAGGTTCTATACATGTTTTTCACCGCTTTCAGGAACATGGAAAATCACATTATCAATCAGTCTTGCCCGTGAAAATTTCACCGCAACCGCCATAATGACTTGACCTGCCAATTGCTCCAGCGGCTCAAGTTCTGGATATGAGTAAATCTCAATATAATCAATTTCTCCGCACGTCTGAACAAGTTCCTCTTCAATCAGCTGATATACACGACTGACATCACGTTCACCCTTTTCAACAGCTGACCGGCCTTTTTTTAATGCGCGGTATAAAGCGGGTGCTTCTTGTCTTTCTTTTTCTGACAAGTACACATTTCTTGAGCTTTTCGCTAAGCCGTCTTCTTCTCTGACTGTTGGTACAGATACAAGGTGAAGATCAAAAAAGAAATCCTTGATCATCGCATCGATCACAGCGACTTGCTGTGCATCCTTTAGTCCAAAGTAGACATTTGTTGGTGACACAAGATGAAACAGCTTTGTGAGCACAGTGACAACGCCGTCAAAATGTCCTGGACGTTTTTTTCCGCATAAGACATCCGTCCGCTTTTGAACCGTCATCGTAATAGATGGTTCATTTTGGTACATTTCCTTCACATCAGGTGTAAATAAAATATCCACCCCTGCTGCTTCTGCAAGACGCTGGTCTCTTTCCATATCCCTTGGATAGGATTCAAAGTCTTCATTTGGTCCGAATTGCAACGGATTGACAAAAATACTCATCACGACAATGTCATTTTGTCCTCTTGCCTCTTTCGCAAGCGTCAGATGTCCTTCATGAAGAAAGCCCATCGTTGGGACAAAGCCGATTGAATGCTGGTTTTCTTGATGCTGCTTGATTAATTCTTTTAGCTCGTGAATATGGGAGACAACGTTCATTTTTTGATTCCCCCATATAAGCCATCAAGGACTTCTTCTTTGATATGAAACGTGTGCATGTCCTCTGGAAATGTGCGTGCTTTTACTTCTTTCGTATATTGAATGAGCGCTTCTTCTAAAACAGTATCAATTTGCGCGTATTGTTTCACAAACTTAGGTGTTCTAGATACCCCGTATCCTACCACATCATGGTAAACGAGAACTTGTCCGTCTGCCTCAGCTCCTGCACCAATTCCGATCACAGGAATCTTCAGCATATCGGTAATTCGTTTTGTCAGTTCGCCAGGTACGCATTCCAGCACAAGAGCGATTGCACCGGCTTCCTCACATTTCAAGCTGTCTTCAATCAACTTTTGAGCACTTTCGTGGTCTTTTCCTTGCACTTTATACCCGCCAAGTACACCAACTGATTGAGGTGTGAGGCCTAAATGACTGACGACAGGAATTCCGCCTCTTGTTAGAGCTTGAATGGATTCAAATACTCCATCTCCGCCTTCTAGCTTTAGGGCATCGGCACCACTTTCTTGCATGATGCGTGCTGCATTTTTCATTGTTTCTTCTAACGAATAATGGTAAGACATAAATGGCATATCAGTCACAACAAATGTGTCCTTTGCGCCTCTTTTCACTGCTTTTGTGTGATGGATCATGTCATCCATCGTGACTTGAACTGTGGAATCTAGTCCAAGTACAACCATCCCAAGTGAATCACCAACTAAGATCATGTCGACTTCCGCTTTTTCCGCTTGCTTTGCAGCTGGATAGTCGTATGCGGTCAGCATCACAATAGGTTCGTTTTGTTCTTTCATTTTGAAAAAATCTAGCTTTGTCTTCATTTGTTCCTCCTCATTCTGGAGAGGAGATGGCTTGCCTCACATCACATGCTTTGATTTCTCATGTGCGGCGAATCATCCCTCTGTCCAAGTCCCTTAGGATCAAGGCAGAAATTTATCGAATTTTTCTTCCTAACAGGTACAGTTCTTTGCAGATACTGCCCACACGAAGTATATCAAAAATGTGCCGGGTGTTCCACTCAAGTTGACTTGATCTCAATGTCTGCGGAGTAGATTTTTTGGATACCGTCCTCCGTTTCAAGCAATAACACACCTTCTTCATTGATGCCAAGCGCCTTCCCCGTATATTGCCCATTGACGGTGCGGGCAACAATATGTTGACCGATCGTCATCGCAAACGATTCCCATAATTGTTTAATCGGCGCAAATCCTTGCTTCATGTAATCGTCATACCTTTTCTCAAAAGTGGACATCATCTGTTGTATGAGTGCAGCCCGATCCACTTTTTCATTCAGTTCCATTCGCAGACTTGTGGCGACATCCTTTAGTTCATCTGGGAAGTCATCAGCTGTTTGGTTCACATTAATGCCCGGCCCAATGATGACCGCATGAACCTGGTCAGCTTCTGCTTTTAATTCCGTCAGAATGCCAACGACCTTTTTTCCATTCAACAAAATATCGTTTGGCCATTTAATAGATGGATTGAGTCCCGTTTGCTGCGCAATCGCTTCTGCGATGGCTACAGATGCCAAAAGCGTCATTTGCGGCGCTTTATGCAGCGGGATCTCAGGCCGGAGAATAAGACTCATCCAAATGCCTGTCCCGTATGGTGAATGCCACGTTCTTTGAAGACGCCCTTTTCCGTTTGTCTGATGATCACTGACAACGATTGTGCCGTGGGGCGCACCTTCATTGACAAGATCATGGGCAATCAGCTGAGTTGAAGCGACTTCTTTCTGAAAGTAAATATGCCTGCCGAAGCTCTCTGTTTCCAGACCAAACAGAATTTCGTCCTCACTAATTTTGTCCGGTTTACGAAGCAGACGGTATCCTTTTCTTCTAACTGCTTCTACCTCATACCCCTCTTTTCGCAAGTCCTCCATATGCTTCCACACAGCTGTTCGGGAGCAGCCAAGTTCATCACAAATCTGCTGACTTGAGACAAAATCCTGGCTGGATGCTGTAAATAGTTCAATTAATCGTTTTCTAATTGCGGATCGCATGCTTTAAGCCACTCCTCTATGGCTTCTTTTCGGTTTTCTAAACGGTTTTGCAAAACGGCTTTTTTCACAAAATTGAGCTCCTCTGCAATCCATTTCCCAGACGACTTTTGCCGAAATGCCATTAAATCTTTTCCTGAAACAGCGAGGTCTTGGAGCTTTTTAATCGGCAGTGCATCATAAGAACGCTTCGCTGCCTCCAGCTCATCAAAGAAAATGCGGCGCTCATGTTTTAGCTGTGTGATCTTCAAACTAGATAAGAGCACGTGTTCACCAGCTTCAAACATGTTTTCCGCATCCCAGTCACAATCAACGTATTTACTAATGGCTACTGCTTCTTTCAAAAGCTTGGTTGACAGCTTCCATTCTTTTAAGAAGGCCGCAGCCTCCGCTTCATCTAGGCCGAGCAAATGGATGCAAGCCCCCCATACCTCTTCTAGTCCATCCAGTAAGTAATATGGAAAGGCTTGAAAGGATTCATGAAGACGCTCCTCTTTGAGACCTGGCAATTCTTCATGTAATTTGGTTGAAATGAGTACTTGAATGGCCTGCTCACAATGACGGCCTTTTAAAAGCTTCTCCATTTCAATCTTTTTGCGCTCAACTGATATGTTGGCAAGCAGATGCTTATCCTTTTTCATAGCTTCAGCCGTTTCATCAGCGAGTTCAAAGCCAAGCTGGCTTAAAAAACGGACAGCTCTCATCATGCGAAGCGCATCTTCTTGAAAGCGGCACGCAGGATCTCCAACAGTTTGAATTCGTTTCCGCTTAATATCCTGTTTACCACCTACATGATCAATAATTTCCCCATTTATATCCATGGCCATCGCATTAATCGTTAAATCTCTTCTTAAAAGATCTTCCTTAAGCGACGTGATAAACGCCACTTCTTTCGGTCTGCGAAAATCTTCATATTCTGATTCCGTTCGAAACGTCGTGACCTCATAGCTGACACCATCATGCAACACAATGACAGTGCCATGCTCCTTACCGACATCTACTGTTTTTTCAAATAAAGACTCAACCTTATCAGGTGTTGCATCTGTCGCAATATCGATATCACCGATTTCCCGTCCTAATAGAACATCTCTCACCGCTCCGCCGACAAAGTAAGCCTGATGCCCATGTTCGTGCAGTGTATGTAATATAGGGATCGCATGTGTGAATGGTTCATTCATCTTCATCATCACCTTCGATCAATTCTAGGTAAAGCTTCTCATATTCACTCACAATCTTATCAGAGGAGAAATGAGCCTGAACACTAGACTGAGCTGCCGCTGACACTTTTTCATGAAGCGCTTCGTCTTTCAGCAGAGACACTGCGTGCTTTGCTGCTCCGTCTATATCGCCGAGCGAGACAAGAAACCCCGTTTCTCCATGTGTAATGACCTCTGGAATACCGCCGACATCCGTACCGATACAAGGGACACCGCACGCCATTGCTTCAAGAAGCACAAGCCCAAAGCTCTCCTTCTCTGAAAGAAGCAGCTTCAAATCACTTATTGAATATAGCTCCTCAACCTTCTCTTGCTTGCCTAAAAACAATACTCGGTCTGTTAGTCCTAATTTTTTCACGAGTTCGCATACAACCGATTTCTCAGGACCATCACCAATGAGCAGCAGCTTTGCCTGCACCTGTTCAGCAATCTTTTGAAACACATGAATCACATCATGCACCCGTTTCACCTTTCGAAAGTTTGAAACATGGATGATGACCTTTTCGTTCGGTAAAAGACCATAATGTGTCTTTAGCAAATCGTGATCTTCACGCAAATACACCCGTTCATCAACAAAATTATGAATCGTATCAATCTTTTTATCAGGTTTGATGAGATCGTATGTCTGCGCAGCTAATGAATGCGACACCGCTGTTACGCGGTCCGATGATTCGATGGCGAACCGGATCACTTCCTTTAATGATGGATCATAGCCTAAAACCGTAATATCCGTTCCATGAAGCGTCGTAACGACTTTCACAGAGTGTCCAGTCATTTGTTTGGCTAAGAACGCACAGACAGCGTGCGGGACTGCATAATGCGCGTGAATAATATCAAGCTTTTCTCGTTTTGCGACTTCTGCCAATTTACTTGCCAGCGCAAGGTCATAAGGCGGATATTGAAAAACTGCATATTGATTCACATCCACCTCATGAAAGTAAATATTCGGATATACTTTATTAAGCCTAAACGGAATGCTAGAGGTAATGAAATGAACATCGTGCCCTTTTTCAGCTAAACGTTTTCCAAGCTCCGTGGCTATAATGCCTGAGCCGCCGACACTTGGATAACAAGTAATTCCGACCTTCAGTTTTTTCATAATTACCCCCCAAGTAAGTCATCGTCCAACAAAAGTGGTTTCTTTGTGATAAACCCTTCTGCATAAGCTTTGTTGACTTCTCTTCCATACATAGACTCTCTCATTTTGACAAAATCAATATAACCGTTCACAAGAGGCGTCTCTACTGAGTTTGCCGATTTAACAAATTGGCTTTTATACGCATGCAAGCTATCAATTTTTTGGTGCATTTCCTCAGAAATATCGATCACAAAATCTGGACGATGGTGCCCATTAATCATGTAATAATACATTTGGCTTATTTTATGCGCTGGCTGCTTGTATGAATCTTCAAATTTATGTATACCTGCAGAAAAAGCGGCCTCTTCTACAAGTGAGCCCGCATGGCCATGATCTGGATGCCGATCTTGGTGGTACGGAGCGAAAATCAGTTTCGGTTTGTAAGTTCGAATCACGCCCGCAATTTCCTTCATCGCTTCATCATTTAGATACAGCCCTCTATCTGGCAGTGTGAGCTGGATTCTCGCTCTGACACCTAAAATAGCGGCGGCGGCTTTTGCTTCTTCTTTGCGGCTCTCTACTGTTCCATTTGAAGATAATTCGGCCTGGGTCAAGTCGCAAATCCCGACGCGCGCCCCTTTTTTTACGTATTTTGCAATCGTTCCGCCCATTCCGATCTCTACATCATCGCTATGGGCACCGAATGCAAGGATATCAAGTCGTTTCATTTGTTCCTCCGTTTTTTGCTACATCTCGAAAATCAAACGTACCTTTATTTAAATTCCTGACTAAAATTTCAGCAGTTCCCATATTGGTGGCTAATGGAATGGTATACACATCGCAAAGCCGGATGAGTGCAGATACATCCGGTTCATGCGGCTGCGCAGTTAGCGGGTCTCTAAAAAAGAGCACAAGATCCATTGCATTATCAGCAATTAAAGCACCGATCTGCTGATCTCCCCCAAGTGGTCCTGATTGGAAACGATGAATGGGAAGCCCCGTCGCTTCTTTCACTCTCAAGCCTGTTGTACCTGTTGCGTAAAGTGTATGATCTGCCAAAATATCACGGTACGCGGTGGCAAACTGAATCATGTCACTTTTTTTCTTATCATGAGCGATTAAAGCAATGTTCATCAGGAATCCACTCCTTATTAGTCGATGATATTTTCTAAACCATAAACGAGCTGATCAATGTGCATGACCTGCTCTACTGAAAGCTTCACGCCTGACATAAAGGATGCACGGTTATAAGAATCATGACGAATGGTGAGCGTCTGTCCGTCCATTCCAAACAGTACTTCTTGATGTGCAATCATGCCAGGAAGTCTCACGCTGTGCAGACGGATACCATCATAATCAGCTCCTCGTGCCCCTTCGATCAATTCTTTCTCTTCTGGATGTCCCTGCTTTTTGCTTTCTCTTACTTCTGCAATCATTTCAGCCGTTTTTAAGCCCGTACCGCTTGGGGCATCTAGTTTTTTATCATGGTGAAGCTCAATGATTTCAACGTCAGGAAAATAATTCGCTGCCATTTTGGCAAATTTCATCATTAAGACCGCACCGACAGCAAAGTTTGGTGCAATAATACAGCCTATGCCCTTTTCTTCTGTTAATTGCTGAAGCTCTTTTAGGTCATCTTCTGAAAATCCAGTTGTTCCTACGACTGGACGCACGCCATGTTCAAGTGCTTTTTTTGTATGTACTTTCCCGATTTCTGGTGTTGTCAGATCAATTAATACATCTGGTGCTGTTTCTGAAAGACATACATCAATATCCGTATAAATCGGTGCATTAGATGTCGTATGAATCACATCAGATAATTTTTTTCCTTCATGCGTGTGATCAAGTGCTGCCACCAGCTCAAAATGGCCTGTTTCTTCCGCCAGCTTCACAGCCTCTATCCCCATTCTTCCTCTTGCTCCAGCGATTACTACTTTGATGGTTTCGTTCGTCATCGTCTCTACTTCCCTTCTTTTTTCGTCCAGCGGTCTTTATCTCTTGTATTGAATTTATGCATCACACGATCATGTGCTTCTTCTAGTGAAATATCAAGTGAATTAGCGAGGCATGTTAACACAAACAAAACATCACCAATTTCTTCTTCCATGCTTTTTTCTGTTTCCGTTGTTTTTTTCGGCTTTTCTCCATAGTAATGGTTAACCTCTCTTGCCAGCTCCCCTAATTCTTCTGTCAGGCGGGCCATCATAGCAAGCGGGCTGAAATAGCCTTCTTTAAATTGTCCTATGTAATCATCTACTTCTTGCTGCACGTGACGCAGCGTTTTTTCTTTCGTCATGAAGCTCTTCCTCCTATCCATCTCTTACATGTTAGCGAAATCATAAATATTTGACAAATGTTTAAGACTCAGTTTGCTTGTTTCTCTCCCATACCATATAATATTATCGCTGTCTAAGCAAAAAAAGGAGTGGTCTCTTGCTAAAAGAAATTCGTCTTAAAAATATCGTATTTATTTTAATAGGATCTGCGATTTTTTCTTTCGGTCTTGTTCATTTTAATATGCAGAACAATTTGGCGGAAGGCGGATTTACAGGTATTACACTGCTTTTATATTTTCTATTTCACATTGACCCATCTATTTCAAACCTTGTCTTAAACATTCCGATCTTTTTTATAGGCTGGAAAATGCTCGGCAGAACGATGTTTACTTATACAATTGTAGGAACAGTGAGTCTTTCTGTCTTTCTTGCCATCTTCCAGCGCTTTCAAATACATATGCCCCTCCAGCACGATTTAGCCTTAGCCGCCCTCTTTGCAGGTGTATTTATCGGAACAGGCCTCGGAATCATCTTTAAATTCGGCGGTACAACAGGCGGTGTGGACATCATTGCAAGACTGATCAACAAGCATTATCAGGTGGCAATGGGACGAACAATGTTCATCTTCGACGCATGCGTCATTACCATCTCTCTGACCTACTTAAATTATAAAGAAGCAATGTATACACTTGTTGCAGTGTTTGTTGCTGCGAAGGTCATTGACTTCATGCAAGAAGGCGCTTACGCTGCCAAAGGCGCCATGATTATCTCTGAAAAAGATGACATCATTCAAAAGAAAATCACGGATGAAATGGAGCGCGGTGTCACCATCTTAAAAGGGGTCGGTTCCTATACGAAGCAGGAGCGCAACGTTCTTTATTGCGTCGTTCCGAAAAACGAGCTTGTCCACCTTAAAAGTGTCGTGACCTCAGTCGATCCTCATGCGTTTGTATCTGTCAGTGACGTGCATGATGTACTCGGTGAAGGCTTTACATTAGATGAACACAAAAAGCCGCTCAATCCACATTAAAAAAGAAGCACCAGTTTTGGGCTTCTTTTTTTATGATTTAGGATAATCAGCCTGACGTTTTTGCTTCTTTTCTTTTTCAGCACGATATTTCCGAAATCCAACATACGTTAACGTTAATAAAATGATACTCCCGGTTGTTAAGATGACCCATAAAAGCGATGGATCAGCTTCATCTTCATCGACGTGAGCAAACACACTCGATAAATCCTCTTCCAGCTTCGTGAGACGTTCAAGCTTTGTCCCACTTGATGCTTTTAAAAACTCACCTTGCTCAATCACTTCCATGTGCTGCTTAATCGTCTGGAGCTTTTCAGGCGAAATATCAATGGTTAAACTTGGATAGATCATATCGTATAAAGAAACAAGCTCATTCCAAGTTTCATAAAATGTTGTCGATTCTGGATCTTTTACTTCTTTTTTCAAAGTAGGAAAAGACCCCATAATGGGCTTCTCCAGCGAACCCCAAAGAGGCTCAGAATCCGACTGGATCGCATCAAGCAGCATTCTAAATTGAGAGGCATAACGAAGCTTTTCGCGCTCATTCAATTCATCCTGCGGCAGCCCTTTTATCATATCTTGATAGCCAAGTGTAATTTGCCGAATCTGCGTATTCGTCAAAGTTCCACGCCAATTCTCAGCTTTAAATGTCTTTTCAACATACAATGCGACTTGTAACGCCTCATCATATTTAGCTTGTCTCGTTAATTGAAAGATGGAATCTGATAGTTCCGTTAATTCTTGCAGCGTGTTAGCAGCTGTTTCCTCACCTTTAGCAACTGCTGGCTGTAATACGAGAAAAAATAATAGAATCATCGCGATTGGCTTTCGTTTCATGCAAGTCCCTCCTAGCCCTTCTCCTTACAGCGTATGAAGAAAAGGACAAGGTTAGACCAACATTGTTAAGGGAGTTCCAGCTTGACCGATTTTTTCGATAGAACGAGATAATACGAAACAAGAAGAACCGCAATACTTAGCCAAAACGTCACGTAGCCGATCTCGTTTGAGTAAGCAGACAGCATAGAATAACGGGGCATCATACCAAATACATAATCAATTACATCATTATGTAAGATCCAAACGCCTGCTACCACGAGATGACGCATTTGAAAACGATAATATGGCGCAAACAATACAGCCTGAACCGCCATCGCAAAGTGAGACCCAATCAGCATGTATCCTTCCCACGGAAAATCATCAATAGATAAAAGCACAAAGATATTCATTCCTACCGCCCATAACCCATATTTAATCAAGGTCACAAGAGCAAGTGCTTCAAAATAAGGAGCATTTCGTTTCATCAAAAACGCAAGTAATACAAATAAAAAGAAAAAGCTGGCCGTTGGACTGTCTGGTACAAAAGCTAAAAAGACAGCCGGTGTCTCTACGAGCTGCGGAATATACCAATAGTAGCCGTACACAGTGCCAAGGAAATTGATGATAAGAACCAGCACAAGCATGTAGCGCGTCGCTAGCAAATATTGAATCCATCTCATATGTCTCTTCACTCACGATCTGTTAAAATCAGAAAAAAGCTGACAGCGCCAGCTTTTTCTCTTTTGAGTATATCCTTGTACTTGCATTTAAACAACTGAATTATTTTGATTTGACCTCAGATAAATATTTAGAGAGCTTCTCAAGTTCTTCATCACTGCCTTTAAAGACACCCTTCGGCATGTTGCCTTTACCTTCTACAGCGATTTTAGCGATCTCCTCAGGCGAAAGACCGTTGTCAACGAGTGACGGTCCGGCTGCTCCGCCCTGCATGTTATCTCCATGGCAGGAGATACATGTCTGCTCTTGATAAATTTTATACTCTTCAGCTGAAGTATCAATCTCTGCTTCTTTCTTAATCTCACCTTGTTTTGCCGCTGCTTCCCAATCATGAGTTGCAACAGACTCCCACGTTAAATACGTTGCTGCGCCGACTGCAAGAATCATCATCCCGACTGCAATTGGTCTTCTATACGGTCTGCGTTCTGGACCTGAATCAAGAAATGGTGCGAGCAAAAGTGCACCAAACGCAATTCCAGGCATAATCATCGCGCCGACGACAGTGAAGTTTCCTGCAGCAAATTCATATTTTAATAACTGGTACAAAAATAGGAAATACCAGTCTGGCAGCGGAATATAGCCAGTATCTGTAGGATCAGCCATCCGCTCAAGCGGAGGCGCATGAACAACAGTTAGGACAAGAAATCCAATTAAAAAAACGGCACCTACAAGCCATTCCTTTAAAAGAAAGTTCGGCCAAAAGGCTTCTGTTTTTCCCGGATATTCGGAATAGTCTTTAGGTATGTTAGGTTTTCTTTCTGCCGGTATTCTGGAATCTCCGACAAACTTCATCCCTTTTCCCCTATGCAAAGTCATCCCCTCCTCATTGAAAATACATCAAACGCAGCATTTTATAGCGGTCCAGAAATTCCTTGCTTACGAATCATAATAAAGTGGGCAGCCATCAGCCCAAATAATGCCGCTGGCAAGAAAAAGACATGGATAGCGAAAAATCTCGTCAGCGTTTGTGCCCCTACAATGTCAGGATGACCTGCAAGCAGCGTTTTGATCTCTTTACCAATGAAAGGTGTTGCTTCTGCTATTTGAAGACCAACCTTCGTCGCAAACAGCGCCTTCATATCCCATGGTAAAAGATAACCTGTAAAACCAAGTCCAAGCATCACAAAGAAAATGAGCACACCAACAATCCAGTTCAGCTCTCTAGGCTTTTTATACGCCCCTTGGAAAAAGACCCTTAGCGTATGTAAAAACATCATCACAATGACTAAACTCGCACCCCAGTGGTGCATCCCTCTGACAATCTGTCCAAATGCCACTTCATTTTGCAAATAATAGACAGATTCCCAGGCATTTTTAATATCCGGCACGTAATACATCGTTAAAAACATGCCCGAAAGGACTTGAATGACTGTCACAAAAAACGTTAAACCGCCAAAACAATACACAAAAGCGGAGAAATGATGTGCTGGGTTGACGTGCTCTGGCACCTCGTGATCCGCAATATCTCTCCATATCGGTGTAATGTCCAGCCGCTCATCTACCCAATCGTAAATCTTGTTAAGCATCGTTACCCTTCCCCTTTCGGCACAGCTTTTCCAAGATAGAGGTATCCGTCCTTCACTTGCTGCTTATAATGGTCAAGCGGTGCAAGCGGTGGAGTTCCGGGTACGTTTGTACCATCCTTGTCGTACAGCCCATAATGGCACGGGCAGAAAAATTTGTTTGGATTTTTCGGATCACTGTTCCAGTTCACTGTACATCCTAAATGTTTACAAATTGGCGATAAAGCGACAATTTCATCCCCTTCTTTGTACACCCATGCTGACCTAGATTCCTTTGACTCGTACCATGCATCTACTTGATCAATTTTAAAGTCAAAGCGCTTCGGTTCCTTTGTCAATTCATCTACACTGACAACTTGAACCATATCCTGATCCTCTGTTCCTTTTAGCACAGGGTCAAGCGCAAAGCGAACCATAGGCATGAGCATTCCAGCGGCCATAAATCCCCCCACGCCGGTCAACGTGTAATTCAAAAATTGACGCCTGGACACTCCATGTCTCTTCTCGCTCATTTTTTTCTCCCCCCCTCAGGTCGTCAGCTACTTTATAACTGAATTAGAAAAAATTTCATAAAACTAGGACACCCTCATAATATATCAATCTATTCACAAGGTCAACATCCTAAAAAGCTATGTACAATGCAAATGTAAGGGTTTTTATGAAGGGTTCCATTTTTGTAACAAAAAGTTCAAAATTTGTTCTACACTGTCTTGAATGACTTTTTGCTTTAATTCAACCTTCAAATGCTCCAGCGGAACCGGCTTGAGCAAAAATAGCAATTCACTGATCTCAGCATGCTCTTTCCACTTGTGATCAGATGTGATCAATATGACATGCTGAAAATGATCTTTGAGCGACTGCTTCATTGTGAGTATGTCTTCTGGTTTCCGGTCACTCACTTCCAAATATGTATGTGGCGGAAAAAGAAAAACCCGCCCTTTTAACTGTCTTTCAAGTTCATCTGCTACAAGAATAGTAAACTCTCCTAAAGACACGGTTTGTTTCATTTGATCCGCATCAATCCCAACTAATGGAATGATAGCGGTATCAATGTAAGCTTTAGATTGCAAAAAGCGATCCGCGTCCTCTGCTTGAAACTTCATCCATTTCCCCTCTTTCATGACATAAGCCCTGCCTGTATAGGGCAAGGCTTATTCGTTCAGTTTATGACAATAGGCTTAATTCTTTTGCCAGCTTATTAAATGTTTCTTGATCATGACGGTCAAGTGCTTCATCTATCTCTTTCATGAGTCGTTCTTTTTGGAAAGTTGCGATTGAGTGCTCAAGCACTTTCTCAGCAAGATCCTTATCTTTTTCGTTCTCATAAAGATCCTTTGGAATATGAGGATTTGTTTCAAGAACAGCTGCATATTCCGGCGAACGATAAGCAGAACGGAAATTCAATTGAATAAACAAATCCTGCTGTTTATTCAAACGAATATCATGAAATGACTTTTCAGCATCTGTCGTCATGATGTTTTCTTTATAAAATCTAAAGGGAACTTCATCCACACAGTGTGTTGACATGATGATTCCCCTTGGGCAAAATTCTGCTTGCTCTACAAAATGAACCTTTTCCATCAAAGAGTCGTGACTCATTAAATAATTTAATATCCAAACACACTCTCTTCGCTTTAGCTGATAATGGTTTAAGAACCACCGGATAAATTCCTTTTTTTCATTGACAGAAACAGGGGTCTGCATGTTATTCCCTCCTCTATCGTAAATTAAATTGCTATACATGAATTATTCAACAAACCAGTTCTTCATTCCTGCAAACTATAAGGAAATTTCGTCTTCAATTCTTAAAATCGTTTCTTCAATTTCTTCATTCGTACCATCTTTCTCTAGAACTTTGCGTAATAACGGCAATGCTTCTTTTTGTCTGCCCTCTTCTAAAAGGAACGAAGCGTATTCATATAAAAAGTCACGTTCCTCATCAAAATCAGGCAGGGCAAGCTTGAAATATTCGGCCGCTTCTTTGTATTCTTCTCGCCCGACAGAAGCAGATGCAGCATACCAATTCCATTTTGGATCATCTTCCCCAAAGCTTTTAACCTCTTTAATAACATCCAGAATTTCATCAAACAGCTCTTCATTTAAATAGATCGCCAGCAATGTTTGAACTGCTTCAATATAACCCGGATCGAGAGCAAGTGCTTCTTGAAGCAGTTTTTTCGCATCTTCTGAATCCCCATTTTTCAAATCAATCTTGGCACCATATAAATATAATTCTTTGTTATACTCATCAACTTTAATACCCTCTTTTACTACTTCTAAAGCCTCGTGATATAGTCCTTCTTCCTCATAACTTTTCGCTAAAGGCATATATAGTGACGAATAGGACGGATCAATATCTTTCAGTTCTGTAAGCTGCTGAATGGCTGTTTTCGTTCTGCCAGCCCTCATTGCTGTAAATCCGTAGCCAAAAAGAGTATTCGGGTCTGCTTGATCTTTTACTGCCTTTTCGTACCATTCAAGTGCATCCTCAAATTCTCCAGCTGTGCTGAGCGATTCAGCGAGCCGCTGATACACATTGACACCGCCAACCTCATGCTGTTGATCTGCCACTTTGTAGAAATAATCGGCCGCTTTCTTTGAAAGGCCTTGAGAAAAATACAACTCACCTAATGCAAAATCGATGATGGCTTCATTCGGAAGTAGTTCTTTCGCTTTTAAAAGCTTTTGTTCACTGACTTCAAATAGTCCTTGCATTTGATACAAATCTGCCATTAACAATAAACTCTCTGGGTACGCATCATCATCTTCAGGAATCGTTTCTAATACTGAAATCGCCTTCTCTTCTTCATCAGAGTCAATCAACAGCTCTGCATAAAAACACGTTAAACCTGTTTCCTCTGGATATAAATCATGTAAATCACTGATGAGATACCGTGCTTTATCGATATCTCCCCAATCATAATATAATTGAGCCGCTTGCGCCTTTTCTTCATCATGCAAATGCTTCTCTGCTTGAGCAAGTGTTTGGAGTCCTTTTTCAGTCTCACCCGCCTCAACTAATTTTATGGCTTCTTGTAATGAACTATTCAAATCAAACCGTTCCTTTCTGTTTCCAAAAACCTAAACTATTGTTACTTCATATCATAATCGACAGGTACACATCCAGCAAATATGTTGCTCTTTTAAAATGAACCCATTTTTGTGTTTTAAAGACTGTTTTTCATTTCATCCTATAAGAAACTGATGATTTGTAAACTGCAGACACTATTTTTATCGGACAAAATGTTTTTTTCAAGGTTTCACCTTGAGACAAGCTATGCTATATTTCTGACAAATATGCAAAAGGAAAGAAAAAGCCTGAGGACCTCCTCAGACTGTTTTCGTTAAATATTCAATGTGTTCAAAGAAATTCGGGTATGAGACACGAACAGCATCTGTATCTTCAATCTCAATTGCTTGCTTTGTCACACATGCGGCAATTCCCAGCATCATACCGATACGGTGATCTCCGTAGCTGGAGACGACTGCGCCGCCTTGAAGCGTAGTTTTACCATGAATCTTCATACCATCATCTGTTGCTTCAATATCAGCACCGAGTTTTTTAAGTTCTGATACGACTGTATCAATTCGATTAGTTTCTTTAACTTTTAACTCAGCAGCATCTTTAATGATCGTTGTTCCTTCTGCTTGGGTCGCAAGAAGTGCAATAATCGGAATTTCATCGATGAGTCTTGAAATCATGTCACCAGAAATTTCAATCCCTTTTAATGATGAAGTAGAAATCGTTAAATCACCATACGGTTCTCCGCCTTTGGCATCTACTTCATTGATTTCAAGATTTGCACCCATAAGTTTCAGCACATCAATAATACCTGTTCTTGTTTTGTTTAGCCCGACATTTTTTAAGACAATCCGGCTGTTAGGAACGATTGATCCAGCTACAAGGAAAAATGCAGCTGAAGAGATGTCTCCAGGAACAAATATATCTGTTGCTGTTAATGTCTGGCCGCCTTCAATAGAAACACTTTGTTCATCTTCATCTAGTTTTACACCAAACATAGAGAGCATTCTTTCTGTATGATCTCTTGATTTATGTGGTTCAGTTAATGTTGTTGTACCCTCTGCTTGCAGCCCAGCTAAAAGGACAGCCGACTTAATTTGTGCACTTGCCACCGGAGACTCATAAGATATGCCTTTTAAATGACCGCCACGAATAGACAGTGGTGTATACTCGCCATTTGCTCTGCCGTCTATTTTGGCTCCTAGTTGTTTAAGCGGACCCGTCACACGTTTCATGGGTCTTTTGGCAATACTCTCATCACCAATTAGTGTACTGTGAAACTCACAACCAGCTAATATTCCCATCATTAATCGAATGGTTGTACCAGAATTGCCAACATCGAGAATGTCAGACGGCTCCTTGAGCTCTTTCAGTCCTTTACCATGAATGACAACATCTGTCCCTTTTTGTTCAATTTCAACGCCCATCTTTCTAAAGCAATCAATCGTACTTAAACAGTCAGCTCCAGGAAGAAAGTTTTTCACTACTGTGGTCCCTTCAGCAATTGCACCAAACATCACTGATCTATGTGAAATAGATTTATCACCTGGGATATGAATTTCTCCATTCATAGGAGCTTTTTTATGAATTTTCATGTTTGTCACCTCAGTCAGCATAAAATGTATCGTAATTCGCTCTATTTTTTATACAGATTTCTGCACGCTTGCGGTCGTCATCTGTTTGAAAACTAATGCGTAAAATCCCATTAATGTCTTCCCGCGTCTCAATAATACGGATATTTGTAATACTAATGTTTTCACTTGCTAGATGCCCTGTAATCTCCGATATGACCCCGGGGTGATCCGGAACATCGACATACAGATCATAAAAGGCAGGAATGGCTCCTTTTTTCCTTAGAGGCAGTCCATCACGATATTCCTTTGCATCTTGAAAATAAGAGAACAATCCTTCAGCATCTTCTTGCTCTACGAAGGTTTCAATGCGGTTAATCTCTTTTTTCCATTCATGGAATCGGTCTAAAATCTTGTGTTTATTGTGCAGCAGGATATCCCGCCACATTGCAGGATTGCTTGAAGCAATCCGTGTGATATCACGAAAGCCTCCAGCCGCAAACCGTTTAACAAGTGGGAATTGTTCTTCAAAATGATGTGCTTGATGCACAAGGCTGGCTGCAACAATATGAGGAAAATGGCTAATTACACTTGTCACAGCATCATGTTCTTCTGGTGTCATCTCGATGAAATGAGCATTTGTCCCCTTTAACAAATCCATCAACCGATCAACAGCTTGGCGGTTTGTTTCCTTTGCAGGCGTTAAAATGTAGAACGCATTTTCAAATAAAAAGTCTTTTGCTGCAATAACACCTGACTTATGAGAGCCTGCCATTGGATGTCCACCAATAAATTGGTAATGCTCAGGCAGCGCTTTTTCAGCAAAATGGACGACCTTTTGCTTTGTGCTGCCGACATCAGTGATTATGAGCTCTCTTTCAATTCCAGAGTCTGCAATATCACTAAGCATCTTTACTGTTTGCTGGACAGGTGTTGCCAAAATAATGGTCGAAGATTCTTCTAAACCAGCCAAAAACGAATCAGCTGTTGCATCAATAATTCCCAGCTTCGTTGCAGCAACCATTTGCTCTTTGGAAACATCAAATCCTACAATTTTTTTATGAGGATACTCTTTTTTAATCGAGAGTGCAATGGATCCCCCAATTAAACCGAGTCCAGCGATTAATATTGTTTCGTTTGCATCATTCATATTCATCACCTGATTTTTCGCGAAAATTAAACAACCTATTTCAACAGCTTATATGTATTGAGGTTGGTACAATGAAAGCCATATCCTGCCTTAGGATATGACTTTATGGTTATGCTACGCACGAATGCCTTGCAGTAAATCGGCAAGTGTGCTTAGAATGTCTTCATTTTGCTCTTTTGTTCCGACGGTAATACGTAAAGAAGTCGGAAAACCAAGTGCTTTACCGGAACGAACAATGTAACCTTTTTTCAATAATGCATTGAACAATTCATCTGCATCTCTTTTAAAATCAATCAGCACAAAGTTTGTTTGAGATGGATAGATATATAGTCCAAAACGGTCAGCAAAATCTTGATATTGCTTGAGACCTGCTTCGTTTTTCTGTCTGCATGATTGTATGAAATCTTGATCTTTGATCGCTGCACGAGCAGCTGCCTGAGCGATACGGCTAGTATTAAACGGCTCTCTCGCTGGTTCAATGGCAGTAATCAGCTCTTCTGATGCAATTCCGTAGCCTACTCGAAGCGCTGCAAGTCCATATGCTTTAGAAAACGTTCGAAGTACAATGACATTTTGATAATTGTGTAATAAAGATAAACTGTTTGGAAAATCTTCCGCACGAACGTACTCAAAATACGCTTCATCTAGTACAACAAGCACGTGAGCTGGCACTTCGTCTAAAAACGCCACAATCTCAGATTCTGACAAATGATTTCCTGTCGGGTTATTTGGATTACATACCCAGACAACCTTCGTATTTTCATCGATCGCATCCAGCATGCCCTTCAGATCGTGAGCTCCCCCTTCTAAAAGAGGCACTTCTCGAATTTCAGCATGTTCAATCACTGCATTGTGACGATATTGCGGAAAAGATGGAGATGGGATGACGGTATTTGTATGTTGGTCAAGGAATGCTCTCGCAATAATTTGCACAAGTTCATCTGAGCCGTTCCCGAAAATTAATTGTTTTTCACTTACTTGAAGAAACTCAGCAAGCTCCGTTCTTAAACTTGCGCTGTATCCATCCGGATAAATCGCTAGATGTTCGAGCTCAGCTTGTATTGCCTCTCTTGCATGTACAGAACATCCAAAAGGGTTTTCATTTGAAGCCAATTTCACAATTTTGTCTAATTGATATTCTTTTTTGACCTCTTCAATTGGTTTCCCAGGTTGATACGGTTTTAGCTGTTTTAATTGATCTTTGATTTGCAAAATGTTTCACCTCATTTGAATGAATAGAGGGGACTAAATGTTTTTGCATATGTTTCAAATTCTCTTAAAGCCTCTTGACGTGTATCACTTGCCAGCAATTGTTCTTGAAGCTCTTCAATTTTTTTCACAAGTGCACTTCCGACAACAACACCGTCACTCAGTTTATTCATTGAGTCTACCTGCTCTCTTGTTGAGATGCCAAAACCGACCGCAACCGGTATGTGACTCAGCTGTTTCACTTGTTGAATAAAATCTGTAATTGACGCGTCAAAGGATTGTCTGACACCTGTTACACCAAGAGATGAAACACAATACACAAAACCTTCTGCCTGCTCTACAATGTTTACTAATCGTTCCTTGCTTGTTGGTGCAACGAGTGAAATATATGAAATGTCATGTGTTTGACAGTTCTTTTGCAGCTCGCTGCTCTCTTCAAACGGCAAGTCGGGTGTTAAGAGTCCCGAAATATGATTTTTGCGCAGTAAAGCGAAAAAGTATTCTGTGTCTAATTGTAACACAGGATTATAATACGTAAATAGAATTACAGGAATTTTTACACCGTTTTTTTTCATCTTCCCTGCTAATTCTATCGCTTTTACGATATTCATGCCATGATTTAGAGCTCTTTTGGAGGCTCTTTGAATGACAGGACCGTCTGCTAGTGGATCGGAATAAGGAACACCGAGTTCAATCGCATGTGCACCGGCTGCTTGAAGGGAGATAGCTAAATCAATCGTGATGTCTTCTGACGGATCTCCAGCTGTGATAAATGGGATAAATAATTTTTCGCCTTGCTCTAATTGAAATCTAATCATTTTGTTTTCCCCTCACTTTCGAGCACGTTCATTAATGTATGCACATCCTTATCGCCTCTTCCTGACAGGCAGACAAGAATGATTTCATCTTCATTCATCGTCTTGCTTATCTCAAACGCCTTGGCTAACGCATGTGCAGATTCAATTGCTGGAAGTATTCCTTCTTTTTCAGTCAGCAGTTTTAGGGCATCTAGTGCTTCTTGATCTGTTGCACTCACATATTGAACCCTCCCGCTCGCATGTAAATATGCGTGCTCTGGTCCAATTCCCGGATAATCTAAACCAGCGGAAATAGAATATGGCTCAATAATTTGGCCAAATTCGTCTTGGATTAAATATGTCAAAGACCCATGGATCACTCCTTTGGTTCCTTTCGTGATGGTTGCAGCATGGAGCGGCGTATCGATTCCTTTTCCAGCTGCCTCTACACCAATGATATCTACCTCTTCATCTAAAAATGCTCGGTACATTCCAATGGCATTACTTCCGCCGCCAACACAGGCAATGACTTTATGAGGAAGCCTTCCTTCTTTTTCAAGCAGCTGCTCTTTTGCTTCATCACCAATCATCCGCTGGAACTCGCTGACGATTTGAGGATACGGATGAGGGCCTACAACGGAGCCAATCATATAAAAATGATCACTGCAGTGCTGAACCCAATAGCGGATGGCTTCGTTGGTTGCATCTTTTAGTGTGCCATTCCCGCTTGTGACAGGTATAACTTCAGCGCCAAGCAGTTTCATTCGAAAGACATTGAGTGATTGTCTTTCCACATCTTCTTTTCCCATAAATACCGTGCAGGATAACCCGAACTTTGCGGCCACCGTTGCAGCAGCTACTCCGTGCTGCCCCGCGCCTGTTTCTGCTATGATGTTTGATTTCCCCATTTTTTTCGCAAGCAGGGCCTGACCAAGCGCATTGTTAATTTTATGAGCACCCGTGTGGTTTAAATCTTCTCTTTTTAAATAGATTTTTGCGCCGCCGAGGTATGCTGATAATTGGTCAGCATATGTAAGCGCAGTTGGTCTGCCTGAATAGTTTCGAAGTAGTGATACATATTCTGCTTGAAAAGCAGGGTCTTCTTTTAATTCACGAAATGCCTGCTCGATTTCTGCAAGTGGCTGCATGAGCGTTTCCGGGACAAATTTCCCTCCGAATTCTCCGTATCTGCCAATCTCATTTGGATATGCGTACATCATTTAACATCCTTTCTTCGAGCGCTTCGATCTTAGCGCTGCTTTTCTTCCCGTTTTCTTCTATTCCGCTTGAAAGATCGATCGCTTCTGGACCATAGGCAAGGAGCTCTGCTATCGTTTCTGGTGTGATACCGCCTGCAATTATGCAAGTTTTCTCCAGCCGTTTTGCATGCTTAACGTATGCAGGCACCGTCTCCCAAGCAAAAGCTGTTCCAGAGCCGCCTCTCATCCCTTTTACTTTCGCATCAATAAGGAAGCCATCGACAACAGGCGCAAATGCCGTCATTTTTTCAAGCGTGTTTGTGATATTGGATTCGTGGTGGAACACTTTCCAAACGACAGCCCCTGTTTGTTGTTTGATTTCTTTAGCGTCATCCTGCGTTTCATCTCCATGAAGCTGTACGATATCTAAAGGTATATGTTTTGTGATCTCACACACTTTTTCGATCTTTTCATTTACAAATACACCGGCAATTTTTTTCTCACACTTTGTATGGATGAGCCATTGTTTCACTTGATCTGGCTGGACTTGTCTTTTACTTGGAGCAAAAATAAATCCAATGGCATCTGCGTGAGATTGCGCAATACATTCCACATCATCTTGTGATACTGCCCCGCAATATTTTACATAAGGCTTCATCCTGTTCATTCTCCAAACAATGTTTGAACGGCTTTTTCTTGTGATTGTTCTCTCATTAATGATTCTCCTACAAGAACTGCACCCGCTCCATGTTTCTTCACAAAGGTCAGATCATCAAATGTTTGAATACCGCTCTCACTCACTAGTAAGACATCGTTTGGAACGAGGGGTGCGATCTCTTTTGTTTGTTCAACTGTTGTTGTAAATGTATTTAAATTCCGGTTGTTCACTCCAATGATTTCAGGAGTGAACAACTTTAAAATATTTTCCAGTGTATCTGCTGCATGTACTTCGACAAGGACATCAAGGCCTTTCTCTTTCGCTTCAGCATAGAGCTCTTGCAGCTTTTGCGGCTCAAGTACTTCTCCAATTAATAAAATGGCATCTGCCCCTATACGTCTTGACTCTTCTACCTGTATGGAGTCAATGATGAAATCTTTTCTTAAAATTGGACGATCTACGTGTTTTTTAATGAGGGATAAGTATTCGTTTTTCCCTTGAAAGAACGGTTCATCCGTTAAAACAGATAAGCAATCAGCGTTTGATTTTTCGTAAGCTTTTGCTGTTTGTAAAGGATCAAAATTCGGTTGAATGATTCCTTTGGAAGGAGACGCTTTTTTCACCTCCGCAATTAGACCAATTGAGCGATGAGGATTCATGAGTGCTTCTTTAAATGATCGTCTTTCAAAGTGTCCATCTACTGGTAACTGCAATGTTTGGATATGTTCTTTTTTGCGGGCAATGATTTGATTAAGCATAGATCTCTTCCTCTCTCGTTTTTTGTTTTAAACGAGCCAATTGTTCTTTGGCTGCGCCGTTTTTAATCGTTTCAATCGCTTTTAATGTTCCGGCCATGAGGCTTTCTGACTTCCCTGCGACATATAAAGCGGCTCCAGCATTCAGGGCTGTAATATGAAGCGGTGCCCCTCCTGTTTGATGATTCAATATATTCTGAATCAATTTAGCACTCTCTTCCGGTGATTGGACCTGAATATCTGATAAGTATCCTTTTTGCAGCCCAAAGTCTTCTGGATTGAGTGTATATTCTGTCATGACATCTTTTTTAAGTTCAATCACATATGAATTTGCTGTAATCGTTAATTCATCCAGTCCATCTTCTCCGCAAACAAACAGCACATGTTCTGGCTCTAACGGTGCAAGGGCTTTTGCCATTAATTTTGCCTTTTCCTTTGAGTAGACACCGATGATTTGCTTTTTGGCTTGCATTGGGTGGCAAAGCGGTCCTAAGAGATTAAATACCGTCCGGAAGCCGAGCTGCTTGCGGACTGCGGCTACTTGTTTCATAGATGAATGATACAATGGAGCAAATAAAAAGCCCATGTTTTTCTCTTGTATTTGTCTTCTTGTTTCTTCTGGTGTGGATTGAATATGAATCCCAAGACACTCTAGTACATCGGCACTCCCGCTTTTAGAAGAAACTGATCGATTTCCATGTTTGGCGATTTTGGCTCCAGCAGCGGAAGCGACAATGGCAGCGGCAGTTGATATATTAAAGGTGGAGAGTCCATCGCCTCCTGTGCCGCAAGTATCTACAACATCAAGCGCTCGTTCCATTGGTGCTGCATTTTGCCTCATGGCTTTCACAAAACCCGTCATTTCTTCAGCGGTTTCTCCTCTATGCGCTAAAATCGAGAGACTTGCAGCGACTTCAGCATCTGTTAAAAAGCCGCTCATCATATCATGCATGAGTTTATTTGCTTCATTTTCTGATAGAAAGCCTCCATTAACAAGAGCTGATAGTCGGTGATTCATCCTGCACACTCTCCTTTTCTGAGAAAATATGTTCCGCAAGCTGAATGGCTTTCAGAAGTGCTCCTGCCTTGTTACAAGTCTCTTCCCATTCATTTTCCGGGACAGAATCAGCCACAATGCCGGCGCCTGCTTGTATAGAAGCGGTCTGATTTTTGACGCTCATCGTACGAATCGTAATACAGGAGTCGATATTGCCGTCGAATCCAATATAAGCAATACAGCCGCCATACGTTTCCCTTGGCTCAGGCTCCATTTCATTTAATAATTGCATCGCTCTTATTTTCGGGGCACCTGTTAATGTGCCTGCTGGGAATGCGGACATGAGCGCATCAACTGGATGTGTATCCCGCTTTAGCTTTCCTGTCACAATAGAGATGATGTGCATGACATGAGAGAAGTTCACTACTTTTGTAAAGGTTGGTACGGACACACTGCCGTATTCTGCCACACGGCCTACATCATTTCTGGCAAGATCCACTAACATGTAATGCTCGGCTTTTTCCTTTTCATCTTCAAGCAGCTCTCTTGCTAGTTCAGCATCCTCTTCTCTTGTTGTTCCTCGTTTTCTTGTGCCAGCAATAGGATGAATTTCTAAATGCCCATTTTTGGCATGGATTAATCGTTCTGGCGAGCTGCCGACTAAATCACGATCTTTTAATTTCATAAAATACATGTAAGGAGATGGATTCACAATGCGAAGCACGCGGTATAACTCAAATGAACTCACTGATACAGGGATATCAAATCGCTGCGAGAGTACGCCTTGAAAAATGTCACCCGCTCGAATGTATTCTTTGATTTTTTCTACATCCTTTAAAAATTGCGCTTTTTCATAGGTTGACGTCACATGTTCAAAGGATGGCGGCTCATTCATATTCCCTGATAAAATCAGTTCTTTCATATCAACCTTTGAATGGAGCTTGTGAATCATCTGTTCAAGCTGTTTTTGATTTTCTTTGTAAGCTCGAATTTTTTCGTCTTCTGTTTCATGTCCGGCCAGCTGAGTGTATTGGATAAAATGAACATGATTTGTTTCATGATCAAAGGCAATCATCGTTTGGCAGACAAATAATGTGCAATTTTCTGTCGTCGATGCGCTTCGGTGAGGCCTGACAGAAGGTTCAATGTTTGGGATCAGATCGTAGCTTAAGTACCCAACAGCCCCGCCTGTAAATGGGATATCAATATCTGGCGTTTTGATTTGATATTGCTCTTTCATCCAATCCAGCAGTTCTTTCAGCTCTTGCTTTTGCATGACTTCCTGCCCCGCAGCGTCACGTGCAACGTATTTGTTTTGGTCATCATGTAAGGTTAAAAATGGGTGCAATCCAATGAAGGAATATCTCGACCAGCTGGAAGACTCATCTTTGCTTTCTAGCAAATACACAATATCTTGTTTGAGTTTTTCAACAATTTGAATCGGTGAGAGCGTATCGACTGTAATGGTTTCAACAATTGGGATCGTTTTGTAGGACTCACTGTCCTTTAAAAATTGAGTCAGGTTTGATTGGGAATTCATAAGCACACTCCTTAAATGGGATTAAGGAGAATGAGGGGACATATAGAGGGTTTGTATGAGTATACGAAATAAGCCTAAAAGAGGGTTGCTCTTTTAGGCAGTATGATTAAATAGAAGTATCGTATCTCTGCTCAACTCTACTCATCTCAACTACCCTAGTCTCATTCTCATCTTCTCTAAGCTTGCAATGCCGTTTACACCTGTGTGTAAACTTCGGCTGTTCATATCGTATTATAATTCCTTGTTTTTTGTCAACTGTAAATCAGGGCGAAGCGTCACAGCTTCTTCCAAGTATACATGCTGTATGTCTTCCTGCTTTGTATCTGTCTGGACAGTCATTAAGACACGAATACATTGCTTTAAACCGCCATCAATGTCCAGTTCCTGCATGCAAGTAACCGGTACATATGTCCATCCTTCAAACTGACGAAGTGCTTTTGCCGGAAAAACGGAGTGAATATCTTGTGTAGCTGAAATCAAGATCTGCACGACACGTTCTGGATCTACTTGGTTTCTTGAAATGATCGCTTCTAGCAGCTGTTTCGTTTTGTTTAACACTTCTGTTTCTGTATCTTCTATCACAGTTGTAGCCCCACGTATCCCGCGAAACATCATAGACATCCCTCCTCCCGTTTCCATTCTTCGAGCCAGTAGTGCAGCTCACCTTTTGTGAAAGACTGTAAGGTGACGTCTCCAACCTGTTTTAATAAAACAAATTGAACACTGCCGCCTCTTGCTTTTTTATCACCAATCATCCGGTCAACAAATGTTTTCGTGGAAATATCTTGTGTGACTTGTACAGGGAATCCAAGCTCTTTCATCCACTCTTTTAGTTCCAAACGATTAAGGCTGAGCCCCAGCTGCTTTTCGCTCACATACAGCGCAAACTGCATGCCGATTGCAATGGCATCTCCGTGCGTGATGGCGCCATATCCATACTCTGCTTCAATGGCATGCCCCAGTGTATGGCCTAAATTCAAAAATGCACGCACACCTTGTTCTTTTTCATCTTCTTGAACGATTGACGCTTTGACTTGAATGCCTTGATACAGCATATGTGCCAGCTCGCTTTTTGATAAATCCGTCAAAGAACGAATGGACATGAGTTCTGATAAAAATTCTTCACTTGAAATCAGTGCATGTTTGATGACTTCTGCAAAGCCTGATCTTCGTTCAATTTGAGATAGTGTCTCAAGCATACTAGTATCATAGATCACAGCTTTCGGCTGATGAAACGCACCGATTAAATTTTTACCGAGCGGATGGTTGATCCCTGTTTTCCCGCCAACTGCACTATCATGTGCCAGGAGCGTCGTCGGCACTTGGATAAAATCAATGCCTCTCATATAAGTGGCAGCAGCAAAGCCAGCCAAATCTCCAATCACGCCGCCTCCCAGCGCAATGATGCAGGAGGAACGATCAAGCTGAAATTGAATGGCTTTCGTATGAATATGCTCAAATTCGGCAAAGGATTTCGACTGCTCTCCGCTCGGCACAACCACTTTGTTCACTGGCCACTTCTGCTGAAGTAAGCGAACCATCTCATCACCATAAATGGCATCAACAGCTGCATCTGTGACGATTAAGAGCTTCGTATAGGAATGCCCAGTGGAAGTTATCAAGTCGACGATATTGCGTTTAATCCCATCACCGATAAATACAGGATAAGTGGCTGAAGACGTCTTAACTTCCAGTGTTTTCATTAAAATTCCCTCTGAAGCTGGCGCATTTTCTCAACATTTTCTTTAATGCGGTCGATTTGGTCAAGGCCAAACTGCTCCACAACTGCATTGGCAATTTCCCATGCAACGACTGCTTCTGCAACAACACTTGCAGCAGGAACAGCACAGCTGTCAGATCGTTCAATACTTGCAGAGAAAGGTTCTTTTGTTTCAATGTCAACGCTTTGAAGCGGCTTATAAAGCGTTGGGATTGGTTTCATAACCCCTCTTACGACAATTGGCATACCCGTTGACATTCCGCCTTCAAGACCACCTAGGCGATTTGTTTTTCTCGAATAGCCCTTTTCTTCATCCCAGATGATTTCATCATGGACCTCACTGCCATTTTTAGAGGCTGCCTCGAAGCCAATACCGAATTCAACCCCTTTAAAAGCGTTGATACTAAGTACAGCGCCAGCAAGCTTGCTGTCCAATTTACGGTCGTAATGAACATAGCTGCCAACCCCAACGGGCATCCCTTCAACGATGACTTCAACAATTCCGCCAATTGAATCGCCGTTTTTCTTCGCTTCATCAATTGCATCCATCATTTTCTGACCTGCTTCACTGTCATAGCAGCGAACAGGTGATTCTTCTGTTACCTTCTGCAAATCTTCAATAGACTCATATGCTGTATGAGCTGCTTTTACTCCACCAATTTCAAGGACGTGACCAGCCACTTTGATTCCAAGGTGAGCCAAAATTTGTTTCGCTACTGCACCTGCTGCTACACGAACCGTTGTCTCGCGGGCTGATGAGCGCTCTAATACGTTTCTCATATCACGGTGTCCATATTTGATCGCCCCATTTAAATCCGCATGTCCTGGTCTTGGACGGGAGATTTGACGCTTCATTTCACTTTCTTCTTCTTCCGTGATCGGCTCTGCCCCCATCACCTTTGTCCAATGCTTCCAGTCGTTGTTTTCAACAACAAGTGCGATTGGGGAACCTAATGTTCTCCCGTGGCGAACACCACTTAACACTTTCGCCTGGTCTTTTTCAATCTGCATTCTTCTTCCGCGGCCATGACCTTTTTGTCTTCTAGCCAATTCATAATTGATGTCATCCTGCTCTATGTAAAGTCCCGCTGGAACTCCTTCAATAATTGTGGTCAGTTGTGGACCATGTGATTCACCTGCTGTTAAGTACCTCATGACTCAATCTCCCTTCATCGCATTAACGCTTTTAAGTAAAAATATAATAACACACTTGCTACTAAAAAGTCAGCTACATACCCTTCTTTTGATAAAAGAAAGTATCAGCAGATGTCAGTCCAAACTTTTCTGGATGAAAAATTTGCTCTGTAGAACCAACAAATAATACGCCATTTTGTTTTAAACTGCTGCTCATTTTTAAGTAAATTTCTTCTTTTGCCTCTTCAGTAAAGTAAATCAGTACATTTCGGCAGACGATGAGGTCAAGCTGTTTTTCATATGGATCTGCTAAAAGGTTGTGCTTCTTAAATTGAATATGCTTTCGAACCTCATCCTTCACAGTGTAAAATGAAGAATCTTCTTTTGTGAAATATTTTTGCTTGATATGATCTGGCACCTCTTGCAGAGAGCGTTCATGGTATCTGCCTTTTTGAGCTGACTGCAGAACTTTATCATCAATATCAGTTGCAATAATTTGGAAGTCTTTCACAAGAGGATGGCTTGACAGCAGCATGGAGAGTGTATATGGCTCCTCTCCTGTCGAACATGCTGCACTCCAAATCTTTAAGGTGCCGCCATTTTTCGAAAGCAGCGGCAGGATTTTTTGATCAAGTACTTCCCAGCGCTGATAGTTTCGGTAAAATTCTGATACATTAATCGTCATGCGGTCCATCGTCTCATCTAATAATGCTCTGTCCTTTTCAAGCGCGGCCGCGAATGCTTCAAAATCTTTATATCCTTTTTTATCATAAAGTGATGTTAATCTCCGTTTCATTTGTGCTTCTTTATATAAATTTAGATCAACCCCGGTTAGTTTTTTCCATTTTCCAACAAATACTTGATATGGATCCATCAATGTCCTCTCCTGTCTCATCTATCTTTGTCCTAGTATAGCTGTTTTTATCGAAAATTTGTATCTTCTCATGCGAAATTTCGTGTAGAAAGTTCAATATAAAAAAAGCCAAAGTGCTCATTAGATGAACACCTTGGCTTGAATCTTAATAAATCCAGCTTGAGATGGTTTGATCCCAGCTTGTGAGTTCTTCTTGTTTGAAGAATAAGTTAATTTCTCTTTCAGCACTTTCTGGTGAGTCTGACCCATGGATAATGTTTTTCCCAACAGTCAATCCATAGTCTCCTCTTATTGTGCCTGGAAGCGCTTCCTTTGGATTTGTTTTGCCGATAATCTGTCTTGTCACGTCTACTACCTGTTCACCTTGCCATACCATTGCAAATACAGGTCCTGACGTAATAAAGTCAACCAATTCCCCGAAAAACGGTTTTTCTTTATGCTCTCCGTAATGGGTTTCTGCTACTTCCTTTGGAATACTCATTAGTTTTGCACCAACAAGCTGAAGCCCCTTTTTTTCGAATCTTGACACAATGTCACCGATTAATTGTCTTTCCACACCATCAGGTTTGACCATAAGAAATGTTTTGTCCATATACGTTTTCCACCCCGTCGTTATGTATGTATAGGCTTACATTGTTACAAAGTGATCGTATCATTTTTTTTTATAATAATCAATTTTTGACAAAAAATTTCACAAAAAAACCAATCAACATCACGTTGATTAGAATTTTCGTTTCCCAATATATTTTGCAATGGAGGCGAGTGACGTTCTCGCACGTCCTCGAGGAAGTTTGTCGAGCTGTTCAAAAGCTTTTTTCAAATACATTTCACTCACTCGCATCGAGCGGTCGATCGCATCTGTTTGTTTGAGGCTTTCAATGACAGGCTTCAGCTGCTTCTCCGTCGTTTCACTATTGATCAGCTTCAATTGACCTTCTAGTGTCGGATTTTTCAGTGCATATAAGACTGGGAGTGTGACATTCCCTTGTAAAAGGTCTCCTCCGACAGGCTTGCCCAGCTCTTCTTCAGTTGATGTGAAATCAAGGACATCATCAATGATTTGATAAGACATGCCGACATAGTATCCAAACCAATAGAGGGCTTTATGTGTTTTTTCATCTGTACCTGCTGCAATGGCGCCTAATTGACAGCTGCCTGCAATGAGCAAGGCTGTTTTTCGTTTGATTCTTCTTAAATATGTACGGAGGTTTTGTTCCATATTATATTTATCTTTCACTTGCTCTATCTCACCAAGACAAAGCTCGACGACCATTTTTGACAAAATTTCATGTGCCATTGGGTGATTGATTTTTGTCATGTATTCAAGTGATCTCGCAAACATATAATCCCCTGTGTACATGGCAATTCTGTTATCCCATTTTGCCTTTATCGTTGGTTTGCCTCTTCTCAGCTCTGCATCATCAATAACATCATCGTGAACAAGTGATGCCATATGAATCAGCTCGAGGGCAACGGCAACATATTTAATTTTATTAATGTCATAGTCACCAAACATGCCTGAAAGGAGAACAAAAACGGGGCGGATTCGTTTTCCGCCCGCTTGCAGCAAATGAAGACCTGCTTCACTTAATAATGCATAATCAGAGCGAACTGTTTGTTCAAGCTCTTTTTCAATTATATCGATATCATGATTTAAAAAAGAGATCATTGCTTTTAGTTTCATTATCTTCACCCAAATATCGTTTATTCAAAGCTTCTTTCCGATATGTGTTGCTGCTACACCGCCTGTAAATGGATGATACGAGACATCAGACAACCCGGCCTCTTCGAATAGAGCCGCCAGCTCTTTCATACCAGGGAACGTTTTGGCTGATTCTTGAAGCCATGAATACTCCTGATAACTTTTGGCAAACAGTTTACCAAAGAGCGGCATAATGTATTTGAAATAGATGTAGTAGCCCTGTTTAAAACCGATCATCTCAGGCTGTGAAGTCTCAAGACAGACGACCATTCCGCCAGGCTTCACTACTCTTGTCATTTCCTTTAACACCGTTAAATAATCAGGAACGTTTCTAAGTCCAAAACCAATGGTGACATAATCAAATGAGTTATCCTCAAAAGGGAGCTCCATCGCATTGCCATGAAGCAATTCAATTTGTTTGTAGCCCCCAGTCTTCACCTTCGTTTCTCCAACACTCAGCATGTTTTTACTAAAATCAAGGCCTTTGACCTCGCCTTTTTCCCCAACAGCATCTGCAAGCGCAATTGTCCAATCGGCTGTCCCGCAGCATACATCTAATGCTTTAGACCCTTTTTGCACATTCATAAGTTTCATTGTTTTATCGCGCCATTTTTTATGCTGTTTAAAGCTGATGACAGAGTTCATTTGATCATAGTTTTTATAAATTTTTTCAAATACACCGTGTACTCGCTGTTCTTTTGATTGCTGCATGACTTACCCTTCTTCCACTTTCTGATGGTACGCAGGCTCATTTTTCATATGATCCAAGCGATTTAATAGCTCTTTTTGAACGACCGGAAATGACACAAGATGCTCCTTGATCGGTCGTTTGGCCTTTTCATAGCCTTCATTCTCAAAATTGTCAAAACATGAATAGGCGTCCGTATAACGATCGTTCAAAAAAAGTTTTAAATGTTTGTCATTTTCTGCTTGTTTCATGAAGCGTTTATAAACAAGAAAACGACTTGCAATCTCATTCCAATGCGTTAATTGAAAGTGCTCAGAAATCCTTTGGAAAAGCGCAGATTCAACTGTAGCTACACTTTTGTAAAAGTGCGCTGCATCTTGAATGGACCGGTCATACAGTCTAATTTTATGTTCATTGATCTCTTTGATCGCCGTAGCGAGCGTGCGGATCATATAAATGTCTTTCATGTCAGAGAGAAGAGAATAATAGAGACCGCTGAAATAGTCTCCTGCCAGGATGGTCAGCTGACGATTTTTGAATTCGTCTTGCTTGATGGCTGCAGCAGTTGTGACTTCGTCATGGGTATCAAGGGCAATTTGCACAAGCATCGCCGTTAAAATATAATTTTCTTTTTTCTCTGCATCAATTTGAGCTTCTTCAAACATTGCATGAAAAAGAAGGAGCTTATCTTCATCGATGAGTGGTGCGCGTAAATGCTTCGCCAAATAAGGATGAGAAAGCTTTTTATTTAATTTTATATTTAGATTAGATAAAATTCCGTAGATGTCTTGCAAAGATATCACCCTTGTCCCAAAAATTACAGTTTCATATGTAGACCTGCACATTGTATAGAGATTTATTATACCATATCAGCTCTCACTTTTATGCTATCAAGTGCTACAAGTTCTTTATTTCTTTGCTTCGCTTTGAATTTCGCCGAAGCTTGTTTGAATGACAGCATCGCCTCTTACTTTGATCGCTGACGTATGCTCAGTAAATTGTGCAATGATCACTTCACCTTTATCGAGTTTCTCGGAATGGTGAAATCTTGTATCAGAGCCTCTTGTCAGGCCGATGACGTTTACACCATTATCAATGGCTTTAATCACCACAAAATCAGATGCTTTATTTTCACTCATTTTGTTCACCTTCCATCTATTGAATTAGTCGTTTTTAATAAAGGAAAGCACTTCTGCTCTTGCGGCTGCATCATTTGCAAATGTGCCGCGGACTGCTGAGGTCACTGTTTTAGCGCCTGGCTTTTTCACTCCGCGCATAGTCATACACATATGCTCTGCTTCAACGACAATCATCACGCCATGCGGATTAAGTGTTTCCACCATACTATCTGCAATGGTTGATGTAATGCGTTCCTGAAGCTGCGGGCGTTTAGCCACGGCTTCTACAGCTCTTGCCAGCTTACTAAGTCCCGTTACTTTTCCTCCGCGCGGAATATAAGCGACATGGGCTTTCCCGTAGAAAGGCACAAGGTGGTGTTCACACATTGAATGGAAAGCAATATCTTTTACAAGGACGAGTTCTTCGTGGTCTTCGCCAAAAATGGTTTTAAAATGTTCTTTTGGATCTTCATTTAATCCCGAGAACACTTCTTCATACATTTTTGCGACTCGTTTTGGGGTATCAAGAAGTCCTTCACGATCCGGATCTTCTCCGATTGCTTTTAATATATCGCGTACTGCGTGTTCGATTAATTCTTTATTTATTTCACTCATGTATTATATCCTCCAAAGGCGATTACATTTCATTCAGATTCTAGCACACTTCAGATCCTAAAAGCAAAGGAGAGCGTTCTAAACGAACCTTTTGATTCAAAAGGAAAAGCCCCTTATGAAAGGGGCTTTTCTAGACCAGTGTGAAACTGTATATGTATAACTCCTTCAACAGGATCATTACACATAACGATTATTTACCTGCCACCGCGTCTTTAAGTGCTTTACCTGGTTTGAAAGCAGGTACTTTGCTTGCAGGGATTTCGATCTCTGCACCAGTTTGTGGGTTACGTCCTTTACGAGCTGAACGCTCACGTACTTCAAAGTTACCAAAACCAATAAGTTGGATTTTGTCACCATTTTTAAGTGCATCTAAAATTGTATCAAAAACAGAATCAACTGCTTTTGTCGCGTCTTTTTTAGATAACTCGCTTGCTTCAGCAACCGCGTTAATAAGTTCTGTCTTGTTCATGCCTTTCACCTCCTCCCAAAAATATGCATTCAGTAGATTGTTATCATTTCTTCACAATTCGTCTTCTTTCTATACCCTTTTTCAGAAAAAAAGAGCGTCTAGAAAGCGTTATACATGGCTTTTCATTAGAAAACGTCTCTTTGAAGGAATGTTTGTCCAACAAAGTGAAGATTTTCTGTAAGTAGATTAACACATATGAAATACCATATCAAGCATTTTAAAGGGAAGAATCCTTATTCGTCAAGGATTAAGGGCACTTTTGCGAACGAATATTCCTAATTTCAGCCTGAATCTGACTAATCTTTATACAATTGTCTTTTTATGACTCATTCTACACGCAAAAAAAAGACCCCATCAATGAGAGGTCTCACTTGCTATAAAATAATCGCGATCAAACCGCCTGATCCTTCGTTAATGATTCTTTCAAGCGTTTCCTTCAGCTTATATCTTGCGTTTTCCGGCATGAGAGACAGCTTCGCTTGAATGCCTTCTCTGACAAGGGAGCTGAGGGAGCGGCCAAATATATCTGAATTCCAGATCGAAAGCGGATCATCTTCAAAGTCTTGCATTAAGTAGCGGACGAGCTCTTCACTTTGTTTTTCTGTTCCGATAATCGGTGCAAATTCGCTCTCTACATCTACTTTGATCATATGAATAGATGGAGCGACCGCTTTTAATCTCACGCCGAACCTTGATCCCTGCCTAATGATTTCTGGCTCATCTAAACTCATATCGGACAACGCTGGCGCTGCAATCCCGTAACCAGTCTGCTTCACCATTTTTAATGCGTCTGATACTTGATCATATTCTGTCTTAGCATGAGCAAAATCTTGCATCAGCTCTAGAAGATGGTCTTTTCCTCTAATTTCTACACCAACCACTTCTTTTAAAATATGATCATATAGATCATCTGGCGCATACAGGTCAATCTCCGCAATCCCCTGACCCATTTCAATTCCTGCTAAACCCGCTCTTTCGATAAAATCAAATTCACTGAATTGACCAACGACACGGTCGACATCTCTTAATCTTTTAATATCCTTTACAGTTTCCTTTACTGAATCCTGATAGCTCTCTCTCAGCCAGTGATCTTCTTTTAGCACCATCACCCAGCTTGGCAGGTTCACATTCACCTCTAGGACTGGGAATTCATATAATGCTTCACGAAGAACGCTGAGTACGTCTTGCTCTCTCATACTTTCTACGCTCATGGCGAGTACTGGAATATCATACTTTTGGCTAAGTTCCTGCCGGAGCGCTTCTGTTTCAGGATGATATGGCCTCACAGAGTTAATGACCATAATAAACGGCTTTCCAACCTCTTTGAGTTCATCAATCACACGTTCTTCAGATTCAATATAATCATGTCTTGGAATTTCTCCAATGGAACCATCTGTTGTAATCACTACACCTATTGTTGAATGCTCTTGAATGACCTTGCGTGTACCAATTTCCGCTGCTTCATGAAACGGGATTGGCTCTTCATACCACGGCGTATTGATCATTCTTGGGCCATTTTCATCTTCATACCCGCGCGCACCAGGGACAGTGTATCCCACACAATCGACAAGCCTGATGTTGACATCAAGACCGTCACTCACGTGAATTGATGCTGCTTGATTCGGTACAAATTTAGGCTCTGTGGTCATAATGGTTTTTCCTGCTGCGCTTTGCGGCAATTCATCCTGTGCCCTTGCACGATCTGCCTCATTATTGATATTCGGGAGCACCACGAGCTCCATAAACTTTTTAATAAACGTAGATTTCCCTGTACGAACAGCGCCAACGACTCCTAAATATATATCGCCTCCTGTTCGTTCAGCGATATCCTTGAAAATATCGACTTTTTCCAAGTGATCCCCTCCCGGACT
Organism: Bacillus sp. I-2; assembly: GCF_001974945.1. Lineage (NCBI taxonomy): Bacteria > Bacillati > Bacillota > Bacilli > Caryophanales > Bacillaceae > Bacillus > Bacillus sp. I-2. The sequence goes on along the minus strand of NZ_LZRW01000045.1, from coordinate 222,658 downwards.
TGCTATCCTCGTTTTCAAATGAAATACTCTATTCTTCAATCAAACTGTGCTTGAAAGGTGTCTGGACAATATATGTGTATGACGTTGTCCTATTTGAATATGACACCTTTTTGTTTTGAGAGTAAGTTTAGCCATAAAAAAAACCTTTCTCCTCATTTATATGCAGAGGAAAAAGGTTCATTCTTGTTTATGACGTCTTTTTTTCTAAAAAGGCAGGCTCACCTTTTTTGTTGATGGTATATGGGACAGAAAACGCGGGTACAAACGGGGTTTCCTGCCAATATACATCTTGAATGTTTTCACCTGGTTTCAGCTTTTGCTTCGTATTCTTCAAAATGTGAGCAAAATCACTGCGGTAGTCCACATAGATGTCACCGTTTGATGAAATCAGTAGTGGGAGGGAATTCCCTGTCACAGGACTTATCACCGCAGGCGACGATTTTAATCCTAGTTTTTTTTCATTTAACGTATATAAATTGGCTGATACGACTTTGCCGTATGGCGGATATGTATGTTCATCTTGATACATCTTGATTCTAAGCCGTAATTCATTGATGGTCTGTGTCATTTTGACATCAAGCAGTTTCACAGTGGGTTTCTTTTCGACGTCTGTGAGGACATAAATATATTCGCCCCCGCCTTCATAAGATGTAGACGGTACATCGTGTAAATATCTTGGTGACAAGCGCTTAAAGTCGATGACATATTTCTGATAAACCGGCGTGTCTGCTTCTTTCGTTTCTATAGGCAAAAGACCATTTGTTGCTTTTTGAAATTCCTCAATCGCTGTCTGTACACTTTGCAGCTGCTCTTCGTATGGCACCCGGTTCTCAGCTTTGCGATTTTCTGGATACAGACATCCTGTTAATAAAATAAATGCTAACAGTGTGACACTGACTTTTGCTTTGATCATCATATTCTTCCTTTTTCTTTATTCATTGACCGGTCCGCTAAAGACAACTAAAAACACAATGATACCTGATATCAGCATCAAGCTGTATGCAACGGTCGAGGCCGTTATTTTAAGAAATTTGCTTTTCAGCTTAAACCTGCTGAGATAAATGGTTACTACGGCTAAAAACATGAGCCCCATTGAACCAAGCGCAAACCACATCTTGATTAAAGCAAAACTCATCGTGCCTGTCCCCCTTCAAAACGAACGAATTGTAAGCGTTTATATTTCATTTTAAACCAAAAATAAGGTAAATATCAATCATTTTTCCAATCATTCAGAAAAAAGCGCATAAAAAAACTGAAGCAAAGAGGGGGACTCTGCTTCAGTCATTGGATCGACTATTTTCCTCATTCTGTAGAGGCAAAGCTCTATTCAAACTTCATTGCTATGTTATGCAAGTCTTCCCCTTCTTGCATCCTCTACATGCCTAAGTTCAGTCTTTCCTTTTATTTTGTTTGGTTTTCAAACATGTTCACAAGGTCTTCCATCTCATGTGTTTTCACACGTGCCATCAATGATTCTACAGCATCGTCCACCTTTTTCCCTTCAAACAGGACGCCGTAAAGAGCCTCTGTAATCGGCATGCTGACCTTGTATTCTTTGGAGAGCTGATAAGCGCCTTTTGTTGTGCGGACGCCTTCTACAACCATGCCCATTTTTTCAAGCACTTCTTCGAGCTTATATCCTTTACCGAGTAAATTCCCGCAGCGCCAGTTACGCGAATGAACACTTGTACATGTCACAATCAAATCGCCAACGCCTGTTAATCCGGCAAATGTAAGGGGATTCCCTCCCATTTTTGTGCCAAGACGTGCGATTTCAGCGAGTCCTCTAGTGATAAGCGCCGCTTTTGCATTGTCTCCATATCCAAGTCCGTCTGTGATCCCAGCCGCTAGAGCAATGATATTTTTCAATGCGCCGCCAATTTCCACCCCAATCACATCAGGGTTGGTGTACACCCTAAAATGATTGTTCATGAACAAATCTTGAACAAATTGAGCTGCTTCAATATTTTCTGACGAGACAGTGACAGTTGTCGGATGACGCAGACCTACTTCTTCTGCATGACTCGGCCCTGATAGGACAACGACAGCCTCTCTTTTCTCAGAAGGGACTTCTTGTTCAATCATTTGAGAAATTCTAAGAAGTGTATCTGGTTCAATTCCCTTACTGACATGGACAAATGGCACCTTCGATGAGATCAACTCATTTGCCTGCTTCAATACCTCACGAATGGCCTTTGTTGGCACAGCGACAATAACCGCCTCTGTCCCCTCTAAAACCTGCTTCATATCGGTTGTCGCCTGAATAGACGCTGGCAGTTCGACATTTGGCAAGTAATCATGATTTTCATGTTTCTCATTGATTTGATCAATGAGCTCTTGTCTATGTCCCCACATGTGTACATCATGATGATTATCAGCTAATACAAGCGCAAGAGCTGTTCCCCAGCTGCCTGCTCCAAGTACTGAAATTTTCTTCATCCTGCTCACCCTTTTTATTTTCTCGCTCTCGCAAATATTTTAATCGGTGTTCCTTCAAAACCAAATGCATCTCGAATGCGGTTTTCTAGGAAACGCTCATAAGAAAAGTGCATAAGCTCTGGATCGTTGACAAACACAACGAAGGAAGGAGGCTTAATGGCCACCTGTGTTGCATAGTAAATCTTTAGGCGCTGTCCGTTATGGGTCGGCGTTGGATTCATCGCCACCGCATCCATGATGATATCATTTAAAATATTGGTTTGAACGCGCATTGCATGGTTTTCGCTTGCTGTGATAATGGACGGCATTAATGTATGAATTCTCTTTTTCGTAAGAGCAGACATAAACAAGACAGGTGCATAATCAAGGAATTGAAAATGCTCGCGGATGTTTTGCTCAAATTCCTTCATCGTGCGCTCATCTTTTTCAACAGCATCCCATTTGTTCACAATGATGACAACAGCTTTACCAGCTTCGTGTGCATAGCCAGCAATTCGTTTATCCTGCTCAATAATGCCTTCCTCGCCGTCAAGTACAACAGCGACAACATCAGATCGGTCAATGGCTTTTAATGCACGAAGCACACTGTATTTCTCTGTTGTTTCATATACTTTCCCTTTTTTCCTCATACCTGCTGTATCAACAATGACAAAGTCACGCTGATTGTACGTAAACATCGTATCGACAGCATCTCTTGTTGTACCAGCGATGTTGCTGACAATGACGCGGTCTTCTCCGAGCATCGCATTCACTAAAGAAGATTTCCCTACATTCGGACGGCCAATTAAGCAGAACTGGACAACTTCTTCATCATATTGCGTATCCGGTAAATTTTTAAAATGTTCTGCCACTGCATCAAGCAGATCACCAAGTCCTAATCCGTGTGTTCCAGAAATCGGATACGGCTCGCCAAATCCGAGTGCATAAAAGTCATACACGTCGCTTCTCATTTCAGGGTTGTCCAGTTTATTGACAGCAAGTACAACTGGCTTTTTCGTGCGATATAAAATTTTTGCGACTTCTTCATCCGCAGATGTCACGCCATCTCGGCCATTCACCATAAAGATAATGACATCTGCTTCGTCCATTGCGATTTCTGCCTGATGGCGAATTTGCGCCAAGAATGGCTCATCTCCAATATCAATTCCACCAGTATCTATTAAATTAAAGTCATAATTTAACCATTCAGCAGAGCTATAGATTCGATCTCTTGTTACACCAGGTGTGTCTTCTACAATCGATATTCTTTCGCCTGCGATTCGATTAAAAATTGTAGATTTTCCAACGTTGGGCCTTCCAACAATGGCTACGACAGGTTTACCCATAGTACCCTTCCTTTCAATCCAGCCGCGATTCAATATGTTCATCATCATGTTTCAACCGGGATTTATAATTTTCATTCAGTTTTATGAAATAAACCCTTCAAACATGAAGGGTTCAACTTATATATTATATCAATTTTTAATCAGACCACAATGAATAACTTAAAAATGTTTGACAATCAAGTAAAGATCTTCTCCAATGCCGTGTGCAATTCCGTCTAAAATGGCCTCTAAATTCATGGCATACATGTCGAGCTCTTCTTTATTTTCACAGAAAAAAACCGCTGTTCCGCCAATAACCCGCTCTTTATTTGTTGTTGCCACAGCCAATATAAATTGTTCAATGGTGTTCGCCATGCCTTATTACCTCACTTTCTTTTTAATGAAATCTGTCGGCATTCTTATGGCATTTTCTAAAATAGGCACCTCTTCTAATACACGGACAGCTAAATCTTCACGGTACCATTGCGGTAAAATGAACACACCAAGTGTGCCGGTATTCAGATCACGTTTTGCGAGCGGACAGAGCGATGGTTCACCAGAATCGCGGTACACGCCAAGCACGTTTGATAAATCAAATAAAATCGCTTGCCGCTGTCCAAGATTGGCAATCGTTGTAGCAGAGTTGAAATTTTTCGGTGTCAAAATAAAGCCCATCCCATGTTCTAAAATGAGTTTTTGCTTTTCGGGCAGCCCGATATTCATAATGTATATATCATTCACATAAAGCCCTGCCCCATCAAAGCGAAGCTCCCCTTTTTGAATGCTGACGATATCCTTTAATTGACTGCCTGACATTAAAAGCTTTGCCATGAAAAAACAAAGAATACCGACCACTGTTCCAACAACAAGTGAGAAGAAAATACAGGCTGTCGTTGTAATGAGTGCAGTGAGAATCGCAATATAATTTCGACTTTCAAAGGCAATGGCAATGCCTTCTATATATGTACTGCCTCGTGAGACAAGCTCATACGAATCCATTTGGGTTAACGTATTTCTTTCCATATTTCGGACATCTCGAAATTGCGTGGCTGCCAAAGTGAGAAAGGTAATCGCCGTAAATTCCTCCTGAATCAGTGCAGGCATAATGATCGCACCTAAGCCTGATGCAATAAAACCAAGCGCAATGTGAATCACTTGTCCATGAATATACGTAGGATATTGCCGGTAATCTGTTCTTAACATGTAAAGTCTGGCCGCCATCCCAAAGATGACACCAATAATCACAGGAAACGTATAGTCTGTCATGTTGATTTTGCAGCCCCTTTTACTGATTTTCTTGATGAACGGGCGTTCAAGAGCTTTTCAAGCTGATCGACACCTAATAGGAAGACCGCTCCTTGAACAACGAAGGAAAGAAAAGAGAGATCCCCTATGACAATAGATGATGTGAGGCGGTGAATCGTCAGCGCATAAAGGGCTTCGCCGAGACATACTGACATCATCCATAGGGTGATTCGTTCCGTTAACGGCTGTCCATATGTCATACACATTAAGATCAGCAGGGCAAATACGACCCAATCCACCTTTATTATCGTGAACCAAACAGGGTCATATAATGCAAATATCATAAAAAAGGCATACGCGCTCACCATCGAGCCCAATTGCATGATTCTCATCATTCGGTAACTGGGCCTGAATATGACGAAAGCGGCACATGCATATAAAAAAGTCATCAAGAATCCCGCATTGATTCTTATATCTAAAACGGATATCATGACATGACTGAATATAATATGGACAAGTACACAAATGCCCAGCACGCTGCGCCACAAACTTTTTTCCATGATAAATGTCACCATAATCCAAACGAACCATATAGACCAATAATAGTACAAAGCCTCCAACGCCTCATCACCTCAATTACATTATGGGAAAATCTCCAATTTTTAAACATGCGGATCGTTACCGGCTTTGTATGAAATAAACAAGAGGTGACACCCTAATAACCTGAGGAGGGATACATGATGGGAAAAGATAGACAGGAAAAGCGTTTAAAGGCGTCAAGAAGAGTGGAATCTGACCGCGATCAATCCATTCATCATAAAGGTGCAACAGCATTAGAAGGTCCAGAAAGCGCTCGAAAAAGAAATCAATAAAAAAAGGCATGTGATCATCACATGCCTCTCTTACTATAGTACGTTGTGTCAACGCCTCTTTCTTTGAGCCAATGACTTGTTTCCCCTGAGATCACAACTTGAGCCTGTCTCAGTTCTTCAATCGTCTTCACGCCAAGCACTGTCATCATCATCTTGATATCTTCTTGAAGTTCCATGATATCTGCGATGAGGCCGCTTTCTCCTCCACTGGTCAATGATTTTAAGAAAAATCCAGCTAGACCAGCAGCAGATGCGCCAAGAGCCATTGATTTGGTTACATCAAGAGCATCTTGAATACCTCCGGAGGCTAAAATCGTTTGATTCGGAAAGGCTGTATGTACTTCAGCAAGACTCGCTGCAGTTGGAATTCCCCATTGATCAAAATAACGAAGTGCTTTTTGGCGGCGGAGATTTTCAATCTTTGAAAAGTTCGTTCCACCAAATCCGCCTACATCAACGGCTGCAACCCCAGCTTGGAATAACTTTCCTGCCGTCTCCTTGCTCATGCCAAATCCAACTTCTTTTACAACAACAGGCACACCAACAGATTCAACGATAGCTGCAATCCGCTCAAGCGCTCCCCTGAAATCTCGATCGCCTTCAGGCATGACAATCTCTTGGATGACATTCAGATGAATTTGGAGCATATTTGCCTCGAGCATGTTGACTGCTTCTTGAGCTTGCTTCATTGTCGCTTCACTGCCTAAATTCGCAAATACAATTCCATCCGGATTGACTTTACGAACGACTTCATATGTTCGTCTTTCTTCTTTATCTTTCAGTGCAGCCATTTGTGATCCAACTGCTACTGGGATATTGGTCTCCTTCGCTGCGATCGATAAAGAGCGGTTGATCTCATAGGTGGATTCTCCGCCTCCGCCAGTCATTGCATTGATAAAAATTGGCGAACCGAAAGTCAGTCCGCCAATTGTCGTATGTGTATCAATTTGTGATGTCGCAAGATCTGGTAAACTGGCGTGAACGAAGGAAACATCATCTAAACCTGTTGCTGCATGCTGGCCAGTGGACAACGCATGCTCAATATGCTGCTTCTTTCTTTCTGCTCGCGTCAATTTTGATCACCAAATTATTTTAGTTTATTGAGTTTATCGCCGATCAGGTCACCAAGCTGGAAGCCGCTTGTGTTTTCCTCTTTCGCCTGATATTGACGATAATCCTCTTCGATTTGTTTTTCAGGATTTTCTTCTAAATCACGGATGCTTAGTGAAATGCGCTCTTCGTCTTCATTCACATCAAGCACTTTCACTTTCACAGTCTGCCCTTCTTCAAGGACTTCTTGCGGCGTGCCGATATGTTTATGAGAGATTTGGGAAATATGCACAAGCCCTTCTACACCTGGCAGAATTTCAACAAATGCACCAAAGCTCACAAGACGTTGAACGGTTCCTTCAAGCACATCACCTTGTTTTACCTTTTCACCAATTTGGCTCCAAGGTCCTGGTAATGTTTCTTTAATAGATAGTGAGATACGTTCGTTATCACGATCAACAGCAAGTACTTTGACCTTGACTTCCTGTCCTTCTTCTACTACGTCAGATGGCTTTTCAACATGCGCATGGGATAGTTGAGAAATGTGAACTAATCCATCAATGCCGCCAATGTCAACAAATGCACCAAAATCAGTAAGCCGCTGCACTTTACCATCAATCACACTGCCTACTTCAAGCTTTTGCAGGAAGTCTTGCTTTTTGTCTAATTGCTCTTGCTCAACGACTGCACGGTGCGAGAGAATCACGCGATTTTTTTCGCGGTCAAGTTCTACCACGACAAGTGAGAGTGTTTTTCCTTTGTAATCTGTGAAGTCTTCTACATAGTGTGCTTCTACAAGAGATGCAGGAATAAATCCGCGCACACCAATGTCAACGACAAGACCACCTTTTACAACGTCTTTTACTTCAGCTTCAAATACTTCTTTTGTTTCAAACTTTTTCTCTAGGTCTTCCCAAGCGCGGTCTGCATCAACAGCACGTTTAGATAAAATCAAAGCATCGTCTTCGACCTTTGTTACTTTAAGCTCTAACTCGTCGCCATCTTTCACGACATCTGATGCTTTTTCAACGTGAAGACTTGATAATTCACTGATTGGGATGATACCAGGTTGTTTCACATTGACGATATCTACATTGACATGCTTGTCCTCAACTTTAGAAACAATCCCTTTCACTACATCTCCAACCTCTGGTACCTGAACATCGATTTGATTCATTTCCTCTGTCATTTCGATAACCTCCTTGGTCCAAACCTACACAGCTTAGTTAAAACGACTGGGCGAATATGTGTCTTAAGCATGATGATTGCCAGCCGAATATGTATTATAGAAACATTCAAATCAATATAATTGCTTGAATGATCAATAAAAATAGTATTAGTATAAACTTCTAATAAAAGACCTTGTTTGTCAAGAGATAAACCTCTAACTTATAAAAGTTTTCTAAAATTTCTTACTGTTTCTCCACGCGGTCTGCTGCATCTAAAATTTTCCCTGCCACCTCTTGAATAGAAAGGGAAGTGGTGTCAATTTCAATGGCGTCATCTGCTTTCTTCAAAGGTGAAACTTCGCGCTCAGAATCAAGCTTATCGCGTCTTGCAATCTCTTCGATCAGCTGATCGTAATTGACATCGTAGCCTTTTTTCTGATTCTCTTCAAAGCGGCGTTTTGCTCTTTCTTCTACTGATGCAAGCAAGAAAATTTTCACTTCAGCATCTGGAAGTACGTGAGTGCCTATGTCTCTTCCGTCCATAACGACGCCGCCTCGTTTGCCAAGCTCTTGCTGCCTGCGGACCATTTCTTCCCGAACAGCTCTGTGCTTTGCAACAACCGATACTTGGTTGCTTACGCGGTCTGTGCGAATATCCTCTGTGACATCCGTGTTGTTTAGATGGACTTTTTGACCCTCGTCTGTTGTTACTAGTTCAATGACCGTTTTTTTCAGTAATGAATCAAGTGCCTGTTCGTCTTCAAGGTCTACACCTTGATTGAGTGCCGCAAGTGTAATCGCGCGGTACATAGCACCTGTATCAATATAAATATATGATTTTTTGGCTGCGACAATTTTTGCCACAGTGCTTTTGCCTGCTGCTGCAGGACCGTCAATTGCAATAGATAATTTCTTTTTCATAATACCTCTCCTTGATTGAATCTCCCTTATGAATTGTAACACGATCACCGCTCAAACGGGGGAATTTTCTATCAATCCTTCTGCTTAAACGTTTCAATCCATTCTTCAATGCTCATGTTGTTCACACCCTCATACTGCACGACTTTTGACAAAAAAAGTTCTCCTTTCGTCAAATGAAGTGTGATCTGAACGGTGAGCAATAAAACAAGCTGAATGAACACCACTTTCAATAACCATCTTTCCATTGTCTTCATACAAAAAGCCTCCACGCTAGATTCTTTCCTCTCTAGTATGGAAGCTTTTTACACCCTTTATTCTTATGCTTTTTTCACACGTGTTAAAAGCTGCTGCTGGAAGCAGTATTTCATGATGTGCTGCTGGTGGTCATTTGTGATCTCTGAAAACTCCATGATCGCTCTTGTTTTGCCAGACTGTTCATCTTCATATACTCGATTCATCTCTGCAACCGCTTTTATTTTCACGGGCTCTTTTAGGGGAAGTTCAAACTCTGTGACCACTTCTCCATATTCTTTCAATGACACGCCCTCAGGAACAGAGATTGCTACGCCGCCAGCACTCATATTCACAATAAACGTCTCAAAGGCCTCTTCGTCCGTTTGCATGATAGTAGCTTTGACCATCGTATCCACTCTCAGATATTCTCTTCGCTGAAGGCGAATCATTTTTTCTTTTGGCGGAATGGAAATGACAATCATCGGAATATCTTCTTTTCTTTTTCCGATGACTTCGCTTGTACATTTGTATGGAATTTGGTTTTCGTCAAAAAAGAAGACGGTGATTTCTGTTTGCTGGTTTAAGTAGATGGTGCGTCCCGTTTCTTGATCAGCTGGATAATTAATGCAAATATCATCGTTATTATTTTCCAAAACCTTCGATTTTGCTGTTTTCACTTCTTTGTTCTCATTGACATATTCAATTGTGATTGCATCCCCTATTTGTAACATTCCTCATCACTCTTTTCATCTGTGAAATCGTATCCTCTCCTATATTAAACCATGTCTAAAACAAAAGGAAAAGACTTATTAGCCTTTTCCTCGTTTCCTCTTCTATAGGTCTTTATATATAGGTTCTGCGTTTTTTAGTTTATCTACTCGTTCCTCTTTTCCAGTATCTGCATTAATGAACATGCGATACGTATCGTTTTTTATCGTTCCGAGGAACTCATAGCACAGAACTTCCTCTGACATATCATTTTGTACAATCGCTAAATGAGTATCTTCGATCTTTACATGCTGATTTAATGTTTTCTTCGCTTCTTTTTGCGAGATTTTAGGTGCTTTAATGTCTCGTGTTTTATGATTCGTTAAGTAATCCTTCGCTGAAAACCCAACAACCTCACCATCGTCCAATGCGACTTTCATGCGTATACTATCTGGATAAAGCAGAACATTTTCCTGAAGAGGAACATAGGTAAATACACCGATATTATCAAATTGTGCACTTTCATCTAAATGGAACGATTCTGTGTCAAACCCTTGCTTCTTTAAAAAGCTGAGTGCTTTTTCTGATGCCTCATTTAAACTGATTTTCTGTTTTTTCACGTCACGATTCTGAAGAAGGTAGACTGGGTGTCCTCCTTTTTCAGTTAAATCTAAGTAAAAGTTTGCATGGCTGTCTGGATCAGACATCGATAAGCTGTACACGTCGCGATTGGTTTTGCTGCCGCTTTTTCTCACTTTAAAATGTTGATTATGGTCGGGTGTGAATTGCTGTGCAATGCGGATCGCTTCTTTTTTTGTAATCTTATCGCCTTTTAAATGATTGTAGCCTTGTGTTTCTTTTTCTGTGGACACATTTGTAGGCCCAAGATCGACATCTGCAAATGCATCTGCATTTCTCTCGACTGTTTTCAGCCCGTCAATGATGGTGTTGTCGTTCTTTCGATCGCCGTCAGCGAGCGCCATTTCAACATCCATCCATTTTAAGTTTTTATTAAGTACGAGGTGCTGCACTTGTCTAAGTTCGTTTTGGATATCTGACGCTTGATTATATAGAGCTGTAATGGTTTTGTGTGTATCTTTATTTAATGGTTCATCTGATAAAGATTTGACTGATGATTTGTAGCTAAAATCTCCGACATTCGCCAGAAATTCTTCCGTTTTATTAAAAGGCATCAATGTGAGAGGGAGCTGGCTGACATTGTTATGCGCTTCTGATGACATTCTCCATACATCTGCAAGTGCTGGTGAGATGGATGTTTGGCTGTTCATCGCAAGTGTTGCGCCCAGTTTGTCATGCAGCTGATCCACCTGATACGTTAAATCATGGAAGGCTCTTTGGTAGTTGTTCTCAGCATGAAGCAGCACGGCGTCTTTTTCTTGATGTTCTTTATAGCCCCAGTAACCTGTTGAGATGACAGCAATTCCTAAAATAGCAATCAATATTCCTCTGATCATTTATTTACACCCCTTTTTATTCGCAGAATATATGTTTCCCGATTCGTTTAATTTGTGGTCTTCCCCAAATCCAAGGACTTGTTGCTGTATCAGGATTAAAGTAATAGATGGCGCTCTCAGATGGATCCCAGCCATTGATTGCATCAAATACAGCTTTTTTTGCCGTTTCATCTGGCGTCATATAAAATTGTCCATCTGCTACAGCGGTAAACGCAAGCGGTTCAAAAATGACTCCTGCGATCGTATTTGGAAAGGTCGGATTGTTCAAGCGGTTTAAGATAACGGACGCGATGGCCACCTGTCCTTCATACGGCTCACCTCTTGCTTCACTGTAAACAGCTTGCGACAAGAGCTGAATGTCATTACTAGAAAAGCCACCAGGCATGTTGGCTGCTGTTTGTTTTGGTGTTTGATTTCCCTGCTGGCTGCCTGACTGATTGCCAGACTTCCCAGATGATCCACTTTGACTTTTTTGATTTTCGTTTGTACCTTGGGCTGTCTTTTTTTGCGAACTTCTTTGCGCAGGAGCCTTTGTTTGCTGATCAAGAGGCTTCCCGCCATAATGGGTAAACTGGTTCCCTTGCTGCAGCTGCTTTTGAACAAACTCTTTGTAGTATTTCGTCTTTTGAACTAATAAGTTTTTTGTTTTCTGACCTACAAGTCCATCGACCTTCTTCATGCCAAATTGGCTTTGAAAGTTGCGAACGGCCCAGTACGTCCCCCAGCCATAGACGCCATCGATTTTGCCATTGTAAAACCCATTGTATTGGAGCCGCGCTTGCAGCTCGACTACATCTTCTCCTGTTGCCCCGCGCTGGATGACTTGGCCGGTGAATGCTTCACTTTTACTGGCTGTCAAAAGTGAAGACGCAAGAAGAACGATTGAGAAGATAAGAACAATTTGTTTCATGAAACGAGCTTTATCCATATTTGATCCTCCTGTACTTTTGATGTTTGAATATATGTTTCTTCCGATCCCTATTTTTATACATTCAACACAGGAGAGAATTGGATGGAAAAGACAAAAAAACGCCCTATAAACAAATAGGACGTTTTCCAAAATTAAATTTGCACCATTTTTACCGCACGGGCTTTTTTTGCTTTCCTTAAACCAAACCACCATAAAAAAATCATGAACGGCACCATGATATATCCCCAGTTTTTCATCCCTAATAGAATGAAATCATACAGGCCGTGAAACAGCACAGGGAGCGTTAAAGAAAGGATCAGCCATTTGCGCTGCTCTTTTTTATCAGAGAAGCGGGCTTTTCCGATATAAAAACCCATCACAACACCAAATAATGCGTGACTTGATACAGGTAATAAAGCACGGGTAAACGCATATTCGACCCCGTGACCGACTAAGTAAAGGATATTTTCAAGTGTTGCAAAACCAAGTGAGACACTCGTTCCATACACAATTCCGTCATAGTGTTCGTCAAACTGGGCATGTGCATAAACGCTGACCATTAAAATAAACCATTTTAATGATTCCTCTAAAAAGCCCGACGTCACAAATGAAATCAAGATAGGGTTTGTTGCGATATTTTCCTCTTGAAGGACATATTGAATAAACATGGTTGGAAACACAAGTATGACACCTAGCATAAAAGATCTGATGACCATGTGAACCGGCTCATTGTCGTACTGATCTTTCAAATAAAAATAACTTAAAAGTGCGATGCCGGGAGCTAAACCTGCTGAGATGATTGCGATCATAACCAGACCTCTTTCCCTACATTATCCTTCATTATCGTACCATGATTTACCCTTTTTTTATATGACTCGGGCCCATTTTTCTAAAAATATCTTTCTATATAATCCCAATTTATATAAAAAAGAACCGAACCCCTTTGAAGGGTTCAGTTCTTTTTTTATCCGTTCATTCTTTTGTTGATTTCTTCTGCAATGAGTCCGCCATGAAATCTTCCATTTTCGATGAAAATTTCATTGGCATTATTACCAGCAGCAATGACTCCCGCAATGAAAATACCTTCAACATTCGTTTCCATCGTCTGTTCATCAAATGCTGGACGGCCTGATTCTGGATCAATCTTGACACCCATTTTTTCTAAGAAAGAATGATCTGGGTGATAGCCAGTCATAGCAAATACATAGTCACTTTTCACTCGATCCGTTTGATCTTGCTGGTTTGTAAAAATCACATCTTCTTCTGTGATTTCTTTCACCTGCGCGCCAAACTCCATTCGAATCGTTCCATTACGGACAAGCGCTTCAAACTCTGGCAAAATCCAAGGCTTGATGCTGGATGAATATTCGGTTCCTCTATACAGCACAGTGACTCTGCTTCCGCATTTCACAAGTTCTAGCGCAGCATCCACACTGGAGTTCTTTCCGCCGATCACCGTCACATCTTTATCAAAATATGGATGTCCTTCTTTAAAATAGTGATATACGTGGGGAAGGTCTTCTCCTTTGACATTCATATAGTTTGGATGATCATAATAGCCAGTCGCAATGACGACGTAATCACATGAATAGTCGTCTTTTGATGTACTCACCGTAAAACGGCCATCTTGTTTCGTCACGGCGTTTACTTTTTCAAAAGCATGCACACGCAGTTTTTTTCGTCTGACGACCTCTCGGTAATAAGAAAGTGCCTGAATACGAACGGGCTTACGGTTCTCAGTAATAAAAGCGACATCACCGATTTCAAGTTTTTCACTTGTACTAAAAAAGGTTTGATGTGTTGGGTAATGATAAATACTGTTCACGACATTCCCCTTTTCAATCACAAGTGCATCAATCCCAATTTGCTTGAATGCGATGGCAGCTGATAACCCGCAGGGGCCGCCTCCTATTATGATCGCTTTTTCTTGTTTCATTTGTTCCACTCCTGTCATTTCACTGCAATAACAATTGCTGGGCTGTTTGATTCTTTGTTCCATTCCATAAAAAAATCTCCTATTTAAGGATAGGAGATTTTAAGGCGCGATGCAAATCAGCCGCTTAAATCCAGCCTCTGAATCGAGAAGCTTCAGCCATTTTACGTACACCGACCATATATGCAGCAAGACGCATATCAATTCGGCGGTTTTGCGCCATTTCATAAATATTATTAAATGATTTCACCATCATATCTTCTAAACGAGTTTCAACTTCTTCTTCTGTCCAGTAAAACCCTTGGTTATTCTGAACCCATTCAAAGTAAGAAACAGTTACACCACCCGCGCTCGCAAGCACGTCTGGAACAAGCAGTACACCACGATCTGAAAGAATTTTGGTTCCTTCCAGTGTCGTTGGACCATTTGCTGCTTCTACGACAATTTTGGCTTTAATGTTTGCCGCATTATCTTCTGTGATTTGGTTTTCAATGGCTGCAGGTACTAAGATATCACAATCCAGCTCAAGCAGCTCTTGGTTTGTAATTGTATCGTTAAATAGTTTAGTGACGGTTCCAAAGCTGTCACGTCGGTCAAGCAAGTAGTCAATGTCTAGACCATCTTCATCGTATAATCCGCCGTATGCATCTGAAATCCCTACGATTTTTGCTCCAGCATCATACATGAATTTAGCTAAGTAGCTTCCTGCATTCCCGAATCCCTGTACGACAACACGAGCTCCGTTAATGTCAATTCCTTTTTTCTTCGCCGCTTCTTTGATGCAGATCGTCACACCTTTTGCTGTTGCAGTATCACGTCCGTGTGATCCTCCAAGAACAATTGGTTTTCCTGTAATAAATCCTGGCGAGTTAAACTCATCAATTCTAGAATATTCATCCATCATCCATGCCATAATTTGAGAGTTCGTAAACACGTCTGGTGCTGGAACATCTTTTGTTGGTCCAACAATTTGACTGATGGCGCGAACATAGCCGCGGCTTAGTTTTTCAAGCTCTCTGAATGACATTTCTCTTGGATCACAGATAATACCGCCTTTTCCTCCGCCATAAGGAAGATCCACAATTCCACATTTTAAACTCATCCAAATTGAAAGCGCTTTTACTTCTTTTTCCGTAACGTTCGGGTGGAAACGGATTCCGCCTTTTGTTGGACCGACAGCATCATTGTGCTGTGCACGGTAACCAGTGAAAATTTTCACCGATCCATCATCCATACGTACTGGAATTTTGACCGTTAATAGACGAATTGGCTCCTTCAGCAATTCATACACTTCCTGCGGATACCCTAATTTGTCTAGCGCTTTATGTATGACGGTTTGAGTTGACTTTAAAACATCTAGCTTATCTTCTGCGTTATGAGCGGCGTTTTGATCGGCTGCCATTAAAATAAACCCCCTAGAAATCTTTCATGATCTACTGCTCCCTTTCAAGCAATAGTATACACCTTCGTACTGGTAAAGCAAAGGTAAAAAGCGTTTTTTATCAAAATAAAATATCAGCGTTTATAAATATAAAAAAGGATAT
This sequence comes from Bacillus sp. I-2, assembly GCF_001974945.1. Taxonomy (NCBI): domain Bacteria; kingdom Bacillati; phylum Bacillota; class Bacilli; order Caryophanales; family Bacillaceae; genus Bacillus; species Bacillus sp. I-2. The sequence goes on along the minus strand of NZ_LZRW01000045.1, from coordinate 206,854 downwards.
AAAAAAATACTGTTGTTTCATCACAACAGTATTAAATATAATAGAAAAAAGTGATTAAAAATACATTTGAATCGTTTTCACAGCATCTTCTTGCATGATCACTTTTCCATATTCTTTTAGCCGGTGAATGGTGAGTGTCGTAGGTGAACCAAACTCTGCTAAAATCGAAATGACTGTATCAGCAGATAATTCTCCAACATCATCCAGGCTGAGATAATATTGACCTTCATAATGGTAAACTGTACCCCCTAAAAGTCCAATACGACTTAAACTATGGGACAGTTGAATCACATCTTCAAACGAGGCAAATTGATAGAGCACATGCTTACTCTCGTCGAGCTTGACTTGCATCTCAATGTAATCTTCATCAAACTCATCATCAGCATCTTCCTGCTGACTCTTTGTGACAATGACGACCATCCCCTGCGCCTGAAGAGAAAATACTTCAACTGCAATCGGTCCATTCGCTTCAAAACCGAGCTCCTGATTCGCTTCGTTCATCATGTCTTTAAACAGCTGATGGACTTTGAACGAATCTTTCCAAAGGTCTTCTTTCGTAAGACCTCGGTCTGTCAGGTCATCTAGTGTGAGAAAAATTTTGATTTTATTATAATTCAGACGCTCCAGTCGCATAACGTTCCCTCCTGCCTCTTCTAAACACACATCATACTGTAGTATATGAGATGATGAGTCATAGGTTCTTAATTTTGTATTCAGTTTACACTGTGTCAAGACGGAAGACAAGCATGAAGCTATGCTTACGGTGACTTTTATGGAAAATATTGAGGGTGCCGCAAGTTAACGTGTTTTTAGAGGCATTAAATAGATCAGATGGGTTTCTGGTTCTGCTCCGAGACGCATGGGAATTTTTGTTGTCCCGTAGCCATTACTAATGAGAAAGAACGCACCCTTGACCTGGCCTGTTCTTCCTTTTTCATATGGACCAAATTTCCCAATTCGGATCTGCCCCCCATGCGTATGACCGCTCAGGACAAGGTCGATTCCCTCTTCTTCACTCATCAAATGATGTACATCTGGATTGTGTGATAAGAGAATATTGACATCATCTTTCACAAACTCAGGCCGTATGGCTTCATAATCTGCTTTTTCAAGCCGAATATCATCAATTCCTCCGATTTTGATTCGCTGGCCTTCGAAATTCCATACAGCCGTTTCATTTTGCAAAGTCGTGACATTGTATGCATGAAGAATCTCTTTAAACCTTTGCTGGTGCAGCTCATGATCATTATTTCCCCAAACAAAATAAACCGGCGCAATTCTTGATAAACGTTTCACATTTTCTTCAATCCTTGCATAGGGTACACCTTTTTCTGCTAAATCTCCGCCAATCATAATCACATCTGGCTCTTCCTGTCTGATTTCTGCTAATAAAGTGTCACTGATGAGACGTCTGTGTGTATCAGAAATAAAGAAAATGACAGCAGGCCGATCTGATTGAAGTGCTTCTATTGTAAAATAATGCTTTTTGATGTTGTTTTGTTTTGCCGTTTTCACCATTTTTGCCGTTACACACACACCTGTTGTAACAGCCGCAATGGCGGCAGTAAATCCGATGGCATATTTCATCACAAATGGCTCCCTTACGTATCTTTCTTTCATAAGACGCTTGAAAGAAAAAAGACGTTTCAACTGTTAAACGTCTTTTTTCTCATTTATTTACTTTCATAATAGAGATTAATGTCATATTGCTTCTGCATAAAGTGAAAAACCGTCTCGCGCTCTTTCCACTGATTTGATTGAGGCCATAAATCTGTGCTTTTTTGTATAATTTCACATCTAAGCCGATGATATTCATCCTCAGCCTTTTCTTCTTTTTTCTTATAGTAATAAGAGGCGTAAAAAGCAAAGACCTCGGCCATGATCCAAAACAGAAATACTTCATGACCAAGCAGTGTTGCAATCATGGCTTCCGGCTGAAGCGAGCCGCCTCCCGCATTTGCCGTGATCACAAAATAAAACAAAAGAATGGCCAGCGATAGAAGGGCTGTCCATTGCCATCTTTTGCACTGCTTGGCAAAACCCTCATATTTATGCTTTCTTTTGATCAATGTTTCCATCATCTTCTGTGTCGGCTGATCCATATATCGGCTGATTGTGTGCAATGTCATCACATACACCCTGTCCCTTTTTTCTACATATGTATGTGCGTGCTTCTCCATTCATGTCAGGTGATTAGTTTTCTAGTGGAATATTTAGCACTTGACCACTGTACACGCTGTTACCTTTTAAATGATTATAGGCTCTAATTTTCTCTTCACCCGAACGGTTTTTGTAATACTTCATTGAAATTCGATACAGGTTTTCCTCTGGACCAACAGTGTGCTGTACGACACGGACTGGCTTTTCTTCCTGCTGCTTTTTCTCTTCGGCTTCTTTTCTTTTTTTCTCTTCCTGTTGCTTTTGCAAGGCTAGCTGCTGCTGTTCACGCTTTTTGGCAGCTTCAGCTCTCTCGCGTTCTTTTTTTTCTTTCGCTGCTTGTTCACGCTCTTCTTTCTCTTTAGCAGCTTTTTCTTTTTTCTTCTGTTCAGCTTTTTCTTTCAATCGCTGTTTTTCTTCCTCTTTTTTTTGCTTCTCATCATCAGACGCATCCGCTTTATCAGTATTAGAATCATTTTTCGTTTCGACAAGTGCTGACGGGACTGGGTCTGTGTCAGCACTTGATGTAGAATCAATATTATATACATCTTGATTATTATTATGGTTGATTTCCTTTGATGTGTAGTAGATCAAAAGGAAGAACACTGTGACAACGATAATAGGAAAGATAATAGCCAGTGTTGTAAATAATGGATTTCGCACCTTTTTCGTGCGCTGCTTTTTATATTCATGGAAATCTTCTCTTGTAGGAAAGTGAGAGTCATCTGAAGGCTGAACTTCTTCTTCAAAAATTTCCTCTGCATCATCATCATGGATGTTTGTCAGCTGCTCCTTCTTTCTCTTCATTCTCGACATTTCTTCCATGTTCATCCCTCCCCCTATATTTCAAACGAATTTGACAAGCAAAGACTAAGTCAATGACAAAATGGGTCATGACAGGAACAAATAAATTCCCCGTCCACTCGTATAAAAGTCCTAAAAAAATACTAATAGAAACCACAAGGATAAACAAGAGTATTTTTGATAAGTAGCGAAAGTGAAGGAGCGCAAACACAATACTGGCAATTTCCAATCCAAATTGCTGCTGGACGATCCCTCGGAATAGAATTTCCTCTGAAAAGGCGATGAGCAGTGTTAACCAAACAATATGCGGGATGCTGCGGTTTTTGAACATTTTTTCATTTAAACCGCCATCATCATACATATGAGCAGGAAACACCTTCATGACAATCGCATCCACGATGATCACAAGCACAGCGCCGCCAATTCCATAAGTCAGTATCCGCGCATCTTGGATCTCCCAAAGGGATGTAAAATCTGTCCAATGATCGAACATAAATATACCTAGTAAAAAGGAAATGACCAGCATCAGCAGCTGCGTGAAATACAGCTGTTCTACCACTTGTCGATCGGTTAATTTTTCGATGATCCGGCGATGTTGTTCAATCAATGCTGCGCCTCTTTTGTCAGATGAAACATACGATCCAGCACGATCTTCCAGTGTTTCATTTCATTCAGCTCCAATGGTTGATCTTTTTTTTCATAATCAGACAGGTCAAGTCCGCAAGAAGAGCAGCAGCTGCCAGAGGATGCGCTCTCCGTTTGATCAAGCTGTTCGTAAAAGTATGATAACAGAGATTGTCTAAAGCAGCTATGATCTGTGATTCGCTCTTTAAATTGCCACACTTTTCTCAGTTTTTCTGTTTGTCTGTCCTGCAATTTCTCTTTCAGTTTCACCAGGAGCACACGCGGCTCGTCAGACTGATACATCCTGTAATAATGGATCAGCATTCTTGCACGTGTCTCCTGAAGCCCTGATTCCATCAATTGTTCACGTAATTTCTTTTCATCATTTGTCTGCATTTGTGTCAGCCTAGCTAAGAAGAAATTAATTTCTGGCTCATCAAAGCCCTCTGCTTGTATTAAATGCTGTTGAATGTCCGCATCCTCTTCTGTATATAAAAGAATGCTGACACTCTTTTTCCCGTCCCGTCCTGCTCTTCCAATTTCCTGCATAAATGCTTCAATTGACTGCGGCGGGCTCATATGAATAACAAATCGTATATCTGCTTTATCAATTCCCATTCCAAAAGCACTTGTACAACAAATGAGGTCAAGCTGTCCGCTGATAAATTGCTGCTGAATAAGCATACGGTCTCCTGCATCCATCCCGCCATGGTAATACTCTACACGCTGATGGGTTTTTTGTTTCATTATGAGCGCCATATCTTCTGTCATTTGCCGGGTCGGGCAATAAATCAGGCCAGGGCTTTGCAGGAATTCCACAAACTCAACGGCCCGTTTCTCTTTTGCTTCTTTCGTTTCGTGCGCTTCTTTGACTAATGCGATGTTTGGCCGGTTGACAGAATGGATATGAAAGTCTGGATGCTGCAATCTTAACGTTTGCACGGTATCTTTTAGCGTTTGTTTCGTTGCTGTTGCCGTCAGTGCTAATGCGACAGGATGACCTAACGCTTCTCTCCATTCTCCCAGCTTGGAATATTCCGGACGGAAATCATGCCCCCATTCCGATATACAATGGGCTTCATCGACGACGAACAGACCAATGTGCATCGATTTGAGCTGTTCTAGCAGCACCTCTGACATTAATGCCTCAGGCGCGACAAATAAAAACTTATATGATGGCAAATGCCGAATGATATGCCGTCTCTCCTGAAAAGACAATGTGCTGTTCAATGCCGCCACTCGTTTTTCTCCGCGCATTTTCATTCGTTCGACTTGATCCTCCATAAGCGATAACAGCGGCGAAATAATGAGAACTAATCCTTCAGTCATATAGCCGGGAATTTGATAGCAGATGGACTTTCCGCCGCCAGTAGGCAGCATGGCAACCGTATCTTTCTGATTCAGTACACTTTGAATAATGTCCTCTTGACCTGCCTTAAATGAGTCGTAACCAAAATATCGCATGAGCGTCTGATGAAGCTTATCCATTTGCTTTCACCATCCTTGTCAGAGCCAATCGTATTTGAAAATAAGTAAATGGATGTTCGAGTTTTTCTTTAATCAGCTTCATTTTATTTGTTTGAAGCTCCCTGGCTACTGCATGAATGGCCTGCTGCTCTTCTTCGCTCACATACGGCTCTATTGAGAAGCTCGGTTCATGTATGGAAAGCTCGACAATATGGTCTTCGATCGTTGCCTTTTTTAATGAACGAATGTGAGCAATCTGATCAATATCATAGCCCTTTTGCACAAGCTCGAGCGTTTTATGGGTAGAGGTTGTTAGCACGCGTTTGAATTCAAGGTCAACTACGAGCTGCTGCATGACCTGCGCTTCACCTTTTTGGGCAACATGAATAAAATAATGGAGGACATTCCAAAAAAGCAGGTACACATACCACACATCTTCTTTTAGCCACTCTGCCATTTGCTGATACGTACGCCCAATTCTTTCATTTGAGGTCAATGAATAAACAAATATCAGCGCCTCTTGATCACTTATACGGCTAAGGAGCTTTTCGAGTTCATGATGCAGCTCTTCCGAAAGCTTATTCTTCTCGTGATGCTGTTTTAAGAAGGATTTCGTCCAGCTTTGTACAGATACATCTCTTTGTATTGGGACATATTGATGCGATCCAGCCAGATGGTGAGACAGCACTTGTACAAGTAACGAGAGCCTCATCCATAGTACCTTTGCTTTATCATGATATTTGGCACCATGAAAATAAGCGGGCATCGGTTTTTCTGAGAAATACTGGTTTAGCATATGCTGTCCTGCATCTGTAACAGTGAATGTCTCCCCTGTTTTTTTGATGTAGTGCTTTTCGTCAAGTTTTATAGTAGAGCGATTCAGCTGATTCCTCGTAAACCCCGGGTAACAGCCGAAATACTTTGAAAGCTGAAACAAACTGGCATCCTGTATGGTTTGTGATGATTTTTTTCCTTTAAAAAGATGGTAGACAGCACTTATGGAGCGTTCGCCGTTCAATTTATGTACGCTGTCCATTAACATGACATCCAAGTAATGAAGAGTCATTCGCCAAAGCACCTGTCTTCCTGACAAAATTCGAATATTTTCTCCCTTTATTTTAACAGATTTCATAGAAGAAGAAATGTTTAAACTCAATTTGTGGGGGAAAGTTATGAACAAACCCTTATGTGATAAGCATTCTCAATCACTTTACAGTTGAAATGTGAAATTAAAATCATTACAATAAGGTTTGAGGAAATTGTTTTTTATCGGTGAAACTAAAAAGGTTAGACCATTTGTTCCATCGAACAATCTGGGAGGTATTTTTTTAACATGGCAAAATATACAATTGTAGACAAAGACACATGTATTGCTTGCGGCGCATGCGGTGCAGCTGCTCCAGACATTTATGATTATGATGATGAAGGCATTGCATTTGTTACGCTTGATGACAACCAAGGGACTGTAGAAGTTCCAGAAGTGCTTGAAGAAGATATGCTTGATGCATTTGAAGGATGTCCAACAGATTCAATCAAAGTTGCGGACGAATCTTTCGATGGTGACCCGCTTAAGCACGAATAGTATAAAAGCCCCTTATGCAGGGGCTTTTTTTATATTAACTATTTTGAAGTCGGCGTTTATTTTCAAACCATGGACGCATTTTCACAAAAATGAGGCTAAACACGATGGTAATGATGATTCCTTTAATAAAGTTAAATGGTAAGATCCCTGCTGTAATGGTCGTCTTGAGCGCATGATCAGATAGTTCTGGCGCGTTTAAGAACCATGTGTAAGCTGGCAGGAATAAGAAGTAATTTAAAATACTCATCATCACAGTCATAAGCAATGTACCCGCGATCATAGACCATGCCATCCCTTTTGCTGATTTGATTTTTTTGAACATAAAGGCGACTGGCAAGATAAATAATGTGCCTGCAATGAAGTTCGCGACTTGCCCAACAGGAACACCGGACATACTGCCTTGAATGAGGTAATGCAGTACATTTTTTAATGCCTCAACAGCAATCCCTGCACCCGGTCCATAAATTAAAATCGCAATAATCGCCGGGATATCACTGAAATCAATTTTCAAATACGCTGGAAGACCCGGGAAAGGAAAATCCAATAAAATTAACACAAACGAAATACTGCTGAGCATACTGGTAACAACTAAACGCTTTACTTTACTTTGATTCAATATTCTCTCTCCTTTTCGATCAAATCTTTCGAAAAGAGGATTGTTCCATTTTAGCCACAAAAAAACCGCCCTTGAAAACAGGAGCGGGGAAATTGGGCTAGACAAATAAACGTGTGAACATCAATGTTTTCAACGTTTACGAACCTCCATCTTCTCCCATCCAGACTATACTGTCGGCTTCGGAATCACACCGAATCCTGCCAAAAAGGCTCGCGGGCTTAGAGACTATGCTCATCACCGCCGGTAGGGAATTACACCCTGCCCCGAAGATTGATCATTATTCAATTCGACATCATTATATATGATATATGAGCATTTGTACAGATAAAAATCCTGAGCAAATTTATCAGTTTTAAGAAATCGTAAAAAACACAAAAATTATAATGACAAATGCGCAAAAATTGGTTATCTTTTGTTTAAAGGTGTTCATTCTTTATAAAGACACAAAGAAATGTTCGTGTTTTCTTTTTCACTTTACTGCTTTAATTTGATTGACACAGTGAAAAGGAATATGGTAAATTATCAGATATTTATGACGTTTATTTTAGGAGGAAATCTTACGATGTTTCGAGTATTAGTCTCAGATAAGATGAGCAATGATGGTCTTCTACCACTTTTAGAATCAGATTTTGTTGAAATTGTCCAAAAAAATGTAGCAGAAGCAGAAGATGAATTACACACGTTTGATGCCTTACTTGTCAGAAGTGCCACGAAAGTAACGAAAGAGCTTTATGAAAAAATGACTTCATTAAAAATTGTCGGCCGTGCCGGTGTGGGAGTAGACAATATTGACATTGATGAAGCGACCAAGCATGGCGTCATTGTAATCAATGCACCAAACGGTAATACGATCTCGACAGCTGAGCATACGTTTGCTATGATTTCATCACTTATGCGTCATATTCCGCAGGCCAATATTTCTGTCAAATCAAAAGAATGGAACAGAGGTGCTTATGTTGGTGCTGAGCTTTACGGAAAATCTCTTGGGATTGTCGGCTTAGGCAGAATCGGAAGTGAAATCGCCCAGCGTGCAAGAGCATTTGGCATGACAGTCAACGTGTTTGACCCATTTCTCACAAAGGAACGTGCAGAAAAAATTGGCGTCAATGCGAAATCACTTGATGAAGTACTCGAAGTATCAGATATTATTACTGTACATACGCCATTAACAAAAGAAACACGAGGACTTCTCAATAAAGAAACGATTGCAAAAACGAAAAAAGGTGTTCGCCTTGTAAACTGTGCGCGCGGCGGCATTATTGACGAAGCTGACCTTCTTGAGGCACTTGAAAGCGGCCATGTGGCAGGAGCTGCACTCGATGTATTCGAGGTAGAACCGCCAACTGATAATCCGCTTGTGGATCATCCACACGTCATTGCAACTCCGCATCTTGGTGCCTCTACAAAAGAAGCACAATTAAATGTAGCGGCGCAAGTATCTGAAGAAGTCCTTCAATTTGCAAAAGGTCTTCCTGTCATGTCATCTATTAATCTACCAGCGATGACAAAAGACGAGTTCAAAAAGATTCAGCCTTATCATCAATTTGCAGGAAAACTTGGACGTCTTGTCTCTCAATCCATGAGAGAACCTGTAAAAGAAGTAGGCATTTCTTACGAAGGCTCTATTTCAAAACTCGAAACATCCTTTATCACAAAGAGTCTCCTGTCAGGGTTTTTAAAAGAGCGTGTTGATTCGACTGTGAATGAAGTAAATGCTGGAATGGTCGCAAAAGAACGAGGCATTAGCTTTAGTGAAAAAATCTCTTCCGGCGAATCTGGTTACGAGAACAGTATTTCTATTGAAGTCAAAGGTGATCTTTCAACCTTTACTCTAAAAGCGACTTACATTCCGCATTTAGGGGAACGCGTTGTTTCTATTAATGGCTTTAATATTGATTTTTACCCAGATGGACACCTTGTCTATATCCAGCATACAGATGCACCTGGTGTGATTGGAAAGGTTGGACAGATTTTAGGCGACCATGATGTCAACATCGCAACAATGCAGGTGGGACGTAAAGAAAAAGGCGGCGAAGCCATTATGATGCTTTCTTTTGACAAGCATCTTGAGGACGAAATTGTGAAAAAATTAACTGAAGTGCAGGATATTCTTTCTGTCCGACTGATTGATCTATAAAAAAACTGTGATAAACCTCATGCAAAAGCATGAGGTTTATTTAGTTGAAACCATTAAACGGTCTCCTGTTCGAATGAGGTGAGTGGTCAGCTCATTGATCTTTTTCAATTGTTCCACAGTCATATCGTGCGCCTTTGCTATCGACCAAAGGGTATCCCCTTGTTTAATGACATATGTATTTTTTTCATGTCCATTTACATGAAGAGCCGGCTCTTGGAAACGTTCCACAGCAATCATTTTGAGCGGATCTATTGCATCCTTTTTGCTGACTGACCAATTGCCACGATGTACTTCAAAATGCAAATGAGTGCCTCTGGAGGCCCCTGTGTTGCCAATTATGCCAATCGGCTGTCCCGCTTGTACATGCTCACCCTTTTTCACAAAACGCTCGTGTAAATGAGCATAGACAGTTTCATATCCGTTTGGATGCTGAATAAATACAACTTCTCCATATGTAGCCGATACATACGAACGCGTGACCACACCTTCACTTGCAGCAAAAATGGATTCTCCTTCTGGCGCAGCTATATCTAATCCCTTATGCGAGCCGCCCCTTGTCCCAAACAAGTCAGTGACTTCTCCTTTCACTGGTTCCACCCATTCGGTTGTCTTCTGCGCATGGGCAAATGGCGCTAAGATCAAGAGCAAAAAGCTGGCACCTATGAAGCAATACCTTTTCATCAGTGACTCCCCTTCTTTGAGGTTCTTTTCATGACAGCTTAGTATACAGCAAGAAGACCATTTTCTATACATCAAAAAAGAACGCAATGAAATGCTTGCGTCCTTTAACGTTCTTTTATGACAACTGGATTCGGCAGAGCCGGTACCTCTATTGGTTCATTTAATTCATATGGTCCTACTTGATCTGTTCCTGCATATTGAATGGTGACATCTGTAAAACCAAAATCTTTCGCTGTGAGCAGCAGACCTTCAATGAGTAGAGTATGATTAATTGAGTCCGATAATTGTGCTGATGCTCCAAACGTGATGGTTACATGCTTACCTTTTGATGTCACTTCTTTAATGGGTTCTTCTTTAATTAATGGTTCAAGTCCAGAATCACTCGTGCGTTTCATGGCCTCTACCGCTTCTTCATAAGTAGAATAATGTGTTTTTGAGGGCACCAAAAAAGTCCCGCTCTTATTTTCTAGCACGTAATAAGCTTTCCTCGTTTGTTTATCAATTGATATCGTGCCAAAGCTGCTAGTCCCTAATTGAAGATGAGAGCCTTTGACTGACCTGACCTCCACTTGTTTATACCTGCTCCATTTGAGCGTTTCTTTTACCATATCTTTAAATCGATTGGCTTCCTTTATCGTATCAAGGGACAAATCATTTTTTAACTGAAAAACAAGTGTATTCCCATTTTCACGAAGGTCCACCATCTCAAGATATGATTGAAGAGGCTTTGTCATTTCAGGCAGCTGCACCTGTTCATATGTGTTCATCATTTCCTGCAAATGGCCATGTTCATTCTCTTTTTCAATACTTATGGGAACCACTTGAGATGTCGATTCATCTATGTATGCAACCGTCATATACTTTTGCTTGTCTTCATGAGAAACAACGTGTGTGGTACCATTTGCCTGTTTGACCGGCTCTAATGTGGCATTTGCCTGTCCTTTGTCAGCACTTGATTCCATTTTCATCTGTTTATGCTGTTCTTGAGCAGCCGGCTGAAATAAATGAGGAGAAATTAAAAACGCCATAAATAAAACTACAACGGTTGCCACCGCTGGACCGATCCATTTGACACTTTTCTTTTTCTTCCCGCTTGCCATCAGCACCTGCTGGTATATCTGCTTAGATGAACGGTTGTCCTCCACCTTTGGAAGCTGACTTAGTAACACCTTGATTCGTTCTTCGCTCCAATCGGACCTGTTCGTTTTCATTCACTAGCTCCTCCTTCAAAAGCTCCATATGTTTTCGGAGCACTTTCAGGCCTCGGTGCTGCGTTGTTTTAACTTTGCTTTCCGAGAACTTTAGCGCCTTTGCCGTCTCCATGATTGAGTAGCCCTGGATAAACCTTAAAATGATGACAGCTCTTTGATCAATCGTGCAGTGATCAAGCGCGGCATAAATTTCTTTAGTATTTTCATCCTGTACAGCCAGTTCGTCTGGGAGCAAGTCTGGGTCTTTTACATCCTGCTTATCCCAATCAAACGTGCCGAGTACCCGTTGTCTTATGGTTTGCTGTTTGCGAAACCAGTCAATCGCTACATGCCTTGCAATTGAAAACAGCCATGTTTTCTCGCTGCTTCTTCCTTCAAAAGTTTTATATGAGTGAAGTACCCGAATGTAAACCTCCTGTACGAGATCCTCTGCCTGATTTTTATCTTTAACCATATAAAATAAAAACTGGTACAAATCTTGATGGTACGAATCATATATTTTTTGAAAGGTTTCATGCATAGGAAACCCCTCCGTTCACTTATTTTTGTCGAGTGACTCTTATAAAACGTTACATTACAACTTTATGACAAATATATTACAAGTTCGACAGTTTGGAAAGGGCTTTTTGTTTAACTTCTCCTTAAAAATTTGAAAATAGAAAAAACACTTCATTTTCTTTACGAAAAGAAGTGTTTCTCATGTAACAAGATTCTTCGTCAAGATTAGACGAGTTCCTGCTTTTTTCTCGGAATATAGAATGTGAAGTGTGTACCTGCACCCGCTTTGCTATGAGCATGTATAGAGCCTTGATGCGCCTCGACGATGTTCTTCACAATCGCAAGGCCAAGTCCAGTACCAGAACGTCCTCTTGTCCTTGCTTTATCGGCTTTATAGAAGCGTTCGAAAATAAAGGGCAGATCCTCTTCCGGAATTCCACTCCCCGAATCTTTTACATCCATTTTCAGTCCGTTTTCCACCGATTGAACCGAGAAGTGAACCTCGCCGCCCTCTGGTGTATGACGAATGGCATTATCAATGAGATTCGTAAACACTTGCTCAATCTTATCTGGATCGAATACAAAGTTCGGTTCATCCACTTGAATATCATACGTAAGGTCGATTTGTTTTTCTTTCGCAATCCCGAGAAACTTACGGTAGATCTTCTCTGTCAGCTCTTCCGTATCTGTTGATTCAAGATTCAGTGTAATATGACCTGCTTCCATTCTCGCTAGATCTAGAAGATCATTTACAAGTCGTCCCATTCGAAGTGATTCATCATAGATAATTTGCGCAATCTCTTTCTTTTCCTCTTCTGATCCTGCAATATCATCTACAATCGCCTCACTGTACCCTTGCAGCATGGCAATTGGCGTACGAAGTTCATGACTGACATTGGCAATGAAGTCTTTTCTCAGCTTATCTAGTCTTCGTTCCTCCGTCATATCACGAAGGACTGCAACTGCTCCCCTGACATCCTGCTGATTATACAGCGGAGACATGAGAAGAACCCAAGTACGCCCTTGCAGCGTAACTTCGATCATTTGCTCTTTTTCTGTGCTGACAGCTGTATGAAATAGCTCGCGCGCTTCTGGCGGCAGTTCATCTCCATCTTTGATCTTCATATTTTGCTCGTAATACCATGCCTGCAAAAATCGTTCTGCTGGAGGATTTGTCATCAAGATCGTTCCATCAATATTGATGGTGATGACGCCATCAGCCATACTGCTTAAAATATTAGATAAATGTTCTTTTTCTTGATTTAAGGCTGTGATATGGAATTTAAGCTGCTTCCCCATTTGATTAAAGGCGATCGCCAGTTCTCCAATTTCATCTTGCGTTAAAATAGGAATCTTTGTATCAAATTTCCCTTTCGCCAAATCTTGTGCACCCTCTCTCATCTTTCTGAGAGGATAGGTGACACGTGTTGACAAGAAGAAAGCGAATATAGTGGTCAGTACAATCGCAATTCCGGCGGCTAAAAAGATGTAGCGTGTCGTATGTTTCGTTGTTTGTTCTACAGCGAGGAGTGACTGAGAAAGAAAGACCATGCCTTTTTTTCCGTTCGCCTCATATGGAACACCGACTACAATCCGTTCATCTTTTTGATTGCCTGCATCAGGTTCTGCACGTTTACTGATTTTTTTACGATCTTGCAGTGCTTGATTTAAATCGCTGTCTGCTTCAATTTGTTTCTTTGTAATCGCAGGAAGCTTGCCGTCTTTTTCAGACGAATACCACTCTAGCCCGTCCTCTTGGATGATCGCAATACTCGTCAATTTGTCAGCGAGCTCTGATGTAATCGACCTTGCAAGCGATTGATCCTCATGGCTTTCTAAAATGACCGCTACTTTGTTTGCCATTTGTGTTAAATCAGATTTTGCTTCTTCTACATGATAATTCTCAATGAACTCTAAAAGAAGCACAGTTAAAATAGATAAAACGATCAGGACGAGGAAAAGAATGGTTAACCATAGCTTTCCTACAACACTTTTCCACAGTTTCATTCAGCGCCGACCTCAAATTTGTACCCGACACCCCATACAGTTACGATTTTTTTCGCTGCTTCTGGTGACACTTTATTCAGTTTTTCACGAAGTCGTTTGACATGGGTATCGACTGTTCGTAAGTCTCCAAAGAATTCATATTGCCATACTTCTTTTAGTAGCTTTTCTCTGTCATAGACCTTATCTGGTGTTTTTGCAAGGAAATATAAAAGCTCATATTCCTTCGGCGTGAGGCTGACTTCTTTGCCATCAGCCGTCACTCTATGTGCATCATGGTCAATAGAAAGATGAGAAAACACAAGAACATCCTTTGTTGTTGTCCCAGTATTCAAATAAGACGTTTGAGACGATCTTCTTAGCAATGCCTTTACACGTAAAACCACTTCACGCGGGCTGAAAGGTTTGACGATGTAGTCATCCGTTCCTGCCTCAAATCCTTGAACGCGGTTGGCTTCTTCTCCTTTTGCCGTCAGCATAATGATTGGAGTCGCTTTTTTGTCTCGAATTTGATTACACACTTCGATTCCATCTGTACCAGGCATCATTAAATCGAGCAAAATGAGGTCGTAATCGGTTTGAAGCCCTTTTTGAATCGCCTCATCTCCATTTTCCGCTTCATCGATTTCATATTTTTCACGTTCTAAATACATTTTTAAAAGGCGGCGAATTCTTGCCTCATCATCTACGACTAATATTTTCGTTTGAGTTGTGTGTTCCATTAGACAGTCCTCCTGCTTTCTCCGTTGTTACATTCATTTTAACAAAAAGCCGAATTGAATCATAAAAGTTGGCTTTTCCTTGTGATTATGCGTAAGAATGAAGCCCCGCAATGACAAGGTTGACAAAGATGAGATTAAACATAATAATGGCGAAGCCGATCACAGCAAGCCAAGCGGACTTTTCACCATGCCAGCCTCGCGACAAGCGAAGATGAAGATAGGCAGCATAAAAGAGAAACGTAATCAATGCCCATACTTCCTTCGGGTCCCAGCCCCAAAACCTAGTCCATGCAATTTGCGCCCAGATCATGGCAAAGATCAGCCCGCCTAACGCAAATACAGGGAAACCAATCGAAACCGCCCTATACCCAATTTCATCAACTAAATCTAGGTTCACCTGTTTCACTAGCGGTTGAAGCAGTGCGCTCAGTCGTTTGCGAATGATCAATCGAATGAGTCCGTATATGATCAGCCCTACGCCAAATGACCATAACACCGTATTGACCTTTCTACCCGAAAAAACAGGCGGCAGCTCAACAAACGGTTCCAAACGATCTTCCGTCACAAGCTCCCCTTTATGAGGTCCGACAAGAGCTGGCAGCTCATAGACCATCTCACTTTTTTCTTTATTTTTATCGATCCAATTAAATGTCGCTTCATATCCTGTCATTCTAAAGATAGACGTGACAGCGATAAATGCAAGTGTGACCACAATCATAAACATGACAAGCTCTAAACCAAACGTCTTCTTCCCTGGCTTTGTTTGATCCACATGCTTTAATAGAAAGATGACACCTGCCACAAAGCTGATGGCTAAAATGGCTTGGCCAAGTGCTGCTGTTGTCACGTGAATATAAAGCCAATTACTTTGAAGTGAAGGAATCAGCGGTGAAATATCTGATGGGAACATACTTGCATAGGCAATAATCAATAAAGCGATTGGAAGTGTGAATAAACCAAGTACAGACACTTGATACACAAAATATAAAATGATGAATGCAAGCACCAGCATCATGCCAAAAGCCGTTGTGAACTCAAACAAATTACTGACTGGTGCATGACCAGATGCGATCCATCTTGAAATAAAATAGCCCAACTGGCTCAAAAAACCGATGATGGTAAGCGTAATGCCAATGAGTGCCGCCTTATTCCTGCGCGGTCCTTCTTCTTTCTTTTTTCCCTTAATGGCACCACCAAAAAAAGGAACTGCCGCTAAATAAAATAGAAAAGCTGCAAATAACAGATTTTCACTGACTGCCGCCATCTAATCCTTCCCCCTTGCTTTTGCTGATACTTGTTGTATCAGGCAGTTCTTTTTGATCAACTGGCTGTTTGATGCCACTGCCGTGCAGTAACACACTAAGATCGGACTTTAAGCCGAACCAGTTTTTGTTTGTATGTCCTGCCACCAATACTTTTCCATCCTTTGCCGACAGCCAGATTCTTCTATGCTGCCAATACATCCCCTGCACGACACCAATCATGAAGATGATTCCGCCTACTATGAGCACGCCAAGTGTTAAATCCTTTCTCACTGTTAACCCTGTGACGTTTTTCGTTTCGACCCGATCAAACTTCATTTTATATAGATTGTTATCAGAACCCTCTACTGTCTCTTGAATGGCGACAAAGCTTTTTTCACCTTTAGGTTTTTCAGGAGAAATCATTTCAAACACGAAAGCAGGATTATTCGGATTTCTTGTTTTCGTACTTGGCGTTCCATCATCGTCAAAATAAAAATCAGGCAGATAGCTCATCACCTTGACTTTGTAACCGCTACCAAGATCATATTCTGACTTAGGCTCCAGCAGATTAATCTTCACTGTACCGAAAGATTTTTCTGTATCTTTACGAATCAGCTGAAAGACCATTTGATCGAGTTCATTTTGCTTAAAATCCACTTGATATAATGAGAAATTGTCAAACTTGAGCGGTTCATTCACTTTGATATCGTGTTCTGTTACCTGCTTCAGCTTGGGCTTTTCACCAAATACAACTTCTCCTTCACGTTTGTATAAAACGGCATCCGTTTTATAGCTTTTCACCACTTGACCATCGCCAGCTTTTTCAATGGCATTCTCAAACACTTCTTTTTCATTTCCAGTTTCATAGCGATCAATTGAAAACGCATTATTTTTCAAGAAGTATTGACCATCCGTACCTGGAATTGGTGCAGTTTCCCCTTCTCTGACCCACAGCGTTTCATCCACGTACATGCCCGGGACAAACCGGAGCATCGCTCCAATGAGAAAGATGATTAGTCCAATGTGATTGACGTAAGGTCCCCAGCGTGAAAAACGTCCTTTTTCGGCTAAAATATGCCCATTTTCTTCTCGCACGCGGTAACGCTTTTGTTTCATTGCTCTTATGATGCCTTCATATGTATGCTGATCTAATGTTTTGTCTGTCTCGCTAAACAGACGCTGTCTTCTCATAAAGCCTTCTTTTTTGATAACCCCTTGGTTTTTGAGTGCTCGATAAAGAGGAATAACACGGTCGAGACTGCAAATAACAAGGGAGATTCCGATAGATGCGACAAGAGCTAAAAACCACCAAGAATTATAAAGATCATGGAATCCAAGTGTGTAATACAGTTTGCCAAACGATCCATATTGCTCTTCATAATACGTGGAAGCAGATGCACCTGGCGGAATAAATCGCTCCTGCGGAAAAATCGTTCCAAGCGAAGAAGCGAGCAGTGTAATGACAATCAGCCACACACCCACTTTAACGGAAGAAAAAAAGTTCCATACTTTATCAACAATCGTTTTGTTGTATGTTTGCGAGCGTCTTGCACTGCCGTCATATCTCATATCAAGCAGCTTTGAAGAGTTTTTCTCTTTAGCCGCAATGGGATTCCCGCATGATTCACATAGAACAGTACCGATTGGATTAATATGTCCACACTCGCACTTTACCTCTTTCATTCTATGACCCCTTTGGTTTAATCAAATTCATATATTCATAGACATTACGTTCTGTCATCGTTCCTTTTATGACTTTGATTACCTTGCCTTCAGGACTGATTAAAAATGTGGTTGGCAGCGGCGTAATATCATATGCCTCTGTCACTTGACGATCTTTGTCCATGGCAACAGGAAAATTCACGCCATAGGATTCCATAAAATTTTTCACGGCAATCTTGGATTCCGCAACATTGACTGCAACAATTTCCACACCGCGATCCTTGAACACTTCATATTGATTCGCCATATAAGGAAATTCTTGTTTACACGGACCACACCATGTACCCCAAAAATTAAGAAAGACACCTTTGCCTTTTAAGTCCTTTAACTCAATCCGATCCCCCTCGACAGATTGAAGGACAAAGTTTGGCGCAATAGATCCTTCTTTGACTCGATCCTGTTTGGCAAATACTGAGTTATACATTGTATAACATAGTGCAGCAAGCATCACGAGGAGAATGCCCGTCCGTATGAAAAACCGTCTTTTTTTCATCTGAAGTACCCCTTCCCCATAGACATTCAGGTAAATTATAGCATTCTCCTTCTTTTGATGCTTCTTCATTTTTTGAAGTTTATGTGAAAATTAAAAAGCGCTTTTCCCATGATCGGCAATTGCTCTCAGGCGCTTTACTTCATGCGGAGACAATTCTCTGCGGTCTCCTGGTCTCATACCTTCAATATGAAGGAACGAATATTGCTCCCTTTTTAGCTTTAACACATCATGTCCAATCGCTTCAAACATGCGGCGCACCTGTCTGTTTCTGCCTTCGTGAATGGTTAATTGAACAATACAAGTTTGCTTTCGTTTATCAATAGAAAGCATTTTCGCACGAGCAGGTGCTGTTTTTTTATGATCTAACATGATCCCTTTTTCTAGCTTTCTAAGCAGTTCCTTTGATGGAATGCCTTTTAGCTTCGCTGCATACGTTTTATCAATTTCGTATTTCGGGTGCATGAGCTTATGGGCAAATTCCCCATCATTTGTAATCAAAATCAAACCGCTCGTATCATAATCTAACCGGCCGATTGGGTAAAGACGCTGCGGGACATCATCAAAGAAATCTGTGACGACCTTGCGTCCTTTATCATCCTCGGCAGCCGAAATGACGCCGCGCGGTTTATAAAGCATAAAGTAAACCGGTTCTTCTCTTTCAAGCTTTAATCCATTGACTTCAATTTTATCTGAAGAGCCCACCTTCACTCCGAGCTCTGTCACTGTTTGACCATTAACGGTAACTCGTCCTTCTTTAATTAATTCTTCAGCCTTTCGTCTTGAAGCGACGCCGGCATGTGCAATTACTTTCTGTAAACGTTCCATTTGTCTTTCACCTCATGTACTATCTTACTTGCTTGACTTAAAACAAACAAGCATTCGTGGAAAAATAAGCGTTTCGTCTGTCTAATTTCAGCTAAAAAGCGATTTTCCATCCATGAAATACAAAAAAGCGCCTGATTAGGCGCCGCTAAATAACAAACTGACGATAATCACAGAGGCAATGACACCAATGAGATCTGCAAGCAAACCTACTTTCAGCGCATCTCCCATTTTTTTAATCCCGACTGCTCCAAAATAAACCGTTAAAATGTAAAGGGTGGTGTCTGTTGACCCTTGCATGACAGCTGCAAGCTGGCCAATAAAAGAATCTGGGCCATACGTCGCTATCAAGTCTGATGTCATTCCAAGTGCAGCCGTTCCTGATATCGGGCGAATAAACGCAAGCGGCACCACTTCTGGCGGGAAACCAATCGCTGTAAAGACTGGTTTTAATAGTCCCATAACAAAATCAAGCGCACCTGACGCACGGAATATCGTAATGGCTACAAGCATACCGACTAAATAAGGAATGATTGAAAAGGCAATTTGAATGCCCTCTTTTCCTCCCTCTACAAATGTTTCATAGGTTGGTACCTTTTTAATGGTTCCAGCAATCAAAATCCCTGCGATGATCAGTGGAATCAAAGCAAGTGACAGCCAGTTAATAAATGCCACAAGATCACCCCCGCCTGCTTCTGCGATAGTGGAAATAACGATCGATGATGATTGCACCGATTCCTGAAATGAGTGTTGCTAAAATGGTTGGCCCTACAATGTCTGTTGGCTGATCTGCCCCATAGGTCATTCTTATTGCAATGACGGTTGTTGGCACAAGTGTGATAGAGGATGTGTTGACCGCTAGAAATGTAATCATAGAACGGCTTGCCTCATTTTTCCCGCCGTTTAATGCTTTCATCTGCTCCATCGCCTTAATTCCAAGCGGTGTAGCGGCATTCCCGAGACCAAAGAAATTCGCCATGAGATTGGACAAAATATACCCCATTGCAGGATGATTAGGCGGAATATCCGGGAATAGCTTTGAAATAAAGGGCCGGCACAATTTACTAAAGAAATTTAACAGCCCTGCCTCTTCGGCAATCTTCATGAGCCCGAGCCAAAAAACGAGGACACTAATCAAACCAATTGAAATAGTAACCGCTTCTTTTGAGCCTTTAAATACAGCCTCGTTCACTTCCTGCATCGTTCCATTAAACATCGCATAGACAAGACCGATGACAGTGAGAAATACCCAAATTAGATTGACCATGAAGATCCGCCTATAGATGTCTGAAAGACAGACTTAAACATTTCTTGAAAGCTTTTTTGAGGCATGCGGTTTCGTTTATTTTCATAAAAAATCGGTAATTGCTCGATCACCTGTCCATCTAATAAAATCGTCATTTTTCCTACAACATCTGGGATGGCTTCGGCGTTATTTTTCCACTTCTTTTTAGGAGCGAGCATTTCCGTTTCAATTTTGACAAGTTTTTTTTCATCTTCATTTAAAAAATAGTCCACATCACGCTTGATAAACGCTTTTTTTTCGTAAAAGGTCCCTTTTAACGAAGCAAGCCTTCCTTTTTCAGCAAGCACATACGTTTTATAGTGATCAAATGCATATTCAAACATAGATATATGATCCTTCCAGTCGTCAGGTGCATTAATGGTCACAGCGATCAGCTGAGCATCATTCTTTGCAGCGGTGGAGACAAGTGTTCGTTTTGCAAGCTTTGTATATCCTGTTTTCCCTCCAGTGGAATATTCGTATAAACCGGTGAGCAGCTTGTTTTTATTTTTCCAATAGCCTTCCATTGTCTTCGCTTTATAGAAAGTTGTACCGGCAATTTTTTGATATTGTTTATGCTTCATCGCGTATTTTGTTAGGATCGCCATGTCATAGGCTGATGAATAATGATTTTTATGATCATCGAGTCCGTGCGGATTTTGAAAATTCGTATTCTCCATTCCTAGTTCAGCCGCCTTTTGATTCATCATAAAAATAAAGCCTTCTAAGCTGCCGCCAACATGCTCTGCAATGGCAACAGCTGCATCATTTCCAGAACGCAGCATGAGCCCGTATGTCAAATCTTCTAAGCTCACCTTCTGCCCTTCCTTTAAATAAATGGATGACCCCTCCGCCCCAATCGCACGTTTTGATACTTTGACGGTATCTTTCATTTTTCCTGATTCAATGGCTAATACAGCTGTCATGATTTTTGTAATACTGGCGATTCTTCTTTTTTCGTGCTCGTCCTTTCCAAATAGGACTCTGCCTGACTGTCCATCTATTAAAATGGCGCTTCTTGCACTCACTGATAATGAAATGTCTGCTTTGGCATGTGAGGAAAAAGGCAGTAAGAGTGTAAATAGAAGAAGGACTGCTGTTCCAATTTTTAAATAGGGCATGTTCATTCACGTCCTTGTCCGTTTTGTACAAGTGTATGCTCAGCTGAAAAAGTTATGATGCCCCGTCCATAAAAAAAAGCGCCTCTACATGTAGAGACGCTTCTTCTAATTGCTTATACCATTTTCACTTGCTGATGAGAAGTCGTATATTCGAGCTCTTCTCTCATCGCTAAAAAGTCTTTTTCTAATGAAGAAAATAATTGTTTCATATCAGCGGATACTTCATGGTGAAAAACAATGCTGCTTTTTCCTGTATAGGCCGAACGGCTGTCTTCATACCATGTATCCTTTTTAGGCGTGAAAAATTCTTCAATACATTGATGATAAATACGGTGGAGCATCTGCTGTGCGGCTTGCTGCGGGAATGTCTGCTGCTGGCCCATTTTCCTGCAAACTGCTGCTGCATCCTCGCTGTACACTGCAAGCTTCCGTAATGTACTCAATATGTCACAATAATAGGCTTCCGCTTCGGGGTTTAATCGTTTCAAGCTTGATAAGGTGGTTTCGTTCAGAAAACCATTCATTTCAATTGCAACCTTTGATAAAAAGACGCCTGCTTGATCAACTTGAGCCTTTACATTCATATGTGCCATTTGTTTCGTGTTTACCTTCCCCTCATGGCTTTGTCACCATTTTATCTGTCATCAAAAGATTTTAGACCTAAAATCTTTTTTATATTTTATCATACATTTTTCATTCTTTTGAACTATTTTATGTCTTCAAATGTTTGATTGAAGTTTTCAAAAAATAGATCGGCCTCTTCTTGTACTCCATCTGCTTCCACATTCTCTGGAAGCGGCGGTAATTCATCTAAGGCTTTTAAGCCAAATTGCTCTAAAAAGGTAGGGGTTGTCCCATAAAGAATCGCTCGTCCCGGACCATCGGCACGTCCTACTTCACAGAGCAGCGCTTTGGCTACTAAGCTATGAAGTACCCGCTCTGATTTGACTCCTCTAATCTCCTCTACCTCACTGCGTGTAATCGGCTGTTTATAAGAAACAATGGCAAGCACCTCCAGCGCTGCCTGCGACAAACCCTTGGATGGTGTCTCGACTAATTTTTTTAAATACATGCTGTATTCTTTTTTCGTCAGCAGCATATATGAATCTGCATATTCAATGAGCTCAATCCCTCGTTCTTGTTTTTGATATTCTTCCTTTACGGATGACATAATGTCGAGTAATACCGACTCATCTACTTCAAGAACAGACATGAGCTGTTTTCTTGTTAAGCCTTCGTCACCTGCTGCATACAGCAGCGCTTCTAAGATGGCTTTCCAATTCACGATATCAAGCGTCATGAATCGTTTCACTCCCTATGATATAAATGTCTTCAAAGTTCCCTTCCTGCTCTAACATGATTTGATGACTTTTCATCAATTCGAGAACAGCAAGAAACGTCACGACAAGGTGTTCCTTTTGATCATGTTGAAATAGAGTCATGAAATTGGTCCGCTTTTTTGTTTTTCTTAAATGGTTCATAATCTCATTCATTTTGTCTTCAATCGGGATTTCTTGTCTTGTAATCTTTGATGGTGCTGGTTTCGTTATTTTCTTTCGATTTAATACCTTTTGGAACGCACCTAACATATCATACACCGTTACGTGTAAATTTGTGTCCTTCGCTTCTGATTCTTTTGCAAATTCGCTTAAATCACTCGGTGGTTTTGTAAAGGCATTTTGCCTTTCTTCTTCGCGTTCCTTTAGTTCTTGTGCTGCATTTTTATACTTGCGGTATTCAATCAATTTGCCAATCAGCTCTTCTCGAGGGTCTTCTTCCTCTTCGAGCAGGTCTTCATCAAACAGCTCTTCCTCTTGTTTCGGAAGAAGCATTCTGCTTTTAATACTCAGGAGGGTTGCAGCCATGACCAAATATTCACTCGCAACATCGAGCTCAAGCTCCCTCATCGTGTGGACATATAATAAATACTGCTCCGTTATTTTAGCGACGGGAATATCATAAATATCAATTTCCAACCGGTTAATTAAATGTAACAGCAAGTCCAAAGGACCCTCGAACGAATCTATTTTCACCTGATATTCCAGCATCTTTTTCTCACCATTTCTACTGTCTTCTAAGTACCGTTTCACCGGCTAACCTTTAGTATAAGACAGGATAAAGCTCTCGTCCAATATAATTTCGGCCAAAATGCCTTAGGCAAATCAAGAAAAACAGTGGATCCGCCCATACCAATAAGGGCATTTATACATAGAATACCATTGTAATCAGAACTGATGAAAAAGGAGGCCGTATCATTATGGGAGATGGCTATAACTTCGGCGGAGGATTCGCGCTAATTGTCGTGCTTTTCATCTTGCTGATCATCGTTGGCGCGGCTTGGGTTTATTAAAGAAACAGAGCGTCCTTTTCACTAAAGGGACGCTCTTTCTTCTTTTCTTTTCGATATGTTAGACTGAGAGTGGAAAAGGAGATGACCGCTGTGTATCCTGAAGCGTACGTGGCTTTTTTACACGAATTTCATACGACAAGAGATTATTTTGAGTGTCATGAAATTTTAGAGGAATATTGGAAAGAAGATCCCCCTGAGCAGCGCAAAGAATATTGGGTCGGGCTCATTCAGCTCGCAGTTGCCTTGTATCATCAAAGACGGGGAAATGGAAAAGGAGCAAAACGGCTCATTTCTAACAGTCTTCATTTGTTAGAAGCAAACCGTTCAGTATTATCGAATCTCGGTCTGGATGATGAGGCATTTCTGATGCTTCTGAGAACGCTGAAAAAGAAAATGGATGAAGATTTGCCCTATGAAAGTGTGATGCTGCCAATCAAAGATGAAGCACTTCTTTCTTTATGCCAAGAAATGGCCCAAAAAGAAGGACTGCTCTTTGGACAGGAAAGCAACTTATCCCATACATTTTTAATCGAAAAACATAGACTCCGTGACCGGACAGAAGTTTTGCTGGAACGAAAAAAGCAGATTGAACGTAAAAAAAGCAGAGGACTGTAGCCTCTGCTTTTACATGTGTGATATTTAATTTGATTCGCTGTGACACTTATGAAAGAAGCCTTGCGTTAATTCATTTGGAATGAGTGTTTTGGTTTTAAATATTTCTTCCACGGCTAAAACCATTTCCTTGCCGATTCCTTGATCACGATGGGATGGATTCACACTAATATGCTCAATTTGTACTTGGTCGTCTGTTTTCAACACACCAATAGCACCTACAATATCCTCGCCATCTTTCCATAGGAACAGCTGCCGATCTTCATCCATTTCATATGACTTCATCGTCTGCTGAAGCTGTTTGACGTCTTTCTCACCCGGCATAAAGGACAGAAGTCCCATGGCAATTTTTTCAAAAGACCTCTTGTAACGAATTAACATATATACCCCTCAATATTCAAATTATCCTAATTTCCAGCAAATGTCTTATGATTCATTTGCTCATCACACATTATAAACATTTTTATACCGTTTTTAAACTCTTTTTCACTAAATTAAGAGAACGTTCGATTGAGATTCGCCATTTCAATAGCAGCTGCAGCCGATTCGCTGCCTTTATTTCCTGCTTTTGTACCAGCTCTTTCAATGGCTTGTTCAATAGATTCTGTTGTGAGTACACCAAAGATAATCGGTACCCCTGTTGACATAGCACTCTGAGCAATTCCTTTAGCAGCTTCATTACAAACGTAATCATAGTGAGTCGTTGCGCCTCTGATCACGGTTCCAAGTGTGATGACTGCATCATATTTTTTGGTTTCTGCTAATTTTTTTGCCATGTACGGGATTTCAAAAGCGCCTGGTACCCACACAACATCGATATCATCACCATTTGCTCCGTGTCTGAGTAATGTATCTTCTGCTCCATCTAACAGTTTACTTGTAATAAAATCATTGAATCTCGCTACAACGATTGCAAATTTTAGTCCTTCTGCTACTACATGACCTTGTATTGTATTCATATGTTGATCATCCTTTTTTGTGATTTTTATTTTGTTTCAATAGCGGCTGTTCGATTGTTGTTTAAATATGTCTGTAATGCTTCGATTGTCAGCATCTTTAAATCATGCTGTTTTTGGATCTCCTTTAGTTCAGGGACTCGCGCCATTGATCCATCTGCATTCATAATTTCACATATGACACCCGCTGGCTCTGAGCCTGCCAGTTTAGCAAGATCAACCGCCGCCTCTGTATGACCTGGTCTTTCTAGTACGCCGCCCTCTTTTGCAATAAGCGGAAAAACATGTCCTGGACGGGCAAATTCGTCTGGTTTTGCGTCTTTATTTAACATGGCCAGCATGGTCGTGGAGCGCTCAAAAGCACTAATACCAGTTGTCGTTGTCACATGGTCGATGCTTACTGTAAATGCTGTATGGTGTGCATCCGTATTATGTTCAACCATTGGATGCAGATTCAGTTGTTTGGCAATCGACGCATGGACTGGCGTACAAATGAGGCCTCTTCCATGTAAAGCCATGAAGTTAATCACCCTAGGCGTGGCATACTCAGCAAGTGCCACAAAGTCTCCTTCATTTTCTCTGTCTTCATCATCCACTACGATAATGATTTCTCCTTGTTTAAGGGCATTTACTGCCTCATCAACGGAATGATACATACAATCGCCTCCTAGAATCCGTGCTCTTTTAGAAATGATGGGGTCAATCGAGATGGCTGTTTTTCGCTTTGCTCTTTTGTTAAAAAACGATAAATGTATTTACCGATCATGTCACACTCTATATTCACGATATCCCCCATAGATTTAGTCGGGAAAATAGTTCCTTCAAGCGTGTGAGGAATAATAGAGACTGTGACATGTGAATCTCGCAAATCGAAAATGGTCAAGCTGACACCATCTATTGCGATCGAACCCTTTTGGGTGAGCATATCTGTGAGGGTCTTGTTCATCTTTAAATCATAGTAAATGGCATTACTCTTCTTTTCTATCCGGGTAATGACAGCCGTTCCATCAACATGGCCTGAGACAAAATGGCCGCCAAATCGTCCATTTGAGGACATGGCTCGCTCTAAATTCACTGGACTGCCTTGTGTCAGCTGATCCAGCGATGTCGCTTTGACCGTCTCTGGCATCACATCTGCCGTAAACTGTTCTTTTGTGAAGCTTGTGACTGTGAGACATACTCCATTAATGGCGATACTGTCTCCGAGTTGAACATCTTCCAGCACACGGCTGCATGTAATGACAATTTCCATGGCATCTGCTGACTTTTTACTTATTGACTGAACGGTGCCAACTTCTTCAATTATCCCCGTAAACATGTGATCCTCCCTTTCGTTTCATTTGTATTTCTCACTTTTAAAAAAAGCGATGTTAGGGACATGTGATCGATTGAGCACCTTCGTCGCTTTTTATGGTCCATACAAGGTAGATGAGGGATCACCTAATAAACACTGCATGCAGTCTATTAACGACAAAATCATACAGAAAGCCCCGGAAAAAATTCCGGGGCTGTGGTTTTTTTGCATCAGAAATAAGACTATGATCAACAAATATTTTTCGTTCATAGCTTTCTTTATCCTTCTCCCATCCAGACTTTCACTGTCGGCTTCAGCTTTTCACTGAATCAACCGTTAATAAATTAACGGGTCACGGGCTGTAAAGCATTTGCTTTATTACCGTCGGTCGGGATTTTCACCCTGCCCCGAAGGATACAATCGATATTTAGCTGTCCTTAGGGGCTATTATAGCGATCCTTGTTGTCAAATGCAACAATCAAGATTTCTTCACAAAAAAAGTCTCCTTATAGGAAAGGAGACATGTCAATTTACGACTTTTACTACTTTTATCAGTCCATCTATTCTTTTTTCATTACTAAAGTAGGCTTTAATACGATCGCCTTTTTTCAGATCGGCCACATCATCTTCAAATTTCTTACCATTAAAAATGATTTTTGTGCCATTCTTCGCTTGACCGTAATATTCATCTCCATCAATTTTCGTAATGGTATATTCATAGATGGTGTAATCTTTATCATTATTTGTTAAGCTTTCGCCAATAGCTGTTGGCACATCTTCAATTTTCATGCCATTCATGTATAAATAACCTGCGCCTAAACAAAGCAGTAAAACAAATAAGATCGCAATTTTTAATTTAATTTTCCCCATATTTAGAACCTCCATCATCTGCACTTCGCCTATTTGTATGTTTTATTCCTTCTTTTATTGAAATAAAACCAAAAAAGCTGATTTTCATTAATGGTTACTTATATAACGATTCAGATGGCCCTTTGGTTCCACCTCTTAATCATTACATATGATACGAAATGCGTTCTTTATTAAGGGGGTCTTTTTCCTGTTTATTAGTTCGTAACACACCATACTGCAAGCTTTTCATTATATTCTTTTTTCGAGTGCGAATAAGTCTTCCTCTAACAATTGTGACCGCTGAACAGCGATGCTGCGGCTGTCGCGAACCCCTTGATTATAGTAGTAACTTCCAAGGTTTTTTGTGATAAATTCTAGTATATTAATGGCTGCTAATTCACCAATCTCTTCTTCTCGTTCTTCGGCAAAGTAACGCTGAATGGCCATCATCATTTGATTTTTCTCTTCTTTTGTGAGTGGTTTCAAAGTATCCCCTTCTTTCTTCATTTGCATCTGGATGTGCTGGCACCCCGCAAATACGAATGTTTGTTCTCCTATCATATCATAAAAATACATTCTGCGCATGACTGCCCTATAAGAAAAAGCGTATTTTGATGTAATGGATCAAATACGCTTTCACTATGCTGTATAATTTTTTCATGGAAGCTGCCATAGCGCGTTGTCCATTTTATTTTAAAATGGACAGGATCGTCGCTACAGAATGATCTACAAATGAACGCTCTGGACGTGACTTCATTAGGACGGTAAGCCCGATGAAAGAAACGACCAGTGTCTGTGCTAAGGCTTTAGCATTCAAGCTGCTTTCAAGATCACCTGAGCGAATACCTTGCACAATCTTTTCTTCAAATATGACCGAAAGATACATCTGATGCTCTCTTGTCAGAATTTCAAATTTCTCTTCGTGTGGAGCAAGCTCCACTATCGTATTAATGCAAAAACAGCCTTTACTCGGACCATCTCTATATTCCTCTTCCACTACATCTGTAAATAATGTATGAAATGCTTTCTTTACAGATTGATTGTTTTGAAGTTTTGTTCGAATGCGGGCTGCATGCTGCTTTGTATATTTACGTAATGCAGCCTCAAATAACTCCTCTTTATCTCCAAAGGCTGAGTATAAGCTTGGCCGCTGTATTCCCATTTTTGCAGTCAAATCGCTTAACGTTGTAGCTCTATACCCCTTTTCCCAGAAAAGCACCATTGCATCATCCAACGCTTTTTCCTCATCAAACTCACGCTGTCGAACCATCATCAATTCCTCTTTTCAACAATAAAATCATTTCACCAAAACAATTATTCATTTATTTGTAAGGATATCATTTTTTATTACCAATCAGTACATTATAATTTTATTTTATTCATGTAAAATTGTCAAACTGTCTTTCTTTTTTCAAGTTCAACTTAGAATAACTGGATTAAACTCTTGACTTTAAAATATTTTGTTGGTTATCCTTAACAGGAATCATTTTATACCGATCGATATATTATACTTTTTAGTATAAAAAGGAGAGAATGCAATGAATGGTTAAAGATAAAATGAGTCCAAGAGATCATCCTGATATGAAAACGGCTCATTTTCGAATAAAACCTGAATCAAAGATGAGTCACTATATGGCACTACTTTTTGCAGCAGCGTGCGGGATGGCTGTTGCAAACATATACTTCGCACAACCGTTACTAGATTCACTGGCAGACGAATTCGGTATCACGTATTCATCCATTGGTATTGTCATTACGATTACTCAGCTTTGTTATGCGGCGGGGCTACTACTGATAGTACCGCTTGGTGATCTGTTGAATCGACGACGGCTCATTATCGGTCAGATGCTTTTATCTGTGCTTGCCCTCATTCTAGTCGGCATCGCTCCTATCGTCACCGTCCTATTTCTAGGATTAGCAGTGGTCGGACTGCTCGCTGTAGTCACTCAGGTACTCGTTGCGTTTGCAGCAAGTTGGGCTGCTCCAGAAGAACGCGGCCGTATAGTCGGCTTGGTGCAAAGTGGAATCGTAACCGGCATTCTTCTCGCTCGAACCTTTGCTGGTGTATTAACCGATTTTGCTGGCTGGAGGTCTGTTTATCTTGTTTCTGCCGTCATCATGCTTATCCTAACTGGCGTATTGTTCCGAGTGCTCCCGCGTGATGACAGCAAAAGAGAGTCAATATCCTATGTTCATCTGCTTCGTTCATTGTTTATATTGTTCATACAAGAACGAATTCTGCGCATCCGTGGGATTTTGGCTCTTCTGATTTTTATCGTCTTTGGTACGTTATGGACTTCACTCGTACTGCCTCTCAGTACTGCGCCATACTCTCTTTCACATACTGCAATTGGCGCATTTGGTCTTGCTGGAGCAACCGGAGCCTTAGGGGCTGTTCGGGCTGGCAGCCTTGCTGATCGAGGTTTTGGACAGTTCACAACTGGTATAGCTCTTGTCCTATTATTCATTTCATGGTTTTTCATCAGTTTGACTGAACATTCACTTATTGCATTAGTCATTGGCATTATCATTCTTGACCTATCTGTGCAGGCAGTTCATGTGACCAATCAGAGTATGATTTTTACAGTACGGGCTGAGGCGAGAAGCCGGCTTACTGCGGCTTACATGATTTTTTACTCCATCGGCAGTGCGACCGGCTCAATTGTTTCAACCAGTATATACGCGACCTATGGCTGGGGCGGAGTATGTCTCTTTGGTGCCTCTATCAGCGCTTTAGCCATTTTGTACTGGTTCATCACCTACCGCCTAACGAAACAAATCACAGTAGGTTCACAAACAAAATAAAAAACACCGCGATTAAGCGGTGTTTTAGATTAAGCATCTATAACTTCAACTTTTTCCATGCCTTGGCCTTGCTCCATATCAAGTACAGCCTCGATACCAGATGTTACCTTGCCAAAAACAGTGTGAACACCGTTTAAGTGCGGCTGCGGGTCATGTACGATAAAGAATTGGCTGCCGCCTGTGTCTTTACCAGCATGCGCCATTGATAATGAACCTCTTTCGTGCTGATGTGGATTTCCTTCTGTTTCACATTTAATTGTGTAACCAGGACCACCCGTTCCATTACCGTTTGGGTCGCCGCCTTGGCTGACAAAACCTGGAATCACGCGGTGGAATTTCAATCCATCGTAGAAGCCTTCATTCGCTAATTTTTCAAAGTTTGCTACTGTACCTGGAGCAGCCTCTGGGTAAAGTTCAAACTCAATTTTCTTTCCATTCGTTAATTGTATGTATCCTTTTTTCGCCATTTTTCACATTCTCCTTTCAGGTTAAACAACGCTCATTATAGCACATTTTCGGTGATGTTAAACATCCCCTGCTCTTCGATTGTCATTTACCTCTTATCTGATGATTGATAAAATAGGGTTGCTTGATTCTTTTTTCCTAATAAAATGATATCTGACTAAATGACATGTCTTCATTTATCGGAACAGGAACACATCTTAAAAAGAAAATTGAAACGTCGAGCCAATTTGTTACGTCTATATGATGGAGTGCACTTCATCACGTGTACTCAAAAGATGAGTTTCTCTTGAAAGAGGAACGCTTTCGACTTGAAGGAGGTCAACATGTTTAAAAAAATGATGCTTGGTATGATGGCAGCGCTCCTTTTCCTAATTGGTGCGCCAAAAGTCAGCTTAGCGGATGCAGCTGTCGGCGATGTCATCGTCACACTCGGGCAAGACCTAACACCGGCTGATCGCCAGAAGGTGCTTGACGAGTTGAACCCACCTGAAAATGCGACAAAAATTGAAGTAACCAATAAAGAAGAGCACGAATATTTAGGAAAGTATATCCCTCGTTCTTCTATCGGGACGAGAGCATTATCATCTTCATCGATCACCATTGAAAAATCAGGTACTGGTCTGACTGTGGATACACACAACATCAAGACCATTACAGATGAGATGTATTTAAATGCTTTAATGACAGCAGGTGTCAAAGATGCCAAGGTTGTCGTGACTGCTCCATTTGAAGTATCTGGTACAGCCGCACTGACGGGCTTACTAAAAGCGTATGAGGTGTCAAGCGACAAAGCCATTCCAGAAGATGTGAAGCAGGTGGCAAACGAAGAGCTTGTGACAACTTCTAAATTGGGTGACTCTATCGGGAAAGATAATGCTTCTGCCCTTATTGCAAAAATCAAAGATGACATTGCAAAAAATGGTGTTCCTAAAACCACGAAAGAAGTAGAAGAAAAAGTGGATCAGGCTGCTTCTGATTTGAACTTAAATCTGACGCAGGATCAAAAAGATCAGCTTGTCTCGCTATTTGATAAAATGAAAAACATCAATATCGATTGGAATCAAGTAGGATCTCAAATTGATAAAGCAAAAGACAAGATTACTAAATTCATAGAATCGGATGAAGGGAAAAACCTTCTTCAAAAGATTTGGGATTTCTTTGTCTCCATTTGGAATGCGATCGTTTCTGTATTCACTGGAGGAAAATAATTCATGAAAAAAAGCTGCCTGAACTCCAGGCGGCTTTTTTTAAGTAGATGATTTCACTTTTGATTGATATGGTAAATCAAGTTTGACAATGTCCTCATATGTTTCACGCTCAACCACTAGCTGCGCTTCCCCGTCTTCTACAAACACAACAGCTGGGCGCGGGATACGGTTATAGTTGTTTGACATACTATAGCCGTAAGCTCCGGTACAAAAGACAGCTAATAAATCCCCTTGTGATAATTCTGGCAGATCGATATCCCAAATGAGCATATCTCCGCTTTCACAGCATTTCCCGGCAATTGAAACCGTTTGATCATGCGTTTGGCTCATTTTGTTGGCACTTGCGGCTTCATATTTCGCTTGATATAAAGCTGGACGAATGTTATCACTCATTCCGCCATCTATCGCTACATAATCACGGATGCCAGGTACATGTTTTGATGATCCGATCGTATAAAGAGTCGTCCCTGCATCTCCAACAAGAGAACGGCCTGGTTCTATCCAAATCTCTGGCATATCAAACTCATAGCGGGCCACGTTCTCTTTCACAGCTTGGATAATTTTTTCGACATATTCTGTCGCAGGAAGTGGTTCATCCTCTTCTGTATAACGAATCCCAAAGCCGCCGCCTAAGTTTAATACTGTAGAAATAAAACCAAATGATTCTCTCCATTCATCCAGCTTCAAAAAGATTTTATCGGCTGCAAGGACAAAACCAGCCGTATCAAAAATTTGTGAACCGATATGACAATGAACACCTAAAAGCTCGATCACTTCTGACCCAAGCACTTGTTTCACCGCTTCATCTGCTTGTCCATTGTGAAGATCAAAGCCAAATTTTGAATCCTCTTGACCTGTCGTAATGTAATCATGCGTATGCGCTTCGACACCAGGCGTGATGCGG
This sequence comes from Bacillus sp. I-2, assembly GCF_001974945.1. Lineage (NCBI taxonomy): Bacteria > Bacillati > Bacillota > Bacilli > Caryophanales > Bacillaceae > Bacillus > Bacillus sp. I-2. The sequence goes on along the minus strand of NZ_LZRW01000045.1, from coordinate 174,221 downwards.
AGCAATACTTTCACTTTTTTTGACAGCTCTTGACCAAGCTGTTCAATGAGCTTCATTTCATAGAAATTATCCACAACAATACAGCCGATCCCATGCTCTAAAGCCATTTTTAATTCTTCTCTGCTTTTATTATTGCCATGGAAATGAATTTTTTCTACTGGGAATCCAGCGCAAATGGCTGTGTGAAGCTCACCGCCTGATACGACATCAAGAGATAATCCTTCTTCTTTGGCAAGCTGAAACATGGCGATGGAGGAAAATGCTTTACTCGCATATGCTACCTGTGCCGTTAATTCTTCTTCTATAAATGCTTTTTGAAAGCTTTTTGCGCGCTCCCGTATTAAAGCCACATCATATACATAAAGTGGTGTCCCATACGTTTCAGCTAAAGAAACAGCATCAACACCACCAATTTCTAAATGACCGAGTTCATTTTGTCTGCAAGTGCCGTGTAAATACAATGTCATTCCCTCTTTCTCCACTTCGGCTGAAAAAAGGCAGCTGCGTGAGCTGCCTTTTGCCGTGTCTCAAAGTTAAAAATACAATATCACAATCTTCAGCCACTTTCAATGAGCGTTAAGAATTTGGCGGAATTTTTGATCTGTTTTGAGGGTGAACGATGCTCGGCCTTACTTTTGAGCCAGGAACAGACGTCCGAATTAGTACTTGCCACAAAGCCTTTCCATTAAAAGGAATGAACGGCCACATATAAGGCGTCTGCAATGAACGAATGGATGTTAAATAAATGATTAACAACGTAAAACCAATGATGAGTCCATTCAGCTTAAAGATCGCTACTAGTGCTAGGATGATGAGCCTTACAATCTTATTGGCGACACTCAGTTCATAGCTTGGCGTTGTAAAGGTACCGATCGCTGCCAGCGAGACGTATAAGATGACCTCTGGTGTAAATAAACCAACATCAATGGCGATTTGTCCAATTAAAACAGCCGCGATCAGCCCCATGGCGGTCGACAATGCGGTTGGCGTATGAATCGCAGCCATCCTTAAAAATTCCACCCCGAAATCAGCAAGAAATACTTGGAGAATCACAGGGATATGAGAAGGTTTGTTAAATCCAATATAGCTTAAATTGTCAGGCAGGAGATTTGGTTCGAGGATAAAAAGAAACCAAATCGGCAAAAGAAAGGTAGAACATAAAATGCCTAAAAAGCGTACCCATCTTAAGAATGTACCAACGGCAGGTGCCTGGCGGTATTCTTCTGCATGCTGAACGTGGTGAAAAATAGTGGTTGGTGTAATGATAACACTAGGGGATGTATCCGTAATGATGATGACATGCCCTTCTAATATGTGGTTAGCGGCGACATCTGGACGCTCGGTGTAACGCACTAGCGGAAAGGGATTATATCCTTGCTTAATTATAAATTCTTCAATCGTTTTATCAGACATCGTCAGCCCATCGACTTTGATTCCTGATACTTCTTTTTCTATAATATCTACTAAGTCAGGGTCTGCAATATCTTCAATATAGCAAACACAGACATCCGCTTTTGAACGTTCGCCTACTTTGAGCATTTTGTATCTCAGCTTTTCATCCCGCACTCTTCTTCGAATAAGCGCTGTATTCACAATAATATTTTCAACAAAACCGTCCCTTGCTCCCCGGACCACCTTTTCCGTATCCGGCTCCTCAGGCATTCTGCCAGGATAGCTTCTAACATCAATGATAAAGGCGTAATTTTCACCTTCTACAACGACTGCTACAAGCCCAGACAGCACTTGATCCACTGCTTCATCCAGCGTTTCTACCTTTGAAACCTGCTGATTGACAAGGCGGTTCTCAACTACATGTGCAAGATCATCTGATTCAGGTTCGTTGTCATTGATTTCGATTAGTTCTTTTAATAAGTAGATGACATACTGTGTATCACACAATCCGTTTACATAGTAAAGCTGGATTTCCTGATCGTGTATATAAATTTTCCGAACACCAAGGTCAAAGCTGAGACCCATTCCGACATTTTCCTTGAAGTAATCTTCATTTTTTTTCGGGTCTCGGTACACGTTTACCTTGTCTTTCTTCATGGTAACCACTCCTTTCTAGTATTAATTCCACTGCTTTCATCGTGATTGGAGATCCCTTGCTCAGATCATCTTTTCGTCCCATCTTGCCAATATCTCCAATCCCGACAACTAACGGAAGGTTGAGGGAGTCAAGGCAATACACTGTATCCCCGCTCATTTTATGGGGCTCCATTTCGGGAAGACCGTGTTTGTCGACACCATATTCTGTCAGTTCACCTTCCCGGTCAATGGAGACATGAACCTTTGTCCATTCTGCTTGATGCGTCTTGGATGCAACTGCGATCGCACCAATAACTTCGATTTCAGGATGGCGCGCCACATGTTTCATCGCCGTCTCCCCTGTTCCTTCACCTGTCAGACCAGAATCATCAAACATCACAAAGACTGGATCATACGGCGTTTTTAAAATCATCTGAACAAGTTCAGGTCCTGTCCGTTTGCTTGGATTTCCTTTTGAGCTGGAAATACATCGTCCGCCGACGTTTTTAGCAGCAAGCTCTATGGTTTTGGCAGCATATATATCTCCGTCTGTCACTAAAATGACTTTCCGTCTTTGCCCCATATTCGGTTATCCTTTCGGTTTAAAAATAAGCGCGACAATAAATGAGAATAAAATCGCAGCTGATATTCCAGCAGAGGTTAATTCAAAAATACCGATACCGATGCCGATGAATCCATGTACATCTGCCTGATGCATTGCCCCATGAAGCAAGCTATGACCAAAGCTGACGATTGGTACGGTTGCGCCCGCACCTGCAAATTCAATAAATTTATCATAAATACCGAATCCATCTAAAATGGTACCCGCTACAACAAAAGTAGTCATGACATGTGCAGGCGTGAGTTTAAGTACGTCTAGTAAAAGCTGGCCAATGACGCAAATAAGTCCGCCTGCCACAAAAGCGATAAGATAATCCATTAGCTCTCTCCTCCTGCACGCTCAAATACGACACCGTGCGCAATGGTTGGAATGGTCTCTTTTTGCTGAACCATCATCGGGCTGAGTAACGCCCCGGTTGCCACAACGAGTACTCTTTGCAAATTCCCTGCTTTCATTTCTTGAAAAATATGACTAAATGTCACAATAGCTGAACAAGCACAACCGCTGCCTCCAGCGAATACGTTTTGGTCGGGTGTATAGATAATTAAACCGCAATCATCGTGCTTTCGCCCAAGCTGAATGCCGTCTTCTTTCAGGAGATCCTTTAAGATCGGTGAACCAATGCCTGATAAATCACCAGTTAAAATCAGATCGTAATCATCTACTGTTCTTCCTAAGTCTTCTAAATGCTGCTTGATGGTGTCTGCCGCTGCCGGTGCCATGGCCGATCCCATATCAAATGGATCTGTAATGCCAAGATCCATGACCCTGCCTACTGTTGCGCTTGTAATTTGAATGTCAGAGGCTTCTTGGCTGATAATAACGGCTCCGCTTCCTGTCACTGTACTTGTTGCTGTATCGGGCTTTTGTCCGCCGTATTCTGTCGGATTACGAAATTGGCGTTCTGCCGTCGCATTATGGCTGCTTGTCGCTGCAATGGCTCTATTTGCAAATCCGCCATCAATGAGCGCTGACGCAATGGCAACCGATTCCATTGAAGTCGAGCAGGCCCCAAACAAACAAAGAAACGGGATCTTCAGCTCTCTTGCCACATAGTTTGCAGTGACGTTCTGATTGAGTAAATCTCCAGCCAGCAACAGGTCAATATCGCTTTTTTGCAAATTTGCTTTTGATAAAGCGGTTGATATCGCATCATCCATGAGCTTCCTTTCAGCCATTTCCCAATTCTTTTGATCACAGTGCATTTCATCGTACGTTTTATCGATTAAATGGCCAATCGGGCCTTCTTTTTCTTTCGGTCCTGCAGCAGTTCCTTCTGCATTGACATAAAGCTTGTGCTCAAATACCCAAGATTGTTTACCTGTTAGTTTCACCTTTCATTCCTCCTACGAAAACATCTTTTCAAAGACGTATCGAATGATCCCTACGACATATGCGGAAACGACACCGAACACAATGACGTTCCCAGCGAGTTTAAACATATTTGTGGCAACACCTAAAACAAGCCCTTCACTTTTATGCTCAAGGGCAGCACTTGTCATACTGTTAGCAAAGCCTGTCACCGGTACAGCTGATCCGGCTCCAGCAAACTGGCCGATTCTATCGTAAATACCGATACCCGTTAATAGAGAAGAAATTAAAATGAGGGTTGCTACCGTCGGATTCCCTGCTGTCTTTTCGTTAAAATCAAAAAAATGGATATAGAAATTTTGCAGCCCCTCACCTATCAGACAGATTAAGCCGCCAACTAAAAACGCCTTGATGCAGTTGAGGACATAAGGAGGTTTGGGCTGATATGTTTTCACCTTAGATGGATAGTTCTCTTTTAAACTCGACACGTGTTGTTCCCTCCAATTGATTAAATATAAATAAGCCAATGAAATAGTGAACCAAATACCTTTCCTAAGACGATGGCCATGAGCAGCAAAACAATTTTCCCGTCCATTCCAATTCTTTTCGTTAATATAGGAAGTACATTTAATACTTCAGTGAGTGCAGCTGCAAGCATGCCGACGAAGATGCCTGATAAAAGACCGACCGGCATCGCCAGCCATTTGGTTAAATGAAGATGTATTTGACTTAAGGTGGCCCAGCCGCCAACGACCGCTCCGCTAATGACAGCCGCCTCGTACCCTTGTATAAAGCGCTGCGTTTTGGTTAATTGCATTAAGCGGGGAATGATGCCAAGCACTGTAAGAAAAGCCACAAATCCTGCTCCGACCGTTAAACCGCCGCCAAGTCCAACGAGTACGACAAAAAGCCACTTACCGATCATGGATATCCTTCAATGTTTCTTTATTTTCATTGAGTGCGACATAATGATCGAGATCGAGCTGATATTTAAACATTTCCACTTCGAGCGGACTTGGTTCTTCATTTAAACGCTTTTTAAATACATGATTGAAAAACAAAATCATGCCAAAACCGAGTCCAAAGCTATATGGAATTTGTAATAAATACGGATGCTCAACCGTTTTCCCTGTGATCATTTCATATAGGCGGATATGAACGAGCCGCATACTGACATCCTCGTGGAAATTCATAATGGCAAGCGCCGCTCCAACAAATAATAGGAGCCATACAAACACAAATAAAACGGGAGAAAGCTGGCGTTTGCCTGTATCAATTTCAACAATGGCCTCAGAGCCGCCAACGGTTTGAATGTCGATATCTGGGCACGTTTTTTTGATCGTTTTGACGACATGCATGATATCAAGAACGGCGATGTGACGATCCTTTTTGCTGACATGATACACCGGCATTTTACTAAGCTTTTGCACAGCAAACTCATCACCAGTGATTTGGGCGATATCCTCTAAATAAATGAGCTGATCAATACCGGTCTTGATTCGATGACGCAGCCGAATAAAGATTTGTCCGTCCATCCAAGTCACTTCCTATACGATGGGTTAAAAATAGTATGTGGTGAAAAATGGTTCTCATACTGATAGAACTTGATTTACCGGTAATTACCACACAAAAAAAAGCCAGCCGAATTGGCTAGCTGTCTTTTTGATCCATTTGCATTTGGATTTGTTTTAAAATTTTCTTTTCAAGCCGTGAGACTTGTACTTGTGAAATGCCAAGTCTCTCTGCAACCTCAGATTGTGTCTGGTCTTTATAATACCTTAAATACACAATAAGTTTTTCCCGTTCTTCTAATTCCTTGATCGCTTCTTTCAGTGCGATTTTGTCAAACCATCTTTCCTCAGAATGATCGGCAATTTGATCAAGCAATGTAATCGGATCCCCATCATTTTCATACACCGTTTCATGAATGGATGATGGCGAGCGCACCGCTTCTTGGGCGAGGACGACATCCTCTGGTGTGATATCAAGGTATTCGGCAATTTCCTGAACGGTCGGCATTCTTCCATGAGACTTAGACAATTCATCCCTTGCCCGACGAATTTTATTTCCGAGTTCCTTTAATGACCGGCTGACTTTGACCGTTCCATCATCCCGAATAAATCGCTGAATTTCACCAATGATCATGGGGACGGCGTACGTTGAAAACTTTACATCATATGACAAATCAAATTTATCAACAGATTTCAGCAGTCCAATACAGCCAATCTGAAATAGATCATCTGGTTCATATCCCCTATTTAAAAAGCGCTGAACAACGGACCAAACAAGACGCATGTTTTTTTCTACGAGGAGGTCTCTTGCTTGCTGATCACCGTCTTGGCTTTTTTTGATGAGCTCTTTGACTTCATCATTTGACAGCTGGGCTTTTTTAGCTTGCTTTTTTACCTCCACATCCATATGAGCAGCTCCTTTAATTACAAAGCGCTTTGCTTTTTGATAGATGCTTTGTTAAACGGATGGTCGTGCCCATTTCTGGAGATGAGTCCACCATGACATCATCCATAAAATTCTCCATGATGGTAAAGCCCATTCCAGAGCGCTCTAAGTCTGGTTTTGTGGTGAAAAGCGGCTGTCTTGCTTCCTCAAGATCTGTAATACCCATACCTTCGTCACGGATGGTGAGGTAAACGACATGGTCATCAAGTGTGACATGAATATGCACCTTGCCATCTGGATTACCATCATAGCCATGGATGATGGAGTTGGTCACTGCCTCAGATACAACGGTCTTGATTTCTGTTAATTCATCTAAAGTCGGATCAAGCTGAGCGATAAATGCCGCGACTGTCACCCTCGCAAACGATTCATTTTGGCTTAATGCCGAAAACGTCAGGTTCATTTCATTTCTCATGATGCCACCCCCAATGTTTGCAAAGCCGTTTGCTCAGAAGGCTCCATCCGAATGATTTTAAACAAGCCAGACATATCAAATAACCGGTTCACTGCTGGCGAGATGGCACAGACGACCATTTCCCCGCCAAGCTGCTTAATTTCCTTATATCTTCCTAAAATCACTCCGAGTCCAGAGCTGTCCATAAACGATAAATCAGCCAGATTCAGCACAATGTGGCGAATGTCCTCTGTTTCCAAATAATTCGTCACCTTTTGTCTCAATGTTTCTGCGGAGTGATGATCGAGCTCTCCTGTTAACCGAATGCAAAGTACGCTCTCTTTTACTTGAAAATCAATACCAAGGCTCATTTTTTATTCCTCCTTGCTCTAATTTCGGATAAAGAGTGTTTCTCTTTTATATGAAATAAATCCTTCACCATGACAAAACTAGTGACCATTCGTCACATTTAGATGTTCTTTTCTTTTTCCTCATAGCAAAAAGACTGCCAATTACAGCAGCCTTTCGCCTTTTATTTCCATTTTACAAAATCAGCCATCGCCCGTTTGAAGAAAGTCCAAACGCTTGCCTTTTCCATTCCTTCTTTTGCTTCTACAGGACTTTCATGCAGCACTTTTCCATCTTTTTTCAAGACGATCGTACCAAGTTCCGTTCCTTTTGAAAATGGAGCCTTGACATCATGAGACAATTTGATTTCTTTTTTGATCTGATCCACATTTTCGCCTTTTTTCGTTAAAAGGGAGATCGGTTCAGAAGTAACGAGCTGAATGTTTTTCTTTTTCCCTTTGCTCACTTTGATCTCCGCCACATCTTGCCCTCTTTTGTAAAGCGGATGAGTCGCATATTGACTAAATGCGTAATCTAACATTTTGACTACCTGAGCGTTTCTGTCTTTCGGAGTGCTTGCGCCGAAGACAACCGCAATGACGCGCATGTTGCCTTTTTTAGCAGATGCAGTTAAACAGTATTTTGCTTCACCTGTAAAACCGGTTTTTACCCCATCGACACCTGGATAAAATTTAATCAGACGGTTTGTATTGACAAGCCAGAATTTTTTATCTGTGTTTTGCCGTAGATAGTCTTCGTAGACACCTGTGAATTTGGTGATTTGTTCATATTTCAACAGCTCTTTTGCCATTATTGCCATATCGTGAGCTGTGCTGTAATGGTCTTTTTCAGGAAGTCCTGTTGGGTTTTGAAAGACCGTTGAGGTGAGGCCAAGCTCTTTCGCCCTTTTGTTCATCTGCTCAACGAACTGTTCTTCAGATCCTGCAATATGCTCTGCCATGGCAACTGAAGCATCATTTCCTGACGCAATCGCAATGCCTTTCAGCATTTCTTTCACGGTCATTTCTTCTCCTGGTTCAAGGAAGATTTGTGAGCCTCCCATGGACGCTGCATAGTCGCTCGTTCTGACCTTGTCTGTCATTTTTAGTTTACCCTGATCAATGGCTTCCATGATCAGAAGCATCGTCATGATTTTGGTCATACTTGCGGGTGCAAGCTTTTCATCGCTGTTTTTGTTGTAAAGCACCTTTCCCGTGTCTCGTTCTATTAAGATCGCTGATTTGGCTTCGTGTGCCAATTCTGATGTTTGTTTTTCTCCTGGTTTTTCAATCTTTTCTTTTGCTATCGCTGATGGTGAAACCATTGAGATAAGGATCATTAAAATAAACAATGCACATATATGACGTTTCAAGTGGCAGACCTCCATTATCGTAATCCTTTCTATTTTTTCCTCATACAGGCTGTTTTATTCAGAGATCGTATGATTGCAAATAAAAAAAGCCTTCTGCTCGGGTAGCAGAAGGCTTCTGGACACATGCTATGAAAGTTGTTTGACAATGTCTTTTACTAAATCAAGAAAACTTGCTTTCACTTTTTCCGTTACTTCGATCACTTCATCATGAGACAGCGGCTGATCCAAAATACCAGATGCCGCATTGGAAATGCATGAAATGCCAAGCACTTTCATTCCTGCATGACGCGCAACAATCACTTCTGGAACAGTCGACATTCCAACAGCATCTGCTCCAAGTGTTCTTAAGAAACGAACTTCAGCAGGTGTTTCATATGAAGGGCCTGTCATCCCTGCATAAACCCCTTGCTGTACAGATATACCTAAACGCTGGGCTGTTTCTTCTGCAAGTGCCAGCAATTCTTTATCATACGGTGCAGACATATCAGGGAAACGAACGCCTTGACTGTCATTTGGGCCAATTAATGGATTGGTTCCCATCATATTGATATGATCTGTGATCAGCATGAGATCTCCTGGACGGAACGACGTATTCACACCGCCGGCTGCATTTGTGACAATACATGTGTCAATGCCAATTTCTTTCATCACACGGACAGGAAACGTCACTTGCTTCATATCATATCCTTCATAGAAATGAAAACGTCCTTGCATCGCACAAACGACAGTGCCTTTCAGCGTTCCGATCACGAGCTGCCCTGCATGTCCCTCTACTGTTGAAACAGGGAATCCGGGAATATCTTCATATTTTATTTTGATTGGATTTTCAATCTCATCTGCTAAAATGCCAAGCCCTGATCCTAAAATCAATCCAACTGTTGGTACATATGTCGATGCTTGTTTAATGTATGCCGCCGCTTCTGAAAACTGTGCTCCCACGAGATTTCCCCCTATTTAAGTTTAGATAAAAAGCTTGTTCCGTATTTTGGCATCGCTATCTTGAAATTATCTGCAACGGTTGCCCCAAGATCAGCAAACGTTTTTGCTGTTGGCAGTTCATTTGCTTCCTGATGCTTTTTGCTGTAAGCAATGAGCGGAACATATTCTCTTGTATGATCTGTTCCGTGATGAACCGGGTCATTTCCATGATCTGCTGTGATCACAAGAAGATCATCCTCTTTCAACAGGTCAAACACTTCAGGAAGACGTGCGTCAAATTCCTCTAATGCTTTTCCATAACCCTCTGGATCTCTTCTATGTCCGTAAAGAGCATCAAAATCAACAAGGTTTAAAAAGCTGAGTCCTGTAAAGTCTGTTTTAAGTGTATCGACCAGCTTGTCCATTCCATCCATGTTTGATTTTGTTCTAAGAGATGATGTGATCCCCTCGCCATCATAAATATCAGAGATTTTTCCGATCGCAATGACATCGAGTCCATCATCTTTCAGTTCATTCATGACTGTACGGTCAAATGGTTTTAACGCATAGTCATGACGGTTTGGCGTTCTAACAAATGCGCCAGGCTCTCCGACAAACGGACGAGCGATAATCCGTCCAACCATATATTTTTCATCTAATGTGAGTTCACGGGCAATTTCACAAATACGGTAAAGCTCATCTAATGGCACAACTTCTTCGTGCGCAGCAATTTGCAGCACAGAATCCGCAGATGTATAAACAATTAAATCGCCTGTTTTCATGTGCTCTTCGCCAAGCTCATCTAAAATTTCCGTACCAGACGCTGGTTTATTTCCAATAATACCCCTGCCTGTTTTTTCTTTTAGTTCATTTAATAGTTCATCTGGGAATCCTTCTGGAAAGACTTTGAACGGTGTGTCTATGTAAAGACCCATGATTTCCCAGTGTCCTGTCATTGTGTCTTTACCGTTTGATGCTTCTTGCATTTTTCCATAATACGCAAGCGGTTTTTCATCCGCTGGAATTCCTTTGATTTCTTTAATATGACTCAGCCCAAGCTTCGCCATATTCGGCATATGAAGCCCGTTCATTTTTTCAGCAATATGTCCAAGTGTATCTGCACCTACATCATTAAAATCAGCAGCATCTGGTGCTTCCCCAATTCCTACTGAATCCATGACGACGAGAAAAATGCGTTTATACTGATAATCAGGCATTAAAAAGCGCCTCCTTCAATATTCTTGTCTTTCGACCTTACAAACAGTGAGAGGTCAGACATCTCAAGTATAAACCGTTTACAAGCCAGTTGACAACCATAAACGGTGTAAACATGAAAAAGCATGACACCCATTCACTGTGTCATGCTTTACTTATGCCCTTGGATGGAATTTGTGATACACATCTTTCAGTCTTGTTTTCGTCACATGTGTATAAATTTGTGTTGTTGAGATATCGGCATGTCCGAGCATCTCCTGTACAGCTCTTAAGTCCGCACCGTTTTCAAGCAGGTGTGTAGCAAATGAATGTCTGAGCGTATGAGGCGTCAGTTCCTTTTGAATCCCTGCTTCGATGGCTCGTTTTTTTAAGTTCTTCCAGAAGCCCTGGCGCGACATTTTTTTCCCGTGATGATTGAGAAACAGAGCATCGGACGGCTGTTTTTTTAACAGCTTGCTTCTTCCCTTTTCGAGATATTCTTCAATCGCGCTTGCAGCAGCTTCACCGATTGGCACAATACGCTCTTTTCTTCCTTTTCCAAAACAACGGACAAAGCCCATTGTGAGGTGAACATCGGCAAGGGTCAGATCCAGCATTTCACTGACGCGAATCCCCGTTGCATATAAGAGCTCAAGCATCGCTTTGTCTCGGTAGTCAAAGGGGGTGTGCTGATTTGGTGTATCAAGCAGCTTTTCGACCTCCCCTAATGATAAAACTTTCGGTAAAGTCCGCTCTGTTTTTTGCGTTTCAATGTTCCATGACGGGTCATCCGTTGTCACTTTTTCCCGAAGCAGAAATTGATGAAAGGAACGGATCGATGATAGATGCCGTACAGACGTTTTACTCGATTTCCCTTCCTCTTTTAGCTGCTTTAAATAATGAATGATATGCAGACGCGTGACATCGCTAATATCCGTCAGCTGTTCATGTGTCATTAAAAAAGACAAGTAGTTCTGTAAATCTCTTTTATAAGAAACAATGGTATTTTCAGAGAGTCCTCTCTCTACGGTCATAAAATGAATAAAGTCGGATAATTGATCGTTCAATGATTTCTACTCCCCGTTTTGATAAAAATAAATCAATCGGTCTTGCCAATTGTCTTGATTCGGCTGATCCATTTCCATCACTTTAATTGCTGCACCCTCTGGTTTATCATAACGATGGTAGCTTTCATATTCTGAATTTATCCATATCATAGCATAATAGAACAGGACGGTAAAACCAGTGAACAAGATAAATACTTTGATCACTTCACCTGTTGTTTTGAGCCATTTTCGCATAAACTTCAAGTCCTTTCTCACCTTCTCATTACTTCAGCATATGCCAGGTGGGACAAGGAATATACAGCGAAAATGCAAAAAACCTCTTCATCTTAAATGAAAAGGTTCCAATTCGGATTATTTGCCGGATTCATCATCATGACATCGGTGACAAATACCATGGAATGTCAATCTATGATCCTTAATTTTAAATTTCCAGTCACGTTCAATAATCTCTTCGACATCTTCTAATAAATCATCTTCTATCTCATCGACTGTTCCGCATTCCATGCAGACAAGATGATGATGGAAGTGAGCGGCTCCTTCTTTGCGAAGATCATATCGCGAAACGCCGTCTCCAAAGTTAATTTTATCAACAACTTTCAGTTCAGTGAGCAATTCTAACGTCCGATAAACAGTAGCAAGACCAATTTCAGGAGACTTCTCTTTTACGAGGAGGTATACATCTTCTGCACTTAAATGGTCTTCTTCATTCTCAAGCAGTACTCTTACTGTGGCTTCACGCTGTGGCGTGAGCTTGTAGCTGGAAGAATGAAGCTGTTTCTTAATTCGATCAATCCTATTTTCCATTGACTTTCCCTCCTACGCCACATTACTTGATCATTATATCAAATGATGTGCTGAGAGCCAACTATAATCATTTTAAATTGATAAATAAATTGATTATTAATTAATAACAATTATAAAAGAACACCTGCCAGCTTTTTCATCAGCATGAATGATATGTACGATTCAAAAAAAGACGACAGTGCAGCAAGCGCTAAAATCATCAGCAGAACAGATGCATACCGGCCAAACCACTGGACGGGTGCTTGACTGATGGTTTTTTTCATGAAGAGCTGTCCAATGAGACGGATGGAAAACGCAATCGCACAAGTGCCAATTACTAAATAGGCTGGAATGAGCAAAATGTTTTGCGGAAGCACCGATACGAACGAGAGAAAAAATCCACTCAGCCCCATTTGATTCACGAGAAAACCAACAGTAAACCCAACAACAATTCCTTTTAAAAAGATCATAAGAAAGATAAGCGGCAGACCAACGATGGAGATTCCCAGTATCCACATAAGGCCTAAATATTTCATATGATGCAGGAAGCTTTGTAAAAACATTTCTTTTGATTCAGCTGCTTTCTCATTTGTCAGTTGACCAAAAAATTGATTTAAATAATAGAATAAATCCTCTTTCTGGCTGAATGTCATGCTATTGACAATGATTGCCCCGAAGATCACACCCATTAAAAAGAGTACAGAGACAAATAAATAAATCGAGAGATGATCTTTTACGTGCTGAAGAAGATGCTCCTTCCAAGACTTTTTCCGCATGTGTCTTCCTCCCAAATAGTAAGGTTACTAGATTCTATGAGAGAGATTACGAAACATGACAGTTTTATCGAAAGAAAAAAGAGAAAGCAGCCTGCTCACTGCTTTCTCTTTTTCATTTATCGTGCGGCTTTTTGTACGTTCACAAGCCCGGCACCGTAATAAAAAGGTTCTCCAAGCTTTGTCGCCGTTTTTGACAATCTCTCGCGTACTTCATCGTTTGTCAGATTCGGATGTTTTGATAGAATGACAGCCGCAGCGCCCGCTACATGCGGTGAAGCCATTGACGTTCCGCTCATGTAGCCATATTCATTATGAGGAATGGTGCTCAGCGTTGAAACGCCTGGTGCTGAGACTTCGATTTCCTCGCCAACAGATGAATCAAAGGCTCTTTGCTTTTTTTGGTCAACAGAGGCAACCGCCATCACTGAGCTGTATTTAGCCGGATAGTCAATCGTATTGAGAGAGCCATAGCTTCCTTCATTCCCTGCAGAAGCCACAATGAGAATCCCTTTATCATACGCTCGATCTACCGCTTCTTTCAGCGCCTCAGATTCACTTGCTCCCCCCATACTAATATTGATGACATCCATGTCATTCTCAATGGCCCATTCAATCCCTTTTATGATCCAGCTATAGTAGCCGTCACCATTTTCATCTGCCACCTTGACAGCATAGATAGAAGCTTTTGGCGCAACACCAACGACACCTACCTTATTATCTAATGCGGCAATTGTGCCTGCCACATGCGTTCCATGTTCATGCGGATCAACAAGCGGATCAGACTCTGCCGGTACAAAGCTCACCCCGCCGGTGACATGTAAATCCTCATGTTTACCGTCGATGCCGCTGTCAAGAACGGCTACTTTGACATTCTGTCCAGCGTATCCTTGTTTATGTACCTTTTGTGCTTTGATGCTTTTGATGCCGTATGGAACAGTTTGACCGCTAGTTTTTGCTTTTTGGTCTTCTTCGATGAAGGTCACTTCTTTTGCTTCATTCAGTTTCTTTTTCGAAGTCTCATTCAATGACACTTTCATCATATCTATTTGCTCTATGGATTCTTTCACATGCCCGCCAGCTTCTTTTACAAGCTGTTTTTGTGTTTTGTCTTGAACGGAAGAAGAAAAGCCGATCATGTACTCTTTTTTTGCTTGCTCCTTTGCAGAAATATCTGACGCGCCAAACATGACCAATGCCACAAGCACACTTGCCATACAAAGCCCTGCTCCAAATGACTTGACGTTCACGATACTCACTCTCCCTTTCGTATCTTTTTGTCATTTAACTACATTTTTAGACAAAAAGAAACGACCGTTTGTCCTATTTTTTAAAATTTTTCCATTTATTTGATCTAGTTGTCACAAAAAAGCAAAATAAAAATGCTTATGATCCTCTTGATAGTGATCATAAGCATTTCGTCCTTTATGTTTCTTCATCATGTGCTGCAAGGCTTCTTGTTTTGTTTTTGTCTTCCTTTCGTGTGTGCTAAAATGCGGCATGTTTCCTCTCGACAGTTCTGGATTTCGGCTCTGCTGCCTTTGGATATGCTCTCGTTTTTTCTTTGCTTTGCTTTTTCCCATTTGGCAAAACCCCTTTCGTTGACGTTATGATACACGATGTTACATAAAAAAGATAGACGTAAAAACGTCTATCTCAAATTGTTGACAAAGGGCTAAAATGATCTTTATTTTAACCCTTTGTCTTCTATTCAGCGTGATAGAAAACCTTTGCAGTCTAGGAAGGTCGAGCACTGGAGCGGAGCGAATTTGACATTCGTGAGCACCGGCGCGCAGACCTGACAACGAATGCAAGGGTTTGTCTACACGCTGAGATAGACGTATACACGCCTATCTTTCTGTTTTCACCATATCAAGATGCGGAATCCCATCTTCATCATAAACATCTGAGACGGCCTTGAAACCAAATGATTCGTAAAATGACTTCAGGTAGGCTTGCGCCTGTATTTTGACACTTGTTTCACCTAGTTCACTAAGCTTTTCCAAAGCCTTGATGAGCAGCATCTTTCCATACCCTTTTTTCCGGCCGGCCTGCGTCACAAGAATGCGGCCGATGGACGCCTCTTTGTACATGATCCCGTTTTGGAAAATTCGGCAATAAGCCACAATCGTGCCGTTCTCTTTTGCGATGAGATGAAGCGCTTCTTGGTCCCTGTGATCAATTTCAGGGTAAGGGCATGTTTGTTCTACAACAAACACGTTGACTCTTTCCATGAGAATCAAGTAAAGATCCTCTTTTGACAATTGTTCAAATGTGTGACATGTCCATTTAATGTGACTCATGATTGATATCCACCTTACCGTACACTCCGCCTCCACCAGCGATGAGTCCGACTTCGCCCTTCCTTGCTTTGATGATGTAGCCCGCTGTCTTTTCTGGCAGAACGGCTTTTAGTTCTTGTTCTGTTGCTTGATGTAAAATATTCATCTCTGTGTGAAACACGGCTTTTAGCTTCTCCAGTGTTTTAGGTCCAACCCCCGGAATAAACTGAAGCGGAAGCTGATGAACATAAGGAGGTCTCGTTCTTTTTTCACTTTCTTGGTCAGCAAGCTCTTCTAAACGTTCACTTACTCCTTTTGTCATCCGTGTATGTCCGCATACATGGCACTCTTTTTGATCTGGTGCGTGAGGTCTAACCCCGCATTTCTCGCAGGTCGTATGATAATACTTCCCAAGCCGCGGAGCAAGTCCATAATTTCCTGTGACAGCTCTGCCATCTTTTTCTTCAAGGGCTAGCTTGAATTCGGCAAAAGAGGCATGATCCATTTTGATTTTTGTATATTCTCGCGCGATTTTCCCTAAAGAATGAGCATCTGAATTCGTTAAAAAGGGATACCGGTTCAGCTCACTCAGCTGGGACGCCATTGACGTATCACAGCTAAGACCAAGCTCAACAGCATCAATAAGGTCAGGATCAAATACTTCCGTTAAAGAAGTGTTGACCCCTTTGCCGTATAGACTTTTATGCGGTGTAAAAATATGAGCAGGAATAAACAATCCTCCTAGCTCCTTAACCTTGCGCTGAAGTGTTTTCCCATCAACATAGAGGCGCTGTGAACTCAAATGCACATTTTTCATATGAAGCGAAAGCCATGCGGAAAACTCAGACATTTTGTGTAGTGTGGGCATAAATGCCAGCACATGAATCGGTCCCTTTGAATGGTCATCATTGATTTCTAATTCACTGCCTAAAAGTAGCACTGTCTGTCCAAATGATAGACCGCCGTCATTTAGTTCCGTGTACCTGCCTTCCTCTACACCTTCTATTAATTCTTCTAGGACTTCTGGAGATTGTGCATCAATCACACCAATCATCCCCATCCCTTTACTTTCTGCTGCTTCAATAAGAATTTGGTCAATTGTCAGTGACCTTGCACCTGTAATTTTGACAGCTCTGCCTGTTCTTGTTCTGCCAATATGGATATGGATGTCTGCAAAAAATTCCTTCATTTTGTTGACTCAAGTACCTCTTGCAGTTGTAAGTACTGAATGGCATAGGCTGTTTTTGCATCATAAATATGCTGATCTTCAATGAGGTGCAAGGCTTCTTCTAATGAAACTTCCATGACTTCGACAAATTCATCTTCATCCAGCTCTCTTTTTTCTTCAAGCGGAACTAGCTGATCTGCTAGATAGATGTGAACAATTTCATCTGCAAAACCAGGTGATGTATAAAAGGCCGTTAGCTTTTGAAGCTGCTGAGTTGTATATCCTGTTTCTTCTTCTAATTCTCTTAGTGCTGTATGTGCCGGCTCTTCCCCTTTTTCTAGTTTTCCGGCCGGAATTTCAACGATGGCTCTCTCTAGTGCTTTACGGTATTGTTTGACCAAGATGATTTTATTTTCGTCTGTACGTGCAATGACGGCTACTGCACCAGGATGTTTAATGATTTCGCGTTTGCCTTGTTTTCCGTTAGGCAATTCTACATCTTCAAGAACCAAATCAATGATTTTTCCGTTGTATAATTCTTTCGACGATAATGTTTTTTCTTCAAAGTCCTTCAAATTTGTCAGCTCCTCGTTCTACTTTCACTTTTTACTTCATTTATTTTAACATAGATGATTTAAGAGAAGCGAAAAGCGAAACGCTTGCTTCAATGCGCCATTTGAAATCAACTAGCTTGAATTCCTGATTTTTTTCACTTAATGTGAAAGGATAGGAGTGTGATGGAATTGAAAAAAAGACGAATTGGCACCTCAGATCTCTTAGTGAGCGAGGCGGCACTAGGATGCATGTCTCTTGGGACGGAAAAAGAAAAAGCGCTCTCTTTATTAGATGAGGCCATTGATCTCGGAATTAACTATTTGGATACAGCCGATTTATATGATTTTGGGACAAATGAGGAAATTGTCGGGGAAGCCATTAAAAACAGACGGCAGGATTTGATTTTGGCGACAAAAGGCGGCAACCGCTTTGAAAAAGGCAAACCAGGCTGGGACTGGGATCCTTCAAAAACGTACATAAAGGAAGCAGTAAAACAAAGCCTCAAGCGGCTTCAAACAGATTATATTGATTTATATCAATTGCACGGAGGCACGATTGATGACCCCATTGATGAAACGATTGAGGCTTTTGAAGAATTAGTAGAGGAAGGCGTAATTCGCTATTATGGCATTTCATCTATCCGTCCAAATGTCATTAAAGAATATGCCAAAAAGTCCAATATCGTAAGCGTGATGATGCAATATAGTTTACTCGACCGCCGCCCAGAAGAATGGTTCTCTCTACTTGAAGAACAAAGCATTAGTGTTGTCGCAAGAGGTCCTTTAGCGAAAGGATTATTAACTGAAAAGCCACTTTCTCAAGCAAGTGCAGCGATTCAAAAAAACGGCTATCTTCAATATTCATTTGAAGAGCTTCAGCAGATCATTCCTTCTTTAAAGAAAGTCGCTTATGACCTATCACTCACTGAACTGTCCATTCAGTATATACTGAAGCATTCTGCGGTCAGTTCCGTTGTATTTGGTGCAAGCTCAGTGGATCAGTTAAAAGAAAATATAGCAGCAGCAAATGCACGTTCATTAAGTGACCAAGAAGTCAAAGCATTAACTTACTATACAAAACCATCTGTGTATGAAACGCACCGGTTCAAATAACAAAAAAGATCACATGATGTGATCTCTCAGATTGTAGAAAAACTCATGTTTTTCTACAATCTTTTTATTTTAGCGTATGTAGGATGCTAGTGTTTCTCTATTAAAAATGAGGAGGGGCTAAAAGCCCCGTTGTCCTTATCTTGCACTTTCATAATATGCATAATTTCCAGATTTGCCTTTAAGATAAAATGTAGTACCAAAGCGACTGAAACTATTTGCAAAAGAACCATTATCTGAATACATACATAGTCGATTACTTGCGCCTTTAAAAGGGGTTACAGAACAATCTACAATTGAAGTTGCCTTTGTACTCAAATCAGCATTCGTTAATTCATTTGTAGCAAGAGCTTGTCCAGAAACAGGTAAAAGCAATCCTAAAGATAAAGCGACTCCAGCCATTGTTTTTCTCAATTTCATGTGAATCATCTCCATTACCAAATTTTGTAATACACCTTCATTATAAGGAGAATGATCCTCTACCAAAAGGGTCTTAATGACCATATTTTCAATAAAAAGGAATTTAAATAATTCAATACTCACCTTTTTACTCCTATTTTAAACATAAGTTATGGGATTTCGTTTCGTTTGAGTGTAAAGATCATACTGTCACAATTCTGAAATGAAGTGATGTGAAGGGGGAAGAAGTGCTTTTCTCTTTAAGCACTTCTATGTTTCTGCTGTGGATCTATCTTAAGATGATGGTATGAAAAAAGAGAGCATCATCGCCCTCTTTTTTAGCTTTTATACTTTCTCCAGTCTAAATGGCTTTCATCTAGCAGCTCTGAAAAACTTTTGTTTTTTTCTTTTTCTTTCTGCTGCCGAAGGAGGTCTTGTCGTTTTTGTTCTTCTCTTTTTTCTGTCTCGACGGCAAGGTTCTGCTTCATTTGAAGAAGCTGCTGTTTGACATCATCGTTTATGCCATCCTTTAATTTCGCTTGATCTTGTTTGGTCTTTTTCATTGTGCCTCTCTCCTTTTGACTTAGTGTATCACCCGTTTTATTTTCTGAGCAAGAGGCACGCCAATCTCCCAAGATGTGGTATGATCGTCATAGAAAAAACTCCGGAAAGGAAGAATCGGCTAGATGAAGAAATGGATCGCTATATTTGCCTTCATATTATGTCCACTCGCTGCAATCGGCATTTTTTTCACCAATAAAATGATGTATATTCGAAAATTAACGGATGAAGAGCTCATCAAACGAGAATCAGATGGAGGCCATTATCATCATGAGGAATTTCAACAGCTTAAAAAAGAGAAAGTGTGTATTCCTTCAGCATTTGGTTATGATCTCCATGGCTATTTTGTGCCGTATCCACATACAACACGCACAATCGTCCTTTGCCACGGTGTTACAGTCAGTTTGATTAACTCCGTTAAGTATATGAAATTATTCCAAAAGCTCGGATGGAATGTGATGCTTTATGATCATAGAAGACATGGAATGAGCGGCGGGAAAACCACAAGTTATGGATATTATGAAAAAGAAGATCTAGCAAAGATCGTAAAGTGGCTCAGACAAAAACTCGGAGAAAGTGCCATCATTGGGATACACGGAGAATCAATGGGTGCAGTCACGACCTTGTTATATGCTGCAAAGCCGGAAGCAAACGCCAATTTTTACATAGCAGACTGCCCTTTTGCTTCTTTTGAGGATCAGCTTCTTTATCGATTAAAAACAGACTTTCGCCTTTCAGGAGAGTGGATTCTTCCACTAAGTGATCAAGTGTTAAAATGGCGGGATGGATACCGCATCCGGCAAGTTTCCCCTCTTGATGTGATCGACCAGGTGAAAGAACCTGTACTTTTTATTCATAGCCGCCATGACGACTATATCCCCTGTGAGCAAAGTCAGCAGTTATATGCACGAAAAAAGGGTGACAAACAGTTATTTATTGCGCCACACGGTGCGCATGCAATGTCTTTTAGCGAAAATAAGGAAGCTTATGAGCAAGAAATTCAAGCATTTCTTCAAAGATTTGAATTGAATGAAAATAAAAGAGGAGAATGAACAGCAGTTCGTCCCCTCTTTTTGAGCTAACTTATGCGATAGTCACCACTGTTGTATGGTGTCTGCCCGCAAGCTCCATATGGCTCTCTTCCGATTGCTGCTGACTCATGACCGATAATCCTGCAGTTGCTGCCAATAAAAGAACTATCAAACTCGTTTTCATATAAATGACCCCCATTTTGGATTTTTGATATGGCTTGAATTTTCCTTTCGTAAAACCGGGTAGATACTTCAAACAGTCCAAGCTCATTGTAATAATGAGCCGCATCAAGTGCCAATTCCTCAATATCTGGGTATAAGCGCTTGTCCTCGAGCAGGTCTAATGTATCGTCTATGATTGTTATGTCTGCATCAACATATAATGCTTTTAAGAACTGAAATTTGCAGATGTAAATTTCATCTTCTAATTCACAGGCCTTCATAATACCTTGTTGATAGAGGGTTAACGACTCTTCTATTTGTTTTTGTTTAAACAGGATTTGTGTCAGCATAAATAGTGGGTCTAGAGAGCGATTAAGATGGGTTAAATTCTCCTTTTCAAACACTTCAATAGAGTCTCTCAGATAACGGCTTGCTTCCGCAAGATCGTTCATTTGATAATAACAGTTACCTAAGTTGAAAAGGGCCGAACCTATGACTCGAGGGTTTCCAATTGAGCGTGCTCGCTTTAGAGCATTTTTAAAGTAGGGCAATGCATGTTCATAGCATTTCAAATCATCATAGTTTGCACCAATGACAAATTCACAGTGGATGATTCTCAGCGTGTACGTTCTGTAGGCAGAGTACGTATCTAACGCTTGCAAGGCATAGTGCATCGAAAAGTGGGTTTGTTTCATGTGGTAGTAAATTTCTGCTAATTTAAAGTAAAATTCTGCTCTTTCTATATCATCTGATATGAGATTGAGCTTTTTTTCTGCTGAGCGGTAATAAGCAATGGCACTTAAATAGTTTCTCTGTTCAAATTCAAACATTCCTGTGAAAAAATGAACATAGTATTCAAGCATATCCGTTAATTTCGTTTGTGAATGTTCAATCGTTTCTAGCAAATTCTTAATCTCTTCATCATTCGAGGCTTTCTTTGCCGGTTCAAAATATTCAAGCATCACCTTGTGGCGAAAATCCATCAGCTGGTAAAACAATAACAAGTTTTGATCCTGCTCCATCTCCAGGATTTCCTGCTCGATCTCCGCCTTCAGCTTCTCTGCTTTCATCACATGAAATCCGCAAATCTGCCTATACCATTCGTTTATTTTGATTCCAACCTGAGGCGATGACAGCTTGAGCTTCAATTCACTTTAGCACCTCCCTTCTCATATACGATACATGTTGTATTCTATCACATTTCCTCGAATGGAAGAAATATGAAATGTCATTTTTCGCAAAGTTTTCGGTATCCCGCAATTAACGCTGCAAATGCCTATTTTTCGGCATTTACAGCCATTATTTTTTTATTTCTAGCTTGCTCATTTTGTCGAATTGTTTGTTGAAAAACGGCTTTTTCCGTTCCCAAAAGATCATTTTCCGGATTAGACAGCCATGCGGTTTGATGAGATGATGAACGCACGAAAAAAACCCTTCCGAAAAAGGGCTTTTATAATACATCTGTTACTTGGTCCATATTCTCTTTGATCCAATTGACAGCTAATTCGAGCGTTGGAAATTCTTCTGTTTCAAATGTGACTTCATCTTGAAGAAGCCAAACGTCCTTTTTCACCGAATCCATTCCACCTATTGACCAGTGCAAAAGGCTATAGGGATGATTGTTATTTAAAAACGACACCCATGTTTTATTTTGTGCCGTATTTTGTATCACTTTTAGCTTTTGATCCACTACATTTCCACCTTACTTTACAAGTATACCCATTCTCGGGCTGAGTATTTGTTGAGGACTTTTCAACATGAGTGTGTTGGCTTTTTCGTTAAAATCAATCGTCATTTCCTCGTCAAAAAAGACCTTTTGTGCTGTGTGTATGTACAGCTTAAAGAGCTGATTATGCTTGAGTTCTTCCCATTCGCCTGTTCTTTCACCTGTGAGCCAAATCATTGGGACACCGCTTACCGCACAGCCGCACCCATCTGAATCATATCGAAGGAGCAGTTCTTTTGTTTCATGCCCTGCTTGTTGTTTTGTAAGGAACGCTGCTGCTGGTTCTGTTATATGAATATACATGCCGAACATCCTTTTTTCGTTGATTGTTACATTGTAACATATCAGTCATCAATTAAACATGTTCACGCCCTGTCAGCTCTTATGTCTGATCATTTGCCTTTAGCTGGTCTGACCAATTGTACGCTTCTTGTTCAATTTCTTTAATGAGCTCATCTTTTCCTTTGATATAATTTGCCATATCTTCAGGATAGGTTTTTGCCAATTGACGCTTTTTATCTGCATAGGCTTTGGCACGATCAGGTGCAGCTTTTAAATAATCTCGGAACACCAAATGCCTTTTTACATCATCATGTCCGGCTTCATAGGCGTGAACGTGATGTGTTCGGTTCAAGCCGCCTTTTCTAAAAAAACGTCTTCCCTTGAGTCCATTTTCTCCGAGCGGTTCATATCCAAGCTGGCGAAACAGGTGGTTATACTCATCTAAGGTGCTGATATGCTTCACCTCTAGCAAGATATCAATAATTGGCTTAGCCGCCATTCCTATGACTGACGTACTGCCAATATGGTGGCCATATACCCAGTTGTCGCCAACTATCTTTTTCAGCTTGTTGTGCTCATCTTGAAATTGTTTTGGCCAGCTCGATTGGTATTCAATCACTTCCACCTTTCGAAGCATCAAACGTTCCATCTTTGTTAACATCAGATTGTTTTCCACCTGCAAACGGTCCTTCTGTTTAAACCCTAGTTTTTCATAAAGCTTGATTGCTGGTGTATTTGCCTCTGCTGTTGTGAGCTCGATTGTTTTTTGATGCTGGATAATGGATTGCAGGAGCGCTGTCCCGATTCCTTGATTGACATGATGTGGGTGCACAGCTAACCGGCTGAGGATGATCCGATCGTCATGCAGTTCATATGAAGCGATCCCTAACAAATGCCCCTCTTTTTCAAATCCTATGAAAATCTCATCTGTTTCTATTATGTCTTGAACCGTTTCTTTTAAGGGCGGTAAATCTTGATAGCCAATTTGTTCTGCCTCCCGCTGATATGCGGCTAATTGTATATGTAACAGCTCTTTTGCTATTTCTTTATTTTTTTGATCCAGTCTGATGATCATGCGTTCGCCTCCAGCCTTTTCACAAATAGTACCCGGTCTTCATGAATGCCGTCGTAATCTGAAAAAACTGAAATGCCATCCACTGTTTTATCTCCCTTTTCTATCTGAAAACCGAGCTTTGTATGGTAAGCAATCGAGACTTTATTCACAGGAGCTGTAACGGCCTTAATCGTTGTTCTTCCTTCCTTTTCAGCCGCTTCATAAAACGCTTGATAGAGAATTTTGCCAATCTTTAATTTCCGGTGGTCTGGATGTACCCCAACAAAGTGAATATACGCTTCATCTGAATGCGATTGCGATAAAAAACCGACTAAAAAGCCAATCAGTTCACCTTTTTCAACAACGACAAAACTTGTTTGCTGAAAATGTTCGAAAAATAGCTTTGGCAATTTCGCGCGTAAATCTCTGCCTCCCCACCAGCTTTGAATGACGGATGTGACCGCATAAAAATCTGACGGCTTTACTTGACGTATCATGATGGCCTCGCCCCTTTTTATTTTTAGCTGTACCGTTTCACAAAAATCAACTGTTTCAATAGTCTACCTGTCTGATCAATTGTTTGTAAAGGTGATGTATCAGCCTTTTTTCCCTTCAGCTTTGTTGGTTCTTCGTTCTTTCGCTGTCATCTCCTTTAAAATCTTCACACTTATTTCAAAAAGTTCACTTTTTGTGCGAAAGTTTTATTCTTTTGTTATGTTAAGATGGATCATATAGGAAATGGAACAAACGTTTATTGGAGATGATGATATTGGTTTGGATTGTTACTTCACTTGTTGTGTTTAGTCTTTTAAAGCTGCTTGTCACTTCGCTGCCTTCGGGTGTTGTTGAACGCCTTTTTAGTCGTTATGCGGTGCATGCAAAAGTAACAAGTGATCAAACAACGATGACGTTTCAAGGACGTCCACTCGATGATCAGCAAACATCCGAAATTATTCAACATTTTAATGATGCGATCTTTATTGAACGCTATTATATTTATCCTGGTGACGAAGAGCGTTTTCTTCATCCGCAGGAAGGGCCGGCGCCGCTTACCATGCAAACAAAGCTTGGCAAGCATGATGTAACCCTTTATCTGTATCATTACGATGACCACGTGGATGTGGTGCGGCAGTTTACCCATAAGCCTAAGAAAAAACTAACGGCCTATCGTTTGCGTTCTGAGCCGCTCCAAACATCCAACAACTTGGCACATGCTTAAAACGACTCATTTTCCCCAGATGAGACGAAGTGGAGACACTTCGTCTTTTTTGTATGGATTTACACTCTTCTCTTTGAATGATTTACCAGTATCAATTTCACCTTCGGGCGGTTAAAATGTATACAGAACATACGTTCTAAGAGGTGAAAATCATGAATGAACGAGCCATTCTGCTTGTGGATATGCAGTCGTTTTATGCGTCAGTCGAAAAAGTGGAGGCTCCCCATTTGAAGGATGTGCCGCTCATCGTCTCAGGAGATCCCGAGCGACGGAGCGGGGTCGTACTTGCGGCCTGCCCGCTCGCTAAAAAACGGGGCGTACAAAATGCATCAAGATTATGGGAAGCACAGGAGAAATGCCCTGAAGCCGTCGTCGTACGTCCACGTATGCAGCGCTACCTTGATGTCTCTGTCATGATGACAGAACTGCTTGAACAATACACGGATCTTGTCGAACCCTATTCAATTGATGAACAGTTTCTCGATATTACGGGAAGTGTGACACTACTCGGTTCGCCCCGCGAGATCGCTCAAAATATACAAACGACCATTATGAACCAGACAGGCATTTACGCACGTGTTGGCATTGGTCCTAATAAAGTGCTCGCTAAAATGGCCTGTGATCATTTTGCTAAAAAAAACAAATCTGGCATCTATGAACTTCGTGCAGACCGGGTTGCGGATGATTTATGGCCGCTTCCGATTGGAAAATTATTTGGTGTCGGCAAACGGATGGAGCATCATTTAAAACGAATGGGCATCAGTACCATCGGGACACTTGCTGCTTATCCGTTAGACCGGCTAAAAAAACGCTGGGGAATCAACGGGGAGCTTCTGCAGCGAACAGCTTTAGGACACGATCCCTCCCCGGTCACTCTTCACACACATGATCAGCAAAAAGCGGTTGGGCATCATATGACCCTTCCCCATGATTATGCGTCTTTTGAGGACATCAAAGTCGCCATTCTTGAATTGAGTGAAGAAGTGGCAAGACGTGCGCGCTTTAAGCATTATGTTGGACAAACGGTGGCTGTTGGCATAAGAGGCGCTGATTTTTCTCATCCGACTGGATTTCATAGACAAATCAAGCTCCATTCACCCACACAGTACGGGAGAGATATTGCAGACGCAGCCATTCAGCTATGCCAGCAGCACTGGGACGGCGAGCCCATTCGCAGTGTAGGCATTACTCTCTCGCAGCTGCAGCCTGACAGCCACTATCAGCTGAGTTTATTTGATCACCATTTCAAAAAAGACAGACTCAGCAAAGTATTTGATGCGATCCATATGAAGTATGGACCTGCTGCACTCTTGCACGCCTCGTCACTAACAAGCGCAGGGCAGGCGTATCACCGCGCCGAAAAAATTGGTGGACATTACAAATAACGGAGGCGAACAGCCATGAATCCCAATAAATTAACACCTGGATACAACATCATGTGGGAATCAAGCCGAATGATGCTCCCAGAGCACCGTGAACAGCTGCTTGCTCAAAAACGAAAGAAAAAAGAATACACGCCTCCTTCGCTGAGCACTGATCAGCTAGAGGAAATGAATTTTTTGATCACACAGTCGATTACAGAGGACCAAGCGATTTGCGTGACATATGCTGCAGCAGGTATGAAACAGCAGTTTTGGGGCTGGGTGAAAGCCATTCATTATGAAACCCGGCGCATAAAAATCGTCAATGATGAAGATGTTCTCCACCTGTCCTTGCAGCAAATTGTCGCGATTGATCTTGATTAAATTGTCTTTAAGTGACCATACGAATCAGAAGATCTAAAAGACATAGAAGCATCGGCAGAAAAAACATGCTCTCCAAATTTGCGAGCTATTCTGGCCTCCTCTGTCATATGGCGGATGTCTCCTCCATCAAATTGTGTATTTAATTTGCACAATTTTTCATGTATGATTGGAACATCTTAACACTCAGGGGAGAAACATCATGAAAAATAATTTACGTACTTTACATCCACTTAGTTGGACGATCATCATCGGCACCATATTCGGCCGAATGGCGACGTCCATGAGCATTCCTTTTTTGGCCGTTTATTTGACACAAGTCAAAGGGGCTTCAGCTTCTTCAGCTGGGTTAATCATTGCCGTCAGCTCCCTTATTGGGATCGTGGCGAGTTTTTACGGCGGCTATGTTTCTGACCGAATCGGCAGGAAAAAGGTCATGCTTCTATCCATCTTCGGCTGGACACTTGTCTTTGTTGGCTTTGCGTTTGCAGATGCCATTTGGGTCTTCTTTCTCATGAACGCTTTAAATGGACTGTGCCGGGCACTGTTTGAACCGACGTCTAAGGCACTCTTATCTGATGTCACCCCATCAAGTATTCGGTTGTTTGTTTTTAATTTACGGTATACGGCCATTAATATCGGGGTGATCTTCGGCCCGCTGCTTGGCTTATATCTAGGATCATCGAAAACAACATTTCCATTTCTTGTCGCTGCCTTCATTTATTTGTTATATGGATTAACACTGGCCTGGCAATTTCAGAAGCATCCAGTTGCTGCTCCAGAAAGTACGAAACAAATCAGCGTCAAAAAAGCCCTTTCCATTATCCAAAAAGATACGGTCTTTAGCATCATCCTCATCGGCGTTACCTTATGTTCGTTCGGGTATTCGCATTTAAGCTCAACGCTGCCTCAATACTTATCAGCGTCACCTATGATTGAGGATGGTCCTAAACTGTTTGGATATCTTTTATCTTTAAATGCAGTGGTTGTCATTGTCGTACAATATCCGCTCATCATGATTGCGAAGCGCTACTCCACCATTTTGTCGCTGACCACCGGGAATATTCTTCTTGCCGGCAGTTTGTTTGCCATTGCTTTTTCACAAAGTCTCGGCATGCTTGCTTTCATCATTGTCGTGTTTACGATTGGGGAGGTTCTGCTGTTTGCGATGATGGATCTTTTTGTAGACAATATTGCAAAGCCTGAAGTGAAGGGATCGTACTTTGGGGCGATGGGATTTTCTCAGCTCGGCAGTGTCATCGGACCATTTGTCGGCGGACTGTGCATTGACTATTTTGGCGCAGCCCATCCCCTCTCCATTTTTACGGTCTTGTCAATGATCACCATCGCAGGCGTTCCATTCTTACTCATTGGATATTACCGTCTAAAAAAGCGATCGGCAGCAGCCATAGCTGTTAAAGTAAGTGGAGATCATTAAAAAAACCGCTCTCTCGTTTGAGCGGTTTTTCATTTATACCCGGCGGATGGCGATCTCTTCCACCTTGTGCTGATCCCCTTTTTTCAAAATGAGATCAGCTCGATATTTTGTCGGTAAAATATTTTGATATAAATTAGGGCGGTTCACGGTATTCCAAATGGTGCTTGCCATTTGATCTGCCTCTTCATCCGTCAAATCTTTATATTGATGAAAGAAGGATTCAGGGTCTTGGAAGGCTGTTTCCCTTAGCAAACGAAATCGTTCTTTATACCATGATTGAATTTGCGTTTCAGCGGCGTCTACATAAATCGAAAAATCAAAGAAATCTGATACAAACACACGTGGTTCATCCTTCAAATCATCCAGCGCTGGTGATTGGAGTACATTGATTCCTTCAATAATGACAATATCCGCATCCTCTACTGTTTCATACACCCCTTCAAGCCGGTCATAGGTCAGATGCGAATATACCGGGGCATGCACAGTTTGTTTACCTGATTTTAATTCATTCAAAAAAGACAGCAGGGCTTTGACATCATAGCTTTCCGGGAAGCCTTTCTTTTCCATCAGCCCTCGATCCTTTAATTCTTTTTGAGGATATAAAAAGCCATCTGTTGTTACAAGACTTACCTTCAGCCCATCTCCAAGCCTCGATAAAAGCGTTTCAATGATACGAGCCGTTGTGCTTTTCCCGACAGCTACACTTCCAGCAATCCCAATTAAAAAAGGAATCTTGGCATGATGTGGGTAGTTTAAAAAGGCATTCACATGCTGGTTTTTTTGTTTTTCTGCAAAGACATGTAATGTCAGAAAACGAATAAGCGGTATGTAAATATCTCGAACTTCTTCAAGCGATAAATAGTCATTTAACCCTTGCAGCGCTCTCGCTTCTTCTTCAGAAACAGATACCGGCATATATTCTCCAAGAGCTGCCCAGGCCTCTCTCGTATGGCGCGTGT
Source organism: Bacillus sp. I-2 (assembly GCF_001974945.1). Taxonomy (NCBI): domain Bacteria; kingdom Bacillati; phylum Bacillota; class Bacilli; order Caryophanales; family Bacillaceae; genus Bacillus; species Bacillus sp. I-2. Next base: position 145,267 of record NZ_LZRW01000045.1, on the reverse strand, counting down.
ATAGCGTATTAAAATCTAGTCGCGTGTCACTCAAAGTCTTTCCCACCAATCTTCACTAAACTCGTAACCCAAAAAAGACGATAATCCGATTGTAGCTTAAAATGAAGGCGCTGTCTTTATTTTTCAACGAAAGTTTGCTTGTTTTGCAAAAAAAAGCATTAAAAAAAGGAATATGAGGGTAAATAAGAGTATTCAGTACGATAGATAGAAGGGAGCACACTAAATGAAATATGTGATGATTGGCGGAGACGCAGCTGGAATGAGCTGCGCTATGCAAATATATAGAGAGGATCCAGATGCATACATTGTTGCTTTTGAAAAAGGAGAGATTTTCTCATATGGACAGTGCGGACTCCCCTACTTGATCGGCGGTCTCATTGATGATCACAGAAAGCTGATCGCACGCAGTGCTGAAACCTTTCGTGAGAAATATGGAATTGACGCCAGATGCTTACACGAAGTGACCTCCATTGACCCAGAGCAGAAAACAGTGTCGGGTCATCATACGAAAACAAAGGAACCCTTTACAGAAAGCTACGACCGCCTCTTAATTGCGACAGGAGCAAGCCCTGTCACTCTGAATTTAGACAGCCAGCCATTAGAAGGCGTACACGTATTAAAAACCATCCCGCATGCGCTGTCCATTTTAGAACATTTAGAAAAGGACATCACACATGTCACGATCATTGGAGGTGGATATATCGGCCTTGAAATGGCTGAAAATTTAAAAGCGCTCGGAAAAAACGTACATATCATTCAGCGGGGAGCAGCACTCGGCCCGGGCTTTGACTCCGATATGGCAAAACACCTTAAAGAAGAGGCTGACGCCAAGGGCATTCACGTATCGCTCGGAGAAACGGTACAGCAATTAGAAGGCAAGTCACATGTCACAGCTGTTATCACAGACAAACAAACCATTCAAACAGATATGGTCATCATGGCCATCGGTATCACTCCGCAAACCTCCTTTTTACATCATACCGGAATCAAGCGTCTTCAAAATGGCGCTATTGCAGTAAATCAATACATGCAAACCAATATAAAAGACATTTATGCTGCCGGTGATTGCGCAGCAACCTATCACCGCATCAAAAAATCATTGGATTATATTCCGCTCGGCACAACGGCGAATAAACAAGGGAGAATCGCAGGCTTTCATATGACAGGGACAAACCGGGCGTTTCAAGGCGTGACTGGAACAGCCGTCATGAAATTTATGGACGTGACAGCGGGACGAACAGGCTTATCAGAAAAAGAAGCAAAAGAGGCGGACATTCCTTTCTCCGTCATCACCATTGATAGTACAGATCACGCGAAGTATTACCCAGAAGCGCAGAAAATGAAAGTGAAACTGATTTACAGAAGCGATAACCATACCTTGCTTGGTGCCCAAATCATCGGCAGAAACGGTGTAGATAAACGGATCGATATCGTGGCGGCTGCCCTTTACCAAGAGCTGACCATAACAGATCTTGAAGATTTAGATATTAGCTATGCACCGCCTTTTAACAGTGTATGGGACCCGCTTCAGCAAGCGGCAAGACGGATATAGAAAGTGTCACAATGAAGCCTTACCTCAAAAAAAGAAACCAGTTCAAAACCGGTTTCTTTTTTGTTACTTTTTCATCATCGCTTTTCGTGCTGCTTTTTCAAATAAAAATGGGAATAACTGATACAATTTGCTGCCAGCGTTCATCCAGCCGGGCAGATTAATCTCTCTCTTTTTCGTCATCATGGCAGATACGACCTTCCCTGCCACCTTGTCCGCACTCAGCATCATAAAATCAACGTTCTTCACATATTCACCGCTGCGGTCAGCGATGGTAAAAAAGTCTGTGGCAATCGGTCCTGGGTTGACCGTCGTCACGTGAATGCCTGAGTCTGCCAGCTCCATTCTGAGGCTGTTTGAAAATCCAAGAACGGCATGCTTTGATGCGGAATAAATCGCTGATTTGGGTGTCGCAATCTTTCCTGCCTGGGATGCGATATTGATAATATGTCCCTGCCCTCTTTGTTTCATCTCAGGGATGACCTTTTTCGTGCAGGCGATTAAGCCAAACACATTCACCTCAAACATCGACACCATTTCCTCTATGGAGGCATCTTCGACGAGATCGAATACGCCAAAGCCGGCATTGTTGACCAAAATATCGACCGGCCCCACTTCTTCATACGCGCGATCAATGTCGTCAAGCTTGCTGACATCAAGCTGAGCGATGTGACACACCCCGCCCGCGCTCATAATTTTTTCTTTCACACCAGTAAGCTTTTCCACTCGTCTTGCTGAAATAATGACCTCTGCACCTTCTTCTGCTGCCAAGTACGCCATTTTTTCACCAATGCCCCCAGATGCGCCTGTAATCCAAATCCTTTTTCCTGTCAATCGCCCCATGCGTTTCACTCCTTAGTTTGCTCTGTAATAGACAATTCCGTCTTTTTGCACTTCTTCAATTTGCCCAGCCTCTAAGAGCACATCCAGCTGCCCCACTGTCTCTGACATCGTTAAAAACAAGGCCTCTTCATACATCACTGGAAATAGCTTGCGGCAAAGATGAAAGGCCGTCATTTCTTTTTGTTTAAGCAGCTGATACATCGTATTTGCCCGTTTCTCTTGTTTCTTAAATCTTTCTTCAATCAATTCATGGTGGGACGTGATGAGCTGACCGTGTCCTGGATAAATCGTCTTGATTGGCAGACGCAATAACCGATTGAGTGATGCTTTATATTGAAGCAGTGATTTTTGACGTTCCTCGCCCTCATACGGTGCTTCCATTAACGGATTTGAAGAAATGGTCGTCAAAAGCAGGTCGCCGCCAATAAAATTCCCCGTTCTTTCATCTAAAAAGGAAAGATGAGACTGTGCGTGTCCGGGTGTTTCCATCACAAAGAAGTGTTCATGCCCGCTTAAACGATCACCTTCTTTTATGATCTCATCTACATGTGAAGTACAAGAATATGTATAAGATTGCTTCACCATTTTTTCACACTCATTTTGCCGAAGCGGGACACCTAACTGCTGAAAAAAAGGAATCATAAAGTCCACTTGGCGCTGCTTAAACACTGGATCCTGACTAATATACGGCTCATTTAGCTGGTGTCCGATCACACGGACATGAGGTTTCATCAGATTTAACAGACCGACATGATCTGCATGATGATGGGTCAGCACCACTTGATCAATATCGTCTATCGATAAACGATGTTCCTTTAATTGCGTGACAAAGGCATGCTCTGCCTCTTCTGTCATCGGCCCGCAATCTACTAAGGTGACGGCCTCTCCTTTTAATACATATGCATACACATCCCCAACGGCAAACGGCGTCGGGATGGATAATTGAATGATGTCTTCTTTCACTTTTATACGTCATCTCCTGCTTTTTGACTCATGATTGTGGGACTTAAGCCTTCTTACTTCATTGTATCTTGCAAAAGGCAGACTGTCATGCGGTTTAGATGGGCAATTTTTTAAACTGCCCTATTGACATAAACTTGTCCATCGTTGCATAATGAACAACAAATATATGATGCGCGATGATAAGGATTAGTAAGCAAAATAACGATGCAAGAGAGTGAGGTCCGCCGGCTGAAAGACTTCACCATCCTCTTATTTGCTGAACCTGCCCTTTGAGCTGTTAGGCAAACCTAAACGTTTCCCGCGTTAAGGGACTAGAGCTGAGTATGCATGTTTGCATGCTAATTGAGGGTGGTACCGCGAAAAACCTTTCGTCCTTTTCAGGCGAGAGGTTTTTTTATTTTCTACAAGGAGGAGCAGCTTATGAGTAAAATTGGATTTATCGGTGCAGGCTCAATGGCAGAGTCTATGATCAAAGGTTTATTAAAAAGCGGAATGATGTCGAATGAAGATATCATTGTTACAAACAAAACGAATGAAAAACGATTAGAAGAATTACAGGTACGTTATGGGGTCAAAACGGATTTCGCTCGGTCCTTTATTTATGAAGAAGCGGATATTCTCGTTTTTGCCTTAAAACCGAAGGATGCAGAAAGCGGAATTTCTGAAGTCCAGCCTCATTTACATGGACAGCTGATCATTTCTATTTTAGCTGGTATTTCCATTGAAACGATTCAACACTATGCTGGCGGAAAGACAGCAGTCGTTCGTGCGATGCCAAATACATCAGCGGCGATTCAGCAGTCAGCAACAGGTATTGCCGTAAGTCATGAAGTGACAGAGGAGCAAAAGAAAAAAGCCGTCGAGCTGTTTGAAACAATCGGGCATGTCACAGTATTAGATGAATCGCAGCTAAATGCTGTGACAGCCATCGCAGGCAGCGGCCCAGCCTTCATTTATCAATTGATTGAAGGAATGGAGCGAGGTGCTTCAGAACTTGGAATGGACCAAGCAACTGCGAAATTACTCATTTGCCAAATGATTGCAGGCGCCGCCAATATGCTTCAAGACAGCGGAAAAGAGCCTGCCGAACTGCGCAAGGAAATCACAAGTGAAGGCGGAACAACAGAAGCCGGCCTAAACACACTGGCTGCCTATCAATTTGAAGAGGCCGTTGTCGATTGTGTCAAAACAGCCACTAAACGCGCAGCAGAATTAAACGAAATGTTTTCAGCAAGCACGTATAAATGAATTTGAAAAGCACCTGTTTTGATCCAGGTGCTTATTCACTGCCTCATTGACATGATGGATTTGATTTGATCCAGATGATGTTGTTCATGTAAAGCGATGGTTTCAGCTAATACTTGGACGGTCATCACTCCTTCTTCCGGATGCAGACCTGATTGTTCCCATATATCTTTTTCTAATAGCCGAAGCGTGTTGTCTCTTCTCTCTTTCATCCGTTTGATCAATGCTTTGATATCGTCAGCGTTATACCATTCATACGCTCTTTCTTTCACGTATATTTCAGGATCATACGATTGAAAGGGCGTGTGATGATCTGATATCGCCTGCTCTATCCGCTCGGACCAGACTTCTTCTGTGTCATACAAATGCCCGGCGAGCTGCTTAATTGACCACTTCCCCTCCCCTAAAGATTGATCCAGTGTGTAATCATCACAAGCCTTCACTATCTTCTCTAGTTCACTCATACTTTCCTGAAGTGATGTAACGATGTCTGTTTTTGTTAATTTCCCAGTTTCCATTTAATTCTCTCCCCCTTCAAATAAATGTAAGTCTTCTTTAATATCATTTTCTATTTATTAAATAGAAGCCCTATCATCAAGATAGAGCTCTTCATTACATCTACTTATTTTTTCTCTAATAAAGCATGAATCGTTGATTCTAGTAGTTCTGGCAAAATGCCAAAAGAGAACGGGACGTGCAGCCGTTCTGTCCATTTGTGCGGGTCCTTTCCTAGTGGACCTACGTTGATGACTGGTACGTAAAGGGCTTCCTTTTCTCCTTGCGGTAAAGAATAGCCTTTTTGGTAAAGCGGCATATTGGTTGTATAATGACCTACTTCCTGCTTTTCGAGCTGTAAGTAACTTAAATCAGACAATCCCGGGAAATATTTCACTTCCTCTACTTCAAGTCCATATACCTCTTTTGCCTCTTTTTGAATCTTCTTGAATGTCTTCTGAATATGCGGATCTTCTGTTGAGGACACCGAAGGGTAAAATGGCGGACTATAAAATAGAACAATCAGCGGTCCTTCTTCCTTACATAGCGTCGTCAGCTCCGAGACAATTTTCGTTGAAAAATCACGATCTCCAAGTTCACCTCGGTTGGCGAATGCATAGTTGACAATGCGCTCGACTTCCTGTTCACCAGAGCGTTCTGCGGCTTTTTGATACAGCTCGTGATACGTAAGAACCGTCACCTGAGTGTCAATTGGAGTAAAGTGTTTAAAGCGCTGAAAGTCCGCTGTTTTTTGCTGAAGATTGGCCTCGATTTGGTCTGCTGCTTGTTTCGCAGTTTCATAGAGAAGTCCGTGCAGTTCTTCACTTGAACGTTTCATCATGAGCACATTAAATAAAGATACGGCTGTGTGAGGTGTTTGAACGGAATAGGCTTCTTTCAAGTCCTTTTGCATTAAGTTCGTTGGAGGCGGCGTTACTTCACCATCTACTTCCTCACAATAATCACTATTGAGCTCTAACAGCCGGTTTAGTTCAGATACCATAAAATTCGCATTTAAGCCTGAGAAAGGCTCTCCTACATGTGTTTCAATCCCTTTACAGAAAAATCCGGCTAATACCTTTCCTATACTGCCTGTATACATATAATGATGTTCATCCCCTGGATACTTTTCAAACATCGGCTCACTGTTTAAACACGCGGTATAGTCAAGATCATGTTTTTCTCTAAGCTCTTTTAATTTCGGCACAGCCTCAAGCATTCCTTGTGAATTCACTTCTTCATCAGGAACTGTGACGAGCAGGACATTTCCATCAAATGTTCCTGTCATCGCTCTTTCCAGCATAGAAAGCTGTACGGAGAGACCTGCTTTCATATCCATGGCCCCTCTTCCAAACAGCCAGTCGCCTGAAGCAAGGTCCTCTCTTGCCCTCATTGGAAGAAGCTCACTTTTTTGCGAAAAGGAAGCCATTAACTCTTCAGGCTTGCATGCCATGTTTTGAAATTCGCCATAATCTTCTGTATCGACTACATCAAAGTGACTAAGAAGCAGCACGGTACGCCGCAGCGTACTGCGCTTCACAAGTGCCGTTAAATAATACCGGCCATCTTTCATCGGATGCAAAGCCAAATGATCAGGGTTCTGCTCAAAATAAGGCCGCTCCCTTAGCAAATAATATAAATATTCCGCTAACGCGACTTCTCCTGTTGTACCTGATATGCTTTCATACTGCATAAGAGCTGTCAGGAGCTCCCTTAGTTCACTCTCAGTTTGCCATTTCATCCGTTCTCCCCCTTTGATGTTTCTATCTCTCCATTATACAAAAACGTGTATAAAAGCTATATTCTTTGAGCACCTTTTATGACGAAAGTTTGAATGGCTGTTATAATCGGCTATACAATTCCATGAGGAGGCGAAGGTATTTGGAAACAAAACTCTTTTCACCTTGGACATTAAAAGGTGTTACACTGAAAAACCGCATCGTGATGTCCCCGATGTGTATGTATTCATCCTATGACCGTGATGGGAAATTACAGCCTTTCCACTTCACACATTATATTTCCCGTGCACAAGGTCAGGCTGGTCTCATCATGGTGGAAGCAAGTGCTGTATCTCCTGAGGGAAGAATTAGTGATCAAGACCTCGGTATTTGGAGCGATGAGCACATCGAAGGATTCGCTTCATTAAACGAACAAATCAAAGCGTACGGAACGAAGACAGCCATCCAGCTAGCCCATGCAGGACGTAAGGCTGAACTTGATGGAGACATTCTTGCACCATCAAGCATCCCATTTGATGAAACATCTAAAACCCCTGTCGAGATGTCTGTTGATCAAATCAAAGATACCGTTCAGGCGTTTCAGGATGCAGCTGTACGGGCAAAAAAAGCGGGTTTTGACATCATTGAAATTCATGGTGCACATGGCTATTTGATCAATGAATTTCTTTCACCGCTGGCGAACCACCGAACAGACGACTATGGCGGTTCACCAGAGAACCGTTATCGTTTCTTAAGAGAAGTCGTAGACGCAGTCAACGCCGTATGGGACGGACCTTTATTTGTCCGTGTGTCAGCTTCTGATTACACGACAAAAGGACTTGATATTGCAGATTATATTGGGATTGCCACTTGGCTCAAAGAGCAAGGTGTCGACTTAATTGATGTCAGCTCAGGTGCTGTCGTGCAGGCGAAAATCAACACATTCCCCGGCTACCAAGTAACATTCGCAGAGAAAATAAAAGAAGGTGCCGGCATTCAAACAGCAGCTGTCGGTCTGATTACATCTGGTGTACAGGCAGAGGAGATTTTACAAAATCAGCGTGCGGATTTGATCTTTATTGGCAGAGAATTTTTACGGGATCCATACTTCCCGAAAACAGCTGCTCAAGAGCTCCGTACATCCATCGAAAGCCCGCGTCAATATGATCGCGCTTGGTAAAAGCTCTTAGGAAAAAAGGTGTCTATTTTTCGAAATAGGCATCTTTTTTGTTTTTAAGAGAAACATATCTGCCTTTTGTGCCGTCTTTTAGCTAAAGAACCACTTAGAGGAGATGGAAGAATGAATTCGGCAATGATTGAAAAAATGTATCATATAGATGGACACCACTTTTATACAAAGCATCGTCAAGGCAAAAGGCAAGCCACGATTATCTTTGAAGCAGGCTACGGCATTTCTAGTGATACGTGGTCAAATATGGCACGTGATATTGACCCAGAGCTTGGGGTTTTCTTATACGACCGTTTAGGAACTGGAAAGAGCAGTGAAAGCGGTGAAGGAAGAACCTTGCATGACCTCGCTGATGATTTAGATGCACTGCTGAAAGAAGCCAATATTCAGCCGCCATTTCTTATTGTCGCTCACTCATTTGGCTCTCTTGTCAGCCGGCTATGGGCAAGCCGCAGAGGAGATGATGTCATCGGTATGGTGCTGTTAGACCCGGCAAGTGAGGAGCAAGAGCAGGTGATCCTGCCGCTTTTATCAAAGGAAGAACGCACTTCATATATGGCGCAGTTTACAGCAGAATGTACGCATGAGGACTTTCAGCAAATGCTAAGCACAATCAAAGAGGAGCAAACCCATTATGGAATGATGCCGCTTCTTGTCATTTCATCAGGTAAGAGTCGATTGTTTCACCCAGCTCATGAAGCTTGGCTCAGACTTCATAAACGCATGCTGTCTTTGTCATCCCAAAGCGGATGGATTCAGGCGCAAAACAGCTCGCACTATATTCATCATGATGAACCGCATATTGTGCAGCTTGCTATCTATGATGTATGGTGCGCAGCCAAACAACCTGTCTCCTATTATCAAACTGCTAATTAAAATAAAAAACTCCTTGACCCGTTATGAGTCAAGGAGTTTCTTTTATTTATGCCGTTGGAGCAGATTGACTTTTTTTAGAAAGCAGCTTTTCAATACTGACAAGCTGAACACATAATGTAAAGATGTCAATCGCTTGCTCTAGTTCTTCAAGAGCCGGGAATGTTGGTGCAATGCGAATGTTACGATCAAGCGGATCTTTTCCATATGGGTATGTTGCACCTGCACCTGTCATTGTGACACCTGCTTCTTTTGCTTTCTGCACAACAGCTTTTGCACAATGATCAAGTGTATTTAAACTAATGAAATATCCGCCATTTGGCTTGTGCCATTCAGCAATGTCTTTCCCGCCAAGTTTTTCGTCAAGAATGGAAAGAACGAGATCAAATTTTGGCTTAATGATCGCCGCATGCTTTTTCATATGTTCCTTCAAACCTTCTGGATTTTGGAAGAATCGAAGATGTCTTAGTTGATTAATTTTGTCTGGTCCGATCGTTTGAATCGATAATTGCTTTTGAGTGAAGCTTACATTGTCAGGGCTAGACGCCATCAGTGCAACACCTGAGCCTGGGAATGTAATTTTAGACGTAGACGCAAACATAAACACACGGTTCGGGTATCCTGCCTCTTCAATTGCTTGAAAAATATCTTTTAACGTATCAGGTGTATCCGTTAGATGGTGGACTGCATATGCATCATCCCAAAAAATGCGGAAGTCGTCTGCTTTTGTTTTCATTGAAGCTAGGCGGTCAACGACTTCATCTGAATACGTAATGCCGTCTGGATTGCTATATTTCGGTACACACCAAATGCCTTTAATCGCTTCATCTTCTGCGACCAATTTTTCTACCTGATCCATATCAGGTCCATCAGCCTTCATATCGACCGTGATCATCTCTATGTTAAATAGCTCACAAATGGCAAAATGACGGTCATACCCTGGGCTTGGTGCAAGGAATTTTACCTTTGGCAGCTCTCCCCAAGGTGTTTTGCTGTCACATACGCCGTGAGTCATCGCACGTGCAATGGTATCATGCATCATATTCAGGCTTGAATTACCGCCGATGATGATTTGTTCTGGCTTTAAATTGAGTACTTCTGCAAAAAATTTCTTCGTTTCAGGAAGGCCTGTCAAGCCGCCATAGTTTCGCACATCTGTGCCATCTTCAGCTGTCATTGCATCCTTTGATGTCACAACATCGAGCATGCCCATAGACAAATCGAGCTGTTTTGGTGAAGGCTTCCCTCTAGACATGTCTAAGTGCAAGTTTTTACTTTTGTAAGTTTCATACTCATTTTGTAGTGCCACATATAGGTCATTCAATTCTGCTTCACTTAATGCTGTAAAACCGCTCATTTTTGATTGTGCCTCCCGTATTCTTCATAGTTTAATTCGTCATTTGTTTTTTCTTCACCATTTTACCACTACCTGAAAAAGAGCGTCATCATAAATATCAAAAAAATCACACAACTTTTTTTGACGATTCATCCAATTTTTACAGGGTGCGTTCAATGGGGAAAGAAGAGAAATCATGTGCAGCTTCGGTCAGCGGGAATATATCGCGGGCTTCTTTCAACAGTTGTTTCAGTGCCTCTTCTCCTTGGTAACGTGCACTTATATGGGTCAAAATGAGCCTTTTTGCGCCTGCTTCCTGTGCTGTTTTCGCTGCTTGTTCTGTTGTACTGTGATAATAATTGTAGGCTAAATCTGCATCTTCTTTACCGAATGTTGCTTCATGGACTAACACATCCGCATTTTTGGCAAGCCTTGTTATATTCTCGCACAAACGGGTATCTCCTGAAAATGCAACGATTCTCCCTTTTTTAGGGGGTTCCAAATAATCGGTTCCATCAATGGTTCTTCCATCTTCGAGTGTCACGGTTTCCCCATTTTTCAACTTCTGATACAATGGTCCAGGTTTTACACCGATTTCTTTTAGGTCTTCGGCTTTTAATGAACCAGGCATATCTTTTTCCACAACCCGATAGCCGTAAGCTGGAATCCCGTGAGAGACTCTTCTTGCTTCTACTTGAAAGGTATCGTCTTCAAACACGATCCCTTCATCTATTTCTATGATATGCAGCGGATATGTCAAATGCGTTTGTGTAGCTGAAAGTGCTGCGTTCACAAAGGCTTTAATGCCCTTTGGTCCATAGATCGTCAATTCCCCCTCCCCGCCTTGAAAGGATCTGCTGCCAAGGAGTCCCGGAAGGCCATATACATGATCACCGTGCATATGTGTGATAAATATTTTCTCGATCTTTCTCGGTTTAATCGTTGTATGTAAGATTTGGTGCTGCGTTGCTTCTCCGCAATCAAAAAGCCACACTGCATTTCTTTCTTCTAAAAGCTTTAGCGCTGTGCAAGTGACGTTTCTTGTTTTGGCAGGAATGCCTGCACCTGTTCCTAAAAAGAGCAGTTCCATTACTTTTCCTCCTAAAGCCGGTATACAATATCTTCATTCATATAGAATACATGAAGACAAGGTAAATGTGAATTCAGCGGAATTTTTGAAAAAAGTGAAACGAGAGCAGAAAAAGTCGAATCAAATGTTTGCTTTACGAACAATGAAGCTTTAAAATAAAGAAAATGTACATACATTCTCGGTTTTTACAACAATGCTACGAATAAAGTGAGGTACTTCTCGTGAATACAGAAACTAACAACCCTAAAGCAGTCATTGTCATTTTTGGCGCAACAGGAGACCTTGCCAAACGCAAGCTCTACCCTTCTATACATAGACTTTATCATAGCGGAAAGCTAGGTGATCAATTCGCTGTTGTCGGAGTTGGACGCCGTCCGTGGTCTCATGAGGACCTCAGAGCTGTGGTGAAGGAATCTGTTTCTTCTGATGATGCAGAAGCGAAAACAGAGGAATTCATTTCACATTTCTATTATCACGATTTTGACGTATCAAGCCCTGCTTCCTATCAATCGCTTAACACGCTTTTAACAGGCCTTGAAGATACGTACAGTATTCCAAATAACCGCATGTTCTATTTAGCTATGGCACCGGAATTCTTCGGAACGATTGCGAAGTTCCTAAAGAGTGAGGGCGTATCAGAAACAACCGGCTGGTCACGACTTGTCATTGAAAAGCCATTTGGGCATGATCTGCCAAGTGCCAAAACTTTAAATGAAGAAATTCGTGATGCATTCACAGAAGATCAAATTTATCGTATTGACCACTACCTTGGTAAACAAATGGTTCAAAACATTGAGGTCATCCGCTTTGCGAATGCCATCTTTGAACCGCTTTGGACAAACCGCTATATCTCAAACATTCAAATTACATCCAGTGAGTCATTAGGGGTTGAAGACCGGGCTCGATATTACGAAAATTCTGGTGCACTAAGAGATATGGTCCAAAACCATATGCTTCAAATGGTTGCCCTTTTAGCAATGGAGCCGCCAATTAAACTCAATACAGAGGAAATCCGCAGCGAAAAACGGAAAGTATTGCGCGCTCTTCGTCCTTTTTCTAAAGATGAGGTCGATCAATTCTTTGTCCGTGGACAGTATGATACTGGTACGATTGATGGCAGCGAGGTTCCTTCTTATCTGAAAGAGCAAAATGTTGACCCGAACTCAAACACAGAAACATTTGTGGCAGGGAAACTGCTGATTGATAACTTTAGATGGGCCGGGGTGCCATTTTACATTCGGACAGGAAAACGGTTAGAAAAGAAATCTACTCAAATCGTAGTTCAATTTAAAGACATTCCAATGAACCTGTACTATGGAAACGGGAATGCCATGCATCCAAACTTACTTGTCATTCACATTCAGCCAGATGAAGGCATCACCCTTCACCTGAATGCTCGCAAGCTGGATGGCGGAACGTATGCGAAACCGATTAAGCTCGACTACCAAACAAACTATAACGACATCATGAATACACCAGAAGCATATGAAAAGCTGATTCATGACTGCTTGCTAGGCGATGCAACAAACTTTGCTCACTGGGACGAGGTGGCACTTTCTTGGAACTTCGTTGATCCGATTTCTGAGAAATGGGCAGAAAGCAAAACATTAAAACCAAACTATCCTGCTGGTTCTATGGGACCGAAAGAAGCTGATGAGCTTCTAGAAAAAGATGGATACCATTGGTGGAATATATAAAATCATATGAAAAAAGAGCAGTCTCCCTTGGGGGTTCTGCTCTTTTTTTAACGTCCTGTTTTCGTGATTTCAACCGTTGAAAAGTCAAATTTATCATAGCGATGATGGCTAAATGAGTATTCAAACGGCTGCCCTGCGTTTAAATAAGCAACCTGCTCGACTTCAAGCACAGGATCTGTTGGGTCACACCCTAAATACTGCTGATCCAGCTGATCTGATTTAGCCGCTCTAATTTTCTTGTGCGCTCCTGCTATTTTTAAATGAAGCTGATTTGAAATGTAGCCATAGATAGAACCCAGTAGAACTTCTTCATCTATACCTTTAATGAGATTGACAGGCATAAACGTTTTTTCTAATACATAAGGCTCTTCATCCACGAGACGGAGCCGGATGATATCATAAACAGGTGTGGTTGAGTCAATAGATAGATGGGCTGCCACCTCTTCGCTTGGAAAATGGACATCAAAATGAATGATTTGAGTCGTGACGTTTTTATCCGCCATGACTTTTGTGAACCCTTTATTTTCATGGCCCGATACATTGATTGCCCCTTGATTGAGCGCTGCCTTTACAATAAATGTACCGTGGCCTCTTTTTCTAAAGAGCAGACCTTCTGCAACGAGAAGATCAAGCGCACGTTTCATTGTCATTCTGCTGCATTGAAATTCGGCGGCAAGCGAGTTTTCATCTGGAATGGGTTGATCTTCTGGATAATAGGCTGTTCCTATTCGTTTTCTGATTTCTTCTGAAATGAGTTCGTACTTCTTCATCTCACACCACCAACTGACTTGTTTTTTCATAGCGCTTTATTCTAGAAGGAAATATGGCGTTTTTTAGCCTTCCTCTCATTTTACACTAAGGGATGTGAGCTTAAAAGGTGCCAGCCATTTTTGTTTCATCCACTTACCGTCACATAAGAAAAATACTTGCTCTTTTCAAGGAAAGAGCAAGTATTTTGATTAAAAACCGTTATTCTTTGAAACGGATTGAAACCAGTATCCGCTTTTCTTAATCGTTCGTTTCCCGTCTTTTTGAAGATCAACTGAGACAAATCCATAACGATTTTTATATGCATTCGACCAGGACCAGTTGTCCATAAAGGTCCATAGATGATAGCCTTTCACATTGCTTCCTTCTTGAATGGCTTGATGCACCCATTTGAGATGCTCAGAAATAAAGTCAATGCGGTAATCGTCATGAATCATTCCTTCTTCATCCTTAAACCGCTCTTCCCCTTCGACGCCCATTCCATTTTCAGAAATAAAGCATTCAATATTATCATAGTCTGTTTGGACTTTTTTCAATATGTCGTAAATGCCCTTTTCATAGATTTCCCAGCCTCGATACACATTCATTTTTCTCCCCGGCATCTCAAAAGAATCAAAATAATGGTTCGGCATAAATGGTGCTTGAGGATGCGGCATATGCTCTTTCGCTTTCACTCTTCTTGGCTGATAATAGTTGATGCCTAGAAGATCAATCGTATTCTCTCGAATGAGCTCAAGGTCCCCTTCTTCCATACTTGGCATAAAGCCTTCTTTCTTTAAGACTTCTACTAGCTTTTCCGGGAAATGCCCCTTCACCGCAGGATCTAAGAAGGAACGGTTAAAGAAAGCATCGGCCATCTCTGCTGCTTCTACATCGCGCGGATGCTGGCTTCGCGGGTACGAAGGAGTCAGGTTTAGAATGATGCCAATCTTACCTCCTTGCTGCAGCTTTTTATAAGCCGCAATCGCCTTCGCATTTGATAAAAGTTCATGAAAACCGACCTGTACAGCCTTTTGGAAATCGACTTCGTTTGGATAATGAAAGCTATACATATATCCGCCTTCTACAGGAACAATCGGTTCGTTATGGGTAAACCATTTTTTTACCCGGTCGCCAAATAATTGGAAGCATAATGTTGCATAGCTCACATAATCATCGACCACCTGTCTGTTCACCCAGCCACCTTTCTCCTGCAGCGCCATTGGCATATCGAAATGGTATAGGTTCACAAATGGCTCGATATCATGTGCAATCAGTTCATTGATCACATCATTATAAAAAGACACCGCTTCTTCATTCACAGCACCTGTTCCTTCAGGTAAAAGGCGTGACCATGAAATCGACAGCCGAAATGAATTGTGGCCAATTTCTTTCATGAGACGGATATCCTCTTTATATTTTCGATAAAATTGAGATGTCACGTTCGGCCCTACGCCATCAAAAAAACGAGTCGGCTCTTGTTCAAACCAATGATCCCAAATGTTCGGTCCCTTTCCATCGCCGGGGACGCTCCCTTCTGTTTGCGTCGCAGAAGCAGAAGATCCCCACCAGAAACCTTCTGGAAATGTATATGATTGCTTATTAGTTTCCATCGACATGTATTGAGTCTCCTTCACCTTTGATGTTTGCTGCCTTCGTTTTTTCTGTTGTCGTTATTTTTTCATTTTTCACATTCATACGGTCAATAAATTTCAGGAACGGGAACCAAATGACAAACACAATCATCAGGTTAAACAACTGAAGCAGACCGCCTGCTAGTGAATTTGTTGCCATCATTCCGCTAATAAAGATCGGCACTGTCCATGGGATATTCACGCCTGTCGGCGGCGGTACAATGCCTGATGCCATCGCAAAATAAGTAATACATGTAATGACCATTGGCGCCAAAATCCACGGAATGAGAATAAGCGGATTCATGACAATCGGTAAACCGAAGATAATCGGTTCATTGACGTTAAATAATCCTGGTCCTAAGCCAAGCTTGGCTACTTGTTTTAATTGCTTACTTTTCAGGAAAATTAAAATCGTAAACACAACAGCAAGCGTCATACCGGTTCCACCCATTCCAACCGTATAGATTTCAATAAACTGCTTGCTGATGATATTAGGAACCTCACCTGTTTTTGTGTAGCTCTCTAGGTTTTGAATGGACAATGTATTCCAAATCGGATCCATGACAGAGTTGATAATAATTTGGCCGTGGAGCCCAAAGAACCAAAGAATTTGTATAAAGAAAACCGCGATCAAGGTCGGAATGATACCGCTTCCAAGACCAACAAGCGGCGCCTGAATAGCATGATAAATCAAATCATGCATATTTGTTTTGAAGCCTTGTGTAATGATGATATTAATGAACAAAAAGGTTGTAAGTGTCAAAGTAGCCGGGATCAGTGCAGCAAAAGACTTGGAAACAGCTGGCGGAACCCCTTGCGGCATATTGATCACAAATTTCTTCTGGACAAAATAACGATAAATTTCAGCAGACAAAAAGCCTGTGATCATTCCTAGGAACATCCCCTTTGCACCTAAACGATCAACTGGGATAACGCCTGCAATCGTTGCACCGCCTTCTTGTTCTAGTAAAAACGGAGTTAGAAGCAAGAAAGAGGCTAAAGCAATCACGCCGCCAAAGACAGCTTCTACATCATAGCTTTTTGATAAATAGTAGCCGATCCCAAATACAACAAACACACTCATAATGCTGATGGTCGCACTCGGTGCGATATTCAGTGCAGACTGGACGCCTTCCAGTACGGTTTTACTCATGATTTTATCTAAAAATGGCAAATTCATCAGCACAACCATAATGGAACCAAAGATGGTGAGCGGGAACGCAAGCATAAAGGCATCACGTAATACGCCTAAATAGCGGTTGTTGTTCAATCTCCCAGCAATCGGAACCAAAATGGCACTTATTTTATCAAACATTGGTTTCCCCCCTTGTTTACACCCTTTATTGTTTAAGCGATTGGAATATCGGCAGGAGCTCTCCCACAAGCTCCTTGATGGTAATGGTCGACATTAAATGATCTTCAGCGTGCATGAGCAGTAAGGAAAAGGATGCCCTTTCTCCGCCTGCCTCTTTCTGCACGAGTTGAAAATGGATGTCATGTGCAAGCCGTAAATCTTCTTCCGCTTCTTTCATAAGACCAAAAGCTTCTTCTTC
Source organism: Bacillus sp. I-2 (assembly GCF_001974945.1). Taxonomy (NCBI): domain Bacteria; kingdom Bacillati; phylum Bacillota; class Bacilli; order Caryophanales; family Bacillaceae; genus Bacillus; species Bacillus sp. I-2. The sequence continues at coordinate 128,335 of NZ_LZRW01000045.1, read as the reverse complement.
TAGACCTTCTCGATATTGTTTCAGAGCCTGAAGCAATTTGCTGCGTGCATTCCCGCTGTGTAAGATCAATTGAAAGCTCACTTGTTCCTCCGTGAGCCCTTCGAGTGTTTTCTTTTCCATCCTTTAAGATTCCCCCATCAATGTAAGTGCCTGTTCATACGCTTTTTGTCCATCGGCAAGCCCGTATGCCTGCATATCAATGACCTCTACCTCAATCCCGTATTTTGTTGCTTCTTTTTGAAGGTCTCCTTTTAAGAAGCTCATTTGCGGTCCGATTAACACAACATCTGCATTCGCCATTTCTTTTTTTGCTTGATCTTGACCAACTGCCCAAATTTCTGCTTCGTCCCCAATTGAATCGGCATGTGCTTTCATCTTTGTCACTAGTAAACTCGTAGACATTCCCGAACTGCATGCTAATAAAATACGTTTCATTTCTCTCACCCCATTGTTGTAATAAAAGCGCTTCCAATTAATATTATATATTTTTATTTTTAAATGTCTAGACATTTAATTTCATTTGTCTGTATTTAATATAAAAAAAGAGCGTATTGTACGCTCTTTGTCTTCATTGTCTTATCCTTTTCCTGCCTGGAACCCTGGATACTTTGTCATGCCGCCGTCTACATATAACGTCAGGCCTGTGACATAGCTCGCCTCTTTTGATGCCAGCCAGACAGCGCATGCTGCCACTTCTTCTGGCTTTCCAATATAGCCGATTGGAATCAGCTCAATCACGCCTTTTTTCAATGCTGGATCATTGAATTTCTCCGCATTAATCGGAGTATCAATGGCGCCTGGTGCAATGCTGTTTACACGGATTTTTTTAGGGGCATATTCAAGGGCCAATGTTTCTGTCAAAAGCTTGGCGCCTCCTTTACTAGCTGCATAATGCACGAAATGAGGCCAAGGAATTTGCTGATGAACCGACGACATATTAATGATCGAGCCTTCTATCCCATGATCCGTCATATACTTCAGTGCATCACGGCATCCTAGAAACATACCTGTTAAATTGGTAGCCATCACTTTGTTCCAATTATCCAGCGTCATTTCTGTAGAGGGTACTTCATTTTCAATGCCTGCGTTATTAATCATCACATCAAGAATGCCGAATGTATCAACGGCTTTATCAATCATCGCCTGCATATCATCTTCCTTTGATACGTCTCCCTTGATTTTCACAGCCTGTCCGCCATGTTTTTGAATTTCTGCAATGGTATCATCCGGATTTTCTTTATCAGAGAAGTAATTAATCACCACATTGGCTTTTTCTTGTCCAAATCGGCGGGCCATCGCTTGACCAATCCCTGTACCTGCACCTGTAATCAGAACTGTTTTTCCTTCTAAATCTGGATACATTCGTGTAACCTCCTATTTTGTAAAGCCTAGCAGCACACCGCCTGCAATAATCATCAAGCAGCCTGCAATGACAAAGCTTGTTCTAGATGCTTTCTCTTTTAATAAATAAATGCCGCCTAGCGTTGAGATGACAATCCCTGTTTGTGACATCGAAAAGCTTACGGCTACACCGATTAATGGAATGGCCAACAGCAGACCAAGATTTCCTGTTGACCAAACTAGGCCGGCAATGATATTTCTAAACGTATATTTACTAAATGGGTCCTGCTTTAAACTAATCGCTAAGGATGAAAGCAGCATACCGACAGATTGCGGGACAAGTGCAGACCAGCCATCAATATCAAACCATCTTAAAATGACGACATATCCGACGTAGCCAACGGTTGAGATGAGCAGAATAATGATCCCTTTTTTAAAATTGCCTCTCCCATTCCCGCCGCCATTCTTTTTTTGACCGAGCGATGTCATCACAACACCTGCAATGATCAGTAAAATGGCGCAAGAACCAATGAGTATGACCGTCATCGTCTGCCATTCTTTGAAGACCATGACGCCAAATAGCGTTGTGCTCACAAGCTGCATGCCCGTTGATAAAGGAACCGCTTTAGACACACCGAGAAAAGCAACACTTGAAAGCTGATTCATTTGTCCAATACTCCAGAAGATGCCTGAAATGACGGAAACCGCAAAAATAAGCGGTGTCAGCTCTGGCATTTTGATGAAAAAGGCAGCAATCGAAAATAAAAATGCGCCGAGCGTAATGCCGAGGGTTTGTTGATACGCATTCCCGCCTAGTTTGACACTGATGAGAACAATACTTCCCCAAAATATCGCTGGGAGAAGTGCATATAAGATGCCCACTTCTATCCCTACTTTCTTGTCTTTTTTACATAGCATCCCTCTTTTTCGCATTTTTAGCCGAAAAGATGCAAACAAAAAAACCTTACCAAAGGTAAGGTTTTTCAGTCGTTCTTTATTTATTTCATCCATTCAGTATGGAATACACCTTCTTTATCTGTGCGCTCATACGTATGTGCACCGAAATAGTCACGCTGTGCTTGAATTAAATTCGCTGGAAGGACAGCTGTGCGATAGCTATCAAAGTAAGCAAGTGCACTTGAGAATGAAGGAACAGGAACTCCTTGTTCCACTGCAAGTGAAATGACTTTACGAAGTGATGATTGATAGTTTTGAGCAATATCCTTAAAGTATGGATCAAGCAATAGGTTTTTCAGTTCAGGATTACGGTCATATGCTTCTTTAATTTGTTGTAAGAAGGCTGCACGAATGATACATCCGCCGCGGAAGATCATCGCAATTTCACCGTATTTTAAATCCCAGTTATATTCATCAGACGCTGCTTTCATTTGCGCAAAGCCTTGTGCGTAAGAGCAGATTTTACTCATGAATAGGGCTTTTCTAACCGCTTCGATCAGCTCTTGTTTGTTCTCAGCTGATTGCGCCGGCTCTGGACCTTCGATCAATTGACTTGCTTCCACACGCTCATCTTTCATTGCAGAAATGTAGCGCGCAAAAACAGACTCAGTAATGATTGGAAGCGGGACACCTAGATCAAGTGAGCTTTTGCTTGTCCATTTTCCAGTTCCTTTTTGACCAGCTTTATCTAAGATCACATCCACAAGCGGCTGGTTTGTTTCTTCATCCACTTTTGTGAAAATGTCAGCTGTAATTTCGATTAAATAGCTGTCAAGCTCGCCTTTATTCCACTCTGAGAATACTTCATGAAGCTCCCCTGCTGACAAACCAGCAACATGCTTCAAGATAAAGTATGATTCAGAGATCAATTGCATATCTCCGTACTCGATACCGTTATGAACCATTTTGACATAATGTCCTGCTCCATCTGGGCCGATATACGTTGTACAAGGCTCGCCATCTACTTTCGCAGAGATCGCTTCTAAGATTGGTTTCACTAGCTCATGCGCTTCTTTTTGACCGCCTGGCATGATGGAAGGACCTTTTAGCGCACCTTCTTCACCGCCGGAAACACCTGTACCAATGAAGTGAATACCACTTTCTGCAAGCTCTTGGTTACGTCTTTGTGTATCCTTGTAATATGTATTTCCACCATCAATTAAAATGTCACCTTTCTCTAGGTGAGGAAGTAATGATTGAATGGTTGCATCTGTTGCTGCACCAGCTTTTACCATTAAAAGAATTTTACGCGGTGTTTCAAGCGACTGAACAAATTCTTCGATGCTGTATGTGCCAACAACGTTTTTTCCTTCTGCTTCTTGAAGAAACTCTTCTGTTTTGCTGCTAGATCTGTTATAAACGGATACGGAGAAACCGCGGCTTTCAATATTGAGGGCAAGGTTTTTCCCCATAACGGCTAGTCCAACCACACCGATTTGTTGTTTTGACATAATTCTGACGTCCCTTCTAACACACTATATTGATTACTGCTGAAATGATGTACCCTTTGAAATTACCACAACATCACCTCTTTTATCAAGTTTTCAGGCTAGTCATTTCCTCTTTCGTCCTGAAAAAAATCTTTATTAAAACTTGTCCCGCTTGTTTTGCTCTCTTTTTCCTTAATGGTGATCCCTCTTTGTACCAATGATTTTCCATATTTTTCCTTCAATCCATCTAAAATGGTTTGGAGGGGCTCTTCTTTTGCATCTTCTGTATATGAAAATAAATCAAGCTGTTTAACAGCTGCTTTTCGTTCGACAAGGTCTGTCCCCGTCACACCTAAGAGCCTCACTGGCTGGTCATTCCAATGTTTAAGGAATAACTGCTTTGCTGCTTCAAATATATCTTCCTTTCGATCCGTTGGATTTGTGAGCATGACACTTCGCGTGATATTTTTCCAGCTTGCATACCGAATCATGATAAGCAGCCGGTTCGCCATTACTTCTTTTCTCCGTAACCTTGCACTCACAGATTGTGACAGCTTATCAATTAACGTGACAAGTTCATCTGAATCATCCGAATCATGAGGCAGAGTGGATGAATTGCCGACGGATTTAAATTCGTATATTCTTTCTGGGTCTACGATACCGTCATGTTCACCATTCGCCTTTTGCTTTAATCTCGGTCCATTAATGCCAAGCAATTCTTTTAGCGTATACTCATTCGCTTTCGCTAAGTCTTCAATGGTATGAATTCCGATCTTTTTCAATTTATCTGCCGTTTTTTGTCCAACCCCGTGCATGTCACCAGCAGGGAGCGGCCAGAGCATGTTTGGAACATCTCGTTTACGCAATATGGTGATGCCCATTGGCTTTTTCCAATTAGACGCCATTTTCGCTAAAAATTTATTCGGTGCAATGCCGATACTTGAAGGAAGCATCAGTTCCTCTACAAGCCTTGTTTGAATATCATGAGCCGTTTTTACCGCATGCTCGGCATATGGCGTATGCGTTAAATCAATATAGCCCTCATCAATCGATACAGGTTCGACTAAATCACTGTATTCTCTTAGTATTGTAAACATCTCTTGTGAGGAGCTGCGGTACCGGTCAAAGTTCGGTGTGCGGACAATGAGTCCCGGACATAGCCGCTTCGCCTCCCACAAAGGCATCGGGGGCTTCACACCTAGTGCTCTTGCCTCGTAGCTGCACGTCACAACAATCCCTTTACGCTCTTTTGCATTTCCGCTGATGGCTAAAGGTTTCCCTCGCAAAGAAGGATCATACGCCATTTCGACCGATGCATAAAAACTATTCATATCAATATGAAAAATAATTCGACCCTTTCTTTGAGAATCAACCATTTGCCTGCCTCCTACATTTATTGACTATGGTTACTTCATGTTTGTTCCAATAGACATTTCATATAGTGTATAGTACACTGTGAGTAATGAAATGGATGTGATAATCATGATTATTGATACATTCAATGAAGTCTTTTTCCTTGTTGAATTCTTTACGATTATTCTTCCAGCGCTGACGGCCATCGGCATTGCGTTTTTACTAAAAGACTGCCGTATGAACGAACACCTTGGTGGACATCGTTTGGAAGAGTTGGACGCATCTTGCTTGAATCGAACAGACTTTCTGTTTATCATATATGATCGCATTACAACTTGGATTAGTAAAGTCATTCGAATGAAAAGATCATCTAATGATGATGAAGACCATTCGCTTCCTCTCACTAATTAAATTTTTTAATCATGAGGAGGAAACGAATTGAAACGTTTATTGACTGTTTTTACGACTTTATGTTTGATGATGATTGCGTCACCTGCATTTGCAGCGAGTGCGCAAACGAATACGAGCTCTGATGGGTTTTTCCATCATTATTTTGTTCAGCCTTTTTCTGAGCTGATCATTTGGCTTGCGAACTTTTTCCATGATGATTATGGTTTATCCATTATGTTTGTCACCTTGATTGTCCGCCTGCTGATTTTCCCGCTTTTTGCGAATCAATTTAAGAAGCAAAGAGTCATGCAGGAAAAAATGGCACTGGTGAAACCTCAGATTGACCAAATACAAAGCAAATTGAAGAAAACGAAAGATCCTGAAAAACAAAAAGAACTGCAAATGGAAATGATGAAAGTATATAAAGAGAACAATGTGAACCCGCTGGCAATGGGCTGTCTGCCTATGCTGATTCAAATTCCAATTGTTCTTGGCTTTTATTCAGCGATCCGCTCAACACCTGAGATCGCAACTCATACGTTCTTATGGTTTAACTTGGGACAAACCGATTTATTGGTAGCGGTCTTTGCAGGGGCTATGTATTTCTTGCAATTTTATGTCACGCAAAAATATGCGAAGCAATCAGGCACCCAGACAGAAGCTGCGCTGAAGCAAGCGAAAGTAATGGGCATGATTTTCCCAATCATGATGCTGTTTCTTTCAATCAATGCACCCGCTGCTCTTCCTTTATACTGGATGACAAGCGGACTATTACTCACGATTCAAACGATTATTTTAAATGTCATGTACCAAAAATCAAAAACGAAAGCTGCGGCTAACGAACAAGCCAAACCAGCTGCTGAATAAAAATAAACCCCTTATTTAAAGATAAGGGGTTTTTCATTATGCCAATTCTTCTTTCAACCGGTCTGGCAATTGATCGAGGTCCTCAATTTTCCCAAGGAACTTATTTGGGTCCACTTGTAAAATCATTTTGTTTTCTCTCTCCACAACGCCGAAGAAATATTCTGAGGCCTTCGTGTTCATATGAAATGGCTTGATCTCGCTTTGCTCGATATCGATGATATCTTTTGCATCTGAGACAAGACAGCCAATCATTTGATCGTTTACTTCAAATAACAGCACCTTGGACTGCTCGTTCACATCAAGAGGCTTTCCGTGAAGCATCACGCCTGTATCACTGACAGGAATGACCTCTCCTCTTAGTGACATCAGCCCTTTAATTTCTTTTGGAAGGTTCGATACTTCTTGTAAGTAAGGGACCTTCTCAATCGAACGAATATGCTCTACACTGATGCCAAACTCCTCTTGCCCCACCTGAAAAATAATAATCTTTTGCGTGCTCACAGAGTCTCCTGCCTTTACGATGGATTTGTCGTTTCTTCGATAATGGCGAGAACCATTTCAGCTGTTTTGACTAATTCTTCAATCGGCATTTTCTCATTTTTCGTATGAATATCTTCATATCCAACAGCTAGGTTGACAGTTGGGACGCCGTTGCCTGCAATGACGTTTGCATCACTGCCTCCGCCGCTCGTCTGCAGTTCTGAAGGACGGCCAATTTTTGCTGCCGCTTTTTTCGCCACTTCTACGACTTGATCGCCGTGTGAGAATTTGAAGCCTGGATACATGATGTCAATTTGTACATCGGCACTTCCGCCCATTTCTTTAGCGGTTTTTTCAAAGGCTTCTTTCATCTTCGCTACTTGAGCTTCCATTTTTGCTGGTTCTAAAGAGCGTGCTTCCGCCAAAATATCAACTTGGTCGCACACAATATTCGTTTGTGTTCCGCCTTCAAAACGGCCGATATTCGCCGTTGTTTCTTCATCAATCCGGCCAAGCGGCATGCTAGCAATTGCTTTTGATGCAATGGTAATCGCAGACACACCTTTTTCAGGCGCGACACCAGCGTGAGCGGTTTTTCCGTAAATCGTTGCGCGTACTTTTGCCTGTGTTGGTGCAGCTACAATAATCGTACCGACCTTGCCATCTGAATCAAGGGCATAGCCGTATTTCGCTGTCATCAAATTCGGATCTAACGCTTTTGCTCCAACAAGTCCTGATTCCTCGCCTGCTGTGATCACAAATTCAATTGTTCCATGCGGTAAATTTTTCTCTTTCAGTACGCGGATCGCCTCAAACATAGCAGCAAGTCCTGTTTTATCATCAGCACCAAGAATCGTTGTTCCATCTGTTTTCACATAGCCGTCCTCAATGACTGGTTTTACGCCATTCCCTGGTACAACTGTATCCATATGAGAAGTGAAATAAATTGTATCTGCCTCTTGATTCCCTTCTAAAGTACAGACAAGATTGCCTGCACCGTGGCCTGTTGCCGCTTTTGAATCGTCTTCAACCACTTTTAGACCAAGCTGCGAGAATTTTCCTTTTAATACTTCAACAATTTTCTCTTCGTGTTTTGTTTCTGAATCAACCTGAACTAATTCTAAAAATTCGTCTAGTAAGCGTTTTTCATTGATCATGGATGATGCTCCTCCTCTTATAGCGGCATGTTGCCATGCTTTTTTAACGGTCTATCTTCTTCCTTACTGCGAAGCACATCAAATGAGCGGATCAATCGCTCTCTCGTTTCAGTCGGCATGAAAATATCATCTATCAGACCTGCCTGAGCCGCTTTCCATACACTTGGTTTGTTTTCAGACTTGCGCGAAGCAGGATGAACGATTTCGTCTGCGAACGTTTTCCCCATAACATCAATTTCGGCTTCTGGCCATGCATAAACAAAGTCAGCTCCTAAGCCCTTGCTATTCATCGCGACATATGCACCGCCAAACGCCTTTCTTAAAATCACAGTGATTTTTGGAACAGTTGCTTCAGCGTACGCATATAAAAGCTTTGCCCCATGGCGGATAATTCCCGCATGCTCGGCTTTTTCTCCTGGTAAAAAACCAGGAACGTCCACAAGGGTTAAGATCGGAATATGAAACGCATCGCAAAATCGAATAAACCTGGCCGCTTTATCGGCAGCGTCAAGATCAAGGCTGCCTGCCAGCACCTTTGGCTGATTGGCAACAACACCAATGGAGGCTCCTTGTAATCTGGCAAAACCTGTGACAATATTTTTTGAGAAACAAGGCTGCGTTTCAAAGAATGAGTCTGGATCGGTTATCGCTGTCACCACTTGTTTGACATCATAAGTTCGTGAGGGATCCTTTGGCAAAATTCTGCCTGGATCGGCGGTATCATGCTTTCGTGCCCCAGCGTGCATGACATCCTGCTGTTTCGTTTGTATGTACGTTAAAAGAGTTCGAACCGCTTTTAACACGTCCTTCTCATCTTCCCCAGTATAGTGCACATTCCCGCTCGTCTGATGCTGAACACTTGCACCGCCAAGACGGTCAGGACAGACCGTTTCTCCTGTTGCCTTTTCTATTACTTTCGGTCCAGTTAAAAACATATGAGCTGTTTGCTCTGTCATAAAGACAAAATCAGTCAAAGCAGGAGAATAAACTGCTCCTCCAGCACATGAACCTAAAATAACTGATATTTGCGGGATTCGACCAGAGTACAGCACATTCCGTTTAAAAATCTGTCCGTATCCTTCTAATGATACCACACCCTCTTGAATTCTCGCACCACCTGAGTCTTTTAGACCGATGACCGGCATCTGATTTTTAGCTGCCAAATCCATTAAAGAGACAATTTTTTTTGCATGCATTTCGCCTAATGAGCCCCCATATACGGTTGCATCTTGTGCATAAACACAGACAGGCTTACCGTGAATGAGTCCCGTTCCAATGACGACGCCGTCACCAACATGCTCTGACAGACCGCCTGTTGCAAATGACTGAATTTCCATCAAGCTGCCCTCGTCAAGAAGTTCATGCAGCCGCTCTCGAACCGTCAGCTTTCCTTTGCTTCTGTGAGCCGCTGCTCGTTTTTCGCCGCCGCCCATTAACGCTTTATTCCGCCATTCAGACAAGTCATTGAACGATTCATTCATCGCAATATTTCTCTCCTTTCAAGGACCCGCACAATTCAAATAACACACCTGACGTTTCTTTAGGTGAAATAAAGGCAATCTGCTTTCCGCTGGCGCCCATCTGTGCTGTTTTTTGGAGAAGCTGCACGCCAAGGTGATCGAGACGGCTAAGATCCGTTTGAATGTCATCTGACTTTAACGCAATATGATGAAGGCCCTCTCCTCTTTTTGTTAAAAAGGTATGTAGTTTACTGCGGGCTGAGATGGGCTCAATTAATTCAATGTGCAGATTATCAAGTGAAGCGAAGGACGCTTTAATCTCCTGCTCAGGAATCTCTTGTATGTCTGAAAAATGCCAGTTAAATAGCTGATGAAGCGTTTGAGATGTTTCTTTAATAGAAAAGACGGCAATGGCAATATGATCGATTTGGTTCATCCGTTCACTTCCTTTGCTGATCACTTGTCGCATATGAAAAAACCAGATAAAATAAAGACAAGTGCGCTTGTCGCAAAAATCTTCGGTTATAGGGGTGCGATATGTCTCAAAAATTCATGAAATTTATGGTATTGCTTATGATTAGCCTGCTGTTAGTTTCTTCACTTTTAGCAGGAGCAGCAGCCTTTTTATAAGGTTTGAATAAAAGCAGACAAGCAGGTGATTCGCGATATCAACGAATGGCCTGTTTGTCTTTGGCAAGTGTTTCAAAGGAAGCACTTGATTTTGTAATCCATACCTTGGTGCCAATTGGAAGCTGATCAAACAAAAGCTCTACATCTTGATTATGAAGTCTCACACAGCCTGCCGTGATAAATTTCCCAATCGATGTTTCGTCACTCGTTCCATGAATTCCGTAGGTTCTGCCATCTGTTCCTCGTGCATCAAATCCAATCCATCTTCGCCCAAGAGGATTATTCTTCGCACCGCCTTCAATATTCTTTCTTCTGTAATAGGGATCTTTCGCTTTGATCATAATCGTAAATTCACCTTCTGGCGTTAAATCCGCTGTTTTTCCTGTTGAAGCAGGATATACTTTTTGGATTTTTCCTTGATCAATGAAGGCAAGTTCATTCGTTTGTTTATTAATAATGACAAACGGGTCACCTGGAAGCGGGTTTTGTCCAAGCGGCCAGATAGGTGAAAGGGACATGGTCAGTACGGTATAAAATAAAAGACGCATAGGCTCCTCCTTTTTCATTAGATTGACCAATGAAGGAGGAACTCATGCGTCTCTATTCTTTCATCCCTTTAAAATAGCTTTTCAGTACTAAATATTGTTCCATTTCACCAAGGAAATGAAAGAGTGCCGCTCTTGCCTCAAATTCTTCTCTTGTTTGCGGGAGCGGAAGTGCTTCGAACTCTTCTTTCATATCAATGAGACGTCTTAAAAACTTATGCGCTGTGTTCCCTGGGTGAATATGTTCGCGTAAGTCTCTAATGTATTCTGCAATGATTTGTCCATGCTCCGTTGTGACAGAAATCGACGTAATTTTGGGCAGCACACGCTCAATGATTTCAAATTGCTTTTGTCTCATGTTGAAATAATGGTAATACAGGTTTTCATGTCTTAATACATGGTTTTCAACATCACGATATGCAAGAGCTTTCGCTTGTTTGATCAATTGATGTGTCTCTGGTATTTCTTTTCCTGTCCAGTCTTGTTTCCCTGTCATTAAGTATTGCTCGATTTCCTCAAAGATTTTAGCAAAGTTGGCTTCAATCTGTTCGCTGTAGCGTTTGAGTTTTTTATCAACACTTGGCATATAGAGGTTCATAATCAGCGCTACCCCAACACCAATGGTAATCAGCAGCAGTTCATTCCAGATGAGATGCAGGGTAATCCCGCCAGACATGTATAAATGGAGAATGATGACTGAACTTGTGACAATCCCTTCTTTAATTCGAAGCAAAACCGTTGTCGGAATAAAGACAAGCAGCATCAAACCGATCACAAAAGGATGATACCCAATCAGATCGAAAAATAAATAAGAAAATAAAATAGCAAGACTGCATGCTGCAAAGCGGGCTCCCGATGCTAAGAGGGATCTTTTCTTTGTCACCTGAATACACAGGATCGTAATAATCCCGGCAGCTGAATAATTTTGCAAGCCAAGCAATTGTGCAATATAAATAGCGATCGCTGTTCCTAATGCTGTTTTCAGCGTTCGGTAGCCGATTTTAAACATGATGTGATTCACTCTTTTCTGTCTTGTTTCCATTCATTTTTGTGAAATGATGAACTTTTTTTACTTTCCCCATTATAATCAAAAAAAGAAGGAGATGTTAAGTCTCCTTCTCTTATTTCTTTATAATATTTTTTGTAAGAAGTCTTGCGCACGCTGTGAAGACGGTGATTCAAAAAATTGCACAGGGTTTGCATCCTCTACAATTTTCCCATCATCCATAAAGATCACGCGGTCAGCCACTTCTTTTGCAAAGCCCATTTCATGTGTGACGATGACGAGTGTCATTCCAGATTGAGCCAGCTCTTTCATGACTTCTAATACTTCCTTGACCATTTCTGGATCTAGAGCAGACGTTGGTTCGTCAAACAGCATAATGTCTGGTGTCATCGCAAGCGCACGCGCAATCGCCACACGCTGCTTTTGACCGCCGGACAAACGGTTAGGGAAATCATCTTTTTTCTCTAAAAGCCCTACCTTTTTGAGCAGGTCTTCAGCTTGCTTGATACTGTCTTCCTTCGATTGATTCTTCACATTCATTGGCGCATACGTGATATTTTCCAGCACGGTTTTATGCGGGAAGAGATGGAAATGCTGAAACACCATTCCGATGTTCTCACGCACTTTTAGTGCATTCGTTTTTGGATTGGTGATTTCGGTGTCCTTAATTGTAATGACACCAGAAGTCGGCTTTTCAAGTAAATTCATGCAGCGGAGGAACGTCGATTTTCCTGAACCAGATGGTCCAATAACCGCAACAACTTCCCCTTCTTTAATGGTGGTGTCGATCCCCTTTAAAACTTCGTTTTTACCAAAAGATTTTGTGAGTTTCTCTATTTTAATCATTTGATTTTAACTTCCTTTCCACCGATTTGCCGACAAAGGTGAGAACAAGCACGATGACATAATAGATAAGACCCGCAAAAATAAGCGGTTCAAGATAATTATACGTCACGGCCCCTGCTTGATAGGCTCGTCTCATGACATCACCCAGTCCGATGACTGTTACAATCGCTGATTCTTTTGTCAGTGTAATCGTCTCATTCACAAGTGCAGGTGAAATATTTTTAAACGCCTGCGGAAGCAATAAGTCCTTCATCATTTTAGCATAAGGGATGCCTAAAGCAACGGCTGCTTCTTTTTGACCTTTATCAATGGCATTAATACCCGCACGAATAATTTCAGATACGTATGCCGCCGAGTTGAGTGAAAAGGCCGCTACAGCAGCCCAGTATTGGTCGATTTGAAACCCAAGAAGCTGAGGCAGACCAAAATAAATAATGAGCAATTGAAGCACAAGCGGTGTGCCTCGGAAAATTGACGTATAAAAATCTGCAAGCCAAATGAGCGGTTTAAACACACTAATTTTACAAAGCGTTAATAAAATTCCTAAGATAAATCCAAGTAAAAGGGATACCACTACTATAGAAAGCGTGACCTTAAGTCCTTCTAGAATAAAGGGCATCTGAGGTATTACATCTTTAAAATCAAACATGACATTCTCCTTTTTTTTGCCTTCATACAAAACAGGAAAAAAGTTCAACATGAGTTGAACTTTTCAGCGCTTTTCTACTTGATTTTCTGGAATGACGCTGATCCTTTTCCTGACTTACTTTTCATCAGCAAACCATTTTTTAATTAATTTATCAAGTTCGCCATTATCTTTCATTTCTTTTAATGATTTATTAAATTTCGCTGTTAAGTCGCTGTTTTTCTTGAATGCAATGGCTGAACCTTCGTTTGAGCTGTTCAATCCAAATGCTTGGAAGTCTTTTTCCTTTTTCAAGTAACCAGCAGCTACTTTATCTTCAATAATTGCTGCATCAAAACGGCCTGCTTTGATCTCTTGAATGATATCAGAAATTTTATTACGGTCTTCAACTGTTAGGTTATATTTCTTTTGCAGTCCATTTGCTTCATCCTGTTGAATAGAACCTAATTGAACGCCGACTGTTTTGTCTTTTAAATCTTTCTCTGCCTTAATACCGCTAGATTTCTTTGATACAACCAAGTTTTTAGCATTGTAATAAACATCAGAGAAATCAACTTGCTTTTTACGTTTTTCTGTAGGTGTCATTCCTGCAAGGACAATATCAGCTTTGTTTGTTTTGAGGGCTGATACAAGGCTAGCAAAGTCCATATCTTGAATTTCTAGCTTGTAGCCGTTCTTTTTCGCTAGTGCTGTTGCAAGATCTACATCAAAACCGACAATTTTATCTCCGTCTTTTGATTCAAATGGCGGATAATCTGCTGATGTTGCCATCACGAGTGTCTTGTCATCTCCTGATGCGTTTGAATTATTAGAAGAAGTTCCGCAAGCTGCGAGTGCAGCTGCAAGACCAGCTGTCATAAGTAATAATAACCACTTTTTCATATGATGATGCCTCCCAGTATTTAAAATCATGTATTGTTTTGAATATTTATTCACTATAATGTATTTTAAACACTTTCTTTTTAAGATGCAATAGTATTTTGCTAAAATTATTTTGATTCTATTGTCTTATAAAACAAAAAGCAGACCGATCTAAAGACCGGACTGCTTTATATTTATTCATTCAAAAGTCATATGTTAGATTTCTTCGCAATGCTCATCAAAAGCGGCTTGTAGTTTTGACACAACTTCCATTGGCTCATGCCCTTCAATTTCATGACGCTCGACCATTTTAATGATTTTTCCATCTTTTAATAATGCAAAAGATGGTGAAGATGGCGGAAAGCCTTCAAAGTATTCACGGGCTCTTGCCGTTGCCTCTTTGTCCTGTCCAGCAAACACTGTCAGCAATTGATCTGGACGCTTATCGTAATGAACAGAATAGCCGGCAGCTGGTCTTGCAATACCGCCTGCACAGCCGCATACTGAATTCACCATGACAAGTGCCGTTCCTTTTTTAGTCAGTGCTTCGTCTACTTCTTCAGCTGATGTGAGCTCAGTGTAGCCCGCCTGCTTAATTTCTTCTCTCGCTTGTTTCACAATATCATTCATAAATAAATTAAAATCAATATTCATGTCTGTCCACTCCTTTTGCGTACCAAAACCATTTTAACTCCATCATATCAAGGAAAACGCCTGCGGGCAAATGTGTTGTCTTTTCCTTCGCCCCTTTTTCCGCACATCGTTTATGAGCTGTCAAATTGGGGAAAAGTGATGATAAAGAGATGAAAGGGAGAACTGCGTGATGGCACAATTCAAAAAAGCGATGCTCATTTATAATGGAAATGCTGGACAAAAAAACATGGAAAAAACACTCGGTCAAACAGTGCCTCTTCTTTCTCTACATATTGATGAACTCATTTTGAAACCAACAAAGCAGCCAAATGATGCTTATGATTTCTGCCGTCAAATTGATGAGACAGTGGAGTTGCTCATCATATTAGGCGGAGACGGTACCGTGCATGAATGCATGAACGGCATTGGCGGTTTAGAAAAAAGGCCCGCTGTAGCGATATTACCAGGCGGGACATGCAATGATTTTTCTAGAACACTAGGTATTCCTCAACAAATGCAAAAAGCCGCTCAAATGATTGTAGACGGCAAAGAGAAAAAGGTCGACTTAATCAAAGCAGAAGATCGATACGTGTTAAACTTTTGGGGAATTGGGCTGATCGCAGACACGTCCAACAATATTAATGACAAGGAAAAAGCCGTACTTGGCAAAATCAGCTACTTCACAAGTGCGCTGCGCACCCTGCAGCAAACAGATCCTTTTCACGTACGCATTGAGACAGAAGAGGAAAGCTGGGAAGAGGAAGCTGTCATCGTTCTTGTCATGAATGGACATTTTATCGGTACAAATAAAATTGATTTGCCTCATGCAGCCATAGATGATGGAAAAGCAGAAATCTTAATTTGCAGAAATACGAGTTTCTCTGCTTTAAAAGAAATCTTCTCAATGAACCGGGAAGAGCTGGAGGATTTCACCGGCGACCTGTCTCTCATTCAAGCGTCCAGTATTCATATCCACACAAAAGAGGAAATGGATGCTGATACAGATGGTGAGGTTAATATGACGGCCCCCTCTTCTTTAGAAGTGTTAAAACACCATTTGACCTTTATTGTTCCAGCAGAATAAAAAAACGCCCGACATCATTTTGATTCGGGCGTTTTTTTGATATAGCGTCTGTATAAATATTCAAGTGCATATCCGAGAAGCGTTCCGGCGAGAAGTGATATTCCTAAAAAGCTATTGGCTGCTCCTTTAAACCCGCCGACAATCAGCAGACAGTACACGATTTGAATGATTGAAACGATCGATATGATAAGCAGTAATCGTTCAGGATGATTGCGTGATTTAGAAATGTACCGCAGAAAAGCGAACGCAATCGCTGTGATAAACATGAGACCAATCGTGAGAAAAGCAAAAAAATCTAGTCCAGACATATCATCGCTCCTTTCTCCTAGATGTGGAAATCCCCCTCTCATGCCGGGAGGGGGAAAAATATTGTTTTAATAAACAGATGTCTGCTCGTCGATGCCTTCAAGGATTTGTTTAATTCGTTGAAGGAATCTGCCGCATACAAGACCATCTAGTACTCTGTGATCTAATGAGAGACAAAGATTGACCATGTCTCTTGCCGCAATCATTCCGTTTACGATCATTGGACGCTTCACGATCGATTCTACTTGTAAAATCGCCGCTTGCGGATAATTAATGATTCCCATTGATTGTACCGAACCAAATGATCCCGTGTTGTTGACAGTGAAGGTACCGCCTTCCATATCACTTTGCTTGAGCGTTCCTTGTCTCACCTTAGACGCCAGCTCATGAATTTCTTTGGCAATGCCCTTAATGGTCTTTTCATCCGCATCCTTAATGACTGGAACAAATAGAGCGTCATCTGTAGCGACAGCAATCGAAACATTGATCGCTTTCTTCTGCACAATTTTATCTCCGGCCCACATGCTGTTCATTTCAGGGAATTCCTTTAAGGCCTGAGCCACTGCTTTGACAAAGAACGCAAAGAACGTCAAATTAAATCCTTCTTTTGCTTTAAACTGATCCTTCAGCTGATTTCTTCTTGTCACAAGATTTGTCACATCGACTTCCATCATCGTCCATGCATGCGGAATCTCATGTTTGCTTCTCAGCATATTGACCGCGATTGCCTGGCGGATCGGCGTGACTGGCAGCTCAACATCACCAGGCATAGAAGGGACGGCAGGTGCCGCTTTTGCTTGAGATGGCTGCACAGGCTCCGGTTGAACGGCTCGTTCATTGACAGGTGCTGTCTTCTCTTTGACGCCGCCGTTTTCAATGAGCTGCAGCATATCTTTTCTAGTGATTCGGCCGCCTGCTCCTGTACCTTGAACAGCCGCTAAATCAATGCCATGCTCATCTGCTAAACGAAGAACGGCTGGAGAATAACGTTTCTTTTGACTTTGATTCTCCTTTGTTTGATCTGCTTCAGGCGCTTCGCTTTGCTCAGGTGCTGCTTCTTCTTTCACACTCTGCTGCTCGCTTCCTTCGACATCTATTTCACAAAACACTTCTCCTACTTGCAGCGTTTCGCCTTCTTCAGCCGATAGCTTTGTAATCGTTCCTGTAAAAGATGACGGGACTTCTGCGTTCACTTTATCCGTCATGACTTCCGCAATCGGATCGTATTTATTCACATGGTCGCCAGGTGAAACGAGCCATTTGCTAATGGTTCCTTCTGTTACACTTTCACCCAGCTGAGGCATTTTCATTTGTTCAATTGCCACTTTGAAACCCTCCTCTTTCTTAAAACGCCGCTAGCTCTCTCATTTCAGCTTCTACCTTATCCGGATTGACCATGAAGAATTTCTCCATTGTCGGCGCATAAGGCATTGCCGGAATATCTGGTCCTGCCAGGCGTTTGATTGGTGCGTCTAAATCAAATAAGCAATGCTCCGAAATGATTGCCGCAACCTCACTCATGATGCTGCCTTCTTTTGTATCTTCCGTTAACAGAAGCACTTTTCCTGTTTTAGAAGCCGCTTCTATAATCGCTTCCTGATCAAGCGGGTACACAGTTCTCAAATCGAGAATATGAGCGGATATGCCGTCCTTTGCAAGGCGGTCTGCTGCTTGCAGCGCAAAATGGACACAAAGGCCATATGTAATGACCGTGATATCATCGCCTTCACGCTTCACATCTGCTTTTCCAATCGGAAGAGTGTAATCCTCTTCAGGCACTTCTCCTTTAATCAGGCGGTATGCACGTTTATGTTCAAAGAACAATACAGGATCTGGATCACGCACTGCAGCCTTTAAAAGACCTTTGACATCATAAGGTGTAGAAGGCATCACAATCTTCAAACCAGGCTGGTTAGCAAAAATAGCTTCGACCGATTGTGAATGATAAAGTGCCCCGTGTACTCCACCCCCGTAAGGTGCGCGGATGACCATTGGACAGCTCCAATCATTATTTGAACGGTATCTAATTTTTGCAGCCTCTGAAATGATTTGGTTGATTGCAGGCATAATGAAATCAGCAAATTGCATTTCTGCAATTGGGCGCATTCCATACATCGCTGCCCCAATACCTACACCCGCAATGGCTGATTCTGCAAGAGGTGTATCCATGACGCGCGCTTCTCCAAATTGCTCGTAAAGACCCGCTGTCGCTTTAAATACGCCGCCTTTTTTCCCGACATCCTCTCCGAGCACAAACACTTTCGGATCTCGCTCCATTTCTTCTTTCATCGCCAGTGTAATGGCGTCTATATATGACATAACAGGCATTTTTCTTCCCCCTTACTCCGCATACACGTAACGAAGTGCGCTTTCTGCCTCAGCATAAGCTGCGTTTTCCGCTTCATCAGTAGCTTCGTTTACGATTTGCATAATTTCTTTTGTCATCTCTTCTTTCATTTCAGAAGTCATGACGTTTCCTTCGATTAAATACGTTTCATATTGGATGAGCGGATCTTTCTTTCTTGCTTCGAGCACTTCTTCTTTTTCTCGATAGCTTGAATCATCGTCATCACTTGAATGCGCAGTTAAACGGTAAGAGATTGTTTCAATCAATGTCGGACCTTCACCTCTAGCCGCACGGTCTCTCGCTTCTTTGACAGCGGCATATACTTCAAGCGGATCATTTCCATCAACAGTTACGCCAGGCATCCCATATCCAACCGCACGATCTGAAATGCGTTCACAGGCTACTTGTTTATCATATGGCACGGAAATCGCATACTTATTGTTTTCACACATGAAAATAACAGGCAGTTTATGCACAGCAGCAAAGTTAGCACCTTCATGGAAATCACCTTGGTTTGATGAGCCTTCACCGAACGTGACAAAGCTGACAAAGTTTTTCTGCTCTAATCGTCCAGCAAGGGCAATTCCCACCGCGTGTGGAACCTGCGTTGTGACAGGTGACGACCCAGTCACAATTCGATTTGCTCTTTGCCCAAAATGCCCTGGCATTTGTCTTCCGCCTGAGTTTGGATCGTCTTGTTTTGCGAAACCAGACATCATTAAATCTTTTGCTGTCATCCCAAAAGCAAGGACAACCCCCATATCACGATAGTAAGGTAAGACGTAATCTTCTTCTCTATTAAGAGCAAATGCAGCGCCGACTTGCTGCGCTTCCTGCCCTTGACAAGAAATGACGAATGGAATTTTCCCGGAACGGTTTAAAAGCCACATCCGTTCATCGATTTTTCTTGCTAGAAGCATTGTTCTGTATATATCAATTGCTTGTTCATCTGATAATCCTAATTCCTGATGACGCATGTTACTCATCATGTTTCCCTCCTTGATTAAAAATGGATCGCCTTCCCGTCAACAGCAAGGGCTGCCTCGCCAATCGCCTCTGATAAGGTCGGATGCGGGTGTATCGTCTGCCCCACTTCCCACGGGGTTGCATCAAGTACTTTGGCCAATCCGGCTTCAGATATCATATCTGTTACATGAGGACCAATCATATGAATTCCTAAAATATCATCTGTCTTTTGATCGGCAATGATTTTGACGAATCCATCAGACTCCCCGTACACAAGCGCTTTTCCAATCGCCATAAATGGAAATTTCCCTATTTTGACTTCAAAGCCCTGCTTTTTTGCCGCCTGTTCAGTGAGTCCAACACTAGCGGTTTCTGGGTGAGAGTAAACACATTTAGATACGAGCGTTTCATCGAGCGGCTTTGGATCTTTCCCAGCCATATGTTCTACAGCAATCATACCTTCGTGAGAAGCGACATGTGCCAGCTGAAGCCCGCCAATGACATCTCCTATTGCGTAAATATGCGATTCTTTCGTTTGATAATGTTCATTCACGACAATGCCTTGTTTTTCGGTTTGGATGTCCGTGTTTTCAAGACCTATGCCTTCGATATTAGGTACTCTGCCGACTGAAAGAAGGAGTTTTTCCGCTTCAAACGTCTGAATGCCTCCATCCTTTTCCGCTTGAATTGTCACGAGATTTTCCTGCTTTTCTACGCTATCTGGCAGTACCTTCGCATTAGTCACAAAAGTGATGCCTTTTTTAGATAATAGCTTTTCCATTTCTTTAGAAATGTCATGATCCTCTGTTGGCAAAATGCGGTCTGCAAACTCAAGCACAGTGACGTTCACACCAAAATCATTGAGCATGGAAGCCCACTCGATTCCGATCACTCCGCCTCCGACAATTAGCATTGACTGCGGAAGCTCTGGCAGTTCAAGTGCATCATCTGAAGTGAGGATGTGTGTTCCATCTGCTTCAAGCCCTGGCAGCACACGCGGTCTTGATCCTGTCGCGATGATAACCTGCTTTGGAATGAGCATTTCATTTTCCTCTCCATTTGCCATTTCTACGGAGATCGTTCCTGGCATTGGGGAAAAGATAGATGGACCAAGAATACGGCCGATCCCTTCATATACATCAATTTTTCCTTGTTTCATTAAATGTTTGACGCCGCCTGCTAGTTTTTCGACAATCTCTGTTTTTCTTTTTTGCACATTGGCAAATTGCAAGGCAATGCCGTCTGCCTCAACACCAAAATCAGCTGCGCGTTTGACGGTTTGATAAACTTCTGCACTTCTGAGCAGCGCTTTAGACGGGATGCAGCCTTTATGAAGACATGTTCCGCCGAGCTTTTCTTTTTCTACAACTGCTGTTTTCAATCCAAGCTGTGAGGCACGAATGGCCGCTACATAGCCGCCTGTGCCTCCACCAAGAATGACGAGGTCATATTCAGTTGCCATGACTTGTCACTCCTTTCTTTTCCTGTTGATCATTTGGGTATTCTTTCGGTGATTCTTCTTCTTTTAAAATACGAAGCGCACCTTCTGCCAACGATTGCAGCTCATTTTCACCTGGAAACACGACAACATCAGAAATCCAGTCAATATAGCCGCGAATACTTGACGTAATTTGTTTGCTGTACGCAAGTCCGCCTGTTAATACAATGACGTCAACTGCTCCTTTTAAGACAGCGCTAGCCGCTCCAATTTCTTTGGCAATCTGATAGCACATTGCTTCATAAATAAGCGCTGCCCGCTCATCACCCGCTTCAATCATGCGTTCCACTTTCACAGCGTCTGTCGTGCCAAGATAGCCCGCAAGCCCGCCTTCACCAATAATGCGTTTGAGCATTTCCTCTTGGGTATACTCACCCGAAAAACAAAGATTCACAAGATCACCTGTCGGCAGGGTTCCCGCGCGCTCAGGGCTGAAAGGACCTTCGCCATGCAGACCGTTATTGACATCGATGACTTTTCCTTTTTCATGAACACCAATAGTGATACCGCCGCCCATATGAGTAATAATCATGTTCAAATCTTCGTAACTTTTTCCAAAAGAAGCCGCTGTTTTTCTTGCGACTGCTTTTTGATTTAATGCATGAAAGATGCTTTTTCTTTCAATCGTTGGCAGCCCTGAAATACGAGCAATTGGTTTTAGTTCATCCACTACAACTGGATCGACAATAAAAGCTGGGATATTCAGGCCAAGTGCAATTTCTCTCGCGATGATTCCGCCGAGATTGGATGCGTGCTGGCCGGCATATCCTTCTTTTAGGTCTTCCACCATTTGCTCATTGACTTCATATGTGCCTCCTTCAATCGGACGAAGGAGACCGCCCCGCGCGCAAACTGCATCAAACTTTGAGATATTCATCCCCTGTTCATGCAGTGTTTTCAAAATGGTTTCTTTACGGAATGAAAATTGATCAATGATATGAGGAAACTGCTTTAATTCCTCATCTGTATGTCTTAGTGTCGTTTCAAAAATAGAACGTTCATTATGAAACACACCAATTTTTGTTGAAGTAGAGCCAGGATTAATCGTGAGAATACGCCATTCTTTTGTCAGCAAAAACAAAACCTCCGTTTCAACTCATTCTTCAAATTAGCGACGGCTTAAAATATGTTGACCATTTTGCAAGAATTGACTTCTTGATTTGCGCATTCTTTCAATTCTCTCTTCAGCCAATCGGTCTGCCGCTTTATAAGTAGGAATGGCATCACGGTTTGAAATTTCAATCACACGTTCAATATTTTGATAAATGCCTTCGACTTTTTTCATCGCACGATCTGCATTATAGCCATAAAGCTCATCAGCAACGTTAATCACACCGCCTGCATTGATCACATAATCAGGAGCATATACAATCCCCATTTCATGGATAAGGTCACCGTGATGCGTTTCTCTTAGCTGGTTATTTGCAGCACCGGCAATCACCTTTGCTTTTAACTTAGGAATGGTCACATCGTTAATGGTTGCACCAAGTGCGCACGGTGCATAAATATCACATGCTTGATCGTAAATATCGTCAGGGTCGACTGCTTTTGCGCCGAAGTCTTCAACAGCTCGCTTGACAGAGTCTTTGTTGATATCTGTGACAATGAGCTGCGCGCCTTCTTCATGCAGATGTTTACACAGGTTGTAAGCGACATTTCCAACACCTTGGACGGCAATTGTTTTTCCTTCTAATGAATCGGTCCCAAATGCTGCTTTGGCAGCGGCTTTCATCCCTTTGTATACACCGTAAGCAGTGACTGGAGACGGATTTCCGGATGAACCAAATGCAGGAGAAATCCCTGTGACAAAATCTGTTTCTTCATGAATGAGATCCATGTCTTCTACCGTTGTACCGACATCTTCTGCCGTAATATAGCGGCCATTCAGCCCTTGAATGTAACGTCCAAATGCACGGAACATTTCTTCATTTTTGTCTTTTCTCGGATCGCCGATGATGACCGTTTTTCCGCCGCCAAGATTAAGTCCTGCTGCCGCGTTTTTATAAGTCATGCCTCTTGCTAGACGCAGTGCATCCTCAATGGCTGCTTCTTCGTTTTCATACGTCCACATTCTCGTTCCGCCTAGTGCCGGCCCAAGTGTTGTATCATGAATCGCAATAATCGCTTTTAAGCCAGACTGCTCATCCTGACAAAATACAAGCTGTTCATAATCGTATCGTTCCATATATTTAAAAAGTTCCATTGTGTTATTCCTCCTATTACTTCCGCTTAATTTGATGTACAGATGGCAAGCGCAATTGAATAAAGCTTACTTTCGGCTGAATCAGACCGGCTTGTTAAAGCAATCGGCGCCTTCGCTCCTGCCACCACAGCTCCCACCTTTGCATGTGCAAAGTAGATGAGAGATTTATAAAGAATGTTCCCTGCCTCAATTGTTGGCACAAGCAAAATATCTGCATGGCCGGCTACATCACTCGTAATATTTTTATGAGAAGCCGCCGTTTGAGAAATGGCATTGTCTAAAGCAAGAGGCCCATCAATCAGGCAGCCAGAAATTTGCCCCCGCCGATTCATTTGCGCAAGACTTGCCGCAGTCAAAGTTGAATCCATTGCCGGATTCACGACCTCCACCGCAGAGAGCACTGCAACCTTTGGCATATCGTTTCCGACAGCTTGTGCTACTTGAACAGAGTTGATCGTAATCTCTTTCAGCATATTTAAATCGGGCGCGATGTTCATCGCAGAATCCGTGACATAAATAAAGCGGTCAAAGCCCGGTACTTCAAATGCCGCGACATGTGATAGGACACTTGCCGTCCTGAGCCCATATTCTTTATTCAATACCGCTTTTAAAAGAACGGCTGTCGGGACATGCCCCTTCATCAAAATATCTGCATGCTTCTCGCTCACTGCCTGAACGGCAATTTTGGCAGATTCTTCGGGAGAATCTGAATGAATAATATCTATCCAGTCCTCATTGATTTCATGCTGCTTCACTAGCTCCTTCAGGTTGCGTTTGTTCCCAACCAGGAGAAAGCGAGCGACCTTTCGCTTAATTGCCATCTTGATGGCATGAAGCACTTCTTCATCTTCTGCATGAGCCACAGCCGCCGTTTTATTCTGCAGCTGGGCGGCTTTCATAATCAGATCGTCAAGCTTCATATATGCCCACCTTTCCTTGTGCTCGGTTCATGTTTTATATGCAAGTTCCGTGCCAGTTTGAAATGCAGTGAATATGAGGCAATTCGCATGACATTCGTGCAATCTTTTGCAGGTTACATGCATTTTATTGCATGCTATCTTTTGCAAGTTGATATTTGTCCATTTTATAGTAAAGGTTCCGAATGCTGATCCCTAACGTTTTCGCTGTTTTCGTGCGATTGAATTGATGCTTTTCAAGGGTTTGTTTAATCAGCTGCGCTTCAAATGCCTCAACAGCATCCGAAAGCGTCTCTCCCTCAAATTGACTGACAGTCAGTTCCTGCTGCTCTTTTTCTTCCTGATCTTCTGACTCCATGAAAGAAATATGCCCTTCATCAATCCATTCTTCTTGCGGGTTCAAAAAGATCATGGCTCGTCCAAGTACATTTTCAAGCTCTCTTACGTTTCCTGGCCACTTGTATGATCGCAGTCTATTAAGTGCCTGTTCCGTTAACCCGCTCACGTTCCGTCCATAGTCTAAATTGATCTTTTGGATGAGACGTTTACTTAACGAGTCAATATCCTCAAGGCGCTGCCTTAGCGGCGGGATGGAGATCGGATATCTGTTCATCCGATAATATAAGTCCTCTCTGAACTTCCCTTCCGCCATCGCTTTTTCGATATTGACATTCGTTGCCGTGATGACACGAACATCGACCGGTATAGCCTTTGTTCCGCCTACTCTTACAATTTCTTTCTCCTGCATGACGCGCAGCAGCTTGGCCTGTGTACTTGGCGTCATTTCACCAATTTCATCTAAAAAAATGCTGCCTTGGTTCGCCTCTTCAAACAGCCCTTTTTTCCCGCCGCGCCTTGCACCAGAAAACGCTCCTTCTTCATAGCCAAAAAGCTCTGACTCTAAAAGGGTTTCTGATAAGGCCGCACAGTTGACCCGTACAAAGCGATTATATTTCCGGTCACTTTCATTGTGAATGGCATGCGCAAACAGCTCTTTTCCAGTTCCTGATTCTCCCCGGAGTAATATCGTGGCTGGCGTTTTCGCGCCTAGCTTTGCCTGCTCAAGCGCCACAAGCATTTGCTCACTTTCTCCAATGATGTCTTCAAAAGTGTACTTTGCTTCAAGTGTTCGGATGAGCTGTCTTGCTTTATTTAATTCATTCGTGAGTGATTGAATTTCTGATACGTCATGAATGACCCCGACACTGCCTTTTAAAATGCCATCAACGATGACTGGCGCTACGTTGACAATCACATCTTTTTTATTCGGTCCGACTTTCATTCTGACGCCTCGAACGGGTCTCCTTGTTTCAAGTACCTTCAAATGCATGCTTTCTCCTTCAGAAATATCTGCACCTGCTGGTTTCCCCACAACTTCTTTATCTGTTAATCCAGTCATTTTCGTATATGCCCGGTTGATTAAGATCCCTTTTCCCTGCTCATCAACAACTGATATGGCTTCATCCGACGATTGAATGATCGCCTCCAGCATCGTTCGTACTTCTTTAAGATTGGTCACTTCCTCCGCAAGCTCAACGGCATCCGTAATATCTTTAAAGATGGATAAAGCACCTAGCATTCTCCCCGCGTCATCAATAATTGGCAAACGCGTTGTCACAATTTGTATTTGCTGATTCAGAAATTGTTTTTGATTAAATTCTGGCTCTCTCGATCTTAAAATGTCGGGAAGCTTTGTATTTGGGATCACTTCTCGTATATGACGGCCAATCGCATCTTTTTGCGAACATCCAACCATTTTGGCCGCTGATCGATTAAACAGGACGACTTCTTCATCCATGTTTATAAAAATCATCCCGTCGTTCGTTGCATTAAAAATGCGGTCATGCTTATAGGTTTGTTCCTTTAATATTTGGATCAGCTGCTGTTTTTCTGACATTAATTCTGATATAACGTAAGCCATTGAACTTGGCACAATGACTGCGTGCTCTGGCTTTTTTTCAATCAGTTCTTTCAGCACTGCTGAACTGCCTGTTGTTTCAATGATGATATCAATGTCATCTTTTATGTATTCTTTCCAATCCGTTGTCGTATCAATTCCATTCTTTTTCGCTTCTACCATCCCCGGTGCCTCAAGATCAAGGTCGGCGATCGCAATGATTTGAATCGTATTTGTTTTCAGCAATGTTTCAAGCAATGCTGATCCACCTTGTCCTGCACCGACAATCAAGACTCTCTGCATCCCGTTACCCCTTTATATGAAAAAATTTGCACACCATATTTTTCCGTTGCAAAAAATTGCACAACTCTTATATTACCACGTTTTCCTTTCTTGACAAAATATTTTTTGAATTAGACAATGGAAGTAAATGACGTTTAAGGGGACATTTGATGGGGAGAATACTTGCACTAGTGATTATTTTAATACCTGGCGCGCTTGCAGCCCTTGGGATTAAGCTGCTGCGTGACACTGTTTTCGGCATCATCATTGCACCATTTCCATATTTATGGCTGCAAGGAATTGCAGGGTTATTATTTTTAGGGGGAGGTCTTTATGTAGTGGCTGGCTTTATTTTATATAGAGACCGTAAACGAAATAAAGTGACTGCTCGCTTTAAGCAGAGATAAAACGTGAAAAAAGACCCGCTGATTTAGAGCAGGTCTTTATTTCATTTCTTCTCTTATTTTCACGGCTCGGTCAGGAAAATCAGTAAAAATGCCATCGACACCTAAGGAAAACATGTTTTTCATTTGCTTTTCACTATTTACTGTAAACGGCCTGATCACTTGCTGAGATGCATGGAGAGCTGCCACAACCTCTTTGGTCACGCCGGCACCCTTGATATTTGGATGGTAGCCCCTTGCTGGTACTGTTTTTATATACATCTCCGGCTGATGAATCACATCCATTGTGAGAACCGCAAGTTCAACATGCGGCATCAGTTTGTGAAAAAGAGCTAAACTGCCGTGATGAAAAGATGAAACAAGTACACGGTCTTCTATTTGAAAATGCTCGATTTGTTTTTTTACTTTCTCTTCGATACCCGGATATCGATAAATGGAGTTTTTTAGTTCAATATTGATGATGAGTGATGATTGCTGCGTCACTAGCTCTAATACTTCCTCTAAAAGAGGAATGGATACAGCACCGGTTTCTTCGTAGAAAGAGTGACTCGCATCTCCTGCTTTTAATTCTTCATATGTATGGTCTTTCACTAAACCTTTCATGTTCGTTGTTCTGTTCAGTTTCTCATCGTGAATGACAGCAAGCCTGCCGTCTTTTGTCAGCTGAACATCCAGCTCAATTCCGTCAGCTCCCGAATGGAGTGCATGCTCGAAGGCTATCATGGTGTTTTCAGGATAAATGCCTTTAAAGCCTCTGTGTGCAAAAATTTTCGTCATAGGTCACCTCTAAATATGATGCTTCCTTACATTATGACGTGTCTTTTTTCGTTTTTCCAGTTTTGAGCGCATAAAAAAAACCTCTTCTGATTCATACGAAGAGGTTGACAGATAAATTCGATCACGTAATCGCTCTGATGGCTTGCTCTGTCGTCTCTGCGTCAAGAGCAAAAAGGGAAGAAACAACTGCGACTGCTGTAACAACGGTTACACCTAACAACAACTTTTTCATAAGATAACCTCCACTTTCTTTTGAAGTATTTGTGCATCGAATTTCTTTTCAAGAAAACGAATGGCATTTTGATAATCATTTCGTTCCTTGAAGTATTTCGATATTTGTTCAGACAAATCCTCAAGCTCCACATATAATCTATTTTTTTCTATGTAGTCTAATTTTTCTGAGAATACGTCTGCTGCCCCACTATTCTCGCACATCAAATCCAAAATTTCAAATTTTACTATATATTCATTATTTTGGATATCACAACTATACAAAATACCCTCTTTAATATATTCCCTCGCCTCTTGATCTCCTAGATGAACCAAGGCATTCGCCAGAACATATAAAGATTGGATGTAATAATGGCTATTGTCACGGTGAATTTGAATGCCCATCCCTTTTTTGGCATAATGTGCGCTTTTTTCATAATCATGCTTTGCATAATAAAGAACCGCTAAATTGTGATAGCATTTCCCAATCAGCACTTCATTGTTAATGCGCTTACTTTTCTCAAGTGCTTCTTTATACTTTTTCTCTGCTTCATCGAATTGGAACAAATCAATACAATTACTTGCATGTAAAATTAAGCTGTCAATCGCCTGCGCTGTGTACTCTTCATGCGCTTTGAATGTATCGATGGCTTTTTTAATATGATTAATGGATATGAAATTTTGTTTCAGTTCGTAATAGATCGAAGCAACCTTATGGTGAAAAGTTCCTACTTCCAGGTCTTCATTCACACGTTTTAGCCGCTGTTCTGCAATTTTGTAAAAGCTAATGGCTTCATCATACTTTTTCACATATGCAGCATATTGGCCTTTGTAAAAGTAAAAATAAAAATTAATAATGTCATCTGCCTTCTCATCGAGCGTTCCGACACTTTTCATAATTTGATTGGCTTTTTCAATATTTCCAAGTAACATTTCATGTCTGCCGTCAACAAGCTGATAATAAAGGAGAACTTCACGGTCTTCATCTGTATTTTTTAGCAAATTCTGAATTTTCTCTTTATAGACAGCAGATTTTTCTAAGTCATTCTGAGAAATGACCCTCGTCCACTTGCTAATTTCGTTCGCTACCTCAGCAGAGTGGATTTTCAGCTTTCCCATAACCTCACCCTCTTCTTTTCATTATTATAGCATAGTAAAAGAATGTGAAAATTATTAAATTCGACAATGGGAATATTCAGTTCAAATGGCACAATCTCTAAGAAGCCAGTGACTTTAAAACGCCAACCAATCAGGTCAATAGAAATAGAACTTTCGATCTCGTTTGCTTTAATTACCAAATCCATGAGACCTTTTCCTCTCATCCTTTTTCTTACGAATGAGCGTTTTCTTCTTCTATTTTGAAGACTTCATGATCGATTGGCGTAGCTGATTACCACTACTTTATGTCTTTTTTATTTTTTTCATGCTTTATTTTTCATTTTATTCTGAAAATAAAGCAGCCCGTTTGTCCAATTTAAACATTAAGATGATTTTATCAACCTAACCAATTTTTGACAACATGTTTCAAAATAAAAAAACGTCTCAATGAAGAAACGTTTTTTCCTGAAAAAGATACTAGCTTGCTCTATGCTCTAATCGCAAACGATCAGCTACCATGGCAATAAATTCTGAATTGGTTGGTTTCGCTTTTGACATGCTGACAGTATAACCAAAGAGTGAGGAAATGGAATCAATGTTTCCTCTGCTCCAAGCGACTTCAATGGCATGACGAATCGCTCGTTCTACCCTGCTGGCAGTCGTGTTAAATTTCTTTGCAATGTCTGGGTACAACACTTTAGTAATGCTTCCGAGAAGCTCAATGTCATTGTACACCATAGAAATCGCTTCTCTTAAGTATAAATAGCCTTTAATATGAGCGGGCACGCCAATCTCATGAATAATGGTCGTAATGCTCGCATCTAAGTTTTTACGTTTCGGTTCAGGTTTGTTACGAAGAACACTGTTTTGGATTGATGAAGAGCGATGGGTAACTTGTGTGCCGTTTCCACTGACTTGACGAATATGACCGACTAGGTTTTCCATATCAAATGGCTTTAAAATGAAATAGGATGCGCCCAAATCAACTGCTTTTTTCGTGACATCTTCTTGTCCAAATGCCGTTAGCATAATCACACTTGGCTGTTTTGTCATTTCATTGTTTTCACGGAGGCGTTCTAGTACAGCAAGACCGTCTAAATGAGGCATAATAATGTCTAAGAGGAGAACGTCGGGCTCTTTATCTTTAAATAATGTCAGGCATTCCTGACCATTATACGCCACGCCAAGTACTTCCATATCTTCCTGTCCCTCAATGTACTCTGTCAAAAGGCCAACAAGCTCTCGATTGTCATCAGCTACACACACTTTAATTTTCTCCACGTTCTTTCCTCCCCAATGTCGATTCCTTTAGTCTTTTGCATTTCTCTTCTGAGTGTTCAATTCGACAAAACCATGCTATCACCTTTAAAAAACTTTAATTTTCCGAATAATAGAGCATTATCTAGCTTTTTCTACGTTTTTCTTAACGAATCGACGATTATTGCAATTTGACAACAAGCTTTTTTCCATTTTGTCGAAAAATCTCTTTTTCCTTATTTTATAACATGATGGAAGAGAAAGAAAGGGTAGAAAAAAACTGCCGGAAGATTCGCGGCAGTTTGATGATCAGCTTGCTTTTTTGTTTTTTTGATAAAGGTCGATTCCTGCTTCTGACAGCATCCATTCAATGTGTACGCCGTACCCGCTAGTCGGATCATTGACGAATACGTGTGTGACAGCTCCAATGACTTTGCCATTTTGGATGATGGGGCTTCCGCTCATTCCTTGGACGATTCCGCCCGTTTTGCTTAAGAGCCGCTCATCTGTTACCTTCAATACCATTCCTTTGGTTGCTGGGAATTTCTGCGGTGTTGTGCTGACGATTTTAATATCAAACTTCTCCACTTTATCATGATCCACAACGGTTAAAATTTCTGCTGGGCCTTCTTTTACTTCATTTGATAAAGCGACTGGAAGTGGTTTATCTGCTACATGATTTTCAAGCTTTTCGGTTAACGTACCAAAGATACCAAAAGGGCTGTTGCGGGAGATATCTCCTATTGTTTTTCTTTCGGAAGAGAATCTCGCCAATTTTTCTCCAGGATTGCCTCCTGTGCCTTTTTCAATCGATGTCACGGTTGATCTAACAATTTCACCATTGTCGACAACAATTGGTTTTTTTGTATCCATGTCAGAAATCACATGCCCAAGGGCACCATATTTTTTAGATGAAGGTTCAAAAAAGGTCATCGTGCCGATTCCTGCTGCAGAATCACGAATGTAAAGACCAATTCGATAGATGCCTTCACTTGCATCTTTTGCGGGTGTTAATGTTGTTTGAAAGGTTTTATGATCTCTCTTTATGAGCAAACGAAGCGTTTCACCCGTTTTCCCTGCTTTCTGAATAAATGGGGTGAGGTCATTCATTTTCTCCATTTTTTGACCATTGATTTCAATGATCATATCCCCTGATTGAATGCCTGCGGCTTCACCTGGTGATTTTTTGCCGTCTGCTGTTGTGATTTGATGAAAACCTACAACGAGAACTCCTACAGAGTGGAGCTTGACGCCAATGGATTGTCCTCCAGGAATGACTTTTAATTCAGGGAGAACGTCAACTTTTGTTTTCTTAATAGGAAATCCTTTAAAATCATAAACAATTTCGGCTTTTCCCGCCTTTTGTCCTGTAATATCCAGCTGATTCTTTTTCTCTGAAAGGCTAAAGGCTGGTGAAGAAGCATTGGCTGACGCTTCAATCGATGTGTCAATTGAGTGCTTTTGTTTTTCAAATACAGCAACATTTGTTGGAATGCTGATATATTCCTTCACTATGCTCATAAACCCTGTACTTATTAAAGAAACAAGGAGAATCACACCAATGGCTTTTCTCATCTTTTCGGGCATTCATTTTTCACTCTCCTCGCTCCTTACCCACACCAGAACACTCATGTTTTGGCTACATCTTTACTTTTGCCTTCTTCGAGAGGATTTATAACCGGCAGCTTTAGAAAATGATTGGATAAATTGATAAAAGAAAAAGACGATTTTATGGGTATATACGCCGGCTTTTACACAACATAAAAAAAGGCAGCTGATGATTCAGCTACCCTGTTGTTTTGACATCATTTGCTTGGTGCAATAGTTCTTTTGCGTGCTGTTTTGTCAGCTCAGTCACTTCCACACCGGCAATCATCCGCCCAATTTCACTCACTTTTTCTTCATGACTTAATGGTTTGACACTCGTCAGTGTTCTGCCCGCTTTCGAGCGTTTCGAAATGAAGAGATGCGTGTCAGCCATTGCGGCTACTTGAGGCAGGTGTGTAATACAGAGCACTTGTGATCCAGACGCAACTTTGTAAATTTTCTCAGCAATGGCTTGTGCCACTCTACCGCTGACACCTGTATCAACTTCATCGAAAATAATGGATGTGACGTCTTGTTTAGCTGAGAAAATACTCTTCACAGCGAGCATGACACGTGAAATTTCTCCACCTGAGGCTACTTTCGATAAAGATTTCATCGGTTCGCCTGTATTTGTAGAAATGACAAATTGTGCTTGGTCGATTCCATTTTTCCCGAGCTGGACAGGTTTTCCGTCTAATAGCGGACAATCGGTGCTGCCAAATGGCGCATATCGAACAGAAAAAGCTGTGTCAAATGATGACTTCTCCATATACAAATCCTTGAGCTCTGTTTGAATTTGCTTTGCTAGCTTTTTGGCCCATTTTTTACGCAGTTCCGAAACGTTAAGTGCTTCCAGCAGGGCATCACGGCTCATCGCATCTAATTTATTTTTGAGCGTCTGCAGATGGCTGTCTCGATTTTGGATTTGATCTATTTCTTCTTCAATCTTCGCCGCATACTCCAAAATTTCCTCAACGGTTGTACCGTATTTTCGTTTTAGCTGCTTCATTTCATTCAGCCTGGATTCAATAAAATCAAGACGAGCCGGATCGAATTCTAATTGATCCAGCATGCTTCGCATTTGGAAGGTTGAATCCTCTAATAAGTAGTAGGAGTTCGACACTTGTTCAGATAACTTTTTCAAATCATCGTTGATCTCAGACACTTGCTCAAGCTCACTTGAGGACATACCAACCCAATCTAGTCCTCCTTGCTCATTACGCAAAGCGTTATACGCGTTTTGGAGTGAGGAATAGATTTTTTCGTAGTTGCTGATTTGATGTCGCTCTTCCTGAAGCCTCTCATCTTCTCCCGGCTCTAATTGTGCCGCCTCAATCTCCTCTAGCTGAAATTGGAGTAAATCTAAGCGGTGCACCATTTCCTGCTCATTCTCAGACAGCTGCCTGAGCTTTTGAGCCGTCTTCATATATTGATCATATGCTTCTTGATACTGCAAGAGAGCCGGTGCAATTTCTTCTGCTCCAAATTGATCGAGCAAATGCAGATGATTTTCATCTTCCATGAGCAGCTGGTTATCGTGCTGTCCATGTATATCAAGCAAAAGCCGTCCTACTTCCCGTAAAAGTGAGATGGTGACAAGCTTTCCATTAATCCGGCATATGCTTTTCCCGCTGTTGTTAATATCACGGCGGAGGATCATCATTTCATCTGATGCGTCAATTCCCTGCTCTTCGCATAGAGCAAATACAGGGTGATCGGCTGGTACAAGAAAAAGCCCTTCCAGCTCTGCCTTTTTTTCACCGTAGCGGACAAATTCAGAGGACCCTCTTCCTCCCACGAGAAGTGAGACAGCGTCAATCATGATGGATTTTCCAGCACCTGTTTCCCCCGTTAGAACCGTGAGTCCTTTTTCAAATGAAACCGTTAACTCTTCAATGATTGCAAAGTTTTTAATGGTTAGTTCTGCTAACACTCATTTGACACCTCTTTTAGTAAACCTGATTCTTTATAGAAGCTCTAAAATTTTGCTCGAAACTGTCTCTGTATCATCTGGGGTGCGGCAAATGATTAAAATGGTATCATCCCCGCAAATCGTTCCCATAATTTCTTCCCAATCTAAATTATCCATTAAAGCACCAATCGCCTGAGCATTACCCGGCATTGTTTTAAGAACAATTAAATGACTGGCAGCATCCATTTTAATAAATGCATCCATTAGGGAACGCTTCAGCTTTGACAGTGGATTAAACCGCTGATCCGCAGGAAGACTGTATTTATATGTTCCATTGTTCGTCGGAACTTTCACTAAATGTAATTCTTTAATATCTCTAGAAACGGTCGCTTGTGTGATGTTATATCCATCGGCTTTCAAAATATCGACCAATTCATCTTGTGTTTCGATTTCTTGGCTTGCAATGATTTCTCTAATTTTAATATGCCTTTGACCTTTATTCATATTTGACCCCCCTAGGCGTTTCATTCTCAGTTTGTCTTTACGTTCTATGTTATATGATGCACAGTTCAAAAAACAAGCATTACGTGAGATACGGCCAATTCTTGTCTTTTGACCATGTAAAAAGGAATAATAGCGAGCTATTATTCCTTTTGTTTCAATGATTTCATGTGTCAGCCGGCTCAGGGCTGTTTTTCTTTTCTTTCAATACAGAATGGGCTTCCTTCACAACCTTCTCAAGTTCTGAAGCAGGAAGTGCCGCATTTTTTTCTTGATCAGGATGAAGCACTAGATGGAGAAGGAATTCAATATTTCCGTCTCCACCGGTGATAGGCGAAAATGATACATCCTTTACATCATAGCCTTCTTTTGCAGCAAATTGATTCATCTCTTCTAGTACACCAAGGTGGACAGAGGGCTCACGTACGATGCCTTTTTTCCCAACAAGCTCTCTGCCTGCTTCAAATTGAGGCTTGACGAGTGCAATACAGTCACCACCCGGAACAAGAATATGCTTTAAAGCCGGCAGAATGAGTTTAAGTGAAATAAAAGATACATCAATCGATGCCACTTCTGGCAATCCTTCAGTAAAATCAGCTGGGACGGAATGGCGGAAATTAGTGCGCTCCATGACGATGACCCTGTCATCCTGCCTTAATTTCCACGCAAGCTGATTGTAGCCAACGTCTACAGCATATGATTTGACTGCTCCATTTTGAAGAGCACAATCTGTAAATCCGCCTGTTGATGAGCCAATATCAATCAGCAATTTCCCTTCAACTGTCAGATCAAATTCTTTAAGCGCTTTTTCAAGCTTTAACCCGCCGCGGCTTACGTATTTGAGAGGGTTCCCCTTCACTGTAAGCGGCGTATCACGAGCAATTTTCTCTCCTGGTTTATCCAAACGGGTTTCATTTGAGTAAACGATCCCTGCCATGATGGCACGCTTTGCTTTCTCTCTTGTTTCCATTAGTCCTTGTTCGACTAATAAAACGTCAAGTCGTTCTTTCTTTGATGTCATGATCCAATTCCTTTTCTTGGTGCTGCTGGAAGCAGGTCACGTAAAGTCTCAGCAACATGTGCTTTCGTCAGTCCAATTTCTTCAAGCAGGGCATCAACACTTCCATGCTCAATAAATTGATCTGGGATACCCATGCGTTCTACTTTGATATGTGATGCTTTCTTGTCGTGTAGATATTCTAATACACTGCTGCCAAACCCGCCTTGGAGCACAGCTTCTTCAATCGTTAAAATCGGAATCCCTTCAGAAAGAATGTCGTTTAGCATCGCTTCATCAAGCGGCTTAATAAACCGAGCGTTGACGACACGAATTGATTTCCCTTCTTTTTGAAGTTCCTCAGCTGCTTGCAGCGCCATTTTAATCGTCGTACCGAATGTTAAGATGACGGCATCCTTCCCTGGGCGAAGAACCTCCCAAGATCCAATCGGAATGGTTTTGAGCTGTTCATCCATTTTCACGCCAAGCCCATTTCCGCGCGGGAAACGCATGGCAATTGGACCGTCATCATACTGAATGGCTGTATTGACCATGTGCTGGCCTTCATTTTCATCCTTCGGCATCATGAGCACCATATTCGGCATATGACGCATGAAGGCAATATCAAACACACCTTGATGCGTTTCTCCATCAGCACCGACAAGACCCGCACGGTCAATTCCGATAAATACATTGAGGTTTTGGCGGCAAATATCATGCAGCACTTGATCATAAGCTCTTTGCAGGAACGTTGAATAAATCGCTAAAAATGGCTTCATATCCTGCGTCGCAAGCCCAGCTGCCATTGTGGCTGCATGCTGCTCAGCAATCCCTACATCAAACATTCGCTCAGGAAATTCCTTGGCGAAGCCTTCAAGTTTTGAGCCAACAGGCATCGCAGGCGTGATGGCCACAATTCGCTCATCTTTCCGCGCAAGCTTTCTGACTGTTTCACTGACAAGACCACTCCATGACGGTGCAGCTGCAGCTGGTTTTACAAAATCACCTGTATCAATTTTGTATGGACCTGTGCCGTGCCATGTCCCAATTTTATCGGATTCTGCCGGCTGATAGCCTTTTCCTTTTTTCGTGATGACATGTAGCAGAACAGGACCTTTTGTTTTCTTTGCATATTCAAGGTTTTCAAAAAGATCTTCATAAGAATGTCCATCAACAGGACCTAAGTAAGTGAATCCCATTTCCTCAAAAAACATGCCAGACACTAGTAAATACTTGAGGCTGTCTTTAATACGCTCTGCTGTAGCAGCAAGCTTTCCGCCTACAGCTGGGATCCGCTTGAATAAATATTCGAGCTCGTCCTTTACCCATTGGTACTTGCCTGCTGTGCGCAGTCTGCCAAGCATGGTGTGAATTGCACCGACGTTTGGTGCAATACTCATTTCATTATCGTTTAAGATAACGATCATATCTTTCTTTTCATCACCGATATGATTCAGAGCTTCAAGAGCCATACCGCCGGTTAATGCACCATCTCCGATAATCGGCAGGATATATTCATCTGTCCCTTTAATATCCCGCGCCGCCGCCATACCCATCGCGCCAGATAATGACGTTGAGCTGTGGCCTGTTTCCCAAACATCATGCTCACTTTCATTTCGTTTAGGAAAACCGCAAAGTCCTTTATATTGACGAAGTGTATCAAACTCCGCCCCTCTTCCAGTTAACAGCTTGTGAACATAAGACTGATGTCCAACATCCCAAAGGAATTTGTCTTTCGGGCTGTCAAATACTTTATGAAGGGCAACCGTGAGTTCAACGACACCCAGGTTCGGACCGATATGCCCGCCAGAGTTAGCCAAGGACTCAATTAAAAACATGCGAATGTCAGCACTAAGCTCCTCTAATTCTGCATTTGACATTCCTTTTAGAAACGTTGGATTTTTTATTGATAAAAGATCCAATCAGGATCAACTCGCTTTCAACAAAATTTCTATCTACATATATAATGCCTTATTCCTATGAAAACCAAGCGGGAATAAGAGTTGTCTTATCATGATAAACTGTTTACAGTTTACCACAATTGCTCGAAGACCCTCAAATCTAGGCTGTTTTTAATGATCTCTTGAAGCGATCAGATCACATAACTCATGCAGCAATTGCTGCTCTAATTCAAGATTTGAGACAATTTCTTTTGCACGTGTGATGTGCTCGTGCAGCTTTTCTTTTGCTCCTGAAAGCGTTAATAAAGAAGGATATGTCGACTTTTCATTCGCTGTATCAGAGCCGACCCGTTTTCCTATTTTTTCTTCGCTACCTTCGAGGTCTAAAATGTCATCACGGATTTGAAAAGCAATGCCAATATGATAGCTGAATTCTCTTAGTTTTTCGATATCGTCATCTGATGCTCCTGCCAGCATTGCACCTGCTGTGACGCTGAATGTGAGAAGCTTTCCTGTTTTCCGGGCATGAATGGATTCTAGTTCAGCAAGCGGGACTTGTTTTTGCTCTGCTTCCATGTCATCAAATTGACCGCCAACCATTCCTAGTGCACCTGCTGACCTCACAAGCTCATCTACGATTCTAAGCTTTTGGTCAGGAGAGACGCTGCTAGATAGCTGCGATGTAATCAGGCGAAAGCTTTCCGTTAAAAGTGCATCACCAGCGAGAACCGCTGTTGCTTCTCCGTATACTTTATGGTTGGTCGGCTTTCCTCTGCGCAGGTCATCATCGTCCATGCAAGGAAGGTCGTCATGTATCAATGAATACGTATGAATCATTTCTACAGCACAGCCAACCGGAATGCCATCTTCTTCGTTTTTTCCGTAGGCATGTAATAAAGCAAGAACGAGAACAGGGCGAAGTCTTTTCCCTCCAGCTTCAAGTGAGTAAAGCATCGAAGATTTTAGTTCTTCTGGAATCTTCAATTCCTGAACATATGTAAATAAATAATCTTCAATGGCCTGTTTTCTTGTTGTTAAAAAATCCTGCAAATTACTTGTCACCAGCATCTGCCTCCTTCACTGAGAAAGGAGCCAGCTCACCGTCCTCTTTTAAAATGAAATCCATCTGCTTTTCAACGTGCTGTAATTTTTCATGACAAAGCTTTGAAAGTGTCATGCCTTCTTGAAAATAATGAATGGCTTGCTCAAGTGGTACATCTCCTTCTTCGAGCTTCCCAACGATCTCCTCAAGACCTTTCATCGCTTCTTCAAATGTCATTTGTTCTTCTTTTTGTTTATTTGATTCTGTCATGATGATTGCCCCTCCTTCTCAATAACCTCACAAATCAGACGTCCATCCTTCATGGTGATAGCCAGCTGATCCTTCGTATCCACTTGGTTTACACTTTTAATCAGTTCATCGTCTTTATAGGCTAAACTGTAGCCTCTTTCCATCACTTGAAGTGGATTTAATGCATTTAGTTTACCAAGAACAGATTGGAACTGCGAATGAATTGTTTTCATTTGCACATTCATGCTGCGGATGAGCTGTTCTGTTTCATTGGCGTGGCGTTTTTTCGCCTGAAGCAGCTGCTCTTTTGGATGAAGCGGCTTCAGCCTGTATGTCTGGCGGTCTAGTTGACTGCGTTTTTGTTCAATTTGTCTCGTCAGCTGTTTTTGAAAACGGTCAAATACCAAATCGAATTGCTGCTCTTTTTGCTCCTGCAATCGTTTTGGAAAACGGAAGGCATAAGAGGATTGCAGCGCCACAAGACGGTCTTTCGCTTGTGATGTTCGGTTCTTCACGGCCCTTGTAAGCCGTATGTCAATGGATTTGATTCGTTCTATTAAATCGGCTGTGCTTGGAACTGCGAGCTCGGCTGCTCCTGTTGGTGTGGGTGCTCTCATGTCTGCAGTGAAATCACTGATCGTAAAGTCCGTTTCATGCCCCACTGCAGAAATGATTGGAATGTCTGATGCGAAGATCGCTCTTGCGACAGCTTCTTCATTAAAGGCCCAAAGTTCTTCGATCGAACCGCCTCCTCTTCCGACAATCAAGACATCACAGATCTGTTTTTCATTTGCTTCTTTGATCCGCTCTACGATTGAACGGATGGCATTTTCACCTTGGACAAGCGCCGGAAGCACAATGATTTTCGCCTGCTGATAGCGCCGGTTAATCGTTGTGATGACATCTCGAACAGCCGCTCCAGTTGGGGATGTAATCACACCAACAACCTCTGGATATTCAGGAATTGGTTTTTTATAGCGCGCATCAAATAAGCCTTCACTTGCCAGCTTTTTCTTCAGCTCTTCATAAGCGAGATGAAGAGCACCAACACCATCAGGCTGCATTTCTTTTGCATATAATTGATAGTTGCCGCTTGGTTCATATACTTGAATCCCGCCGCGTACAAACACTTTCATTCCGCTTTTTGGTGAAAAAGGCAGCTTTGCTGCGGAACGCTGGAACATGACGGCTTGCATGCGTGCGTTTTCGTCTTTTAAGGTGAAGTACACATGACCTCTTGAATGAATCTTCACATTGGATAACTCACCTTTGATCCAAATATCTTCTAAATGCGGATCAACATCAAATTTTCTTTTTATGTATTTTGTAAGGGCTGTGACCGTCACAAAGGCTTTTTCACTCATGACGTATTCCTCCTCTTCAAAAACGCACATTCATCCACCGGCAGCATGCAGGTGGATGAATGGATAAAGCTTATGCTAATGTACGTTTTGCTGATTTAACCGTATTATGTGCAAGCATCGTAATCGTCATTGGACCGACTCCGCCAGGGACTGGTGTGATGTAAGAAGCTTTTTCTTTTGCTTCTTCAAAATCAACATCCCCAACAAGCTTCCCAGTATCCAAACGATTGACTCCTACATCGATGACAATTGCGCCTTCTTTGATTTGGTCAGCTTTTATAAAGTTTGCTCGACCGACGGCAACAACTAAAATGTCCGCTTTTAACGTATGTTCTGAAATATTCGCCGTTCTTGAATGGCAGTAAGTAACCGTTGCGTTTTCGTTTAACAGTAATTGTCCAACTGGTTTGCCGACAATATTGCTGCGTCCAACAACAACTACTTCTTTTCCAGAAAGACTGACACCCGTTTTGTTCAGTAATTCAACAATGCCTGCTGGTGTACAAGGAAGGAATGTATCCTCTCCAAGCAGCATTTTCCCGATATTTAATGGATGGAAACCATCTACATCTTTCTCAGGTGAAATACGTTCAATGACGGCTTTTTCAGAAATATGTTTTGGCAGTGGAAGTTGAACAAGAATCCCGTGGAATTGATCGTTCGCATTGTACTGATCAATCAGCTGAAGCAATTCTTCTTCTGTTAAAGAAGCATCTAAATGATCAAGCTGAAAATGCATGCCCATTGCTTCTGCTGCTTTTTTCTTCCCACGTACGTAAGAAAGTGAGGCCGGATCATCACCGATTAGAATAACGGCAAGACCAGGTGTGACTCCTTTTTGTTTTAGCTCTTCTACTTCTTTTGCTAATTGTTCACGTTTTTCTTTTGCTGTTTCTTTCCCATCGATGATTGTTGCTGTCATGTCGAATCCTCCTATTGCTGCTTTAGGTCGTTTTTAATGTTCGAAAGTACACCATTTACAAATTTCGGTGCTTTATCATCGCCGAATAATTTGGCGAGTTCAATCGCTTCATTCATTGAGACACTAACTGGGATGTCTTCTTGATACACCATCTCGTACACAGACAGCCTTAAAATGGCTCTGTCTACGTTTGCAATACGATCGAGTTTCCAATTCACTAGATGCTGTGAGATCATGTCATCAAGCTTGTCCTTTTGTTCAAGCACACCGAAAACCAGTTCCTCGAAAAAAGGATCTGATTCTTGTTCATCCAGCGCATGTGTAATGGCCTCTTTCGGATCAATATTGCTCACATCAATTTGAAATAATGTTTGTAGCGCCTTTTCTCTTGCAGTTCTTCTTTTCATTATTTACTCCTTTAACCACTTTATCCGCTTGTCGTTAAGCCATACAGAGATCATAACATATTTTGACCGTGGTCGCACCAAGATCCATGCGAGCTGTGACGAAAAACGAATCAATCAACGCGTCACGTTATCAATATTCGGAAATCACCCAAAAATGGGCTTTAAAAAACCAAAGAGGCAATGCCTCCTTGGTTTCACTTGAACCCCTTTTTTACATTTCTTGATCTACTTCAGCCTCAGGTGCTTTTGTATCAAATTGAATGCCAACGACATGAATGTTAATTTCATTAATCGTTAAGGCAGTCATGTTCAAAAGGGTTTGACGGATATTTTCTTGTACAGCAGTGGATACCTTTGGAATGGATAGGCCAAATTCAACCACACAATACACATCGATTGTGATGCCTTCATCAGAGACATCTACTTTTACACCTTTACGGTGATTTTTCTTTCCAAAGCGTTCTGCTACATCAGCAGCGAAATTGCCGCGCATTTCGGCAATGCCTTCGACTTCTGAAGCGGCGATCCCAGCAATGACTTCAATCACTTCTGGTGCAATTTGCACTTTTCCCAATTGATCTTCATCAAGGTTCATTTCAAGCAAATTGTTTTCTGACACGATCATTCACCTCCGAAAGCTGTGATTATTTCATGATTTGGTATGTTTCTAAAAACTTCGTATTAAAGTTACCGCTCACAAATGTTTCATGCTCGAGCAATCTAAGGTGGAATGGAATCGTTGTGTAGACTCCTTCAATGACGAATTCTTGAAGCGCACGTTTCATTTTTGCAATCGCTTCTTCTCTTGTCTTACCATATGTGATCACTTTTGCAATCATGCTGTCATAATATGGCGGAATCACATAGCCCGGATAAGCGGCAGAATCAACACGTACACCTAAACCGCCAGGCGGAAGATACATTTTAATTTCACCAGCTGAAGGCATGAAGTTTTTCTCTGGGTTCTCTGCATTGATGCGGCATTCAATCGCCCAGCCTTCATATACGACATCCTCTTGTGTAAGAGAAAGCTTCTCACCTGATGCAACCTTGATCTGTTCTTTGATCAAGTCTACACCTGTGACCATTTCTGTCACAGGATGCTCTACTTGGATACGAGTATTCATTTCCATGAAGTAGAACTTCTCTTCATTATAATCATAAATGAATTCGACTGTTCCAGCACCTGTGTATTCAACAGCTTCTGCTGCTTTTACGGCTGCTTTACCCATTTGCTCACGGATGTCTGCATTTAGTGCTGGTGATGGCGTTTCTTCAAGAAGCTTTTGCATTCTTCTTTGGATCGAGCAATCACGCTCTCCTAAATGAATCGTATTGCCATGCTGATCTGCAAGCACTTGAATTTCCACATGTCTAAAGTCTTCAATGAACTTTTCTAAATAGACACCAGGGTTCCCAAAGTTTTGCGCCGCTTCCTGCTGCGTGATGGTGACTCCGTTAATAAGCTCTTCTTCTGTACGAGCCACACGGATCCCTTTACCGCCTCCGCCTGCAGTTGCTTTAATA
This sequence comes from Bacillus sp. I-2, assembly GCF_001974945.1. Taxonomy (NCBI): domain Bacteria; kingdom Bacillati; phylum Bacillota; class Bacilli; order Caryophanales; family Bacillaceae; genus Bacillus; species Bacillus sp. I-2. The sequence goes on along the minus strand of NZ_LZRW01000045.1, from coordinate 86,078 downwards.
ATCACAGGATACCCAATACTAGCTGCTGTTGAAACAGCATCATCAAGATCTTTTACAATTCCTTGAGAACCAGGGACGATCGGAACGCCTGCATTCTTCATTGTTTCTCTCGCGACATCTTTCGTTCCCATTTTGGAAATCGCTGACGCAGTTGGTCCAACAAAGATTACATTACATTCCTCGCAAAGCTCTGCAAAGTCTGCATTTTCTGCTAAAAAGCCGTATCCTGGATGGATGGCATCTGTTCCTGTTAATTTTGCTACGCTGACAATATTCGTGACATTTAAATAACTATCTTTAGAAGCAGTCGGTCCGATGCAATATGCTTCATCAGCCATTTGTACATGCAACGCATCGCGATCCGCTTCAGAAAATACCGCAACAGTTTCAATTCCAAGCTCTTTACAAGCGCGGATAATTCTAACTGCGATTTCTCCTCTGTTTGCAATTAATAGCTTTTTAATCATGATCGTACTCCTTACTCTGCTTTCACTAGAAAGAGGGGTTGTCCGAATTCTACAAGCTGACCATTTTCAGCTAATACTTCGACGATTTCACCTTTTACTTCTGCTTCGATTTCATTAAACAGTTTCATCGCTTCCACGATACATACAACTGAATTTTCCTTCACCTTAGAGCCTGTTGTCACGTATGGATCTGCTTCTGGTGAAGATGAAGCATAAAATGTGCCAACCATTGGGGATGTGATTTTATGCAGATTTTCAGACGCAGCTGCCTCTTGTGCAGGGGCTTCGGTCTGAGCTGGAGCTTGTGCTGTAGGAGCTTGTTGAGCTGGAGCTGCTTGGACAGGAGCCACTGGTGCTTGTGCCGCAACTTGCTGAACGACTTCTTTATTTTTCTTCAGTTTGATTTTTGCACCTTCATTTTCGTACGTAAACTCATCAATTGTAGAGTCGTCAATTAATTTAATCAGTTCATGAATTTCTTCGATTTTTAACATGGATTTGCACCCCTATGTATGGATTTATCTTTTTATTATAGGCTAGTACTAAAAGTACATACTATAACCATCTTACAGGAGGATTTCAATGAATTCAACTACTATTGTGGCGAAAGGCCTCGCGAAAGCATCTTGGAGGGGGCGTCAAGCCGCATCAAAAAACGCCCTTTTCCGCAAAGGGCGCCAGTTCTTTTTTATTGATTAGTGGGCTCGAAAGTGACAGCTACGTTATCAAGACCTCTCATTTCTTTTGTGACCATATCAATAATATCGGCCGCTTGAGACTTTGATTTTTTATCAGAACGAACCGTGATGCTCACTTTATCCCCTTCAGCACTTACGAGCGCATCTTTATAGCCTTTTGTTTTGATCAAGGTCTCAAGCTGACGCTCAGTTCCTTCTGCTTCACTGAGCGCTGTCATTTGATCGTATGCTTCACTTTTTTCTTGTGCTGTTGCATCGTCACTGGAGACAATTTCATTGTATTCTTCGCGCTGCTTGCTTCGTTTATCTTCAAGCTCTAGTCTGTATGTTGTAAAAAGCTCATCGTCTGTTTGCTCTGACACAGCCTTTCCTTCTTCACCGCTTGTTTCGATATCCTCTTGTTTGCCGTTTGTTTCTTTGTCAGTGGATTTCTTATCAGCGCCTTTTTCCATGCCTTTGTCCGTCCCTTTTTCTGTTTCAACCTTTTTCTCTTCAGTGCCTTTTGATTTCGTATCTTCTACTGTCACTGCATTTTCACCCTGTGGAGACATGATATAGTACACACTTAATACGACAACTAAACTTAGCATCGTTAATAGCCAAACCGTTTGTTTTTTTAACATCATTCCGAATCCTCCTTGATTTTTTTAGGGGCAACAGCCACTCTATGGCTCGGTACATCAAGCACTCGTGTAACCGCTTCAATGATGGTTTTCTTTATTTGAACGTTGTCTACTCCTTGAGCAACAACGAGGACACCTCGGATTTCTGGTTTTTTCGTTTGAACAACGACTGGTGTTTCTTCATTGCCATTTTTGATGATGACGACTTCTTCTTCTTTTGTTTGATCGGTGACACTTCGCACGCCGCCTTCTTTATCTGTTTCCTCGGTCGTTGTACTTTTATTGGATTTGTTTTTTTCAAACACTTTTAAAGACGTTGCATCTACATTGACCACAATTGATACATCCTCAACGCCGATGATGGTCTCTAAAATTTCTTTCAGCTGATTTTCGTATTCTTGCTCCACGTCCTCAATTGAATTTTTTGGTTTACCTGAGGATGCCGGTTTGAATACCTCCTGCTCTTCTGAGGATGTTTTTTTAGAAGCAGGAACCGCAGCTTGTTGTTTGCTTGATGGCGGTGACAAGATCTGACTGACTAACATGAAAGATACGCCGATAATGAATACAAGCAGCAAGTAATGGTGCTTCGTTAATTTGGGTTTCCCTTCACCTTTTTTTGGCGGCTGGAAGAATGATTTCAGCTTTTGTTTCCAGTCCTTGTTATTCATGATCTGCTGCGTCACCTCCCTCAATGTTCAGCGCGATGTGCTCAGGACTCGTATTCCAAACATCAGCAAGTGTCTCTTTCACCCTCGTGATCTCTTTGCTAGAAGATCCAGCGCTTTCCTCCTTTTGCTTGGAGAGATCAATGTCCACCTTTGCCACCGTTTCTACAGCATCACCTGTGAGCGGGGAAAGAACTGCTTTGATGCGAAATTGATCCGCCTCCATATTCTGATCCAGATGCTCCTCATCAGCCAGCACTTCTACGTGTTTCATTACATAGCTCTCCTTCTCCAGTGGCTCCTTTGCGCTTTTTTCTAGTTGGACAGCCATTTGCTTTAAAATATATGCACGCTGAGAGGCTTGTATTTCTTTTTTTTCTAAATTCATCTGATTTTTTATTTCTTCTGACTGCGCTTCTTCCTTCCCTTTCATCAATTCTGAAAAAATTTGATCAGGATCTGCTCGAAATAAAGCAAAAATCGGATTGAGCATGACCACGATTAGCAGCAGGCTGACGACCATTTTTGCATACTTTTGCATGCTCGAATTGGGAAGCAGAAGATCAATAACAATCGCAAATAAAATAAAAAGAATAATACTTGTGATCCATTCCGTGAGAAAACTCAAAAGGTGTCCCCTCCTTACTTCATCATCATGGTCAGGTTACCCGCAGTGATAATGACGGTAATGCTTAAAAAGAACATGAGCGACACAACAGCAAGTGCGGCAAATATATACAGCACACTTTTTGAAATGACATCAAGACAGCTGATGATGGGTCCGCCCCCTAACGGCTGAAGGATGGCAGCAGCAAGCTTGTAGATAAGGGCTAACGAAAGTACTTTAATCGCCGGGAAAGCGGCAATTGAAATCAAAATGGCGACCCCAACTAGTCCGACTGTATTTTTGAGTAAAACAGAGGCGCTGATCACGGTATCGGTCGCATCTGTAAACATTCTGCCTAGGACAGGGATGAAGTTTCCGGTAATGAATTTGGCTGTACGAAGAGCGATTCCATCCGTAACGGCCGCAGATGCACCCTGAACGGAAATGACGCCGAGAAAAACGGTTAAAAAAACGGCAAGCCCGCCAATTGCCACATTTCTTAACAGCTGAGCAAGCTGGGTGACCTTGTATTGTTCGGTCAGCGTACTGATAATGCTCAATATTGCTGATAAAAAGATGAGCGGGAGAACGACATACTGAATGAAAACACCGCTCGTGTTCATTAAAAATAAAATAACGGGATGAAAGAATCCGGCTGAGACAAGTCCGCCTGATGAAGCAATAAGCGCTAGTAAAAGAGGAATAAGAGCAAGAATAAAACTGGTCATCGTTTGAATGGCTTCTGTGGCATAGGAAATCGCCACATGAAAGCTGTTGAGTGCAATAATAATCAGCACCATATAAACAAGAGCATATGCGACTTTGCTGACGGTGCTTTGTTCAAAGGCATTTTGCAAAAGCTGCAAAAGCGAACAAAAGATGGTAAGTAAAATCAGAGTACCTAGGAGCTTTCCGTTTGCAATGATCTCGTGAAATAGATAATGTACAAAGGCTTTCAGCCATGTTTGGGGAGACAGCTCTTTATCGCCGTCAATCATTTCCTTCACTGTGCCCTTCTGGCTTTCTGGCAAAAAGCCGCCATACTCGTCCAAAATGGTTTCCCAAAAGTCACTGATGGAATGAAGCTCAAGTGCATCAGCCTGTCCATTCGCCACTACCTGTGCTGCTGGCTGTTCATTAGATAAAGGTTCTTTTTCTTCTGCCCCTGCATGCGGAGCAATCAGCCAAAAGAAAAGCATCAATCCCATTAAAGCGGTCACCCGTTTCATTGTCATCACCTCTTTTCATTTACGTCATGGACGGGATCATTCCTAAGATCGTCTCAATGATGACTGTTAAAATCGGGACTGCCATCACCAAGATGAGAATCTTGCCGCCTAGCTCTATTTTGGATGCAATGGCCCCTTGTCCAGCATCCTTCGTCAGCTGAGCGCCAAATTCCGCAATATAGGCAATGCCAATGATCTTCAATATGGTTTCAACATACTTCATATTGACGCCGGCACTTGCTGCAATTTTTTCAATCATCGAGATAATGGCATAGATTTGATCAATTAAATAAAGAAAAATCACACATCCGGTAAAAACAACAAGCATAAAGGCGAAGGTTGGCTTTTGTTCTTTGACGATTAATGCTAAAAAAGTAGCGATTAAACCAAGTCCAACAATTTGTATGATTTCGATTTGTAAGCCCTCCCCTATCCTTGAAATAGAAATACGGCTTTAATCTTTTTAAACAAATCGTCTACAATGGTTGCCACCATAAACAAAATGTAGATAAACCCAAGCAGCGTCACCCACTGAGCGTACTCTTTCTTCCCCATTTGGTCTAAAATCGTATGGAGAAAGGCCACGACGATGCCTACTCCGGCAATTTGAAAAATGACGTTTACATCAACGCCCATGCTCTCGACTCCCTTCCTCTCACATCAATAAAAGAATCAGTAGTAATCCGCTTAAAAACCCGAGGCTTCTAACCATTTTTTCATTTTTCGCTTGGGCGATTTCAGCTTCTTTCTCCTCTGATTCCAAATGGCCTAAAGCAAGCTTGATATACTTTTGCTGAGAAGTGACATCATGCTGGCCAAGTGTTTCTCCAAAGTGCTTCAGCGCCTCATATTCGCCTTTTTTCAATACGGTTTTTTTCCAAACATCCTCAAGACTTTCGTTCCATGCATGGCGTGCAGAAAAGGTCCCCACTTTCAGTTTTTCTGCAAATTGTTCAAACAGCTGATTGACAGGAGGACCTACCTGCGCTGCAATTTGCTCTGCCGCCCGCGCTAAAGGGGTTTGACCATACATAATTTCAGCTTCAAGAGACTGGAGAGCAAACCGCAGCTGCCGAATTTGTTTAGGTCTGTCGCTATATCGTTTGGCAAACTCGAATCCTCCCCAAGTCGTGGCCGCGACAATGAAAATAGCGCCAATGAGCTTTAACATACGTCCACTCCCCGCCTCCATTTCATCTCTTGGCCGTCCCCGCCGTACATTCGCCCGATCGTGCCAGGCCCATTGTTTCGATTTAATTCAACATATCGTTCAAACACACGAAGCTCCCATAACGGTTTAAAAGAAGGTCGTTTATATACATCTTCAAGTGAATATCCATGAGCTGAGACGATGATGCTGACTCCGGCATGAATCGCTTCTAAAAGTGCCTCGACATCCTCACTTTTTCCGATTTCATCGACAATCATGACCTCTGGGCTCATAGACCGAATCATCATCATCAATCCTTCAGCCTTTGGACACGCATCGAGTACATCAATCCGGTGGCCAAAATGGTGCTGCGGCACTCCTCTGATACATCCGGCGATTTCAGAACGCTCATCAATAATGCCTGTTTTTCTAGGAGGAATGGTTTTTGTGCCTGTACTAGCAAGACGTGCTATATCCCGGAGCAATGTGGTTTTTCCCGTTTGCGGGGGGCCGATGATGAGTGTATTGTGCCAGTGCTCTTCATATAAATAAGGAAGAAAAGGAAGCGCAATCCCGATTTTTTCTTTGGCAATGCGGATATTAAATGAAGAGATATCTCTTAACCCTTTAACAAATCCGTTTTCAACGATCACCTTTCCAGCAAGTCCTACCCGGTGTCCGCCAGATATAGTGATATAGCCCTGTTTTAGCTCTTCCTCAAGTGTGTACATGCTGTAATTGCTCAGCCTGCCTAATAGCTGAGACGCATCTTCCCAGGTTGTGTGATAAGAAAGGAAACGTGGTTTTCCTCCCTGCATTAATTCAATAGGACGATCCGTGCGAATGCGGATTTCTTCTATTTGCGCCCATTCTGCCTCTTTTAGCAACCTGAGTTCTTGTCCAATCGAGTGCGGGAGAATATCCAACAAACTCCGCAACGAATTCCCCTCCTTTTTTTCTTCTCTAAAATGTATGATGTGAGCCGTTAATTATGCCAAGCCGTTTCACTTATAGATCCCAACAAGAATAAACACGACACCAATGAAAATGAACACGAGCTTTGCATAGGATAGCTGCCCGGCAATTTGATAGATTCCAATCGTCATCGTGATAATAAATATGAGTGGCCCGATGATGGCCAATATACTATTGATGACCACCGCTTTCCGTACATCATTTGTGATTAAAATAAGGATGGCTGCCGTCAGTTCAATGGCGGCGGATAAGAATCTCATGCCTGCCATTGCAGCGACTGACGGGTGTAGACCTGGGAGAAATTGTTTCATATAGAACCTCCAGCTTTTTTTACACTATATGCTTGACCAGCTGGAAGTAGTCTTGTTTTTCAGGAGGGAAGAGAGATGAATGAGAGAATTGAGAGAAGGCCTGCCTTGAGGAGTCATTTTTCCAATAAAAAAGACTGTAAACACGAGGTTTACAGTCTTTTTTCGTTCATTACGCTCTTGAAACGTATGAGCCGTCTGATGTATTAATCACTAGTTTATCTCCTTGGTTCACAAAGAAAGGAACGTTGACGATTAAACCAGTTTCAGTTTTTGCAGGTTTTGAGCCGCCTGATGTTGTGTCACCTTTAATACCAGGCTCTGTTTCTACCACTTCTAGTTCTACTGTGTTTGGAAGTTCTACTCCAAGAGTTTCAGCACCGTACATCACGATTTGAACAGACATATTTTCAAGCAAATATTTCAGCTCATCTTTAATTTGTGCTTCACTTAGTTCAAGCTGCTCATAAGAACTTGTATCCATGAAGACATGCTGATCGCCATTTGCATACAAGTATTGCATTGTTTTTGTTTCGATTTGAGCTTTCGCTACTTTTTCGCCTGCGCGGAATGTTTTTTCTTGAATGGCACCTGTACGCAGGTTACGCAGTTTCGAACGAACAAACGCTGCGCCTTTTCCTGGTTTTACGTGCTGAAAATCCACTACTCGCCAAATACCGCCGTCCACTTCAATTGTCAGGCCAGTACGAAAATCGTTTACTGAAATCATTTTGTCATCCTCCTACATTTCACCATCATAATATGATAAGTTCTTTCGGTGAGTGGGTCAATCGTTTATTGCCGTCAGCTGTCAGGACAATATCATCCTCAATTCTCACGCCGCCGACATCTGGCAAGTAAATCCCCGGCTCAACTGTGACGACCATTCCCTCTTCTAAGACGACCTCTGATCGTAAGGAAAGGCCTGGCGCTTCATGTACTTCCATACCTAGCCCGTGCCCGGTTGAATGCCCGAAGTATTGACCATAGCCATACTTTTCAATGATGTCTCGTGTGATGCGATCAGCTTCTTTTCCTGTTAAGCCTGGCTTGATTCTATCCACACCAGCGTTTTCTGCTTCTAATACGATATGATAAATTTCCTTTAGCTTGTCGCTTGGTGTTCCGACAGCAATCGTTCTTGTCATATCAGAACAATAGCCTTTATAGTAAGCACCGAAATCGAGTGTCACTAAATCACCAGATTCAATCACCTTTTCACTCGCTCTTCCGTGAGGCAGGCTTGAACGAACACCTGAGGCCACTATCATATCGAATGAAGATCCTTCAGCACCTTCTTTTCTCATGAAAAATTCAAGCTCGTTCATGACAGCAATTTCCGTCAGGCCCGGCTTGATGTAAGTGAGAATATGATCAAAGGCGTGATCTGCAATCTTCGCAGCTTCCTCTAATATCTTAATCTCTTCACTAGACTTAATCAAGCGCAACTTTTCAACTGATTCAGAGACTGGAACAAGCTCTATACCGCCTGCTTTGGCTGCGTACTGCTGATACGTGGCAAATGTCATATGGTTTTGTTCGAACCCAAGGCGTTTCACTCCAAATTCCTTTGCCGTTTGAGCAGCCGTTTCCGCAATGTTTCCTTTATGTTCAATGATGTCATAGCCTTTGACTTGATCCTTCGCTTGCTCTGTATAGCGGAAGTCCGTGATAAAAGCTGCCCGGTCCTTTGAAACGACAGCAAGACCGGCTGACCCGGTAAAGCTGGTCATATACTGTAAATTAAAACTGCTTGTAATGACAAGGCCATCGATCTCTAATTCACTTAAAAGTGCTCTTAGTTTTTCAAGTTTCATGATGCTGCTCCCCCTTCACTGACTAAATATCGAATCGCCAATTTATACCCTTCTAAGCCAAGCCCAACGATTTGTCCTTGGCATACTGGAGCAAGTACAGAATGATGGCGGAATTCCTCTCGCTTATGAACATTTGTGATATGTACTTCAATGACTGATAAAGAAATACTTGCAATGGCATCTCTCAGCGCATAGCTGTAGTGGGTAAATGCACCCGGGTTAAACACGACACCATCGTACTGATCTTCTGCTTCATGGAGCGCATCAATCAAATCCCCTTCGTGATTTGATTGAAAGAACGTTAATTGGATGTTTGCTCGTTCTGCGAACTGGAACAAATCCGTCTCTAAATCTGTCAGCGTCTTACTTCCATAAACAGCAGGCTCTCTTTTGCCAAGCCTATTTAAATTGGGTCCATTCAGTACAAGAAAATGAGGCATATGACCACTCCTTCACCCTAATTCAATCTATATCGAGATCTGTTTCTTTTTCCTTAGAAACCTTTCGTTTCCAAAAATATTTTATCATATGAATAGGTGATTTACACTTTATTCTGTCTTTTTCCCGAGTGCCCTCGCAAGCTTCTGACTCGTCAATTCATTATATTCAAACGAAATGCTGTACCCGACAAACATGCCATATAAAATATATAGGCAAAATGTCGTGATAATGGTGCTTTGCTGCAACTCTTGTACTTGCTTTACATCTGGGAAAATGGGATTAAATACGTAAAAAACGAGCAGCCATAAAAGCCCGCCATATACTAAACCCATCCAAAAGCCTTTGATCCTTTTTAAAAGCCCAAAATAAATAAAGGCGGCTCCAATCGATAAAATTCCTAACAGCACAATACTGATAAAAATACCAAGTCCTCCCTTTTTCCATTCTCCAAGCACAAATGGCTGAAGCAGCATATTGGGACTCACCTCTGAAAAATGAAACACATGGGTCAGAAACCCGATAAAGCCCCAAAAAACACCGCCGACAAAGCCTGTAGCAGCCGCTCTTGCCACAAGTGATGTCGTTTGCACGGACTGATTTTTTTCTTCTTGGTTTTTCTTTTCATCACGTTTCATTTGTGAACACCTCCAGCAAGTAGTATGTCCAAAATGTCATGAAAAAAAAGGATTTCCATGCGTGAGTGTAAAATTTTTAAAACAGGGTATACTGGCTAAAAAGAGGTAGATAGAATTCTAGTAGATAATCGACCTGTGAGCTAGTGATTTCCCCTCATTTCCTGTACAATAAAGGTATAAGGAAATGCATGTAAATTACAGGAAACAGGCAGGTTGATGAAATATGTCCAATCAAACAAAACCTCCAGCTTATGGAGGGCAGGCAGTTGTCGAAGGTGTCATGTTCGGAGGTAAGAAGAACTATGTGACAGCGATTCGGCGAAAGGACCAGTCCATTGAGTTTTTGAAGCTTCCCCGGACCTCCAATAAACGAACCGCCTTTCTCAAGAAAATCCCCTTTGTCAGGGGTGTTGCTGCACTTGTTGAAGCAAGCGCAAACGGCAGTAAGCACTTAAACTTCTCCAGTGAGCGATATGACTTAGATCCTTCTGAAGATCATACTCTTGAAAAAGAACAAAAAGGCTCGAAATTATCCATGATCTTCGGCATTGCTGTGATCGGAGTTCTCTCTCTACTCTTTAGTAAATTTGTCTTTACCCTGGTACCTGTCTTTTTAGCAGAGCTTGTGCGCCCCATCTTTTCAGGGAATTTCGCACAAATCGCAGTGGAAACATTCTTCAAATTGGTCCTTTTATTAGGCTATATTTACTTTATTTCCATGACCCCTTTAATTAAAAGAGTATTTCAATATCATGGGGCAGAACATAAAGTCATAAACTGCTATGAACAGAACCTTGACATCACAGTGGAAAATGTCCAAAAGCAATCCCGCCTGCATTATCGATGCGGCAGCAGCTTTATTTTATTCACTGTCATTGTCGGGATGTTCGTCTATTTACTCGTACCGACAGATCCTTTATGGGTGAGAGTTCTGAACCGCTTGGCACTTATTCCGGTTGTTCTGGGCATTTCATTTGAAGTGCTTCAGCTCACGAACAAACTCCGAGAAGTGCCTGTGCTTAAAGTGCTTGGCTATCCTGGCCTTTGGCTGCAATTGCTCACAACAAAAGAACCTTCTGACGATCAAGTCGAGGTAGCCATTGCAAGTTTTAATGAACTTCTTCGTTTAGAGGAAACGTCACTGAAACAAGCGTCAGATTCTGCTCATCAAGTGATCTAACTTATAAATCCGGTAAATTCCTTCGGAGGTGGACAGTTATGAATCGCCGAGTACATCCTGCTTTTACCATTATTTTCGCTTTAGGTGTTTTGGGATTTGTGTACTTACTCACAACGAACCCAGGCAGACTTTTTACCATGCTGCTGTCTGTTGTGATCGTTGGAGCGGCTCTATTTTTCCTATTTAGATGGCTGATGAATCGAAGAACTGGAACAGAGGGCAATCTTTATCGTAAAGCAGTCAAACAATCAAAACGTCGCTACCAGCAGCCTAAACCAAAAACGAAAAGCCAGATGAAAAATCGGGTCACTCATTTGCGAAGCGTGCCGACTGACCACAAGTCTAAGCCCGTCCTTCTCAAAAAGAAAAGCCAAACACATTTGACTGTGATTGAAGGCAAGAAAAACAAAAAGAAGAATCGCGCCTTATTTTAAAATGTCCAGCTTTTTAAAAATTGCTCGGCCTTCTGTCTGCCTAGATCGACGAGCGCCTTTTTCTTTTCTGTCATGAGTTGAAAATCAGTGGCAATGACGTGTTCTACAGGAATAAAAATAATATGACGTTCGTGTTTTGTGGCGATATGTCTTTCGTCATGAGCACCACGCATCGTTTCAAAAAGAGCGCCAAACAGTTCAAACGCATTGCGGATGGAGTGTTGAGGGCGTTCTTTTTCGTTTGGCGTTAATGTGACACCGACGAACGGTCTTTTTTTCTCTTCAGCAAACAGCCAAATTGGAAAATTGCTCAGCACTCCTCCATCTACAATGGTACAAATGCCTTTTGATGACTTCAGTTTGACAGGTTCGAAAAAATACGGCAAGCTGCAGCTCATTCGAATGGCCCTCGCCACGGAAAACCGCTCTGGATTTAAGCCATATGAAGGAAGGTCGTCTGGCAGCACGAGGATTTTTCCATTCGTTAAATCGGACGCAACGATTTTCAGCGAATCTTTTTTGAGGTCTCCAAACACGGTGACCCCTTTTCGTTTTAGCACATCGGTCAGCCATTTTTCCAGCCGGTCTCCTTTATAAAGACCAAGACGCCAGTAAATGGATACCCACCTGAGCATTTTAAACGGGATGAATTGACATCTCCTATCAAGCAATTGATGCTCATCCATTTCATCTAAAAGCGTGCGAATTTCCTGGCTTGTAAAACCTGCTGCGATGAGTGAAGCAATGATTGCTCCAGCACTTGTACCAGCAAGACGGACAAATTGAAATCCTCTTGCTTCAAGCGCTTCATAGGCACCTGCAAGCGCTGCCCCCTTAATGCCTCCACCTGAGAACACACCATCTATCTTCATCAAGGAGCCCCCTTTGATTTCACGCTAATAATAGTGTAGGAGCTTTTGCTTTCAATTAGAACTTTAATCAAAAAGGACACCCATGCTGAGGGTGTCCTTTTTGATTAAGATTCTTGATTTGTTTGTTCGTTTTTCTTTTGAATCGCTTTCAGCTGAACAGATCGCTCATCGTTTTCTTCAAAAAATTGAACGAGATCGCCGATGCGGTCAATGCTGTTCCAGCTGAGATGATGTTCAATGCCTTCTACATCATCATAAATTTTCTCTTCATCTACACCAATGATTCTTAAAAATTGCTCTAGCAGTTCATGTCTGTATACGAGACGTTTTCCAATTTTTTTGCCTTTCGGGGTTAAAATTAGACCACGATACTTCTCATAAATGAGGTATTCATCTTTATCTAGCTTCTGAACCATTTTTGTTACAGAGGAGGGATGGACAGCGAGTGCTTCTGCAATATCAGAGACTCTGGCATATCCTTTATCTTCTATCAGCATATAAATTTGTTCAATGTAATCTTCCATACTAGGTGTAGTCATAAAACCCCTCCATAATGCACCTTTACTTAATAATCAACCCAATTCTACACCATCGTTCATTAAAAAACAAGGCGTGTCCATCGGCTTAACGCTTGTAATTCCAATCATCTGAGGCATATTTCGTTTTTGCAAGATGATGGACAAACGCTAATTCTTCATCTGTCAGCTCATAAGGTTCAAGCTCAATATTTAATCCTTTTTCAAACCCTCTTTTAAACGCAGCACGCGCATCGTCTATTGTACATGTTCGGTCTGAGATTTCATTGATCGCAACCGCTTTGTTTTTAAAGCTTCGCTGCATCCGCTCTCTCACCCGGTCGTTTGGATAAAGGAACAAATCGAACAATTTGTCCTCATCAAGGTCAATTAAAATAGATCCATGCTGGAGAATGACACCTTTTTGTCTCGTCTGAGCACTGCCCGCTACCTTTCTGCCTTCTACAACAAGCTCGTACCAAGAAGGGGCATCAAAGCATACAGATGATCTTGGGTTCTTTAAGCTTTCCTTTTCTTTATCTGTACGAGGAATGGCAAAATACGCATCGAGTCCCAGCTCTTTAAAGCCCTCTAAAATGCCTTCTGAAATAACGCGGTACGCCTCTGTCACCGTCGCTGGCATTTCTGGATGTTCCTCTGACACAATCACGCTGTAGGTCAGCTCCTGGTCATGAAGTACTCCCCGTCCTCCGGTTGGTCTGCGGACAAATCCAAGACCATATCGCTTGACGGCTTCTAGGTTGATTTCTTTTTCAACGTTCTGAAAATACCCAACAGATAATGTCGCCGGATCCCATCCATAAAAGCGGATAACAGGCGGGATGAGCTTCTCGCTATGCCAATAAAGCAAAGCTTCGTCCATTGCCATGTTAAAGGCAGGGTCTTGGTTTCCTGAATCAATGAAACACCATTTCTCTTTTTGCATATAAAATCCCTTCTCTTTTACGTAGTCAATGTTAGATGATGGTGGTGACCACCGGTTTTCTCTCTTCATCAGTCTATCAAATAGGGACGGAATTGAAAATAATTCTTACCATTTATGATGACAAGTTTCTTATGCTTTACTATAATAGTATTTGTCTAAAACGTACCATCAGACAGGCTACTGTGCTGATGCTCAAGAAGGAGTCGAGTTGTATTGTCAATATTCAACTATATCGTCCTCTCACTTTGTGGACTTTTCGTTCTTTATTCCATCGGCAGCTACATTTATCAGCAGCGCATTATGAAAACGCTGACGGAAGAAGAATTTATTAAAGGTTACCGCAAAGCCCAGCTCATTGATGTGAGAGAGCCAAATGAGTTTGAAGGCGGACATATTTTAGGGGCAAGAAATATCCCCCTTTCCCAGCTAAAGCAGCGCAAAAATGAAATACGTCCTGACAAGCCTGTTTATCTCTATTGTCAAAATAATTTTAGAAGCGGAAAAGCAGCCCAAACTTTACGTAAAAACGGCTGCCGTGAGATTTATAATTTAAAAGGCGGCTTTAAAAAATGGGGCGGCCGCATTAAAACGAAAAACTAACAAAAAAGACTCTGGGAACATGATTCCCCCTGAGTCTTTTTTTCTTTATTTTCTTTCAAAAACGAGAACTGGATTTCGGGCGGCCTTTGTTTCGTCCATACGTTTGACGACCGTTGTATGCGGCGCTTCCTGCACCACTTCAGGATTCTCTTCTGCTTCTTTCGCAATTTGAATCATTGCTTCGATGAATGCATCAAGTGTTTCTTTTGATTCTGTTTCAGTCGGTTCAATCATGATACATTCCTCTACATTGAGCGGGAAGTAGATCGTTGGCGGATGATAGCCAAAATCAAGTAATCGTTTGGCAATATCCAGTGTCCGCACACCTAATTTTTTCTGACGTTTACCTGAAAGGACAAATTCATGCTTACAGTGACGATCAAACGGCAAATCATAATGAGCACTTAAGCGGCGCATCATATAGTTCGCATTTAACACGGCATTATCGGTTACAGCCTTTAAACCGTCTGGCCCCATCGAGCGGATGTACGCATAAGCTCTGACGTTAATGCCAAAGTTGCCATAGAATGGCTTCACGCGCCCAATTGATTCTGGACGGTCATGATCAAAGTAAAAACGGCCTTCCTTCTTCACAAGCACCGGCTTTGGCAAATAAGGAATTAATTCCTTTTTAACGCCAACAGGACCTGAGCCAGGACCTCCGCCTCCGTGCGGGCCTGTAAAGGTTTTATGAAGATTTAAGTGGACAACATCAAATCCCATATCTCCTGGTCTTGCTCTGCTTAAAACAGCGTTCAAGTTGGCTCCGTCATAATAAAGCTTACCGCCCGCTCCGTGAACGATTTCAGCCATTTCTAAAATATTTTCTTCAAAGAGGCCTAGTGTATTCGGGTTTGTAAGCATTAAAGCAGCTGTTTCTTCATTAACAACGCGGCGTAAATCTTCTAAATCAACAAGCCCGTTTTCGTCAGATGCGACGGTAATGGTTTCAAATCCAGCGACTGTCGCAGATGCCGGGTTCGTTCCATGAGCAGAATCAGGCACAATGACTTTTGTACGCTGATGATCTCCTCTTGCTTCATGGTACGCACGGATCATCATGAGTCCCGTCCACTCGCCGTGTGCTCCTGCCGCAGGCTGTAATGTCACAGCGTCCATTCCCGTAATTTCTTCAAGATGTTCACCTAGATCGTATAGTAATTCTAATGCACCTTGCACAGTGTCTGCCTCTTGTAGCGGATGAACCTGCGAGAACCCTGCAAGGCGTGCAACCTTTTCATTAATCTTTGGATTATATTTCATCGTGCAAGAGCCAAGAGGATAAAATCCGGAATCAACCCCATGATTGCGTCTTGATAATGCTGTATAATGACGCATAATATCAAGCTCAGATACTTCAGGAAGCTCAGCATCCTCATCACGGATGTACGTCTCATCAAATAAAGACGGGATCTCCTGTTCAGGTACATCTAAATCAGGCAGGCTGTACCCTATTCTTCCTTCTTTAGATAATTCAAAAATAAGCGGCTGATCTTGTTTATTCATGGCGATCCCCCAATTCCTTGATAAACGTATCAATTTCTTCTTTTGTTCTTAACTCTGTCACGGCTACAAGCATGTGCTGCTGAAGCTCTGGGTAGTCTAGCCCTAAGTCGTAGCCGCCGATGATTCCTTTTTCAAGCAATCGTTTATTGGCTTCTTTCACAGGCTCCTGTAACTTGATCACAAATTCATTGAAATGAGCTCCTTCTACATCCGCCTGCAGTCCATATTTTTCTGCCTGCGTCTTGGCATAATGGGCTTTTTGCACGTTTTGATAGGCGATGTCTTTTATGCCTGTTTTCCCTAGTGCCGTCATGGCAACAGAAGCAGCTAACGCATTTAATGCTTGGTTTGAGCAAATATTTGACGTCGCTTTATCTCTTCGAATGTGCTGTTCACGCGCTTGAAGGGTCAGAACAAATCCACGAACACCATTTTCATCTTCTGTCTGCCCGACTAAACGACCTGGCACTTTTCTCATCAACTTTTTCGTCACGGCAAAATATCCGCAGTGAGGTCCGCCAAATGCAGCCGGGATGCCGAACGGCTGCGCATCACCAACGACAATATCTGCCCCGAGTTTTCCAGGAGGCGTCAATAGTCCGAGTGCGAGGGGGTTGCTAGAGACAATGAATAGGCTTTTTCCTTTATGTGCAATGGGTTCAATGTTTTTTAACGGCTCGACTACACCAAAAAAGTTTGGATATTGCACGAGAACTGCTGCTGTATCATCGCAGACCGCCTTTTCCAATGCAGCTAGATCTGTCTGCCCTTTTTTCGCAGGCACTTCAACAACTTCAATGTTTTGTCCTTTGGCGTATGTTTTCAGCACCGCTCTTGATTCAGGGTGAACCGTTTCAGAAACAACCACTTTTTTCTTCTTTGTGTGTCCCGCAGCGAGCATTGCCGCTTCAGCCAGTGCCGTCCCGCCATCATACATCGAGGAGTTGGCAAGATCCATACCAGTCAGCTCAGCAATCATTGTTTGAAATTCAAAGATCGCTTGCAATTCACCTTGCGAAATCTCAGGTTGATAAGGTGTATACGCTGTATAAAATTCAGAGCGTGAGATGACATGATCGACAATGACAGGCTGGTAATGATCATATACACCAGCTCCAAGAAACGATGCATAGGAAACTGTATCCTTATTCTTTGCAGCTAGTCGGGATAATTCCCTGACAAGTGCTGTTTCAGATGCGGCTTCTTTGATGTTGTATGCTCCTTTGAATCTAACTTTCTCTGGGATATCTGAAAAAAGCTCATCAATCGACTGAACGCCGATGACATCCAGCATTTCTTTTTGATCTTGCTCTGTTTGCGGCAAATACCTGTGCTTCATCCTCTATTCCCCCTCGTTATTTGGCTCTTTTATAAAATGGTGTTGCGACGATTTTGGCTTTTAGACGTTTTTTGCGAACTTGTACCTCCACCTCTGCCCCAAGCTCCGCCACTGAGGTTTCGATCAAAGCAAGCCCGACATTTTTCTTTAATGTTGGGGATTGAGTGCCCGTTGTAACAATCCCAACCTGCTTTTCTCCTGAAAAGACTGGATAATCTGTACGCGGTATCCCTTTATCGATCATTTCAATGCCGACAAGCTTTCGTTTCAGTCCCTCTTCTTTTTGTTTTTTAAGTGCAGCTTTTCCGATAAAATCAGCTTCTTTATCCGTTTTGACAGCAAAACCAATGCCGCCTTCTAATGGAGAGATATCCTTTGTCAGCTCCTGGCCATAAAGCGGAAGTCTTGCTTCAAATCTCAAGGTGTCACGTGCACCGAGTCCGCATGGAATGAGTCCTTTTGGCTGCCCCGCTTCTAATAAAGCTGACCAAAGGTGAACCGCATCTTCTGACTGGCAGTAGATTTCAAAGCCGTCTTCCCCTGTGTAGCCTGTTCTGGAAACGAGCACTTCTTTATTTGCGACCTCAGCTTTTGATAAAAACGTAAATGGCTTAAGCGATGTCACCTCTTCATCTGCCACCTCTTTGATGATGTCAGCTGCAAGAGGTCCTTGAAGCGCTAGCAAGGCGGTTTGATCAGAAATATTTTTGATCAATACATCATCCTTCTCTTGGTGCTTCAATAGCCAATCCACATCTTTTTCGATATTTGATGCATTGATGACAAGTAAATAGTGATTCTTTTCTTTTTGGTAGACGAGCAGGTCATCTACCGTTCCGCCATCTTCATAACACATGGCTGTATATAGTGCCTTACCGTCTGTCAGCTTAGACACATCATTGGTTAATAACCTTTGTAAAAATGGAAAAGCATCTTGACCTTTGACGTCCACCTCACCCATGTGAGACACATCAAAAAGCCCTGCTTTTGTTCGAACAGCTTCATGTTCTTCTTTAATGGAAGAAAATTGGACAGGTAATTCCCAGCCCCCGAAGTCAATGGTTTTTGCGCCAAACGTTTCATACGCATGAAAAAGCGGTGTTCGTTTCAACATCAATCGTTTCCCCCTTTTTTCTTACAGTGCAAATGCAAGCTGAATTTTCAGAAAAAAATCACAGCAAAAAAGGACAGAGCGCTCCCTTTTATCAAAAAGAAGTCTCTGTCCTTGCACCTGAAAGTTTACAGCACAATATCATTGTGCGTTTTCCCCTTTGGTGGTTTGCTAAAACCCTTAAGCAAACACTCTCCAGAGTTGCGTCCGGTAAGAGTACTTTTGCCTGAGAGATTCACTGAATCATTCAGCTTGCTCCTTCGGCGCCTGCCAGTGCAAAATAACCGCCAAGTCTCTCCCCATACCATCATCCGCTCATATTTTTCACATTTATTGGACATACTATCAAAATGGGTGACTTATTTTCTAGATCACTTATCAACATCCTACCATTAGAAATGGATGAAGAGCAACAGAAAAATCATTAACATTTTTAAAATAACCTTTCGATATCGTTCGCTTTTATTCATATATCTAGTCTTTTAGAGACCTCTAAAAAAATGAAGCGTTTAAAAACAGAACAATTTTATCAGATCCTACTAGAAAGAAAGGCAGGCGACCACATTGAATATTCAAACGATTTTTGATCAGGAATGGGCAAATGAGTTTCAGCAGCGGCTTTCAGCAGACGGCCCCTGGGCGAACTGGGATATGTATCGTTTAGCGACGCAGGTTCAAAAAGTCACAGCCATTGATTCATTCGAGGGGCTGCAAGCTCCCGCGCACCTGCCTGCGTTCACACCTTTAAAGCACCAGCTCGAAGTAGCCAGAAGAGTCGTAGAAGAAATGAATGGGAAAGCCATTCTAGCAGATGAAGTGGGACTTGGAAAAACCGTAGAAGCAGGACTCATTATCAAAGAATACATGATTCGTGGACTTGCCAAAAAGATTCTCATTCTCGTCCCCGCCTCCCTTGTGTCTCAGTGGGTACAGGAGCTGCGGACGAAATTTTATATTGATGCTGTTGAACAAAAAAAGAGCTATGTGTGGGAGCAGTGTGACGTTGTCGTTTCCTCTATTGACACAGCCAAAAGACAGCCGCATCGAGACACGATTTTATCGATTGCCTACGATATGGTCATTATCGATGAAGCACACAAACTGAAAAACAATAAAACGAAAAACTATGAATTTGTGAGAAACCTGAATAAGAAATTCTGCCTGCTGCTGACAGCGACACCTATTCAAAACCGGATCGGAGAAATATTTAATCTTGTTTCCCTTCTGAAGCCAGGACACCTAGGAAATGAACATCAATTTAAAGATATCTTTGCCAAAAAGGACTTGCAGCTTGAAGACCATGACCGATTAAAACAGCTCGTCAATAAAGTGATGATTCGAAACCGAAGACAAGACACAGGCATCGAGTGGACAAAACGGCATGTCAAAACGATTTCCATTGATTTCTCTCCGACAGAACAAGCATTGTATGATGAAATCTGCAAGCTGAAAGAGAATCCGTCTTATACAAAGCATATGTTTTCCATTATGACCTTGGAACGAGAATGCTGTTCAAGCCGTGAAGCAGTTTATATGACGATTAAAAAAATGCAGGAAGAAGAAAAGCATATTCTCGCATCTTCTGCTATAACGCAAATCATGGAGAAAATCAATCAAGTGGAGCAAAACTCAAAGGCGCTTGAAGTCGTCAAACTCATTCAGCAGTTAAATGAGAAGGTCATTATTTTCACCGAATACCGCGCCACACAAATTTATTTACAATGGTTTCTACAGCAAAATGGCATAAGCTCTGTGCCATTTCGAGGCGGCTTTAAGCGAGGCAAAAAAGATTGGATGAAAGATTTATTCAGAGAACGGGCGCAAGTGTTAATTGCGACAGAAGCTGGCGGCGAAGGGATTAATCTTCAGTTTTGTAACCAAATCATTAACTACGACCTCCCGTGGAACCCGATGCGTTTAGAACAGAGAATTGGACGTATCCACCGACTTGGCCAAGAGCGAGATGTCCACATTTACAATATGTCAACAAACGGAACAGTTGAAGAGCATATTTTAAAGCTTTTATATGAGAAAATTCAGCTGTTTGAAAACGTCATAGGCGATTTAGATGATATTTTAACGAGGATTGATATTGAAGATGTCGAAACAAAGTTGCATCAAATCCTCTTCCAGCATGAACCGGACGGAGACATGAAAAAGAAATTAACCCAGTTTGCTTCTTATTTAACTGAAGCACAAACACCACTTTTAGAAAAAAGACAGCAAGGCTCATAAAGGAGAGTTGATCAATGGAGCAGCATGACATTCACACCTTTCTTCTCCGTTTTTTCAAGGCGAATCAATGCAGCATATTAGAAGAAAGTGCAGGACATATGACCGTACAGCTGACAATCGAAATGGATAAATTGATTATGAACCGTCCTTTTTATTGGCACTGGCTTGAAAAAACTGGCGGTGTACCTGAACCGCGGCAATTGACATTCATCACAGATCAAAAAAAAGCGGGTGATACGACCAATGGTGAATTTATCCATTTCGGCTCCCCCCGGTTATTTCAAATATTTGAGGCGGTCAAACAACAGGGCCGTTTTATCCGGCTTTATGAACGAGTCAGCCCGCTCACGAACAACCAGATCGCCCTTGAGCCATGGCTTGGTCTCAATGTAAAAATTTCTTATCTTGCAGACCGGAAGAAGGATAAGCTTTTATCATTAGGCCTTCATCTCATTCGCGGAGAAGTCATTGAACAATTTCAAGAAAAGCTGGAAGCTCGTGAGCTGTCGTCTCAAATTCCCGATTATTGCTTTACAATGAGTACAATGATTAAGCCAGAAAGCGGAATCAAACGGCTCTACAGCCTCATGGAGCGTTATGCCCATGAGGAGCCGGACGACTGGGCAGTGCGAGCCGTTCAAAAATGGAAGGAAGACTCCGAACTTTTAAACCAATTTTATGAAGGGACTTCAGACACATCTGTAGAATATGAAATAGAAAGACAAGCACTTAAAACTTTATATGAACCAAAAATCAGTCTTACGATTGAAAATGGCGGACTTTTTTACTTACAGCAAAAAAGAGGAGGTTGACTCATGGTCCCCCTCCCCTTTTATGTGACATACAATTTTCGATCAGTCTAAAGCTAAGTTTGTCTGTTTGTATTGGGCGGAAACATGACGCAAGCAAACTATGAGGTCTTACCACCTATGTCTTTCCATTTCATGCGTTAAGTGCCTGAAATACATGATTCAGTATTTTAGGAGGGTATTTGTATGGAAAAGAAAACGAACAAATTAGACAGTGAATGGATTCAATTATTACGCGAAGCTCGCAAGGCAGGACTAACAGTTGAAGAAGTCCGTCATTTCCTCAAATCATATGAAAAGTCCTCTGAGTCTCCCCCTCTGGTAAGAAGTCATTCTATCAAACCTTTCTGAATGTGCTATAATATCGAAAGGAAGGTGATGACATTGATTGGCCAGCGTATTAAACAATACCGCAATGAAAAAGGCTACTCACTATCAGAACTGGCCGAAAAGGCTGGGGTAGCGAAGTCTTATTTAAGCTCAATAGAAAGAAACTTGCAAACAAACCCCTCCATTCAATTTCTTGAAAAAATCTCCGCTGTTCTGGACGTCTCGGTTCATACACTTTTAAACGAAAAAGATGAAACCGAATACGATGGTCAATTAGATAGTGAATGGGAAAAACTAGTTCGAGATGCAATGACATCAGGGGTTTCGAAAAAGCAATTTCGTGAATTTTTAGATTATCAAATCTGGAGAAAAAAGCAAGAAGAGGAGTAAAGCGCACGTTTTAGCGCATACTCCTCCAATTGCTATGCAGACCTTGATATCAGCCTAAAGACTGGCTTTATTTTTTATCTTCGCTGTGTGCTTTTTCGTTTTCTTTCACGTAGCCTTTTTCATCCGTATGCTTTTTTGGATTGATCGTTAAACCATTCCACTGAGTCGCTTCGAAGGAAAGATCAATTTGAATCGCATCGCCTTGGTATTTATTTTGGATATAGTGACCAGCTTTATCCTTCGTCTGGTCATTGATAAATTCAATGATCATTTCCACTTTATCGTAATCAAACGGATTCTTTGGAATGCCGTCATACTCTGGAGCCACTGTTCCATCAACAGTTGCTACATTAATTTTCCCACTTTCATGTAAAAACTTCTCATCGACGGCATGACGAAGCTTTTCAAATGCGGTCTGATCCTGTTTTGACGTTAATTGATGCAAGTCAAGCAGGTTTGCATGGTCTAAAATAATATTTTTCGGATAACCATTTCCACCTTCGGCTCCAACCGTAAGAACACTCACCTGAAACTGGCTGAGAAATTCTTCAGCTGTATTTTTACCGCCATTCTTCGCGGAAGATCCATCAGTAAACTGGCTATAATCAAGACTCATCAGCACTTGGTTTATCGCTAGGGATCCCTTATTATCAAAATGAAATTCTTTCTTGATCCGATCACCAGGTTTTAAGTTCGAAAGGTTGATGGCGTCGGAGTTCTCTTTAGCAGATAAATCCAGCTCTCCTGTCGAGTAGACCGCGTTTGCCTTTTCAATATCATTAAACGCCGCCCATGTTCCCCCGCCAATTAATGCAAGACCTAAAGCCCCTGATAATACACCTAAACGAATTGATTTCTTCATTGCCATGAATAATAAACCCCCTAATTTATTGTTTTATTGAAACCTGATTAGGTTACAAACGATTTAAGCTTGTTCCTCTTTCATATGTACATCAGCCGTGTGTCTACGATGTTTCGCTGCGCCCACAAAATGAATGGTTGAATAAACGAGCAGCATGACACCTGGTATGATAAGGAGCAAAGCAGTTCCAGCAGATGTCCCTGCATACGAAAGAAGCTTTCCTGCATAGGGAATATTCACTCCCATATACTGCGCAGTTACCTGATCCGCTTTTACCAGCGTGCCGTCCTGATACATATTATTGTCACCCTTCGTCTCAAACGCTTTATTTGCACCCTTTCCCTTCACCCCAACAATTCGATGGGTCACAAAGGACTGATCCTGCTTTGTTTGAAACGTAACAATATCTCCTTTTTTGAGCGTCTCAGGTGAGGCGACCTGTTTTACGACAATCAGTGACCCAGCTGAAAATTCTGGTTCCATCGAACCTGATAATACTTGCTTCAATTGATAACCGAAGATCTGAGGTTCTCCTCCTGTTGTTCTTGATGACAACACGACAATAATAGAGGCTATCATCACCGTGAACACCATCACATAAAGAATACTCCCAGACATCTTCATCCATTTTTTCATAACCCCTTCTCCCCTTCGCCTATCATTTTTTCACTTTAAAAGACAGCTCCATTTAGGACGCCTTTTCTTGACACTTTGAGAGCACCATCGGTTTAGACCAAAAGTACGCCTGATCAGATGCGCCAAACCCTTTAGGATAATAGATTTTAAATGCATAGCTGCCATTTGTTTTTGTTTTATCTGTCGTGACAGTCGCTGTTTCTTGCGACAACAGGGACTTTATGAAGCCCTTCTCAAGAATATGACCATCTTGTAATGGCTTCTGACCATTTCCTATTTTATGTAATTCCCACTTCCATTCAGAGTACGCAATAGGCTGTCCACTATTTTTTAGTGTCATGCTCAGCTTTTGAGGTGCGCAGACTGTTCCTTCGATCATCGTTTGATCGATAAGCTCCAATTGACTTTGATCCCATTTTTTAGGCTGACAATGCTGATCTGTCTGTTCAAAATTTTCACATGTTTTCATGACAAAGCTTTTGTGCTCGACATCGTTAAAAGAAGCATTCGTTGGTGTCATAATGGAAGATGTCAAAATCAAACAAATGGCACAAAAGAGTACAAAGAGCGACTGTTTCATTCATTCCTTCAACTCCTTGAACTTTTGTTCTTTAAAAAGAACGATTATATACAGTATAAGGAAATACCTATAAAACCCAAAACGTCAAATTAGTCCATTTTGTTCTTAAACAAGAACCATTACGAGAAAATTCTCCCATTTTCTCATTTTTTCACCATATTCAATATTTTTTTGTGTGACATTTGTACTTCTTAAAACTTACATAAAAATGCAGGATTTGGTCAGGATATGAAGAAGGTGAGGTGATGTTAAGTGAAATATGGAAAAAGCATAATCATGCTCAGTTTACTGCTGAGTCCTATGATTCTAGAGGACAAACCCCTTGATGCGAGAGGTTTGACTGCCGCCGCAGATCAATGGGAAACGCGGGCAGTCAAAGAAGCAAAAAAAAGATACCCGCTAACGCAAGTATTATTTAAACAAAAAGTATGGGACCGCCACCGCGATAAGGAATCTGTGAAACAGTATCATATTACGTTAAAAGACCATACAAAGGAATTTGGGGTGTTCGTCACCATTTCCTATAACCCTTACTCAAACAAGGTGAATAAAGTGATTGTTGTGGAGGAATACAGCTAAAGTGGCATAAAAAAACCGCCTGCTGGCGGCTTTTTACTTTCGTCGATGGCGCTGGCGTTTTTTAAGCATCATGGAGAAGCCAAACGGCAGAACCCCAAATAAACGCTGTGAAAACGGCGGTTTCGTTTCCATTTTTTCTTGTTTGTGTTCCTTCCGTTCGTCACGTGGTGTATTCATATATTTAATGATTTCCTGCGTCATATATTTTACATAGTCATTTGTTTTCAAGCACATTCACCTCTTCTTCCTTCAAGTGTTACCAGGAAGAGGATGATTTTATACACTGGCTAATCAGGATTTGCCCATCTCATGATTTCACCGGTCTTCCAATCCAGCATCAGTTCACGCTCATCGGATAAACCATCTTTTGTTTTCACCTTCACCAAAACAAGGACAAGTTTTTTCTTTAAATCGCATTTCATCCGCTTCAGTGTCACACGGCCTTCTTCAGTATCAATATGGGTTTTCTGTTTCGCACAAATACGTTCTACTGTGCTGGCAGCTTCACTCACACCCACCCTAAAAAGCTGCTGTTTTTTATAAAAAGAAATCGTCAGCTCTGCACTTTTCAGTTCTTTTTGAAACCCCATCGTTACCGCCCCTAGGATCAAGAGAAAAAATAAAATTGCCGCAAGTACATGCGGATAGATAAACCCTTCCTCTCTTTTCACGATTTACGAACCACTCCTTTATATGTGAAAAAAACGGCTTCATACACTTTACCAGATCCATCTGTGACTTTAAGAATCGCTCTATGCTGACTCGTTCTCACGTGAAATTGTTTCACCTTATGCAATAAAGGAAGATGTCCAGCTTGATCCGTTCGTTTTCGAAGCATCTCTTGGTATGGCTCAATCGTTACCACTCGCCCTTGATCGGAAATATACTCTAACACTTTTCCTCCTTTCACCGATTTGACAGCAGCTGCACGACTTAATTCCTCATCTAATTGCAGGACAGTCTGTTTCCACTCCATTTGGGAAAATCGATTGATGTCTTCAAATGGACGAGCTTTCTCAGCTGCTGAAAAGATCAGCACACAGCCAAAAGAAAGAAATAGAAATAGCTGCAATTGCCACAAAGCTTGTAAAAGGGTAAAAGCTTGGTCATCGCTCCACATGCCGAAAGCATATGGTCTCTTTTTTTTGTACTTTGTATGAAACACATCCCTTCTGTTTACGCCAATTGAAAACATACGTGATCTCGCCTCTCTTCTTTTTGATGGAAGATGTTGTCCCATTTATGAACGCTTCATTCATCTGTTCATGTAAAACCTGATAAGCTTCAAGCTTGGCTCTCACTTCCTTTTTCCCCATCATGAGTTTTTCATAGGCTGGCATGAGCACTAGGGCAGCAAATAGAAAGAGATGACAAGCAAACAGCGTTTCAAACGTACTAAATCCTCTATTGTTTTTGAACATGGATTCGCCCGCTTCCTAAATAAATCGTCAGTTTATACGATTGACTGCCAAATTCGACAATGAGAGATCCACCGCTGCTTGGATGTCCCTTTGCATTAAAATAGATACCTTGCGAGAATGTAGTAGTTTTGATGCTGCCCTTTTTATGCTGATAAGAAGCCATGACTTCGTTACTCTTTTGGTCTATTACCTGATAAGATACATGAGGCGGATCGATCCCAACATGTACACGTGTTTTTTTGATAAATGCAGTATATGATGCCAATTGAAGATCTTGTTTCATGATGTTTACTTGTCTTTTGGCTTCAGCGCTCTCTATTATATTTGGGATTTTCCATCCCATGATCGACAAAACAATCGATAAAACAAGTAAAATCAACAGCTGTTCAATCAGGGTAAAACCCTTCTCATGTAAAAATAATTTATTCATGCTTCACGTTGCCGTTTTGAATGACAATCGCTTTTCCATTAGGACAAGTTAACCCCTTTTTGACATAACCTTCTTTTTCTAATTCAGCTAAAGATGGCGTCTTCCCATCATGCTCCAATTCATATGCCATCACTTGTGTGCTGACCATTGATTTAAGCCCTTCACAGCCCTTTGCCTGAATAGCTTGGTGATGACGTGTGATATTTGGTATGGTAATGAGTAAAAGAATGGATATTACGAGCATGACTATTAACATTTCTAACAGGGTAAATCCTTTATCATTCATGTCTCTGTCCTCCTTCTTACACTTGCTCCATTAGTTGATACATTGGTAAAAGAATAGATAAATACACGATGAGTATAAGAAGTGCTGTTACCCCATAAATAACTGGCTGCAGCCAAGAAATCCATTTTTCAATTTTTAGCTCTGCATTCTCTAATAGAAATTGGCTGTACGTGTACATTTCTCTCGCAAGCATTCCGCTGGCTTCACCATGCTTGATAATGGCTGCAAAATGTTTTTCGAAAAAAGGAGACACGCTTACTTGATGGGCCATGCTTTCTCCTTTTCTTAACTCTTCCATCATTTGTTCACCTATTTCTTGAAGAAAAGGCAGGTAGCTTTGCTGTTTAAAAGCTTGCAAACCTTCGTACATCGATAATCCAGCTTGAAGCAGTCCACTTAGCTGAAGAGAAAAAAGGTACGTATGCATCAGCTGCATCCCTTTATATAAAAAAGGCAGCTTACTCATCACCCTCAGTTTCTCAAGGGTCGACTTTTTCCTAAAAAAAACAGCATAATATCCAATAAGACAGATACACAGACAACTAGTGATGAGCAGAAAAGCATGAAGGAATTGAAATAGTCCAAACATCCCTTGAATCAGCCAAGACATGCGGGTATCCATCGATGAGTACAAAACAGAAAATTGAGGAATGATCATTTGCTGAACGAGTACCAGCACGACCAAAACCGTGAAGATGAGGAAAAGCGGGTAACGTAACATACGTTTAAACGTGTCTAACTGTTTGATTTTCTTCTCTAAAAAACGGGCGCTTTGTTCTAAAGCACGGGCTAGACTGCCATGCTTCTCAGAAAAACATAGTATAGCGATGACTTCCCGCTGAAAATGGAGTCTTTCCAGCACTACATAAAAAGGCTCGCCTTCGTGCAGCCACTGAATACCTAGTTTTAATTGCTGCCGCTGTTGTTTCGATAACTGGATATTCACCATCACTAATGCCTCAATCAATGTATATCCAGCCTGAATTAATTGAGCCAGTTTTGATAGGCATTCAGCTTGATCCTTTTTAGACCATACTTTAGAGGCTCGCTTCTTCATAAACCCAGCGGTGATATGTGTTTTTCGATAAATAGCCTAGTGCCACTCCTTTACGAATTAATTTTTGCAATGTTTCATATGACGAATGAGCATATTCTCCTTTTGCCTCTTTCATACACTCACCAAGCTCTTTTCCGAAAAGCAATTCAAATACATTTGTTCGTCTGAAAGGCCGATTTAATTTACAGTAAAGCTGACATGTTTCTCCGCAAAAAGGACATATGAGCTCAATTAATCGCTGGGCAGCAATCGCAACCATGGTTTGTTCGAGTTCATTCATCGTGACACCAAATTCAAGCATGCGGTAAAGGGCTCCTTTTGCATTTTTTGCATGGAGCGTACTCAATACTAAATGGCCTGTCAGTGCTGCTCTAATCGCCGTTCTCGCCGTTTCAGCATCTCTTATTTCTCCTAGCACAATCACATCTGGATCATGTCTTAAAATAGCGCGTAATCCAGCGGCATACGTGATGCCGGCTTTTTCATTCACTTGAACCTGCAGCACTTCTTCATTCCTTGTTTCGACAGGATCTTCAAGGGTAATAATATTTCGGTTAAAATTCTTTTTTGCAAACTGGATCAATGAATATAGTGTTGTCGTTTTCCCTGAATTTGTTGGCCCAGTAAATAAAATGAGTCCATGCGAGTGGTTTAAAAAGGATAATAATCTGGCTGAGGCTTTCGGAAATAATGATAGATGTTTTATTTTCGGAACATGATCCTGCGGTAAAATTCTAATCACTAAGCTCTCATCATTCACTGTCGGCAAGGTAGACATCCGAATAAATACTTGACCTTTTCTTAGCATCACAGCTAGTGAGCCATTTTGCGGCCTCCTTTTTTCCCCGATATCCATAGAAGATAAAAACTTAAAATGTGCAATAAGCCTCTCTCCGCTTTTTTTATCAATCGTTCGCTGCTGGATTAAATCTGAATCAACACGAAATGACACTGAAGCTTCCTTTTCTTTTGGCACAATATGCACATCAGAAGCCCTCATGCGGCATGCTTCTTCTAGCAGCTCTTGCCTTAAATATTCAATTCCATACAAGTGGATCACTCCTTTCTCTGATCACATTGTAGAATGGCGGAACGTGAATGACAAAAGAGCAATTTATCATTTTCATGACTAATAAATGATGAAAACCCTCAACTCACGATGCATTACATCATTTTTTAGAAAAGAGCATATAAAAAAACCTGACTTTTACAAGTACAGGTTTTTTGGTCATGATGTGGCTTCTTGCGGCTGCTCTTCAAAGATACGAAATCCTCTTTTTTCTAACGCTTTTGCAAGGCTATGCTCAGTATTTACTTTTGAGAAATCAATGCCCAGTTTCACTACAGTTTGAGCGATCTCTGGGCGGATGCCTGAAATAATCGTCTCAATTCCTAGCAGCTTCGCACTATCGACCACTTTAAACAGCTGATAGGCCACCATCGTATCAACAACGGGAACACCAGAAATATCAATAAATAAGTGCGTTAGACGCAGTCTTGAAGCCTGTTCTAGTACGGATTCCAGAATGATTTTGGCCCGGTACGTATCGATCTCTCCAATCAGCGGCAAAATCCCAATTTCCTTTGATACTGGAATAACAGGTGCACTCAGTTCTTGAATCATCTCTCTTTGTGCATTCAGCTGACTGATTGTCACGCGGTCATATTCTTCTGATAAGCGCTCAATCATGTCATCAAATGTGGCGTGAAAGTGCTGATTCCACTGACACACATCTTGCAGCGTCACTTCAAGCTCTGTTTCTTGGGTGAATGTCTCAATTCTCGAACAGAAAATGTGGCGGAAAATCTTAAATTGTCCAATGATTTCATATAACGGCACCTCGTGCACTGCTCGATCACGTGCAATATCAACAGACCACTTTTTCAAATGGTTTTCTACTTTGTCAGACAGCGTCACAAGCGTGGCTGCAATGGTTTGAATAAACGCTGTGTTCTGTTCCTTCAGCTTCTTTTCCGTTTCCTCTGAAGCATGTTTAGAATATAATGAGCCTTCTTCTGTTCTTGTTTTTAGCCATTCTTCGGTCATGACAGGGGCTTCTTTTAGGATAAATTCGTATAATTGCTTTGATTTTTCATTTTTCATTTATTTCTTTCGCTCCTTTTTCACTAAAACTCGTGACATACAACTTTTATGTATAAATGACCGCAGATGGTGAACAATAACATTACACGTTTGATATTGGGCTATAGCCAAGTGGTAAGGCAATGGACTTTGACTCCGTGATCGTTGGTTCGAACCCAGCTAGCCCAGTTCAGCACAAAAACGAAGACGGCTGAAGCTTGTTTCAGCTGATCTTCGTTTTTTATTAGGAAACTGATTGATGAATCGCTTTCTTTTTTGATATTTTCATGAGTTCTCCTGGATTATAACCTACTACCAATTTATTTCCATCAATAATGATTGGTCTCCGTAGCAGCTTTGGTTTTTCAATGAGAAGCTGTAAGACCTCGTTTACTTTTAAGTCATTAATATTTAAATTTAAGCTTTTAAAAGCCTGACTTCGTGTGGCTAAAATTTCATCCATTCCTTCAGTTGTTAAAGAAAGAATCTTTTTTAATTCATCTAGTGTTGGCGTTTCTCTGAAAAGGTGACGCTCTTTAAAATCAATTTGATTCGCCTTTAACCAATGTTTTGTTTTGCGGCAAGACGTGCAGCTCGGGTATGAATAAAAAGTAATGTCACTCATTAGTCTTCCTCCTTAGGTCGTTAACCTTTTCTCTTATGGAGTAAGTACCCTCATGCTTTTCGGCATAAACACTTTTTCATCATTTTTTCAAAAAAATTTTTTCTACATTCAAAATAAATTGTTCACATGATGTCAAAAATGTAAATGTTTACATAACAAGTGGTGATCAGCTATAATATGAATCAAAGGGGTTTTTAAGGGGAGGGAAAGAAATGAATCGCATGTTCCGCGTGCTTGGCTTTTGGACGGGTATTTTTGCTGTCATGTTCTATTTAGGACATATGAAAGATGCATCGCTGCTGTTCTTCGGTCAAACCGTTCTTTTTGTATTTTTATCCTACTTGAATTTATCCGAAAGAATGTATATTTACATTTTCGGAGCGTACTTGACGATTTTCTTTGCCGGATTTACATATTATTCGATTTTCATCATGGTTCCCGGTACCGGACATTAATTGAAAAAAGCATCTCTTTAGAAGAGATGCTTTTTCATGCCTGCAATTAAAGAGAAAATCCATTAATAAACGGATTTTGCTCCTGCTCCGTCAGCACAGTCGTTTCCCTGCCATGTCCGCTTAAAACAAGAGTTGATTCTGGCAATGACAATAATTTATGATGGATTGATTGTAGCAGCACTTCCTGACTGCCGCCTACTAAATCTGTTCTCCCGATGCCGCCTTCAAATAGCGTGTCACCAGAAATAACAAAGCCCTCTTCCGCCGAATAGTAAGACACACTGCCTGGTGAATGCCCTGGTGTATGGAACATTTCTAATGTAAAAGATCCAATTTGAAGCGTTCCTTCTGACGTAATCAATTTTTCAGCTTCTTTGACCGTAATTCCATTCCCAATCAATCGAGCTGAACCGTTTAATTCAGCATTCGTGAGCCATTCTTTTTCATTTTCGTGTACATACAGCGGCACTCCCCACTCTTCGCGCACCTCATCTGCCGCGCCAATATGATCAAAATGAGCATGTGTCAATAAGACAGCAAGCGGTGTGAGCTGTTTTTCTTTTACATAAGCAATCAGCTTTTGCGCTTCACCGCCTGGATCAAAAATTAAGCACTCTCCCTGCTCGTTTTTCCAAATATATGCGTTCGCTTGTACATAGCCTAGTGGCATTCTTCTCCAATTCATTTTCATCACCTACTTTATTCATTCTTTTTTATTATGAAGGCTATTCAATAAAAATTCAAACAATCGTCAACTGGAATCTACTCGACAAGCTTTATGAAAACGGTTAAAATGAAAAGAAAGGAAATCAAGGGGATTGATGACAAAGGGGGACTTTCACATGATGCTCGTCATTATTTTTGGTCTAGTCACGATTTTAGCTGCGCTCGGCATCTATCGCTCACTAAAAAAAGTGAACGTACTTGCCATCGCTTTTGCAGGCGCTACATTTTTGGTTTTTGGATGGTTCACTGTCATGACCATCATCTATAGCGGTTATCCAACTGCACATTAAAAGCCTGCTTATAGCAGGCTTTTTTTATGGATTTAAATGCTTATTCACGCTTTCTAATTTGCTTGTAAGTGTTGTGGTTTGATCCCGTCTGTCATCGATGCGAATATTGGTCGCTACTCGGTGCAATCCCTTCTCAAAAGGGGCTTCATGAATTCGCTGAATGACCTCAAATAAAACGGATAATTCGCCTTCAATTAACGTATTCATCGGTGTTAATTGATATTTGATTTTCCCTTCTTGTTGAAAGCCTTCTAAAATTCTTTGTACATCTGCTACGTAAGCACTGACACTTGGTGTTTCAGTGCCTATTGGAATGATGGTGACGTCTGCTATAGCCATAATTTTTCCCCTTTCAATTAAATTCTCATGTTTTCTCGTCCTCATTGTAACCTATCCTCATTCAATCATGCCATGCTTACGTTGCGTTTACGGCAGGTTTGTCTCGTTCTATCGTCAAATCTGCTCTCTCTACCTTCCCGATCTTTGTAAACAGAAGCAGGCATATACCTGAAACAGCTTCAATGATGCCGCCGGCCGCAATGACATACCCAGACCCAAACAGGGTTGCCATATAACCGCCAATGAGGGCGCCTAACGGAATCATCAAGTAGGAAATCATGTTGATGATCGCATACACTTGCGGCTGATCCTCTGCCTTTACTGACAATTGAATCATCGTATGTTCGGGTACGTTAACTGCACTAATGGCTGCTCCTAAAGCAAAAGCTGATATAAACACAAGTGGTAACAATGCGTTCATACCTGTGATAAAGAAGGCGATTCCATCAACAATCCCAGCACCTATAAACAGCAATCCATACCGATTCACTTTTATCTTTGTCAAAACAAACCCCATCAAAAATGCCCCTAGTGCGGTTGTGACTTTGATGAATGAATAGACGACCGGTCCACTATGTAAGTCTTCCGTTAAATAAATAACAGACAATGCTTCCCATGGTGCCGCAGCAAAGTTTGAGCAGACACAAAAAATCGCTAATGGAAACAAAATATGGTGGCTTCTAACAAGTGAAAAACCTCGAATTAATCTTTTGCCGTAAGATAACCCTTTTTTGGCTTTATCGATGATGGCTTCTGTTTGATATGAAATCATGAACACCAATAAAGCGGACAAAAGGTAAAGAGGAATGATCACAAGCATTGTATAACCTACACCTACAAATGCAATCATGACACCACAAATCGTGACCGTCACAAGTCTTACTACATGACTTGCTGATTGGATCGTTGCATTCGCTTTTTGTATGAGGTCCTCATGGACAAGCTTTGGAATAATCGATACAGATGCCGGTTCATAGGAGCCTCCTGTCGCCGAATGCAGCAGCATACAGCCAATGATGAGGACTAATGGTGTGAAACCATAAAAGTAACTAACCACGATCACAAGGATAATTGCTGCTCGTGTTAAATCAGCAAAACACATCCAAAATTTCAATTGATGCGGCTTCATCATAGGCGTAATAAATGGTCCAACAATCGCTTGAGGAACAAAGCTGACTGCAATAAAAAAAGCTGTCCCTATGGCCCCTTTCCCTCCTAGTACTAAAAGCCACAAGATGGTGTTGAAAGATAAACTATCAGCCGTAATTTTGCACATTTTAGAAACAAATAAATAAGTAAAATTTCTTTTCCACAGGCTTTGAGCACTCAATAGTCGACATCTCCCTAAATCATATCCTTTTTTTTACATCCATATCTTTCACAATAGCTTACAAGGAGGCCTTCGTCAATTGCTTCAACATTGTTTTTATTGACCATAAGCAATTGATTGTTTCTCAAAATATGAAAAAGCACCAGACAGGTGCTTTTAACACTTACACGCTTCCCACAAAAGCCGCTTTGTTTTTTCATAGATCGAATCAAATTGATCTATGGAAAGAGGATTTTTCCCTAGACCAAGCTCGACTGTATAGCCCTCACTATGAAATTGATAAATAAACCAATCGCGATAGCCTGCATAGCTGTCGAGATATTGGATCGGTTTGTAGCCGCTTACTAGTTCGAATCGTTTGACCGTTTCTTTTGAGATGGCTGGCTCATGGCCAAGAAACCCCCAATAGATCTCTTCTCCTTGTGTATGAAGGGCGATCAGCCGGTCAAATCGTTTTCGCAACGCAAGATTTGCCATCGCTTTCGCTTCTGGTTCTGTTAATGGCTCGCGCCCTGGATAATCCCGGTAGGACGGTGCCTTCGACTGATGACGATAGTACTCGATCTCCCAATAAGCAGGAAATTGATTGTTTAAATCCACCCCTCGAATATTTGCTTTCCATTCCCGGTAATCGGAATATCCATCGTTTAGCAGTGTGAATTCTTCACGATGAAGACCTAGTGACTCCGGTCCATTACGAACCAAATCCACTCCATCTGGATTGACCATTGGCACGATGGATAAAGCGGTGGTCTGCAGGATATGAACCGCTTCATAATGTCTTGCCTGAACGGGATCTGACGCTGCTAAGCAAAGCGATTTCAACCATTTTAATAAAACAGACGTCGTGATCCATTCATTTGCATGAAATGAGGCATTGAGATGAATAGAATGTAAATGCTGAACAGGCTCTGTTCGGATCTCATAAATAGGTGTATCAAGCACTGAATGGCCAATGACGCTAATATGAAGAAAAGGAAATACGGCTTTCAAGCGGCTCAGCTCTTCTTCTAATTGAGCGCTATCATATTCAAATGTTCCATTAATCCAATCATCGGATTGCTGCAGTCTGTAAGGTGCAATAAATCTCTGCACATCACCAATAGAATTAAATACATGGACTCCTTCTGGAAGTCTATATCCCGGCAAAAGAAGGTTATCAGTGCTTGTTTGATTAGATAAATGAAAAGCAGCTTTGCCAATACCAAGCTGCTTTGCCACAGCATCCCTCCCTGCTTCATCCAGCTGCCATTCAATTTTTCCAAACGACGTTGTCTTCATTTACATCCCTCCTCTCATACTATATGAGCCGTCAGACAAAAAAAGAAAACCTCTGCTTCTAAAATAGCAGAGGTTTTTTCATCTATTAGGACGCCTTTTTCAGCTCCGTTTCACCTTCTTTTTTGGATGGTGAATGGTCCGGGCTGTTTCGATCATAAAATCTAAGGAGATCTCCGTAGATGATTTGATCAGAGAATTGAAGCTCCTGCTTCGCTTTCTCTTCATAAGACTGACACACATTTTTATCTTCTGCTGGCTCGCCTGTCTCTTTATTGTAGCAAACACCATCTGTAAAAATGCTGTCCTTCGTTATAAAGCTTCCATCACGGAGTACTGTAAAGTCATTCTTATCTTTTGATAAAAGGTCATGACCAAATTGAATTTGTTTACTTGTATCAATCCCTAGAAGATTGAGTACAGTTGGACGGATATCGACCTGACCGCCTACCGTATCAATTTCTTTTGGATGTTGATCCGTTACCCCTGGAATGTGTACAACAAACGGGACTTTTTGAAGCTGCACTTCTTCAAATGGCGTAATCTCTTTATTTAAGAATTGTCCCATGGCTTCGTTATGGTTTTCAGAAATTCCGTAGTGATCCCCATACAAAACAAAAATGGAGTTATCGTATAACCCAGCTTCCTTCATCTTTTTAAAGAAAAGCTTAAGGGCTTCATCTTGATAACGCACTGTAGGGAAGTACTTGTTCAGTGTTTTGCTTTTTGAATCATATTCATCAATGAGCTTATCTTCTTCATCTAAATCAAAAGGGAAATGGTTCGTTAATGTAATCAATCTCGTATAGAAAGGTTGCGGGATCGATTTCATTAATTCAGCGGACTGCTCAAAGAACGGACCATCTTTCAGTCCCCAACCAACTGAGTTTTCTTCATTCACATCAAATGATTTAATATCAAAGAACTTATCGTAGCCAAAGCTATCGTAGATAAGGTCACGGTTCCAGAAGCTTTTGTTATTCGCATGAATAACAGAAGAGTGGTAGCCCTCATCCTTTAACAGCTCAGGTGTCGCTGTAAACTCATTACTTGGATTTGTGAAGAACACAGCCCCTCTTCCAAGTGGATAAAGAGAGTTATCT
Organism: Bacillus sp. I-2; assembly: GCF_001974945.1. NCBI lineage: Bacteria > Bacillati > Bacillota > Bacilli > Caryophanales > Bacillaceae > Bacillus > Bacillus sp. I-2. The sequence continues at coordinate 50,113 of NZ_LZRW01000045.1, read as the reverse complement.
ACAATAAACTCTGAATCAGATGTTTTCCCTTGACCTGTTTGGTGATAAAAATTAGTAAAGTTATAACTCTTCTTGATCAATTTGTTTAAAAACGGAGTAATTTCTTTCCCGTTTAATTTTTCATTGATCACGAAACTCTGTGTAGATTCAAGTGATACAAGAATGACATTTCGTCCTTTTGCTTGACCAAATGTCTTTTCATTACGGTCCGTTTGATTTGCGCTTACATAGTTTTCAATTTCAGTTAAGCTATTGCTGTCAGCAAGGGCTCGTTGAGCGGACTGCTTCGATTGCAATACCCCGTCATAAATATGGAAGTTATATAAGCTGATATTTTTCACCAGCATCTCACGGTCAAATGAGCGAGTAAGCAGTTCTGGTCTTTCTGTTTCAGCTAAACCAAGGTTAAAGAAAAATGTAGCTGCCACAAATAAGTAATATGCTGCTCGTTCTTTTCGTGAAACTGTGACATCTGTTCTAAAGGAAGGCTGTTTTTTATAGAGCCAAATTAAAATGATAATATCAACAAACATCAGTAAATCGACTGGTTCAATTAAAGAGGTAATACTGGACCCGAGGTCACCCATATTGTTTGTTTGAAATAGGACGGGGATGGTTAGAAAATCACTATAGAATCGATAAAACACAATGTTGGCTAACAAAACGAATGTTAGGATAAAGCTTGTCACGATAATATATCGATTGCGATTTTTTTCTTTGAAAAATAAACCGATACCGAAGATAAACAAGAGAAAGCTAAGCGGATTAATAAACAGGATAAACTCCTGCATGAAATTTTCAATTTTAATATTGAAGCTAGATTTATAGATAACATAGGTTTTGACCCACATCAGCAATGTCGCAATCAGTAAAAATGAAATCGCCTTTAATCTATTCTTTCGCATTGTAACCTCCTTATGCTAAGCGCGCACCCAGGTCTCTAGATATACCCTAATTATTGGTGCTTCTAGAAAAATAACTAAAGTATATCTTATCCTGTATATGATGGAAAATCAATGTCTTTTTCCTCATGACAAACTTATGAATATGCTAAACATCCAATTTCATGCCTATCTATCGCTTTTTTTAATAAAAATGACATCATTATGACTTTTTTGTTCAAGACAGCCATTTGGTTTTTGCCATCCATGCACCGCCGATAACACCCGCATCGTTTCCGAGTGATGCAATTACCACTTCAACATCGTCAGCGCAAGGCGGGAAAGCATGTTGTTTCACAATGCGCTCTACTTTACTGCGAAGAAGCTCACCTGCTTTTGAAACACCGCCGCCAATTACAATTTTTGTTGGGTTTAAAGCACTAGCAAGATTCGCTAGGACAAGTCCAAGATGTGTCGTCACTTCTTCTACGACACGCATTGCAAGATCATCTCCATTTTCTGCCGCTTCAAATACATTCTTTGCCGATAGCGAAGCGAGCTTGCCAAGTGAAGATGTATGATGCTCGGTTTCTAATTTATCCTTTGCAATCCGGACGATGCCAGTTGCAGATGCGATCGTTTCAATACAGCCTGTTCTTCCGCAGTTACACGGTGCTCCTTGAAATGGAACGGCACAAATATGGCCAATTTCTCCGCCAGCACCTGTCTCCCCTTGAACAACTTCACCGTTGACGATGATGCCGCCGCCAACCCCTGTTCCAAGTGTAACCATCAGGATATTTTTTGCGCCATCACCTGCACCCTTCCACATTTCACCGAGTGCAGCAATATTCGCATCATTTTCAATGACAGATGGAAGTCCCGTCTCTGCCTCTAGGTGATCTTTCAAGGGGTAGTTTGTCCAGCCCAGATTCGTTGTTTTATAGACGATGCCAGATACTTTATCTACAGGTCCAGGCGCACCCATTCCGATCCCAATAAGTGCTGATTTCGGCATACTGATCTCAACCAGTTTATGGTCAATTGATTTGGCAATATCGACTGTGATCGTCTGCCCGGATTTATCCGTAGGAATCTCCCACTTATGCTGAATTTCACCATATAGATTAATGAACGCAAGCTTAATTGTCGTACCGCCAAGATCAATACCTACAAACCAATCCCCTGTCATATGCCCTCCACCTTCACATTGTTTTTCGATTTAATTTGGCTAGCTCCATTTGAAGAATCGTCATTGCGTTTGACCATTCGGTCCGGTCAATGATACCCGATGTATACATTTCCTTCAATTCGTCTGCCATAAATTCTAATTCTACTTCACGATCTCCGAAATACACATAATTTCCAAATCTCATGAGCAGCTGCTGTACATCATATAACGTTTTCATTGTTTCCACCATTTCTTTTCATCAACAGATAGGATAAGCGTATTCATAAATGCGATTTCAGTCAAGTCATTCAACGTGTTTGACTATTTTCGATATATTGTTTCAGCTTTAAAAATTGATCATTTTGAGGATCTTGTTTTAACGCTTTCGCTAATAGATCCTCTGCTTTCGCTGTCTCTCCTTTTTCTACGTATAAAAGCGATAAATGATACAGTTTATTTGGATCATCTGGATCTTTTTCAAGCGACTTTTGTAAATATTGAATAGCCTTATCAAGTTGGCCCTGCTGCGCTTCCGATAGTGCATAGATATGAAGTGCCTCAGCTGATGCATCTTTATCGTGCACATATTCCTCTAGTCGTTCACTTGCTTCGCTATACTTTTTCTCATCAAATAAACTTGCTGCCTCACTTGTTGCCGCTGCTTCCTTTTGATCGTCAGAATGAAACCCTGTATACAATCCAAAACCGCCAATAAAGAGCAAAGCAGCACTCGCAAGAAGCATTTTGACAGGCTGGATCTGTTTAGGCAGACGGACAGCTAATGCCGTGAAAAAACCACCAACCAAGCCGCCAAGATGCCCTGCATTATCAATACCTGATACAGTGAAGCCTATTCCTAGGTTGATGAGGATAATGACAATAATATTTGTCCCCATCGTCCGAAAGAAAAGCTTTCGGTTTGAGATGGCTAAATATAACAGTGCGCCTAAGCAGCCAAAGATCGCGCCAGATGCGCCGGCTGCAATTGCCGTATTAAACACAAAGCTCGCTATAGAACCAAATATGCCGGAAATGAAATAGATGAGCAAAAATCTTCCCGACCCATAAATTCTCTCAACAGCCGCTCCAACGGACCAAAGAGCAAAAGTATTAAAGAGTAAGTGCGTCAAGCCAATATGTAAAAACATTGGTGTAATCAGGCGCCACCATTCACCCTCTAAAATCAGCACATTATTTTTAGCACCAAATGCTGTTAAAGTTGCGGTATTGGTACTTCCGCCTGACAGCTCAAGTAAAAGAAACATCACCACTTGGACAGCGATCAGCAAGTAGGTAAAAATGGGTCTGCCATTTTGAAACACGGCCCGTTCTCGTTCTCGCTGTTTTTCCTGATCATCAAATGCCTGAAGCACGTTCCTTTTCAGCTGCATTGCATCCTCAGCTGTGTCTCTCTTCGCTTCTTCTACATTTACTGCAAGCGATGTATTCAGCCATTTTTGCAGTTCGTTTACATCGTTTTGAAGCGTGTCTGCATTGAGTAATACAGGAGTAACTGTCACCTTATTCTCTTTTTGCGGCTGACCGTTTAGGTCTTCCCAATCATCTACTGGAACATCAGTTGTAAATTGCAGCTGCAGGAGATGAAGAGATCGTTTACGCATAGCTTCTCTCAGCTGATTGATCCGATATGTTTGCTCCTCGATATCTCGAACGATCTCCTGCCTGAAATTCACATCTTTTCTATATAGACGGATGAGATCATAACCTGAGTTTCGTGGTGCTTCAAAAAATATTTCATCTTCTGGGTACGGACTTTGAATCATCTCGTATCCTTTTTGTCTTAGTTCATCAACAACTCGCCAAAATAAACTATCTATGACATTCATACATTCGCGCTCCATTTTTTACATTATTATAGCAAGAATCGTTCTTATCCGCATTTCTAAACAAAAAAATCCCGGCTTTTGCGGGATTAGAATGCTTGGCGAATAAATTTCGTCCGAAAATATGGGATTTTCATCAGCCATTTAATCAAAAAGTGTCGGACTTGATTTTGCCCTAAAACCAAATTCATGAGCCGATAACGATTTTGCACGAGAACGAATGCAAACAGTGTGAACACAATGCTCCAAATCATTTTATTCATCATATTCCCTCCTATGTTCGTATCGTGGCTTAAATAGGATTTGTTTATGCATGAACCATCGTTTTTATCGCTTAAAAGGTTCCTTTCATAAGCAGGCCTTCACAATCTAATCCCTTGTTCTTTTGATTGAATATAATAGACCTCTCCGCACTCTGATTGATCATAAGAAACATCAAATTGATGAAGGTCGATTAAATCCTTGAAAGTATGAGGCAGCTTACAATTCCGCTCTAACTCCTCCACCTTATGCGGGAAGTAACTGTCGTATGGATTTGGTGTATGAACATATACAGCGTCTTAACCAGGGTCATGTTCGTGAATACACATCCAAGTTTGGTATGGCTTTTCAAAGCTTTCAAGCTGTTTTAGCAGCCTATGATATCAAGCGATATGAGCTTTGATATGCTCTCTTCTTATTTTTAAACTATTTTCCCCGACTCCAAAAAAATCAAGGTGCGTATGCCAAAAATAAAACCATGAATCACGATCAAGTTTTAAGTCACAAGTATTTACTTCCTCCCACATATGACGGAAGTATCTTTTCTTTCCACGACATTTTTTCAAAACATATCCTCCGTCAGCTAAAATGCCTTTTAATGAAGACTGTTGATCGCTATCGTTCATGTGACTTTTGATCATAAGCAAGCACCTTCGCTCAACACAAAAAGCCCGTTCTTACGTATAAGCAGCGGACTTTTATTTTGGATATATGGTACCTTTCTCACTGACCATGATTGAGACTGGGATGTCGTGCGTTTCAGCCGGAATATGCTCGGTTTGCTGTACTGTCAAGCAAAGGGCAAGCGTTTCGCCGTGATAGTCAGCTAAGTAGCGGTCATAATAGCCGCCCCCATATCCGATACGGTAGCCTTTTCGATCGAAGCACACACCAGGCACAATGATCAAATCGATTGATTCTTTAGATGCAGCGGCCGACGTCAGAGGGTCTGGCTCTATTAGCCCAAAGTAGCGGGAGATCATTTTCGTTTCCGGTGTATATTCATAAAACGTCATCTCTTTTGTTTCCGGAAAACAGGTGGGTACACATACTGTTTTCCCCTCCTGCCAGGCTTTTTCAATGAGAGGCATTGTCGGTACCTCTTTTCCTCTAGACATGGTGAGTGCAATCGTATTCGCTTGTTTCCATGATGACAGTTGAAACAAGTGCTCATGAAGTAAAGCGGTGCTTCGCTTGAATTCCTCAGCACTCATCTGGTCCAGCTTGGCTAATGTTTGAAGACGAAGCTCTTTTTTCACACAGATCATCTCCCATCATAAAAAAACAGCAGGAAAATTCCCTGCTGCTTACTTTGTTTCACGATGTAAAGTTTGTTTTTTATCACGTGAGCAATACTTTTTGAATTCAACGCGATCTGGATTGTTTCGCTTATTCTTTTTAGTAATATAGTTACGCTCACCGCATTCAGTGCAAGCTAGAGTAATATTTACGCGCATGTTTTTCCCTCCAAACTAAAATCAATTCACATTCAGACCTAACTATAATACCACTTCTAGCTTAGGAATGCTAGAATGTTTTTTCACCAATTTGAATTTCAGTCAATCCCGTCCGCGTTCTGATCCATATCACACCGTCATTTCATGAAAAATGGCCTGCTCCCCTATAAAACCTCAATCTTTGTCGTACTGTATACATGAGGAACCCTCTTTTATTTTGACAGCGAGCAAGATTTTCATACTCGTTTTTCATATAAAAAGAAAAAAGATGAAAAAAAGGTGATTTTTTCAGCAATTCCTTTTGAAACTAGCTTTTTTATGGTATAAAAAAGAAGGGTCGAAAACTGTCTGAAACGATCATGAAAGCCTTTTATGGCTTTCAGCATTAAAATATGAATAAAAGGTGATGAAACATGGAAATTGCAATTATCGGATTGCTTGTTGTCAGTATCGTACTGATCGCATTCTCATATTTTCAAAGAGAGCCGATTAAAGAAGTCGAGCAGGAACTTGAAACGCTTCAACTATCTGCAATGCAAGAAATCTATAAACTGAAAAAGAAAATGAAGGTTCTTGAAGAAGAATTGCTTGAAACAAACATTGTCGTCCGCAAACATTCAGAAATTGATCCATCTATCGCAAGACAAATCATTTCAAAGCATCAAAATGGCATGTCTCCTGAGGCCATTGCGCGCGCTGAGCATGTATCTGTAGATGAGGTCAACATGATCATTAAAGACAATGAGAAGGTGCTTGTATGACGAAAAAAAGCATCCAAACGTTTGCGGCAGGTATGATTCTTGCAACTGGTGTTCTGGCGATCGTTTTTTTCCTCACTGGAAAAGATGAAGCGGCGGCTGATACAACCACAAAAGAAACGCTCGCAGCGAAAGTAACAGACACCGACGTGAAAAACTATTTAGACTCTAAAAAAGAAGTCTCTGTCAGCCGTGAAACATATCAGCAGCTTCTTGATTATAAAGAAAAAGCACTGAAGGCAAATGAAGACGGCGATTCGAAAAATGATAAAGAAACATCAGACAAGCCTAAAGGCAAATCGGTCAAATTTGTTATTAAAAACGGGATGAGCACAAGTGATGTTTCAGACATGCTTGAAAAGGACGGAATCATCAACTCGTCTAAAGATTTTAATGATTACGTGATTGACGCCGGCTACCATAAAGAAATTCGTGCAGGCAAGTTCAATTTAAAAACAGGGATGACGTTTAAACAAATCGTCAAAGCCTTAACAAAATAACAACAAAAACCCCCTGGCGGCGCTGACCTCCAGGGGGTTTTTATTAACCAAATCGACCAGATATATAATCATTTGTTCTTTGATCATTTGGCTCAGAGAACATCACATTCGTATCATTGACCTCAACAAGCTCTCCCATTAAAAAGAAGGCTGTTCTATCTGATACCCTCGCCGCTTGCTGCATGTTATGCGTCACAATGGCAATCGTGTATTTCTCTTTTAATTTCATAATCAATTCTTCAATCTTTAATGTTGAGACAGGATCAAGCGCTGATGTTGGTTCATCCATTAGTAAAATGTCTGGGCTTGTGGCAATAGCTCTTGCGATACAAAGACGCTGCTGCTGACCGCCGGAAAGACCTAATGCAGGTGCACTTAATCGATCTTTCACTTCATCCCAAAGGGCAACATCACGAAGCGCTTTTTCAGCGATTTCTTTCAATTGCTGCTTGCTCTTCACGCCGTGAATTCTTGGTCCGTAGACGACATTATCAAAGATAGACTGAGGGAATGGGTTTCCTTTTTGAAAGACCATCCCGACGTTTTTACGCAGTTCCACTAGATCAACGCGGCCTTTTAAAATATTGTCGCCGTTATACATCATATCTCCGGTGATTTTCACACCTGGCACTGTTTTGACCATAAGATTTAAGGTCTTAATAAACGTTGACTTTCCGCAGCCGGACGGACCGATAATTGCTGTGACTTCATGCTCTCTAATGTCTAAATCAATATGCTTCAGTGCGTGATGCTGTCCGTACCAAAGGTTCATATCATTCACACGAAACACTTCTTTTTTTGCTGTTTCAGTTGCTACTGCATTCATCAAAATCCACCCGCCTTATCCAAATCGACCATTGATATAGTCTTCTGTTTTTTGCTGCGCAGGACGTGTAAAGATACGTTCAGTGGCATCATATTCTACTAGATCACCGTTCAGGAAAAAGGCCGTATGATCAGATACACGTAACGCTTGCTGCATGTTGTGTGTCACAATGACGATCGAATAATCATTTTTCAATTCTGATAATAGCTCTTCAATTTTTGCATTTGAGATCGGGTCTAGGGCAGAAGCGGGTTCATCTAACAAAAGAACGCTGGGCTTCATCGCAAGCGTACGCGCAATACAAAGGCGCTGCTGCTGACCGCCGGATAATGACAAAGCCGAGCGGTGCAGACGATCTTTGACTTCATCCCACAGCGCCGCTTTTGTTAAGCTTTCCTCTACCGCATCATCAAGCACTGATTTTCTTTTTTCACCCGCATACTTTAACGCATGGGTAATGTTATTGTAGATCGATTTAGGAAATGGGTTTGGTTTTTGGAAAACCATGCCGATTTCTCTTCGTAAATTCACCACATTAATGCGGTCATCCAAAATATTGAGCCCTTCGTACATGATCGCACCTTCACTTCTCGCACCTGGGATCAAGTCGTTCATGCGGTTAATGCTGCGTAAAAAGGTTGATTTCCCGCACCCAGATGGGCCGATTAATGCGGTAATTGCGTTCTTCTCAATTTCAAATGAAATGTGATTGACCGCTCTTTTTTCACCATAATAAATGCTTAAATCCTGCACCTGTAAAATCTGTTCCGCTTGAAGTGGAGCCTTTTTTGCTGCAATCTCTTTTTTTTCTGCTAGCATTTGAACCATATCCCCTTCACACCTCTCTCGCATTATTTTGACGTAAGCTTTTTATGAATAAATGAACCAAGCCATCTAGCTGCTAAGTTGAATACTAAAACTGAAAGCACAAGTACGGCTGATGCACCATTTGCAATGGCCTCTGCATCTGGAATGATTCCTTGTGTATTGACGTTCCATATATGAACGGCTAATGTTTCTGCCGGTCTAAAAATATTCAGCGGTGACGTATCAGAAAATGGACTCCAGTTTGTAAAGTCAAGACGCGGTGTGGTGAGACCTGCTGTGAAAAGAAGCGCTGCTGCCTCCCCAAAGACTCTTCCTGATGCTAAAATCGCACCGGTAATAATAGAAGGAATCGCACCAGGAATCAGGACTGTCTTCACTGTATGCCATTTCGTCACACCGAGCGCAAGTGATGCTTCCTTTTGATCCTTCGGTACAGAGCGAAGCGCGTCTTCTGTCACCCTGACCATGACTGGCAGGTTAAACACCGTGAGCGCAAGAGCTCCTCCGATGATCGTATAGCCCCAGCCTGTTAAATTGACAAACATGAGTAAACCAAACATACCAATGACAATAGAAGGAAGTGAAGACAGCACTTCAATACATGTGCGAATAAAATCAGTGACTTTGTTTTGAGGCGCATATTCAGCCATGTACACTCCGCCGCCGACACCAAGTGGTACTGTGATCAGCATTGTTATAAACAAAATGTAAAACGAGTTAAACAGCTGATCCCTAATACCGCCGCCAGAGCCAATTGCACTTGAGCGGGTTGTCAAAAAGTCAAAATTTAATTCTTTTGCACCGTTGAAGATGATATAAGAAAACAAACCAACTAGGATCGCCGTAATAATGGCGGCACATAATCCAAAAACAAACGTGGCAAAACGATCGGTCATTTTGCTATTCATTAAATCTTCCTCCTAGACGACAAGTATCTGATAATGAGTATGAACATAAACGATACAACTAGAAGGACAAGCCCCATTGACCAAAGTGTATTGTTTTCAACACTTCCATACGTTGTGTGACCCATGTTTAACGTAATAATGGTTGTTAATGTACCAGCTGTATCCATAATGCTCTCTGGTAAATTACGCGTGTTTCCAATGACCATCTGAACGGCAAGGGCTTCACCAAATGCTCTTGCCATTCCAAGAACGACTGCTGTCATTAATGTTGGAAGAGCTGCCGGTACAAGCACACGTCTAATCGTTTGCCATCTTGTAGCGCCAAGTGCATAGGATCCCTCACGTAAGCTTTTTGGAAGGGAAGCCATTGCATCAGTTGCAATAGAAGTAACGGTTGGCAGAATCATAATAGAAAGGACAATCGTTCCTGCTAACACGCTGTGCCCTGAGCCGCTTGACTTGAAATGTCCGATAAACGGCACCAATACTGTAAGACCTATGAATCCGTAAACAACGGATGGAATCCCTACAAGCAATTCGATGACTGGCTGGAGAATTTTCCGGCCCCATGCAGGTGCAATTTCTGTCATAAAGATCGCTCCTGCGATGCCTAGCGGCGCTGCAATAAGTGCCGATAGAAGCGTGACGGCGATCGATCCAAAGATAAAAGGAAATGCACCGTACTCCGGGTTTTCTGCTGTTGGGTTCCAATTGATACTGGTTAAGAACTCAATTGGGCTTACACCATTTACGATGAAAGATTGTAAACCCTTAATGCCAAGGAATATTGTGATGGCGATGGATACTGCAATCATTAAGAATGCGCAGAATTTCACCAAAATACTTCCTCTTACTTCATCCATTTGCCTATTTTTCTTCGAGCTGATCAGCCGATCGCTCGCTTCTGTATGTTCTATCTGCTTCATCTTTTTCTACACTCCTATGAATGTCATAAAAGGAAAAGTGAAATGCTCCACTTTTCCTTCATCAGCAATTCAAGACCTCTTACTTATCCGATTGTTTGCCTGTTGCGTCTCTTTCTACTTTCATATTAGAGACTGAGATGTAGCCTTGGTCTTTGACGATTTCTTTTTGTACTTCGTCACTCATAAGGTAATCTAAGAATTGTTTTGCTAGACCTTCCGGCTCACCTTTTGTATAAGAGTGCTCGTATGCCCAAATTGTATATTTCCCGCTTTCTACATTGCTTTCTTCTGGTTTCACACCATCAATGCTAAGCGGTGTAATTTTGTCATCTGTTAAATAAGAGAATGCTAGGTATCCAATCGCACCTGGTGTTTCTGCAATCAGCTTTTTCACTGTGTTTGAAGAATCTTCTGTGATTCCTTCTGCAGGTGTTGCACCATCAAGTGCATATTTCACAAATGTTGCACGTGTTCCTGAAGAATCAGGTCTGTTGACAAGCGTGATTTTTTGGTCCTTCCCGCCAAGCTCTTTCCAGTTTTTGATTTTACCAGTGAAGATTTTTTTCAATTCGTCCTTTGTGATGTCTTTGACACCCACTTCAGGGTTTACAGCTGCGGCCATTCCAACAACTGCTACTTTGTGGTCTTTTAAAGCTTTTGCGTCGATTCCGTCTTTCTCTTCAGCGAATACATCTGAGTTTCCAATTTGTACAGATCCTTCTGAAACTTGAGAAAGTCCTGTTCCTGAACCGCCGGCTTGTACTTGAATATCGGCTTTTGGATGTTTATCCATGAATTTTTCTGCTGCCGCAAGAACTAAAGGCTGCATCGCAGATGATCCTGAGATGGTAATGGAACCTGATGCCTCATCTTTGTTTGAAGCATTTCCTTTACTGTCTTTTGAATCTCCGCTTGAGCTGCTGTTTCCGCATGCTGTGACGAATGCTAACAATGCGATAGTAAGGAAAGTAAGCAGCCATAATTTGTTCTTTTTCATTTCAAGAATACCCCCTGAATAATTTGTCCTACGAGTAATACATTAAAGGTTCTTTATTAATTTCGTTTAAATGGAATGTTAAGGTTTTGTAAATGTCGAAGTTTTGTAGAGAAATTGCGGCGTTTTTTATGAATTTTGTCAATTTATATCGGAATTTTTGAAGAAAACGTAAAAAAACGCCCACAAAAAGTGAGCGTTTTTACCTATGAAAGGTCTAGTTATTTGTTTCTGCTTCATTTTCAATTTTGTTTTTGTTTTTCGCCTGTGTATCATTGCTTTCCTGTTTTGATTTCAGTTCAAAGTACTTATCTAATACTTGTTCACCAATATCATTTGTAATTGGATAGCGCTGGTTGTAGTCTTGATACACCCATGGCACGACAACGGAAATAGCCACTTCTGGATTATCAGCTGGCGCATACGCAACAAGAGTTGTGTTATACGTCGATGTACCGCGCTTGCTTTTAATTGGACCGTCATAGAATGATTGAGCGGTTCCTGTTTTGCCAGCTGGATTATACTTTTTGTTGCCAAAGTTTGAATAGGCTGTCCCTCTTGGGTTCTGCATGACAAGCTTGAAGCCTTGCTGAACGCGTTTGATCTCATCACTTGTCATGTCTAGCTTATTCAATACATCCGGTTTGACGGATTCCGTCACAGCTCCAATGCCTCGCTGCGGGTCTGACTCTCTCACTTCTTTGACAAGCTGAGGACGTAAACGATACCCGCCATTTGCAATGGTTGAAACGTATTGCGCCATTTGCAGCGGTGTAAACGTATCATACTGTCCAATCGCATAGTCAAGTAAGAGCCCCGATTGTGTAGACGTTCCTCTGTAGCCCGTTGCTTCGTTTGGCAGGTCAATACCGGTTTTGACGCCAAGGCCAAATTTACTGAAATTGTAGCGGAACGTATCAAATGCTTTCGGATCAATTGGGAGCGGCTGCTTTTTACGATATTCGCTTTTCCCAATGGCGATCGCTGTTTTGAACATATATACGTTTGATGAACGCTCTAGTGCTGTTAAATCATTAATAAGTCCCATATTTTGATAGGATTTCTTCGGCGGTGAATTGGCGATATAGAGAGGTTCATCGTATTGGGTACTTCCAATATGAATAGCGCCTGTTTTATATCCAGTCAGTACCGTTGCCCCTTTTACGGCTGATCCCATCGCATATGAGGATGTCATCGTTCCTAATGCGTAGTCATCGAATTTGTATTTTCCGTTTTTGTTTGAAATCTGCTTACCCGCAACAGAGAGAACCTCTCCATTTCTCGGATCCATCATGACAACAAATGCGCGGTCAAGAAGCTCAGTTCCCCCTCTTTGTTTCGCACTTTTCAAGTTCTTTTCAATAATTTTTTCAACCGCTTTTTGCAGCTGAATATCAATGGTAAGCACAAGGTCTTTCCCGCTCTTACCTTCTGTTAAGACTTTAGAGCTTGTGACATTGCCCTGTTTATCAGTTGTACTCTGTTCTTTTTCCTTTTGGCCCTGCAGGACATCTTCATATTGATATTCGAGATAGCTTTTTCCTACACGGTCATTTCGGCTGTAGCCGAGTGATAGATAATGCTCAAGAAGTGACTGCGGAAGACCTTCATCACTCGAAGACACACTGCCGAGCATACTGCGGAGCAGTCCTTTATACGGATAGCTGCGTGACCAGTCTGTCGTCACATCAACACCTGGCAGCTCGTCCAAATGCTCAGAGACGTAAGCAATTTCGCTTGGCTTTACATCTTCATTTTTAATAAATTGAGGCGTAAGTGCATAGCCTCCATCCATCTGCCTTTTAATGGCAAGCACTTGTAAATCTTTTTTCGTCAGTTGATTTAATTCCTTGTCTGTGATGCGTTTTAGCTGAAGCTCATATAGTTTATCATCAGAGACCTTATCGTCACCCTTTAATTCTGATTCCTTTTGAACAAGCTTTTTCGCTTCATTCGGATGCGTTAAGATCCAGAAATCTTTTTTGTCACGATCTGTGATTTTTTTCGTACTCACATGAATCATATCCGCTAATTTCGATGCCACTTTGAGCCGCTCTTCTTGTGAAGTCGTCGAGGTTCTCGTATATGTAATGGCATTCAGCGCTTTATTGCTGACAATCGTATTGTAGTTTCGATCATAAATTTTTCCGCGCGGAGCAGATGAGCTGACATTCACATCCTCTTGTTTTTCTGCCTGCTTTTTATAATCTTCTCCATTGACAATTTGCACAAATCCGAGCCTAACGACAACGCCGGTAAAAATAATAAAGGCAGCTAAAAATAATAAATTCAGCCGGATCGGAAGTGTTTTGCGCCCTTCCTTCGCGTCTTTTTTGTTTTTCTTGTTTCTCATCACATCACCTTTTCTATCAAGAAAGAAATGGCACCCCTTTTTGTGTATAAAAGGTGCCATCATCATTTTAGCGGTTTTTCTATCATTTATCTAGAAATTTGATGTTCCATAGGTAAGAAATTTTACCTTTCTCCCTTAATAAGGTTCGTTTGAGAAACTGGCTTTTGACCGTCAGCCTCTTTCATATCAGCTGTTTTTTCTTTCAAATGAATATCTTTTACAAAGTAATAAATAAGAGTGTGTCCCGCTCCGAGCACAACAAGTGATGCAGGGATTCCGAGCTCATCACCTAGTAAGGTGACAGACAGCAGGAACAAAACAATCGAACAAATACGGCCGGCATTTAAAAATAGCTCTCTGACCACAATATATTCAATTCGGGCCTTTCTGGCGTACCTTGCATGGCCAATGACATCATATGTTAAGGATACATAAGGAACAAGCAGGAGCGGATATCCTATTGCAATGGCTACCGCATACATCAGAAGTGATACATAGGACAAGTGGAAAACGATTAAAAACAAGGCGCCGTATAAAATCAGCCCGCCAAGCATGATGGCCTTCTTCCGCCACTTTTTCTTAATCAAACGTGTAGCGAAGAAATAAGCAAAAAAGGCAACACCTGAATTCACTAAACCAAACGTCCCGAGAGCAAGCTCACTGTTTGTTGCAATAAACACAAAGACACTGATTAAGAAGACAAAGACCCCTTCACGAAGCCCTTGAAAAAAGTGAGCTGTTGTAATCCTACGCCAATTCTCGTCTGCATGACGTTCTTTCCAAATTTGTTTGATCATAAATTTGCCTTTAGACTGCCTTCTTTTGAGGAAAAAGCTCATCACAACCGCTAGTGAAAACAAAAAAAGCGATAATGTGAAAATGACTGTGTAGCCTGTATCATCCTTTAACTGAGAAATGACAATCCCCGCAATGAGAGGACCGATCATGCCGGCAGTTGAGGAAAGCACACCGAGAAATCCATTAAAGAAGTCTCTTGTTTCAGGCTCGGTGATCTCAAAGGTGAGTACGTTAAAAGCAAGCCAGTAAAAACCATAGCCGATCCCAAGGACACTTCCCAACAAAACAAGCCGTGCGGCCGCTTGTTCTCCTGCCATTAAGACAATTAAATAAAAAGCGGCTAAAAAGATGACACCGAAACGAAGGACAAACGCCCGGTCTATTTTTTTTGCGAGCCGGCCAGCGAATAAAAACGTAATGGGCTGAAGCACCACAATGGCCAAGTTATAAATCGCAAGATCCGTGAATTTCCCAGACTGTTTCCATAAGTACACATTTACAAACGTATTCGAAAGCGCAATGGCAAGTGCGTATAACCCGCCAATCGTGAGGAGGAGCAATAAATCTTTTGTAACATCCATGTCCCCGAACATTTTCTTTAATCTGCTCATACCATTCATTCTCCTTTTCTACACAATAGTCTGTCTCATCAAAAGGCAGATATGTAAAAAAAGGAGGGAAAATATAAAAAGACCTGCTTCTCTAAAGAGCAGGTCTTTTCAAATCAAATGATTTATTTAGCTTCGCTGTAAAGGCGAGCTACTTCATCCCAGTTCACAACATTCCAGAATGCTGAAATGTAATCAGGACGACGGTTTTGGTAGTTTAGGTAGTAAGCATGCTCCCAAACGTCTAGTCCTAGAATTGGCGTTTTTCCTTCAGTTAAAGGAGAATCTTGGTTTGGCGTGCTTGTGATTTCAAGTTTTCCGTTGTTCACAACAAGCCATGCCCAACCAGAACCAAAGCGTCCTGCAGCTGCTGCAGCGAAATCAGATTTGAATTTTTCAAATCCGCCTAATTCTTTTTCGATTGCATCTGCAAGTTCACCAGTTGGTGCGCCGCCACCGTTTGGTGAAAGAAGCGTCCAGAATAATGAGTGGTTCGCATGTCCTCCGCCATTGTTACGTACAGCTGTACGAATGTTTTCAGGCACTGAGTTTAAGTTAGCCACTAGCTCTTCAATTGATTGATCTTCAAGAGCTGATACACCTTCGATTGCTTTGTTTAAGTTTGTTACATATGTGTTGTGGTGTTTTGTGTGGTGAATCGTCATTGTTTCCTTGTCGATATGTGGTTCTAATGCATCGTAAGCATATGGTAATTCTGGAAGTTTAAAAGCCATGGTTAAATTCCTCCTTAAAATGTATGTACTGAAATGCTTCCTCTGTAAGTCAGCAATTCACCCTACTCAAAGAGTATCAAAAGAAACAGCTTGTTTCAACGTTATTGCTCATGTTCTGAAACATTTCAGTGTTTATTTTGTATTTAGCCCTTTTGAAAAAGTTTTAAACACCCTTTTTCACTTAGCGAAGGACATAAAATAAAAAGATCCCCAGCATCAGCGCTTGAATCAATCCTTTTGCAAAAACACCTGATACAAAACCAATTAATGAGCCTAATCCGACTTTCACACTCGTTTTCAGATCTTTTTGATGAACAAGTAGCTCTGCAATGACACTCCCAAGAAATGGACCAATAATAATTCCTGCAATGGGTATCACAAAAGGACCAGCTAATAACCCAATGGTGCTTCCCCAAATAGCTGCCTTGCTGCCGCCAAAGCGCTTTACCCCAATAAGGTTTGAGACATAATCTGCCGCAAATAAGACGGCAGTAAACATGGCTTGAATGAGCCAGAACGTCAGGGTAAGCGGCTCGAAGCTAAAGAAGAAGCCATATAGAATAAATCCGAGAACCATAAAGACCACACTCGGGATAATTGGATAAACCAGTCCAACAAACGCAATGATAAATGCACAGCCAATCAGTATCCAATACAGAATGTCCAAGACCCTGCCGCCTCCTTTTTATATGCTGTATACATTATGCCTCATTCCCTCTATCTTAACCAGTAATGAAGGCCATACTTGTACTTGATGGATAGACATTGATACAATATGAGAAATAGAAAAGAATGTAGGAAGTGAATAGGTATTGAACGTATTTAATCTATTGTTAAAAGGAATTTATTCACCAAAAGATATTGCGAAAGCCCGTTTTACAGGGATCGGTAAAGCCATTTTATTCATTTTTATCCTCTCAATTATCGCAGCAGTTCCTCAGGGGTATCATATGAGCCAAGAGATCTCGAATGCGATGTCAGGATTTCAGCATGTGATCAAAAAAGATTTACCCGACTTTTCAATCGAAAAAGGAAAGCTTCAAGCGGATCAAAGTGAACCAATAGAAAAAGAAGAAAACGGCATCACGATCATCTTTGATCCTGCTGAAAAAATAAAAGCAAGTGAGCTTGAATCAAAGCAAACGGCTATCGCTTTGTTAAAGGAAAAAGCAGTGATTGCCATTGATGGACAAATGACAGATATTCCATACCAGCTCCTTGGTGGAACGCTGACAAAAGATGAACTCGCCCGCGTCACAAATCAGAACCAAGCGATTATCATCCCTGTCATCTGTGTACTGCTATATCTATCAACTGCGGCTCTCATGTTTATCAGCGCAACATTCCTTGCGATGCTTGGTACATTTATTAAACGAATGCAGCAAAAAGAGCTGTCCTTCCAAATGCTTTGGAAGCTCTCTGCTTATTCACTCACATTAACAACGGTCTTTTTCGCCATCATGAGTGCATTAAACACGCCTGTTGCAAACTCATTTTTATTAAATTGGGTCATTAACTTTATCTTTTTATATCTTGTTGTTAAAGAAATTCCTGCAAAAAAAAGCAAATGATCCATCCAACAATGAAAGCTCCCCCGGCTCGGAGGAGCTTTTTATGTATATTCATGCTAGGACTCATCTGGATGGATGATCGCAAACAAATAGTGATCCTCCCACACTCCATTAATCTTTACTTTTTTACGATTTAGTCCCTCATTTTCAAAACCTGTCTTTTCAAGTACACGAATGGAACCTTTATTACTTGGCTTTACTCCAGCCTCAATACGATGGAGATTCAACTCAAAAAAGGCATAGTCAATGATTAAACGAATGGCTTCTGTCATATATCCATTTCCGCCCTGCCTTTGATCGAGTACATACCCAAGCCAAGCACCTTCTATCGGACCTCTTACGACAGAACTTAATGAGATCGTCCCAATTAAAGCATCGGTTTCATTTAAGAAAATACCATGCATGTAAGATTCATCTTGTGCAATTCTTTGCCTACTCCGCTGAATTCGTTCAATTTGACGAGGTAACGTGAAGAAATCATCTTTGACCAAAGGTGTAAATTCCTGAAAATATGAGCGATTCTCAAGCTCTAATGTTAAAAGTGATTCTGCATCATTTTCTGTTAGTGTTCTTACATATATATGCTGACTAACTTTCTTCATTAAATCTCCCCCTTTCTTATTTTATCATAACCGTCATATGAGCTTGCTCTCCTATTTACACCAACGACCCAAGCAGTTTTATTACAAGACATACTAGAACGAACTAGAACCACCCTTTCCAGCTTTTCTCCTCTTTTTGGTTCTATCATTTCAGGACATGCATAGACTGAAGTAAACTCTTAAAAGCGGTGAGTAAAATGCGGCGAATTCTTTTTTTACTAATCAGTTTGTTTGTCCTCTTTATTATCTTTTTTGATTTGAAAAATGGAACTATCCCTGTTGAGGAAAACCCAGCTGTCCCAGCAAGTGCGTTTCAAACAGCTGAGAAAAAGGCTTATAAGAATGTCACTGTTAAACAAGGTGAAACAGTCCTCTCCATCGTACATACAAGCAAGCCACTTGATGATGTCATTAAGGATTTCGAGGAGCTGAATCAAGGTGTTAAAGCGAACGAAATCAGGGCAGGCAGCACGTATAAGTTTCCTGTCTATAAGAGATAAAACGTTAATTCCTTGTCATTCATACAAAGAGACTGTTACAATATGAACTGTAAAACACGACGTACACGGCAAAGAATTGCTTGTACACTAAGGAGCGATTGACAAGTGAGTGAAGTCACACATCGTACTAAAACGCGTCCCGTCAAAGTGGGACCTTTAACTATAGGTGGAAATAATGAGGTTGTCATTCAAAGTATGGCAACAACCAAAACACATGATGTCGAAGCGACAGTCGCTGAAATTAAACGTTTAGAAGAGGCAGGCTGTCAAATCGTGCGTGTCGCATGTCCAGATGAGCGTGCAGCAAATGCAATTGCGGACATTAAAAAACAAATTAACATCCCGCTTGTTGTGGATATTCATTTTGACTACAAGCTTGCACTGAAAGCGATTGAAGCAGGCGCAGACAAAATCCGAATCAATCCAGGAAACATCGGAAGAAGAGAAAAAGTCGAAGCTGTTGTCAAAGCAGCAAAAGAAAAAGGCATTCCAATCCGTATTGGCGTAAACGCTGGTTCATTAGAGAAAAAAATTCTCGATAAATACGGCTATCCAACAGCAGATGGTATGGTCGAAAGTGCACTGCATCACATTAAAATTCTAGAAGACCTAGACTTTCATGACATCATCGTCAGTATGAAAGCATCTGATGTAAACCTTGCAATTGAAGCATACGAAAAAGCGGCTAAAGCCTTTGATTATCCTCTTCACCTTGGGATTACAGAATCAGGTACGTTATTTGCAGGTACAGTCAAAAGTGCAGCTGGACTTGGCGCTATTTTGAATATGGGGATTGGGAACACCCTCCGTATTTCATTAAGTGCTGACCCAGTTGAGGAAGTAAAAGTAGCACGTGAATTGTTGAAATCATTTGGTCTTGCATCAAATGCAGCAACACTGATCTCCTGCCCAACTTGTGGACGAATTGAAATTGACCTCATCAGCATTGCAAATGAAGTCGAAGAATATATTTCTAAAATCAAAGCACCGATTAAAGTAGCAGTTCTCGGCTGCGCTGTTAACGGTCCAGGTGAAGCACGTGAAGCGGACATCGGAATCGCAGGCGCTAGAGGCGAAGGCTTATTGTTCCGTAAAGGTGAAATTGTTCGTAAAGTACCGGAAGAAACAATGGTCGAAGAACTGAAAAAAGAAATCGATAAAATCGCTGAAGAACATTATGCGAAAATGGAAGCTGAAAAAGAAAAACAAGCGAATGCCTAACAAAAAACGCCTGACGTCATAGTCAGGCGTTTTTCTGTTCTTATTAAAAGAACGGGGTGATAAATATGCCTAGGATGACGGAAACAATTCCGATCCCAATTGACCACGCGCCAAGCGCATGTGCTCCTTTTCTTCTTGCAATATAACCAACGACGATTGCCGCTACCCCTAATAGCACCGGCAAGACAAATAATGAGATAATCGCAATCGCGAGTGCTGTATAGCCTATCCCTTTACTGCCTGATTCGTCACCTGCTTGGTCACGTCCTCGTCTATCTTCTCGATCTCTTGAAGCTTGATATGGCTCTGCAATTTCAGCAGCTGTTTCCTCTAAATAGCCATCATCATTACTAAAGTGTGTGTCGATTTCACGATCATTTCTTCTGAAATCCTCGTCTCTTTCCATGATCAATTCCCCCTTTTGGTTAATAGAAAGGAGCTTTTTTAGTATGAGCAAAAATGTCTGTTTCATGATTGCTAAAACTTGCTGGAATTGTGAATTGATTATGTTACACTTTAAGAGTATAAAAATGAGGAGTGTGGGCATGTTACGTTTAGGAATTGATATTGATGGTACAGTGACGGCACAGGACACCTTTGTTCCCTACTTAAATGAGTCGTTCCAATGTGCCATGACACTAGATGATATGACAGAGTATGATTTGACGAAGCTTTTAAAAATTTCTCAAGAAGAATTTTGGGGCTGGATGGATCAGCACGAGCCTCTTATTTATAAACAGGCAAAGCCTGCTGAGGGTGCAAAAGAGATCCTCGACGAAATGAAGCAGCAGCACAGACTGATTTATATTACCGCAAGAAGGCAGCAGCATTCGGATATCACCTACAAGTGGTTTCAAGAACATGATGTGCACTATGATGCTATTGAGCTGGTTGGCGGTCATCATAAGCTGGAAGCCGTTCAAAAGCACAAAATTGATGTATTTTTTGAAGACCATCATGGCAATGCCACAATGATTGCAAAAGAGGCTGACATCCCGGTTATACTTTTTAACTCCCCTTATAACCAGATGCCAATTGACGACAGAATTATACGCGTAAACAACTGGCAGGAAGCATCTAAGTGGATCAAACAATATGAGCAGCATCTGCAAACTGCTTATTAATGTAACTGAGCGAGCACCGAAGCGGAACAAACACGAGGATTTGTCTACACGCTGAAGCCGATACATTTAATGTATCGGCTTTTTTGATGGAGCAAGCTGCCCTTCTTTCATGAGGAAATGGTAAAGTGCCCCCTTCATGCCTGCCTGATTTAAGTAGTAGCAAGTTTCCAGCTTCACCTGAATGTTCTTCCACGCATGCAGTGTATGTAAATGTTTTTCAATATTTTGTAATAAATTTGGTCTTGCACTTACGCCTCCGCCAATGAGGATTTTCTCCGGGTTAAGAACAGTCGCTACATTGTAAACGCCAATGGCTATTCGCTTGTACCATTGATCTACCAGCTTCTCAATGGCCGGATCATGCTTCGCCTTTTCAAAAATTTCTTGACCGTCTATTTGAGTACTTTGCGGTATTCCTTGCTTTTCTTTATAGCTCCGAATTAATCCAGCCGTTGAAGCGCTGCTGTTAAGAGTTGTAAACTGGCCATTTTCCGTCTCTGTCAGCATCATGCCGAATTCACCACCGCGGAAGGATGCACCGCGCACAAGCTGACCATTAGCAAAAATACCTCCGCCGACACCAGTGCCAATTGTCATACAAATAAAGCTGTCACAATCTTTCGCATGACCGCTGTATTTTTCTGCGAGAGCTGCACAGTTCGCATCATTTTCCACTTCTACACGAAGAGACGTTTTCTCTTCTAAAAGTGTTTTTACATTTTGACCATTTAAGGCGATGATGGCGCCTGCAAATTCTGTATAACCTGATTCACTGTCCACAAAGCCTGGTAGACTGATGGCGATACCGCTGACATTCGTCACCCTTTGATATTCCTTGACCACATCTGCCATGGCTTTTAAAAACGGTTCAAGCTGCCGGCAGTTCGTCTGATAGTCACCGCTAGAGACCAGCTTTCCATCCTGATCCATTAATCCATGTTTCGTTCTCGTCCCGCCTACATCAAACACGACGTAATAGGCCACTTTTACCCCTCCCTTTACTTCAAAATGTAGTACCTTGATCTCATTTTAATGAAACAGCCTCCCTTTGTAAAACGTTTTCAAAAGAGAAAACAAAAAAGCCAGCTCCATGGCTGGCTTTTTTATGAGTGAACTTCCTTCGGTTCGCAGGAAGGACACGTTCCATATATTTCAAATTTATGTCCGCTAATATGATAATCCTCTAAATCGGCGTCGAGCTTGTCCATAGGGCAGGCATCGATCTCTTTTGTTTTCCCGCATGTAAGACAAATAAAGTGATGGTGATGATGGGAAAATGAACATTTAAAACGGAATAGTTTCTCCCCTGACAATTCCGTTGTTTCTAATATACCAAGGTCTTCATATAGTGACAAGTTTCGATAAATCGTATCAAAGCTGAGACCCGGGTAGTCTTCACTTAGTGCCGTCAGCACATTTTTAGCGGTCAAGTATTTATCAGAATCAGAAAACAATTGAAGCATGTCTTCACGTTTGCTTGTATATTTGTAACCTTTTTCCTTTAATAAATCAAGCGCTTCTTGTACGTTCATGTTGATTCCCCCTTCTGAATTTCCCAATACTAATACACCCGATTAAAATCAAGATCGACAGCATCACAATGGTTCCGCCTGGCGCTAAATCAAGATAATAGCTTAAAATCAATCCGGCCAATACAGACAATTCACCAAATAAGATCGAAAGGAAAATCGCCTGTTTGAATCCTTTGGCAATGCGGATACTTGCCGCAACAGGAAGCGTCATGAGCGCCGACACAAGCAGTGTACCGACGATACGCATCGATGCCGCAATGACAAGTGCAACGACTAAGATAAAAATAAAATGAATCCATTTTGCTGAAATACCAGAAGCCTTTGCATGCTCTTCATCAAAAGAAAGCAGAAACAATTCTTTATATAAAAGCACAACAACTAACACAACAACGAGTGAGATTCCTACAATAATCCAAAGATCAAGTCTTGAAACCGCACTAACACTTCCGAATAAATAACTAAACAAATCTGTATTAAAACCATTCGATAGTGAAATGAAAATGACGGAGATCCCAATACCCCCTGATAAAATAATGGGAATGGCAAGCTCCTGATAATGTTTATACACGGAGCGCAGGCGTTCAATAAACAATGAACCTGCAACAGAAAAAGCCATCCCTAAGTAGAGCGGGCTTACCCCTGTCAAAAGGCCAAACTTTTTATCAAGAAATAGACTTGCGGCAATACCGGCAAGTGATACGTGACTGAGGGCATCTGCAATAAGCGAGAGCCTTCTTACGACAATAAATACACCAAGTAAGGGCGCAATAAAACCAATCAGTATACCTGCGATAAACGCATTTTGTAAAAATTCATAATGAAAAAATGGAAATAGCATTATTCATGTCCCCCATGATGGTGATGGTCGTGATGAATCACTTGAATGTCATGCCCGTAAAATTGGGATAGCGCCTGATCATCCATTGAATCAAACGCTTCTGCATCCCCGTGGAAATGCAGTGTCTGATTTAAACAAGCCACATGGGTGACTTTATCAGAAACGGTGCCAACGTCGTGTGTGACGATAATTAAAGACATTCCTTTTTCTTTGTTCAATGTTTCGAGCAGCTGATAAAAGCCTTCTACTGTCCGCTGGTCGACCCCAACCGTAGGCTCATCCAAAATGAGCAGCTTCGGCTGACTGACAAGCGCACGGGCAATAAATGCACGCTGCTGCTGCCCGCCAGAAAGCTCACCGATGTTTTGATGCTTTAAATCCTGTATGCCAACTGAGCGAATGGCATCTTCCACTTGCCATTTATCCTGTTTGCTCATTCGTTTAAACAAACCAATTTTTGCGGTCAGTCCGCTTGCGACGACCTCATATACAGAAGCAGGGAAACCTGTATTAAAGCTATTCGCCTTTTGAGAAACAAATCCAATTTGATCCCAGTCTCTAAATTTTGAGACAGGCGTGCCAAATAGCTTTAATTCACCCTGCTGCGGTTTAATGAGCCCAAGCAGACATTTTAATAAGGTTGTTTTACCAGAACCATTCGGTCCAACAAGTGCTAGAAAGTTTCCTTCCTCTACTGTTAAATGAATGTGATCAATGACATTTCGCTGTCCATACGAGTACGAAATGTCCTTCATTTCAATAATTGGCTTTGCCATGAATCTTTCCACCTTTAATCAATATAAAAAGAATGATTACGATTTATACAACAAAAAGAAAATGGCTTCTGCCATTTTCTCTGTCCATACATGCATTTCATTATATAAAAGAAAGATAAAAAAGTAAAATAAAAGCTAATGAATGGCTGTTTTGAACTTACCGCCTTTTGTTTCATGCGTATCCATAATCGTGATAAATGCTTGGTCATCAATTTCAAATACAATGGATTTCAGCTTTGTAATTTCAAGCCTTGTGACAACAGCGTAGATAACATCTTTTTCTTCGTCTGTATAGCCGCCTTTTCCTCTCAGCTTTGTCGTTCCCCTGCCGAGTCGATGCAGAATCGCATCTGAAATTTCATCATAATAGTCTGATACGATAATCACAGCTTTTGTTTCATCAAGCCCTTGAATGACAGCATCAATTGTTTTCATTGCCAAATAATATGTCATGACAGAATACATAGCCTGCTCTGGTCCGAAAACAAAGCCCGCCCAAATAAAAATGAACACATTGACGATCATGACAAACTCACCGACGGAGAAAGGAATTTTTTTCGTCAGAAGAATTCCCAAGATCTCTGTTCCATCCATTGAACCTCCATTACGGATGACAAGTCCAACACCAAATCCAAGTAATAGCCCGCCAAATACAGTGGCTAAGATCGGCTGTGTTGTAAATGCCTCCACATGATGAAGTGAAGATTCAATGACGGCTAAGCTGACAATCCCAATCACAGTGGAAATGAGAAAGGTTTTCCCAATATGCTTGTATCCTGATATCATAAATGGAATATTTAAAATGACAACAATCGTCGCAAAATTAATAAACGGGTTATCTGTAAAGAGATAATCCAAAATAAGCGAAATGCCGATGATGCCCCCATCAATAATATTGTTTGGCACTAAAAATAATTCAATGCTGACTGCTGCACATGCAGCTCCTACTAGAATCAGAAAAATTCTCAAAATAAAATGAGGCACTGATTCCTTTTTGTGCTGTTTACTATTTGCCATACGTTCTCCCTTCTACACATGTTAAATTTTCAATGAACATTTTATCCACTTTACTATTTTATCATTTCACAGAATAAAATAAAATTTTTTGCACATTTTCCGTTTTCGCCCATACATTGTTACAGAGGGGAGGAATGGCATTGATTTTAATTCAAAAAATTGTCCTGCAGCGGCTCAATCAGATCACAGCAAATGATCTGTTAAGGTATGCGAAACAGTATGGCGTCAGTTTAACGTCTCATCAAGCTGCTGAGGTGGCCAAACTCATGAACGGGAAAAACATCAATATTTTTAATGACTCAGAGCGTAACCGGCTTCTTAAGCAAGTGGAAGCGATTACTTCTAAACAGACAGCACAGACTGTGAATGATTTGTTTAACCA
This sequence comes from Bacillus sp. I-2, assembly GCF_001974945.1. NCBI lineage: Bacteria > Bacillati > Bacillota > Bacilli > Caryophanales > Bacillaceae > Bacillus > Bacillus sp. I-2. Next base: position 24,703 of record NZ_LZRW01000045.1, on the reverse strand, counting down.
GTTTACAAGTTAAGCAAAAAAGGGCCGCATTTAGCGGCACCTCAACATGTTGCATCCTTTTTTACTGACCCGTAATTTTATCTAGTAAGCCTTCATCAAATTGCTTTTCTTTCAGCATGGCAATTTCGAATTTGTAAGGTGGTTTTTTGTTCTTTTTATCTTCACCTACATAAGGCGTTTCTAGAATTTTCGGCACATCTTGAAGCTGCGGATGATGCACAATATAGCTCAGTGCATCGAAACCAATTTCACCAAAACCGATATTTTCATGTCGGTCTTTTCTTGCGCCTTGTACGTTTTTACTGTCATTAATATGAAGAACTTTGATTCGGTCAATACCAACAATTCGATCAAATTCTTCTAATACACCATCAAAGTCACTCACAATCGGGTAACCAGCATCGTGCGTGTGACACGTATCAAAGCAGACAGAAAGAGCTTCGTTATGTGTCACTCCGTCGATAATTTGGGCAAGCTCTTCAAAGCTTCTTCCGCACTCTGATCCTTTTCCCGCCATTGTTTCAAGTGCAATTTGAACCTCTTGACCTTTCACAATGACTTCGTTTAAACCTTCAATGATTTTTTGAATCCCTGCCTCTGCCCCTGCTCCTACATGCGCACCCGGGTGGAGAACAATTTGTCTTGCTCCCAGCGCTTCCGTACGCTCAATCTCAGAGCGAAGGAAGTCTACACCAAGCTCAAATGTCGCTGGATTCACTGTATTTCCAATATTGATAATATACGGAGCATGCACGACGATATCCGTCATGCCATGCTCTTTCATATGCGCTTGTCCAGCTTCAATATTGAGGTCTTCAATTTTTTTACGGCGCGTATTTTGCGGTGCACCTGTATAAATCATAAACGTATTCGAACCATAAGAGGCAGCTTCCTCACTCGCTGCAAGAAGCATATGTTTTCCGCTCATGGATACATGTGAACCAATCTTTAACAATGTTTCCCCCTACTTTCCACTACGCTTTGACTTTCTACGTTCCTGTCTTTTGATTTTATCCATCTCACGTGTCATTTTCTTTTTATATCCAGGTTTGACGGCTTTCGGTTTTCTCACAAGACGTTTTGCTTTTTCTTCAATTTCATTTGGTGCTTTTTTACGTCTTTGACGCTTCAGACGGTCATCTGCATCTCGCCATTCGCCATGAACAATGGTTTTGTTTTCAAACACAACGCCCATTTTCTCAATTTGAATGAGTGCATCCTCATCAGCCAGCTCATAAATGGTCATGGCAATTCCAGATGAACCAGCACGAGCTGTTCTTCCAACACGGTGCACATAAAAATCAAGATCAGATGGAAGTTCATAGTTAATCACGTGGCTGACGCCTTTAATGTCAATCCCGCGAGCTGCAAGATCAGATGCCACAATATAAGTGAACTCCAAATCTTCAATTTGTTTCATGACTTTTTTACGTTCGCGCGGCGTCAACCCGCCATGGAGCACACCGATTTTCATTCCTTTTTCTTGTAAGAATGCTGCGATTTCATCAACAGTTGTTTTTGTATTGGCAAAAATGATCCCTAAATATGGCTGTACATTCGTCACCATTTCATGGAGCAATTTTAATTTATCACGCTGTTTAGAAGGAACTAAAATGTGCTGAATGTTTTCAGCTGTAATCCGTTTTGGTTCAACATGCGCATACTTTGGATTGTCCATATATTTTTTCAGGAAAGGCTTTAGTTTTTCTGGAATGGTTGCAGAGAACACAAGCATTTGCAGCTGTTCTGGCATTTGTGCACCAATACGGTCCACATCTTCTAAAAATCCCATATCCAGCATTAAATCCGCTTCATCAATAACAAGAGAGGTCGCTTTATAAACATTCAGCGCCTGCTCATGAATGAGGTCAGCAATACGTCCAGGTGTACCGACCACCAAATGCGGCTGGTTTTTTAGCTTTTGAATTGATTTCTGCTTGTCCGTTCCGCCAATGTAAAGCTTTGCTTTGATCTCTTCTTCTGGAGAAGCATTCTTTAAAATCGTTTGAGCTTCTTTGAAAATTTGATTGGCTAATTCTCTTGTAGGTGCAGTAATCACTACTTGTACCTGTTCTTTGCTTGGATCAATTGAATGAATCAGCGGCAGTAAGTACGCATGAGTTTTTCCTGTTCCGGTTTGTGACTGGCCAATCACGCTTTCTCCTTTTAAAACAGCAGGGATGATTCTTTTTTGAATATCAGTTGGCTCATAAAAGCCTAGTTCATGAATAGCATCTATAATAAAAGGCTTTAATTCATATGTCGTAAATTTCGTTTCTTTCATGTTTTCACTCCTTAAGGCAATGCCTTTTTGCTCATCTCCTCATTATAGCTGATTTTCAGTAAAAAAACCATGTCCGCTTTTCCTACAGGAAACCAATTGGTGCTTCCTTGCATAACCTATGAAGAGAAAGAGAATGCAGTAAGGGAGGTACAAGTATGTTAGGGCAAAGGCCTATGGGCGATTTTCAGCCGCGCCGTCCCTCACGCCGGCACCTTGGAAATGGCGGACAGCCCGGAATGTTTCAAAGAAGGCAGCAGCCTCCTATCCAACAGCCTTTTCAAGGGCAGGGCAATCCATTTCAGCAAATGATGCCTCGCTCCCCGTCTGTACAGGGAGGCGGTTTACCCGGGATGGGCGGAATTCCAGGAGGTGAGAGCCGTGCACTAGGCGGCGGAGCAGGAATTAAAGGCATGCTCTCTAAATTTCTTCCTGGCACAGGAGGAGCTGGAGTCTCTGGAGGTGGTGCGGGATTACAAGGAATCCAGAGCTTCACAAATCCTGCGACCCTCTCAAGCATGTTAGGAAATGTTCAAAAAGTGCTCGGGATGGCGCAGCAATTTACGCCAATGATTCAGCAATACGGTCCTTTAGTGAGAAATTTGCCTGCGATGATTAAACTGTACAGCCAGCTTGGCAGTGCGGATGATGATGAAGAAAGTGCAAATGATGCTGATGCAGAATCAACGGAGACTAGCGCGGAAACAGAAGTGCACGAGGAAGAAGCACAAACTGACGAAATAGAAAAAAATAAAGAACCAGAAGACATCCTCGTCAAAAAAACAGCACCTCACACATCACCTGCTCCTGAAGCAAAACCGAAAAAAAGATCTGGCAGCTCTGTCCCAAAACTATATGTCTAGTGATCTTTTAACGGCGAAGTGTTCACTGCGTATAACAATCTTTGATATATACGCTTACTTTGGCTATAATGGAAGCAAGAGAATGATAAAAAGCCGTTTTTTACGGCTTTTTATATTGTTCTTCTCTAGCAGCACTTCCCTACAGGAGGACGAATAAATGAATGTAATTAAAATATCGCCGCGTGGCTATTGCTATGGCGTTGTGGATGCAATGGTCATTGCTAAAAATGCCGCACTTGATAAGAACTTGCCACGCCCAATTTATATATTAGGTATGATTGTGCACAACAAACATGTCACTGATGCCTTCGAAGAAGACGGTATTTACACACTGGACGGACCAAACCGCTTAGACATTTTAAAGCAGGTTGAAAGTGGAACAGTCATTTTCACAGCTCACGGCGTTTCTCCTGAGGTTCGTCAAATCGCAGAAGAAAAAGGCCTTGTCGCCATTGATGCGACCTGTCCCGATGTAACGAAAACTCACGAACTCATTTCAGAGAAAACAGCCGATGGCTATGACATTATTTATATTGGGAAAAAGGGTCATCCCGAGCCAGAAGGAGCTGTCGGAGTAGCCCCTGACAAGGTACATCTTGTCGAAACAGAAGCTGACATTGAGGCACTCGATTTAACATCAGAAAAACTGCTCATCACGAACCAAACGACGATGTCTCAATGGGATGTCCACGACCTGATGGAGCTGATTAAAGAGAAATACCCTCACGTCGAGTACCATCAAGAAATTTGCCTTGCGACACAGGTGCGTCAGGAAGCTGTATCGCAGCAAGCTGGCCAAGCCGATTTAACCATTGTTGTCGGCGATCCAAAAAGTAATAACTCTAACCGTCTCGCACAAGTGTCAATGGAGATTGCCGGAACGCAGGCTTACCGTATTGGCGACTTAAGTGAACTCAAGCTGGAATGGCTGCAGGGCGTCAAAACCGTTGCCGTTACTGCTGGTGCTTCAACACCAACACCTATTACAAAGGAAGTCATTCGTTTCTTAGAAAACTATGAACCAGATGATGAAACAACTTGGAAGATTGAACGAACCGTTCCTCTTTCTAAAATTTTACCTCGCGTCAAAACAAAGAAATAAGAAAACGTCAGAGCGGATATGCTCTGACGTTTTTTGTTTACATAAATTGAAATGGGTTTGTGTTTGATTCAGAAACAAAGAGCTGTACGTCATACTTTTTATCCGCACATAGCGATTGGAGCTTCGCCTTTACGCCCTCTTTCATAATCTTTTCAGCATAATGTCCTGGGTCCACAACGTTCAGCCCTAGCATCATGGCATCGTGCGCAACATGGAAATAAAGGTCTCCTGTCACATACACATCGGCACCCATTCTTTTCGCTTGATGGATATATTTATTTCCGTCTCCGCCAAGCACCGCCACTTTTTTCACAACAGCATCTTGGGCTCCTACAAAACGAGCACCATTCACATCCAGCTTCGTTTTCACAAATTGCGTGAAATCTCTCAGTGTCATTGGCTCATTTAGCTCTCCAATACGGCCAAGCCCTTTTTGAATAGGAGGAATATCTGTCGTGTGTACACTATAGGCGACTTCTTCATAAGGATGTGCTTTAATCATTTCGCGAATCACTTGTTTTTCTATACTTGCTGGGAAAATGGTTTCAATCCGCACTTCTTTCACAAATTCTAATTGACCCGACTCACCAATAAACGGCTCAGCTTCTTCTGATGGCAAAAAGCTGCCTGTCCCTTCATTTGAAAACGCACAATGGCTGTAGTTGCCGATATGGCCGGCGCCCGCATTTCCTAAAGCTGTCCGGATGGCCTCTTCAAATTCCTCTGGGACATACAGAGCAAGCTGTTTGATTGGATCTTCGTATGTCGGCACTAACACTCTTGTTTCTTCAAGCTCTAAGGCCTCAGCAAGCAAGTCATTGACTCCGCCATCAGCTACGTCTAAATTCGTATGTGCCACATATACTGCAATATCATGTTTGATGCATTTTTCAATGATACGTCCAGCCGGCTGATCCGTCACTACATGTTTTAATGGTCGAAAAATCGGCGGATGGTGAGCAATAATAAGATCCACTTTTCGCTCGATCGCCTCATCTACTACATTCTCTAATACATCCAAGGTGATCATCACATTGGTTACTTTTTTATTTAATGTCCCAATCTGAAGACCAATTTTATCCCCTTCCATGGCGTATGCCTTTGGTGAAAATTGTTCAAACAATTGGATGATTTCATGCCCGTTTACTGTTTTAGCCAACAGTCAAAACCTCCTTTAGCATCTTTATTTTCGCATTCAGCTCTTCAAGGCGTTCTTTATTTTCTTCTGTCCGCGCCGCCTGCTGAATTTGACTTTCTATCTTCTCCATATGCTGTAGCTCTTGCATCCACTTGCGCTGGAAAACGTCATTTTGCTCTTTCGCAAGAAACGGGCCAACTAGCATGCCTGCTTCAAGTGACATTCCTTCATAAGCTTTATCTTTATCACCTTTTTCTGCGATGATGATTTCGTATATTTTGCCGTCCTCTTCTAAAATGACTTCATCTATCAATTCATACCTCTCTTGATAAAGCCATAAACGAATATGGTGGGCATGGATATTCGGCTGAAGAATGAGCCGCTCATGGCCTGCGAGCTTATACCTTCCTTCATTTAGTATGCTTGCGATGAGTGCCCCGCCCATACCTGCAATCGTCACTGCATTCACTTCGCCTTTTTCAATGACTTCAAGGCCATTTCCTTTTCTGACCGATATCTGTTCATCTAATTCAAGTCTATGTACTTGCTGCTGCGCCGATTGAAGCGGTCCATCGGTAATTTCACCAGCAATGGCTTTCACTGCTTTTTGATGCAGAATCGCATAGCATGGCAAATAGGCATGGTCTGAGCCGATATCAGCGAAGACTGCCTCATCTGGTAAAAAGTCTGCGACTTTTTTTAATCTTTTGGATAAATTCATTTCATTCATACGTATCACTACTTTTCTTTAATGTTCATACTTGTCTATCTTATATAAATTATGGACTTTTTAAAAGTCGTTTTCAAATGAAAAAAGCTCTTCTTTTGAAAAAGAGCTTTTTGTATAAAATTATTTAATTTTAGACACCCATTCCGCCATTTCATCGAGCTTTTCATTTGGAATCAGCCCGCCTGGCATCCCGTTGCCGCCTTCTTGAATTTTCTTCTTGATGTCAGCTACTTCAAGCTTGTCTCCAACACCTTTTAATGCAGGACCTGCACCGCCTTCATAGTTTTCCCCGTGACAGCTTATGCAGTTCTGCTTATACAATTCTTCCGGCGTTGCATTTGCTGTCTCTTCTTGCTTTTGCTCTTTACCCCCTGAGGCAATTTTTTCTTCATCTTTCAGCCCCTTCATTGATAAGAAAAAAGTGAGTCCAATACCTAAAATGGCAATCAATAAAAATGGTATAAGTGGATTCCGTTTCATTTCTTTCATCCTCCCCTTTGTGAAAACCCCTTTGAGACTATGCAAACAATTCTAATTCTACTTTAATTTTACAAAAAGTAAACGAATTATGATACAAAACTTTGGTCAAGTTCACAGATTAGACAAAAATGATTCAAGATGAGAAATGAAGCCTTCAGCACATTTAGATGTATTTTTTATACATCTTTTCTCTAAGAACGTTGCAAATTCATTTGTTATTCAGTAAAATATAATCAGATTGAAAAAAGCGTTTTCATTTTTGATAAGAAAGAACGGATCTCTTTCAAGATCCGTCCGGTTTCTACTCTAAGAAGTCTTTTAATCGTTTACTTCTGCTTGGGTGTCTCAATTTACGAAGAGCTTTCGCTTCAATTTGTCTGATACGCTCTCTTGTTACGCCGAACACCTTACCAACCTCTTCTAACGTGCGAGTTCTTCCGTCGTCTAGTCCGAAACGTAGTCTTAGCACATTTTCTTCACGGTCCGTCAGCGTGTCTAATACATCTTCAAGCTGCTCTTTTAAGAGTTCGTACGCAGCGTGGTCAGATGGAGATGTCGCCTCTTGGTCTTCGATAAAATCACCAAGATGCGAGTCATCTTCTTCACCAATAGGTGTTTCTAAAGATACAGGCTCTTGCGCAATTTTAAGAATCTCTCTTACCTTTTCTGGAGTTAAATCCATGTCTTCAGCAATTTCCTCAGGCGTTGGTTCTCTGCCTAGGTCTTGCAGAAGCTGTCTTTGAACACGGATCAATTTATTAATCGTTTCCACCATATGAACCGGGATCCGGATTGTTCTCGCCTGATCGGCAATCGCACGTGTGATCGCCTGTCTAATCCACCAAGTCGCATATGTTGAGAATTTATATCCTTTGCGGTAATCAAACTTCTCAACCGCCTTCATCAGACCCATGTTTCCTTCTTGAATCAAGTCAAGGAACAGCATACCACGACCGACATAGCGTTTCGCAATGCTGACAACGAGACGAAGGTTCGCTTCCGCTAATCTTCTTTTTGATTCCTCATCGCCCTCTTCGATCTTTTGAGCATACGTAATTTCTTCTTTAGCAGATAACAAATTGACGCGTCCGATTTCTTTTAAGTACATACGAACAGGATCATTGATTTTGACACCTGGTGGTACGCTTAAATCATTCAGGTCAAATTCTTCTTCTGCTTTAGCCAGCTGCTGAACATTTGGGTCTTCTGTCTCTTCGTTTTCACTAATGAGCTCTACACCCTGTTCGCCTAAGTATTCATAGTATTCATCCATTTGGTCTGATTCAATTTCAAAGCTAGACATACGCTCTGCAATTTCTTCGTATGTTAAAACGCCCCGTTTTTTACCCGTTTCAGTGAGCTTATCTCTCACCTGTTCAAAGGTTAATTCAGTTTCGGTTTCGTGGGCTTGTTTATCAGCCATTATGGATCCCTCCTTCCAAAGCTTGCAACGAATTCTAAAGTAACTTGCGATTTACTTCCGCCCTGCTTTTCTCTCTCTATCAAACAGATGACGAAGCAAATAGGAAATAAAATAAATAATGATGAAGGCAAGATGCTTGCGGTCTTATGCTCCTCCCGTAAAGGATTCATTGCCAGCCGTAAGTCCTGTCATTAATAATAGACGTATTACTTCAGCGAACGGTTCAACTGAATAATTTCTTTTGCAAGTGTTGCCGCTTTGAAGAAATCTTTTTGCCTCTCCGCTTCTGCACGTTCTAGTTCTTTTTCCTTTATCATTGACAAATTCCGATGATTCAACACTTTTTTTACATAATCACTTAATTCAGCTTCACTTAGTTCGTCTCCGACTTGAATCATCAATATATCCGTCAACAGCTGATTCATGACATCATCTTCTATCCGGTTCATCAGGTGCTGCGGCGTTGGTTCTTTGCCTTCTTCATACAAGGCATAAATGTACGTTGCCAGCGCCCTGTGCGACTCTATATTAAATTCAATCCCGATTCTGTCAAGTACTTTGCGGATCACGTCATCGCTTTTTAACATATGAGCAAGCAGCATTCGCTCTGCATTTTCATATGCCGGCCGCAGACGCTTTCTTCTCACTTGTGTTGACAGATGTGCACGCCGTTTTTCAAGCCCGTTTTCTTCCTGCGTGCTTTTGGTTTCTTGCCGCTGCTGTTTTTCAAACAGCTCCAGTTGTTCTTTTAATGAATCAAGTGAGATCGAAAACTCCCCAGCAAGCTGTTTCATGTAAATCTCTTGCTCCAAAGAGCCGTTTAACCGGCTGATTTCTCGGAGAACCTGCTTCATGTAAGTAAGACGGTCTCCTTCGTCTGATAAGTTTTTTCCTCTTCGGAAAAAATTCATCTTAAACGTCATTAATGTCACACTTGCATCTATGATGTCATTCCTAAATTTCTCGCCGCCATATTTACGAATGTAATCATCTGGATCAAGTCCATCTGGTATCATGGCAACGCGAACTTTACATCCTCTTTTTCCAAGCAAATCTGATGCTTTCATGGTCGCTTCGTACCCGGCCGTATCAGAGTCATAGCAAAGGATGACCTCTTCTACGTTCCGCCTGAGAAGCTTTACGTGCTCTTCTGTAAGAGACGTACCCATTGTTGCAACACTTTCACCGACACCTGATGTAACAGCTGAGATGACGTCTGCAAATCCTTCAAAAAGAACCGCCCGTTCGCGTTTGCGAATATGCATACGTGCGTCATGAAAGTGATAAAGCAGCTTACTTTTATGAAAAAGCGGCGTTTCAGGACTATTCATATATTTAGGCTGCTGATCACCAAGCGATCTTCCGGAAAAAGCGATGACCGTTCCATGATGATCATGAATGGGAAACATGACACGATCTCTAAAGCGGTCAAAAAAGCCTGTGCCGTTTTCACGTTGAATCAAAAGACCAGCCTTCTCCATCATCACAGGATCAAATCCTCGTTTTTCTAAAAACTTGGTCACGAAATCCCAAGAATCAAGAGCATACCCGATCTCAAACTTGGCAATGGTTTCATCCGTAAAGCCTCTGGACCGTAAATAATCGAGTGCGTTTTGACCTTCCTTTGTATTTACCAGCAAATGGTGGTAAAATTTCTTAAGAAGCTCATGGGCCTCAATCATTTTATGATCTGCAGTGTCCTCTTGCTGAGAGGAACTCATCTGAGCATTCGCCACCTGCTCAGGCAGATCAATATGGTACTTATCAGCCACATGTGAAACGGCTTCAATAAATGAGTAGCCCTCCATTTGTCTGAGGAAAGAAAACACATTGCCTCCTGCACCACAGCCAAAACAATGGAAGATTTGCTTATCTGCTGAAACAGAGAATGAAGGAGTATTTTCACCATGGAATGGACAAAGACCGAAGTAATTTCGACCTTGCTTTCTAAGCTGTACGTATTCTCCAATCACTTCGACAATGTCTGCGTTTTTTTGGATCTGCTCCAAAAGTTCATCTGGTATACGTTTGCTCATCCTAATAACACTCCGTCGTACATTATTCGCCTTTTAATTTAAAAATCCTTCATGATTCGACAGGATTTTTTGTAGTTGCGCCATAAATCGCTTCTTATCCTCTTCTAAAAGCTTTTTGGGACCTTTTCCGTATACACCTTTTCTTCGCTGTTTGCTGGAAACATGCCTGCGTTCCAAATCAAAATCAATTGTTTCGTTTGTGTACATTCGTCCTCTCTCAGACAGAACAATGACCTGTCTCGGAAGCAGTAAGGAGGCAAGACCAATATCTTGGGTGACGACAATATCTTGTGCAGCAGCTGAGTTTGCAATGACTAAATCCGCTGCTTCCTTATGTGTATCTACAAACCGCCAATCTTCAAGTGGAGATCTTTTGGTTTGAAAATGCTCATATGAAGCAATGAACGTCACTGGTACTTGAAATTGAGATGCGACAGAAAGGATTTCGTCTTTTACAGGACAAGCATCTGCATCGACATAAATCGTCCTCTCTTTTTTACGTTCATTCAGGTGACTAATTCTCCATCCCTCCACCTTATTCCTGCTTTAGAGAAGCAAAAAGACCATACTTTTCCCCTATAAAGCAATCAACAGTAAAACTCATTTTGTCGAAAAGTTATGTTCAGAATCACTTGACTTCTGCCAATATTAGTTTATTCGTTCTTGACTTAACTTAAACCTAAAATCAATCATTTTATCACAATTTTTTATTATAATACAAATGCAGCAAATATGCCATTGTTTTTGTTTACCCGTTTCCCACCATAGGAAAAACCCAGGAGGAGCATCCTGAGTTTATTCGGAACCTCTTTTGGTCAGCATTTGATGAATGACATTTGCCGTTTCCTCAACTGCTTTATTCGATACATCAACGACTTGACAGTTAATGCGGTCAACCACTTTTTCAAAATACTCTAGTTCCTCTTTAATCCGCTCAATGTTCGCATAAATAGCGCGATCATTTAAACCAAGAGATTTTAAACGCTCTTTGCGAATATGATTTAGTTTGTCTGGACTAATTTTCAAACCGATACATTTCTTCGGATCAACTGAAAATAACTCTTCTGGCGGATCAACTTCAGGTACAATTGGAACGTTCGCTACCTTCAGCCGTTTATGTGCCAAATATTGAGATAATGGTGTCTTAGACGTGCGTGATACACCAATGAGTACAATATCAGCCTTTAGAATACCTCTAGGGTCTCTGCCGTCATCGTATTTCACAGCGAACTCGATCGCTTCTACCTTTTTAAAATAGTCCTCATCTAATTGACGTACACGACCCGGCTCATGTTTCGCTTCATTTCCATATGCCGTCTCCATTTTATCAATGAGTGGACCGATGATGTCATAATAAACGACACCATTTGCTTCTGCTTCCTCGATTAAGAATTGGCGCATTTCTGGCACTACAAGAGTAAAGCAGACGATCCCATTATCTGCTTTCGCCAGTGAAATGACTTCTTTAATCGTACCAACATCCTCTACATACGGGATTCTTCTAATATTTGAATGGTCTGATGAGCCGCCATCAAATTGGCTAAGTGCCGCTTTGACCACGAGCTCTGCCGTTTCTCCAACTGAATCTGATACCACAAAAATTACGCGATTACTCATAACATCCCCTCGCAGTCTTCTGTCATTAGATTATTTCGTTCTCCGATAAGCTGACAAGTATTTTCGTCATGTTTGTTTTCGTAATTCTTCCGACCACTTCAAAGCCTTTATCCGTATCTTTTATCACAGGAAGTGCATCTATTTGCTTTTCAATCAAGTGCTTCGCCACATCCATAATGAAATCTTCCTTGCGGCAAACGGTGATGTTCGGCATTCTTGTCATAATAATATGGACAGGGATAGATGGAAGCTCCTGTTTCCCTATACTTGCGCGAAGGAGGTCTTTTCTTGATAACACGCCTGTTAAAATAGAGTGATCGTCCACAACGAATAATGTGCCCACATCCTCTAAAAACATCGTACAAATCGCATCATAAACCGAAACATTCTCATGTATCACCACTGGAATGGATTGAAAGTCTTTCACTTGAAGTTTTTTCAGCTTATCTGCGAGAAGCTGCGTGCCTGTTTTTCCTGTGAAAAAGTAGCCGACCCTTGGTCTTGCTTCTAAGAAGCCTGACATTGTTAAAATGGCTAAATCTGGTCTGAGGGTCGCCCTTGTTAAGTTCAGCCGATCGGCGATATGCTCTCCAGTGATCGGACCATTCTCTTTGACAATCTGTAAAATCTGCTCTTGCCGTTTATTTAACTCGATTGTACTCACCACCTTTAAATAGAGAGAGCGAAATCTTTATTTTATGTATATCATTTTCATAACTCATCATATTATAGCGCATCTTTGTCCGAATGAAACAAAAATCCACTCAAAAACCGTGAATTAAATGAGTAAAAAACGATTGCCCTTCGGAAAAGGCAACCGTTCTTAGGTATTTATTTTACAATTAAATTGTTCATATTCGCAAATGATTGAATGACTTTGGCTAGTTTGACCATTTGTGCCAAACGATTTCGCTTCATTTTTTCATCATCCGCATGAACCATTGTATGATCGAAATAATGAACAATCGGTGTTTTTAACGTATCTAGCGCCTCAAGTGCCAGGCTGTATTGTCCTGCTGCTACATGTTCCTTTACAGCTTTCTCTACTTGCTGATACGCCTCAAACAGCTTTTGCTCATGTTCATTTTCAAACAGTTCAGGCTGAATCTCTGCGTCTTCCCCTTTTTTACTGATTGAAATGACGCGTCCCAATGCTTCAGCCGTTTCTTTGAAGCTTTCTTGTTTCACACTCTCTTCAAGAACAGCTGCTTTTTTGACGACTGCATATGGCTCAATATTTTCAACATCCAGCACTGCATCAACAACATCATGGCGAATATGCTCTGCTTGAAGAACATATTTTAAACGATGCGTTAAAAATTCAATCAGAGCAGCTTCATGTTCTGCCTTTACTTGAGCAAGTGCTAACAGCTCTTTAAATGAAATATTCCAATGACGGTCGAGCAGGATTTGAACGATACCGCTCGCTTGTCTTCTAAGTCCATAAGGGTCTTGAGAACCCGTTGGGATTACATCAATTGAGAAGAATGAACAAATAGAATCGAGCTTATCTGCTACTGCCACAATCGCACCAATCAAAGTGGATGGCGCCTCGTCACCAGCAAAGCGCGGCATATAGTGCTCGTTGATGCTTCTTGCCACTTCTTCATGTTCACCAAGAGCTCTTGCATATTTCTCACCCATGATTCCTTGTAATTCTGGGAATTCATAGACCATTTGAGTCACAAGATCAAACTTGGAAATACTTGCTGCTCTCGCCACACGTTTAGTGGTTTCGTCATCTGCTCCGACATGCGCCGCTAGACGAGTTGCAATGTCAGTCACTCTCTTCAGCTTGTCGCCGATTGTTCCAAGTTTCTCATGGAATACCACTTTATCAAGCTTTTTAATATTGTCTTCAATCACTAGTTTTTCGTCTTCTTTATAGAAGAATGCAGCATCTGATAAACGCGCACGAAGTACTTTTTCATTCCCTCTTGCGACATTTTCCAGCGCCTCACTGTTTCCATTTCTGACTGTAATAAAGTGCGGCAATAATTCCCCTTGCTCATTTTTCACAGGGAAGTAGCGCTGATGCTCTTTCATTGTCGTCACCAATACTTCTTCCGGCAATGCAAGAAACTCTTCTTCAAAGGAACCAGACAGCACAGTTGGATATTCTACAAGGTCGTTCACTTCTTCTAAAAGTTCAGGATCAACAGGAATGACCCAGCCTTTTTCTGTAGATAGTGCATCTAGCTGTTCAGTAATGAATTGTTTTCTTTTATCTGAGTCTGCAATCACAAATTGATCGCGCAATGTTTGTTCATAGGAAGCAGGTGTGTCAATGCTGGCTGTCGTTCCAAGGAAACGGTGTCCTCTAGTCTCACGGCCGCTTTTCACCCCAGCAATTTCAACAGGTACAATCTCTTCTCCAAATAAACAAACAATCCATTTAATCGGACGGATATAGCGTAAATCCTCGCTTCCCCATCTCATGTTCTTTGGAAAGCTTAATGAAGCAGCGATTTCACCTAACGCTGGCAGAAGGTCTTTGACTTGCTTTCCTTCTTGAAATTTTTGGATATGGACATAATCCACTCCTTTGATCTCTTTGAAATAGAGATCATCTGTTGAAGCACCTTGTCCTCTCGCAAAGCCTTCAGCTGCTTTTGTCCAATTGCCTTCAGCATCTTGGGCAATTTTTTTAGCCGGCCCTTTTGCTTCTTCTTTGATGTCTTCTTGTTTTTCTGCGACACCTTTCACAAGTACAGCAAGACGTCTAGGTGAGTTAAATAAAGCAGTCTCTTCAAATGAAATATTTTGCGTTTCAAACCATGCTTTTACTTTTTCACCTAGCTGCTTTGTGCTCTCTGGCATGAAACGAGCCGGCATCTCTTCTAAGCCGATTTCAAGTAATACATCTTGTTTATTCATGAGAAGCCGCCTCCTCTTTTAGCATAGGGAATCCCAGTTTTTCGCGTTCTTCATAATAGGTTTTGGCTACTTTTCTTGCTAACTGACGCACTCTTCCGATATAGCCAGTTCGCTCAGTCACAGAAATAGCACCCTTTGCATCGAGCAGGTTAAACGTATGAGAGCATTTGAGGACATAATCGTATGCCGGGTGAACAAGCCCTTTGTCCATTTGGCTATGTGCTTCTTTCTCATAGGTTGTAAATAGCTCGAACAGCATGTCAGTATTAGATGTTTCAAATGTATAAACAGAGTGCTCGTATTCAGCCATTAAGAATAAATCTCTGACCGTAAATCCGTCTGTCCATTCAAGATCGAAGACATTTTCTTTGTCCTGGATGTAAGAAGCAAGACGTTCAATACCGTATGTGATTTCAACAGAAACGGGCTTACATTCTAAGCCGCCGACCTGTTGGAAATACGTGAACTGCGTAATTTCCATGCCATCAAGCCATACTTCCCAGCCAAGTCCTGCACAGCCAAGAGATGGATTTTCCCAGTTGTCTTCCACAAAACGAATATCATGTTTCAGCGGGTCAATGCCAAGTGCCTTCAATGATTCAAGATATAGCTCTTGAATATTGTCAGGTGATGGCTTAATGATCACTTGAAATTGATGATGCTGATACAATCTATTTGGGTTTTCTCCATATCTGCCATCAGCCGGGCGTCTTGAAGGCTCTACATATGCTACCTTCCACGGCTCTGGGCCGATGCTTCTGAGGAACGTGTATGGACTCATCGTTCCGGCACCTTTTTCTGTGTCATACGCCTGCATTAATACGCAGCCTTCATTTGACCAATGCTTTTGCAGCGTCAAAATCATGTCTTGAATATTCAATGATCGCACCTCCATCTTTTCTACACCAACCGCTATGTATGGCGGGTGGGATTAGAACCTTGTAAGAGAACACAAAAACTCCCGTCTCTATGCTCGCAAGGTTCTTGCAAACATAGGGACGAGAGTTTTTCCCGCGGTTCCACCCTATTTGCTGGTGTCGTAGCACCCAGCCGCTTTGTTTTACGTTGCTCAAGAATGCCTTTCGTTACGCCTCCATCCTTAGCTCACACCGCCCTAAGGTCGCTTTTATGGATTTTACGTAAGTACTTCTTTCTGTCAATGCAACATATTTTATCTTAGATGATCTTACAAAAAGTCATGGGAGATGTCAACTTTTGTTTTCCCCGCCCATTAGCTTTTTCATGGATTCCATCTGATTCATGAATTTTTTTGATTTTAAATAGAGGCCGGAATATTCGTCATAGTAGTGATCAAGCACTTGACGAATTTCTTGTTTCGTCTGCGGCTTCACATCAACCTGACCAAGCCTTGATAAATCAAAATAATGAAACAAACGGAGCAGCCTTGCAGCTGCGGGGGATAAGGGCAGTTTATATGGATCTTTCGAAAAACAATTTTGGCAAATGAAGCCGTTATCTTTTATTGAGAAATGGAACTGCCCTTCTTTTTGACCACAGTGGACACATTGATCAAGTTCAGGCTTCATCCCCATCACTGATAACATTTTGACCTCTACGATAAATAAAATAATATCAGCATCTGTACCTTCGTTGAGATGACGCAGAGATTGAAGCAGAAGCTCAAACAAATAAGGGTTTGGCTTTTTTTCTTCTGTCCCTTTATCCATCAATTCCGTCATATATGCGGCATATGCGGTCAGAAATAAGTCTTCCCGAATGGCCCGCATACTTTCAATCATTTCGCCTTGCTGGAGCGTTCCAAGTCCTGTTGATGATTGGATGAGAAAGGTGCCGTATAAAAACGGCTGGCTTATAGCTGACAGGCGGCTGTTTGATTTTTTAGCGCCTCTTGCCATCACGCCAATTTTTCCATGTTCTCTAGTGAGCAGCGTGACAATTTTGTTTGTTTCGCCATAATCTGTTGTTCTAAGGACGATTCCTTCACTTTTAATGAGCATTTGTCTACACTCCGAGCGCTGGAGAGGGTCAAGAATTATAAGATTGGAAAATCAAATCGTGCTATTTCTTCTTCAAGTACATCGGGTCTTTCCAGGTTCTCCTTTTCTAACTCTTTGAAAAGCAGATACGTGTCAACGCTTCCTGTTTGTGAAAATACGTTCCATGTAAAATTCAACATAAAAACCCCACCTTTCTTTATTAGAAGCAGCAACGCTACATCCAACATATTAATTTTATCTTGACCAGGCTACCTCCATTTCATGATAAACAATTTTTACTAATCGAACCGCACCATTGTCAGATTTGCTGACAAATGCAGCGATTTTTAATATTCGTCTTCTCTAAATCCGAAGTCACGCAGGTGAGTGGATTTATTACGCCAGTCCTTCTGAACTTTGACCCAAAGCTCTAAATACACTTTTGAGCCTAGAAGTGCTTCAATATCTCTGCGCGCTTTTTGTCCCACTTCTTTTAACAAGCTGCCTCGTTTACCAATGACGATCCCTTTTTGCGAATCACGTTCTACGACAATGGTCGCCGCGACATGGATCTTGCCGTTTTCATCTGGCTTAATCGATTCAATCGCAACCGCAATACTGTGCGGAATCTCTTCTCTCGTTAAATGCAGCACTTTTTCACGAATTAATTCAGAAATAATAAACCGTTCTGGATGATCTGTTACCTGATCTGCCGGATAAAATTGAGGGCCCTCTGGAAGATAACCTTCAATCTGCTGAAGAAGCGTGTCGATATTGTTTCCTTCAAGAGCTGAAATGGGCACAATTTCCTTGAATGGGTAACGTGTGCGGTATTCATCAATTAAAAGGAACAGTTCATCTGGATGAATTTGGTCAATTTTATTAACGACTAGGAACACCGGTGTAGATGTTTGCTTTAGTCGTTCAATGATGAATTCATCACCTTTGCCATAGCCTTCCTGTGCGTTGATCATAAACAAGATCAGGTCGACTTCCTTCAGTGTATTTTGAGCCACCCTCATCATAAAATCACCAAGCTTATGCTTAGGTTTATGAATCCCCGGTGTATCGATAAAGATCGTTTGTGATGTGTTTGTTGTCAGAACACCTTGCACTTTGTTTCGCGTCGTTTGGGGCTTATCGCTCATGATGGCGATCTTTTGTCCAATGACACGATTAAGAAAGGTTGATTTCCCTACATTTGGTCTTCCAATAATTGATACAAATCCTGATTTGAAACTTTCGTTAGTCATTTAAATCCTCCGGTGAAAATGCGCCTGGCAATAGTTCATTTACTGTTGTTTCGTATATATGTCCTTTTAAGTTCGTTAGAATCACTGGCATATCAGGTGCACATAGCTCTGAAATGACCTGTCTGCATGCGCCGCACGGCGAAACAGGACGGTCTGTATCAGCCACCACTGCTAACATTTGAAAAGATGTAATGCCTTCTGAATAGGCTTTAAAAAGTGCTGTTCTTTCCGCACAATTACACATACCATATGCTGCATTTTCAATGTTGCAGCCGCCATACACTTTTCCATCATTCGACAGTAATGCTGCACCGACTTTGAATTTAGAATAGGGTACATATGCAAAATCTCTTGCTTTGATTGCTTCTGAAATCAACTCTTGTTTGTTCATTCCTAGTTCCCACTTTCAGAAGAAATGGTACCACTGTCACATTTATATTTTACATAATTCACGTGACATTTTCACGCCCATTTCTAAAAATGTTAATAAATAGTAATATTGTTCTATTGCATGATCTTCGGTAAGAAGATGATCAACCCAATCATAACCGAAATCGCGGCGTAAACGCAAACAGCGCCTGCCGCAGCGTCCTTCGCTCTCTCTGCAAGCGGGTGCCTTTCTTCTGTCATCAGATCCACTGTATGTTCAATGGCTGTATTGACAAGCTCAAGCGCAAACATTCCCCCGCAAAGAAGAAGAATGATCAGCCATTCAAATGGGTCTATGCGGAACCAAAAGCCGCAGATCACCACGATGATGGCTGCGACTGTGTGAAATCGAAAATTCCGTTCATTCAAGAAAGTTCGCCATATTCCTCTAAATGCATAGTAAAAACTCCGAAAAAAACGGGCGAGCGGCCTTCTTTTCTTACGATGATCTCGAAAGACCATAATCATCCAAGATTTTTGTCTGTTTGGCGAACATTTCTTTTTCCTCTTCCTCTGTCATATGATCATACCCAAGCAAATGGAGGAAGCCATGAATCGTTAAGAATCCAAGCTCTCTCATAAAGGAATGTCCATATTCCTCTGCCTGCTCTTTCGTTCGATCCACACTAATGATAATGTCACCAAGTACAGGCGGGATATCATCCGCTCCAATGATTTCAATCTCCCCTTCTCCTTCTTCCTCAAGTGCAAAGGAGATCACATCTGTTGGTGCGTCTTTTCCGCGGTATTCTTTATTGATTTGATGAATCTCTTCATTCGAAACGATCGTCACTGATACTTCCGCTTGATCCTTGACCTCAAGTTCATCTGCAGCAAACTGAAGAAGCTTTTCCACTTCTTCAAGCTGCTCTTTTGATACTTGTCCTGTTTCATCTATTAAATCGATTAACAATGTCATTTACTTCACCTTCTGCTTCGGGGCATCTGGATATTCAATCCGAGAATGGAAAATCCCCTTTAATGTTGTACAAATCGTTTGGCTGATAATATTTAATTCTTTAAATGTGAGGTCACACTCACTAAATTGCCCGTCCTGCATTTTATCTGAAATAATGCCTTTGACAAGCTTTTCAATCCGCTCTGGATTTGGATTATGCATCGAACGAACCGCCGCTTCAACGCTGTCAGCCACAGAAATAATCGCTGCTTCTTTTGACTGCGGCTTTGGACCAGGGTAACGGAATTCTTCTTCTGTCACCTGATCATCACGCTCTTTCGCCTTATAGTAAAAGAACTTTAAAAGAGACTTCCCGTGATGCTGTTCGGCAATATCGACAAGTTCTTCAGGAAACTTCTTTTCTCTCAGCATATCAGCGCCATCTGTCGTATGGGCAATAATAATATTTTTACTCAGCTGAGGAGAAAGCTTGTCATGCGGATTATCAATGTTCATTTGGTTTTCGATAAAGTACTGCGGTCTTTTCGTTTTCCCAATGTCATGATAATAAGCACCGACTCTTGCTAAAAGACCATTTGCGCCGACTGCTTCACATGCAGCATCCGCTAAATTCGCCACCATGACACTATGATGATATGTACCTGGTGTCTCGGTTAAAATCTTTTTGAGTAGCGGATGATTTGGATTGGATAATTCAATCAGTTTCATTGTGGAAAGAATACCAAACATGCTCTCAAAAACAGGCATTAACCCAATGACCAAGATAGATGATGCAAACCCTGACACAATCGCCATCATGAGGTTCACACCGATTTCAAGCCCTGATGGTGAAGAGTTTTGGATGAGTGTAATGGATAAAACCACAAGTACATTCACCAAAGCCACCAAAAGCCCAGCCTGCAATATTTTAGATCTTGCATTATGTTTTCTTAAAAATAAAATACCCGCCATCCCGCTCATCAGATAATAAGCGCAGATCACATAGTTAAAGACGCCGGTTACTCCTTGATTAAACATCATACTGCCGCAAAGAGCAAATACAAGTCCGGAGAAGATCGCTAACCGCTCATTAATGAGCAATTTGATCAGCATCGTGCCAAGTGCCACTGGCACGACATAGCCTATCGTCGTATACTTCGTTTCCTGGAAGAGGCTGAACACTTCCATGATAATTAATATAATCGTGAAAATAAGCGAGTAAAGCAGTAACGACTTATTCTTATGGACAAGCGATTTTTTCCTCGATTCAAGGGAATGAACAATCGCTGCTAAGAAAAGTCCAATTAATATGAGAAGACCACTTACAGGCTTAAATAAATTTGAGCTGTTTAACAGACCCGTGAGTTCTAATTTGCGATAAACTTCCCGGTCAATGAGCTCTCCTTCTTCAACTAAGATTTGTCCTTGCTTAATTTGCACAGGCTGAATATTGTCAGCCGCTTCCTGTCTTTTCTTCTCTGTTGCCACTGGGTCAAATACATAGTTTGGAATGATCGCAAATTCACCGATTTCTTTCGCCGCATTTAAGTATTTTGATGGAATCGAATTGTTTTTAAGCTCTGTTTTGACTTGTTTTTTCTCATCTTGTAATTTCGCTGCTGTGATTTCTTTACTCATCAGTGAATTCACCACTGTGATGATGGAATCCTTAGTAAATGAGAGATTTTCATCACTTGCCTGGAGTAGTGCTTTGATGGATTGATCCGAAACAGCCTCCTGCATATCTGTTGTGAGCTTTTCTTTGACACGCTTGACCATTTCTTGATCTGATGGCGCGTTCTCTTTATCATCAGCTGCTTTCTTCTCTTCTTTAATGGCTTCAAAGAGGGATGAGATGAGGTCTACGCGATTATCAGAATACGCTTTTTTGAGCGTATATTGATCTTCTACTTGATCTGTTGCTTCTTGTTTCTTTTCTTCTGTCGCTTCTTGATCATCAACGGTTGACGGAGAATAGATGGTCTGTTCGCTCACTGAAAATAAATCTAAGTCGAGCGATTCAGGCTTTACATGGAAGAAGAGCACCACGAATAAAATGGCTGCTAAACCAGCGTACAGCAAAACATTTAAATAACGTGAGCGCTCCATTTTCTGAGGTTCTTTTTTAGACAGCATTCTTTTGCGCTTACTGCCTTTTTGATTCTTTCTCAAGGAAAGTACCTCCTTTTTTACTTTAAACCACGATCGAAACAAAATGACCCGATGAAGACGATCGGGTCACTCAGTTCATTTTTGCTTTTCGTATGCGCCAATGATCTTCGCCACAAGCGGGTGTCTGACCACATCTGTCTGGTCTAATTCAATAAATGAGATGCCCTTGATCTCTGCAAGCATGTCCTTTGCAGCCGCAAGACCTGACTGCATGCCCTTTGGCAGATCAATCTGTGTAATATCTCCTGTAATGACCATTTTAGAGCCAAACCCAAGTCTCGTCAAAAACATTTTCATTTGGGCAGGTGTTGTATTCTGCGCTTCATCTAAAATCACAAATGCATCATCAAGCGTCCGGCCTCTCATATAGGCAAGAGGCGCTATTTCAATCACGCCGCGCTCGATTAAACGTTCCGTATGATCACTGCCAAGCACATCATGCAGGGCATCATATAGTGGTCTTAAATAAGGATCTACTTTTTCCTTTAGATCACCTGGTAAAAAGCCAAGGCTCTCTCCTGCTTCAACAGCTGGTCTTGTCAGGATAATCCGTTTCACATGTCCATTTTTCAGTGAATGTACCGCATTGACAACTGCCAAATACGTCTTCCCTGTACCAGCGGGTCCAATTCCAAAGACCAGGTCATCTTTTTTCATCGCCGCAGCATATTCCCGCTGGCCGATTGTTTTCACCCTGATCGATTTTCCTTTGGCATTTTTCGTAATTTCATCTTCATACATATTTTCAAAATAATTCAGCTTGTTTTTTTGCGCCATTTTAATGGCATAGACGACATCCCGTTCAGATATCACAATTCCTTTACGGATGAGATGTAAAAGAGATGTGATCAAACGGCTTACTGTATCTCTTGATGCTTCCTCACCAGAAACATACACTTTTTCTCCACGCGTAATAATGGAGACGTTCAGCTCGTTTTCCATTAGTTTCAGATAAGCATCTTGATTGCCAAATAAAGCAATCGCTTCGTTTGGGCTATCCAATTTTTGTTGAATCTCAAGTAAATGTTCTGTCATTCTCTAGTCTCCCTGAACAATAGGTGTTGGTTGAACAATATCTTCTATTACTTGGTAAAGGATGATTAACTTAACTTTACCATTCCCTGTTGTCTCGTGCAAAACTTTTTCACTTTTCACCTCTCCTGTTTGACCTAGCTTCTCTTCTAATTCTTTTTTACCCATTTTAATCCCTGCTTGAACCGCTTCTTTATTTGTGTATTCTCGATTTATTTTCTCACTTTCTCTTGTAATTTCCTTTTCATAAGAGAATGGGAGCTGCATGTTTAAGAAATGAAGCGGATGAACTTCTGTTTCTGTTTTTGGCTGCTTAAAATCATCCTTTTTAAAAGAAAAGCCCCAAAATGGCAGTGAGCCTCCAAATGCGGAGAGCTTGTGCTTTGTCTTCATTTTACCCGTAAAGACGTCAAAAGATGTTCGAAGAGGGACAGAAACTTCAGAACGATACCACGTTTCACCATAGATTTTCGCTTTGGCTCCTACCGTTTTTTGCTGATCTTCGCTGCCAATGAGTCCAGAGACAAGCATCTGTCCTTTCTTTACATGTTCATCAACCGCGGCAAGCGGCTCCCCTTTTTCTACATACATTCTCGTGATGACAGCCTTTTTCTTGGCGACGATATGCTGAGGACTCGTGTATTTCTCTTTTTCGGGTTCATTTTTTTCCACAACCTTCATTTGAAAGGTTGTGCCGTTTAGTTCTACGCCGACCCATGTGATGCTTGGAATATTGGTTGTAAGGGATTTTTGAATTTTTTCAGGTGTTCCCATTAGAAACTGAAAACGTCCTTTTTGCACCCCAATGTCGTCTAAATGCTTTCTCATTTGATGTTCAGTTTCTGGATTGGCTCCTTTAATATCAATTTTCCATACCATGTTTGAAAGCGCCAATATCGTCACTAGAAAGCACACAATCCCAAGGGTAAATCCGATATTCTTCCTTGACCATAGGAGTAGAAATGGAAAGCCCTTTTTTTGATGAAATGAACATGTCACGTCATGATGTCTGCGTACCTTTCTGAAGGCATGTACATCTGATAAGCGAATAAATAAGCGCACGCTGTCTTGACGGCGGCTCACTTGAAACATTGTGATCCCCTGCCTCGTGCACTCATTAATGAGCCGCTCAATACCGTTTCCTTTGATCTCCACTTCCACTCTGCCAATAAAATAGGCGAACCATTTATTCTTCACGCTTCTCCCCTCCGTCAGTTAAGAATCAATATAACGGACCTCATCGATTTTCCCTTCCAATAAAATCTCTTCTGGCAAAATCGTTTTAATCACAAAATCTTTCCCTGAAATAATGCATTGTCCCTGTTTGAGCATCAGCCTTACCTCTTGATCACTGAAAAGCAAAAGCCCTTTATGGTTCTCTATGTAAATGTGGAGTCTGCCAACCATCGTAATACGGGGAAGATCCATCATCACGTCTGGAGGGATTTCAAGTGTTCTTGTCAGCCATGCTTTAAGTCGATTTTTTCTTTTTCCCATTCAATAAGAACCCCTTCCCACCTCATGTGTATGAGATCAAACTGAAAGATGGTGAGACTGATGAGAAAGCCTCTATATCATCCTATTCCTCAGGGGTTCATATCATGCTAATGAATCCCGTAAAATAGCCTTTTCAGCATTTTCTTCAAGAAAAATCGTCATCAGGCAAAAAAAGCCCCCTTTATGAAAAAGGGGGCTCAGACCGTAGACAAACCCCACCTTTATTTCAAGTAAAAGTGGGGTTTTCACTTATTTTGATAAAATTGATAAGTTACTTTACGCTGGGCATGGCTCTTTCCATGTCCAGTTTGCTAATTTCTTAAGATTCATGGCAGCGAAAGTAAGCATCGCCTGCATCGAAACTTTTTTCAGTCCTCGAAGTTTCGTCCATCGCATTCCATGCTTTTCTTTTGCATCCGCAAAAACGCGTTCGATCGTTTCTTTCCGTTTTGCATAGATGTTCTTATTCATTTTAGTGAGTCTCAGATGGTCTGCTTCGTCTAGGTAGTCCTGCCAAATATGTCGGTGAATCTGTTTGATGTGATTTTGACTTTGTGTACAGTTATCTAAAAACGAGCAGGATTTACATACCTCTGAATCAGACGCATATTGCTTATATCCCTCTCTAGTTGTTGTACGATAAGAGAGAATTTGCCCGTTGGGGCAAATGTAACAATCAAAATGTGCGTCATATACGTATTCATTCTTTTTCAAGTAACCAACTTTTGTTTTCGGGCGAGTGTAAGGCATGACAGGTCTTATCTTTTGATCCATTAAAAACTTGGCGATATAAGGTGTTTTATATCCAGCATCTACTGCGACTACATTGGGTTTTCCGACTTTCTTTGTCACCTTTGATACGAGTGAATCTAACATACGACTATCATGAACATTTCCACCAGTGACCAGTGTTCCTA